>NZ_CP043930.1:0-600000 GCF_009720525.1 Gimesia benthica
CCAGCTGCAGAGCATAAACCTGCAGGTCGCCGGCTCCCAATACGGGGGTTTGCGAGTCGATCATCTGATTGACAAACACGCCACGGACATAGGTCAGGGAACGCGGGTCGATCGACCAGACAGGGTTACTGACGGGCATGATCCAGTGTTTGAAGCAGGGATCGCTGGGAAAACGGTTGAGCAGGGGAATGCGGTCGCAGAGTGTGCAGGCCTGGCAGGAATCGCACTGGCAAAACTGCTGACAGCCACAATCTGACTGGCAGGTCTGACAGGGGGCTGCCTCTGGCATGGCTTCATACGCGGTAAAGACGGCATCCGGTGTCACGCCAACTTCCGTTTCTGCCCCGACAGCTGTAATTCAGCAGGTTCTGCAGATGCACTTACCAGCTCAATATCGGGTGAATCGAAGAGTGTCGGCTCGTCAGCTTGAGTCGATACAGTCAGCAGATTGAAGAGCAGTGCCGCCCCGGCACCACACATCAGCTTGATATCCATTTCTATTTCCTTGAATCCTTGATTATCGATTATGAGAAAAACCGAATCTGACGAATGTGAATTTTCTTTATCATGAGACTTCGACACCAAATACGACATTTATATCTGTTATTTCTATTTCGCCACTCATAGAATTCGCGCGTGAGGTCGAAAAAATTTCTGGAACGAATTTCATAAAAAAGTAAAATCGACAACCGCAAGGTTTCACACTGACGGGGTTGTGCTGTTTGCCACGAACAGATGTGAGGCATTCCCTCAAAGGACTTAGGTCAATCAACTAAACTAAAGTACAGATACGCCTGTTTCAGGGCAGTTATTTTTTTGCCCATGTTTCAGATATGTAGATCTCATAGACATCTATCAATTGTAATCAAGCGTTGTTTTCAGGAGCAGAGAGCAACCGTCGGCTGAAACGACTTTAGAAAACGCCACTCAGGACAGTAATCTGGAAAAGTTTGTTTACGATGACCAGATTTCCCGGATGTTTGCCCTGGCAACGCTGGTGTGGGGAGTAGTCGCCTTTCTGGTGGGGATCGTCATTGCGACCGAACTCGCGTTTCCTTCCGTGAACCTGGGGCTGGACTTCATCACTTTTGGCCGCCTGCGACCGCTGCATACGAACGCAGCCATCTTTGCCTTTGCCGGCAACGCCATCTTCACCGCCGTCTATTACTCGACGCAGCGTCTGTGCCGGGCCCGCATGTGGAGCGACATGTTGTCACGACTGCATTTCTGGGGCTGGCAGTTGATTATTCTGGCAGCCGCACTGACCCTGCCTTTAGGCATCACGCAGAGTAAGGAATACGCCGAGTTGGAATGGCCCATCGACCTGGCGATCGCCGTAGTCTGGGTCGGTTTCTTTGGTGTGAACTTCTTTATGACGCTGGCCCGTCGACGCGAACGGCACATGTATGTGGCCCTCTGGTTCTACATCGCCACGATTGTGACTGTCGCGCTGCTGCATGTGTTCAACAACCTGGTCGTACCGATTGGCCTGTTCAAGAGCTATTCCGTTTATGCCGGTGTGCAGGATGCTTTTATGCAGTGGTGGTACGGGCATAACGCGGTGGCCTTCTTCCTGACAACGCCGTTCCTGGGGCTGATGTATTACTTCCTGCCCAAGGCGGCAAACCGACCGATCTTCTCCTATAAGTTAAGTATTCTGCACTTCTGGTCGCTGGTCTTCATTTATATCTGGGCCGGTCCGCACCACCTGCACTACACTGCGCTGCCTCAATGGGCTTCAACTCTGGGTATGCTGTTTTCGATCATGCTCTGGATGCCTTCCTGGGGGGGAATGATCAACGGACTGCTGACCCTGCGCGGGGCCTGGCAGAAAGTGACTTCCGATCCGGTCCTGAAATTCTTCGTGGTCGGCATCACGTTTTACGGGATGTCTACTTTTGAAGGCCCCGTGCTGTCGATCAAATCTGTGAATGCCCTGTCACACTACACCGACTGGACCATCGCCCACGTGCATGCGGGCGCCCTGGGCTGGAACGGGTTCATGACTTTCGGCATGATGTACTGGCTGCTGCCACGACTATTTCAGACCGAACTCTACAGTACACGGCTGGCAAATCTGCATTTCTGGCTGGGAACAGTCGGGATCCTGCTGTATATCTTCCCGATCTATGTCGCCGGGCTGACTCAGGGACTGATGTGGCGGGCCATCACCGATACCGGTCAGCTGGCTTATCCCAACTTCGTGGAAACGGTTCGCGTGCTGATCCCGTTATACGTGATCCGCGCAGTCGGCGGGGTCGTTTATCTCTCCGGGGCACTGCTGCTGAGCTACAACTTCTTCCAGACCTGGAAGAGGCGTCCTGCGAACTACGAAGAAGTCGAACATTACGCTCCCGCGCTGGAGCCACATTATGATGACGATCCGGCTCCCCAGTCTCGTCTGTCGGGTGTGCTGGAAGTCGCCAAGAAGCTGGATGTCTTTGAACAACTCGTGTGGCACCGTCGCTGGGAACGGCTCCCCGCCTGATGACCATCTGGGTGATCATCGCTGTGGTGGCTGCATCGCTGTTCGAAATCATTCCGACCTTCCTGATCCGGTCCAACGTGCCGACCATCGCGACGGTGACACCTTACACACCACTGGAGTTAGCCGGACGGGACATCTACGTAGCGGAAGGTTGTTACAACTGTCATTCGCAGATGATTCGTCCCATGCTGGCAGAGACCAAGCGGTATGGTGAATATTCCAAACCGGGTGAATTCGTTTACGACCATCCGTTTCAGTGGGGTTCGCGTCGCATCGGTCCCGACCTGGCACGCGAAGGGGGCAAGCAGTCCAATCTCTGGCATCTGATTCATTTCCGTGATCCGGAAAAGATGACCAAAGGTTCGATCATGCCACCTTATCCGTGGCTGGAAAAACGTAAGCTGAATTTCAAGACGATTCCGGACCGCGTCTGGGCCGCTTCCTACCTGGGAGCTCCTTACGACAAAGCCGCCTTGAGCGATTCCATCACGTTGGCCAAGCAGCAGGCGAAAGCAATCGCTGATGACATTGAACGTCAGAAAGGTCCCTCGGGCCTGGAAGACAAACAGGTCGTCGCGCTGATCGCCTACCTGCAGCGTCTGGGAACGGATCTGTTCAAGACTCCGAAATCCCCGAATCCATCCGCTGAACCCGCACCAGCGGCCGATAATAAGACCGCCCGGGCAGAACCAGCGTCAACGAGGTAATTATTATGATCAAAGAAGTCATGCGTCTGTTAAATTATGATTTCTGCGCCGAAATCGCACTCGTGCTGTTCCTGATAGCGTTTGCCCTGGTGGGTATCAAAGTCGCGCTGACCAGCAAAGTAGAAATAAACATCAATCAGAAATTCCGCTTTCGGACGACTAACCAGATTCGGAGACAATGATGTCTGAAAAAGACCAGTTAACCACACATAACTACGACGGAATTCAGGAATACGACAACCCGATGCCTGGCTGGTGGGTCATGCTGTTCTGGGGATGCATCTTCTTTGCGATTCCCTACTGGCTCTACTATGAATCCGGCGTTCCGGGGCGGTCGATCTACGATCAGTATAAAGACGAAGTCGCCGACAACCTGCGGCTGCAGTTCGCAGAAATTGGTGAACTCCAGTTGAATTCAGCGACGGTCTATAAATACAAGGATGACCCGAAATGGCTCAAGGTGGGCGAAAGTGTGTTCCAGATGCACTGCGTGGCCTGCCATGCAGAGAAAGCGGAAGGAAAAGTCGGCCCGAACCTGACCGATGATTACTGGATTCACGTCAAAGAGATCGGCGACATCGCCACGGTCGTCGAGAAGGGTGCCAACGGTCAGGCGATGCCTGCCTGGGGAAATCGCCTGCATCCTAATGAAATCGTGCTGGTCGCCGCCTATGTGGCCAGTCTGCAGGGGTCTCTGCCGGAAGGCACCGGGAAGCCACCTGAACCGAATGCCAAAAAAATCGGCCCCTGGCAAGCGCCCGCTACCGCGGAGGGGAAGTCTGATGCTGAATCTGCACCAAACGCAGATCAAAAGGCGGAGCAGGACGTCGCCGAGAAACAGCCGAAGTCTTGAGTAGTCTTAAAAGTATGTGATATGGTGAACCCCGATGAGTGACCAAGTCCTGGAACCTGAAGAACACGTTTTATCCACGCTGGAGAAAGACGGTTCACGTCGCTGGATGTATCCCCGGCTGTTCAAGGGGAAATTCTGGAATCGCCGGCGGATTGTCGGCTACTTCCTGATTGTGCTGTTCATTGTCCTGCCCCACCTGCAGGTCAATTCGCGGCCGGCGATCTTTCTGAATATCACCCGGCGGGAATTCACGATTTTCGGATTTACGTTCCTGCCGACGGATACGTTGTTGCTCGCCTTTTTCATGATCTCGGTCTTCCTGTCGATCTTTCTGTTGACGGCACTGTTTGGCCGGTGTGGTGCGGCTGGGCCTGTCCCCAGACAATTTACCTGGAATTCGTTTACCGTCCCATCGAACGTCTATTCTGTGGCACCACCGGTCATGGCGGCAAACCCCGGAAATCGGTCCCGCTGATTCGGCGTGTCATGATGTATGGCGCGTACCTGATTATCTCCATGATATTAGCGCATACGTTCCTGGCTTATTTCGTCAGTGTGAGTGAGTTGCAGCACTGGGTACGACAGTCGCCATTCACACATCCGACCGGGTTCCTGGTGATGACAGCCACCGTCGTGCTGATGATGTTCAACTTCTCGTTTTTCCGGGAACAGCTCTGCACCATCGCCTGTCCCTATGGACGTTTTCAATCGGTGCTGCTGGACCGACGTTCGTTGATTGTCAGTTACGATCCCCAGCGGGGAGAACCTCGAGGTAAGATCAGCAAAACGGATCCGACACCCAAGGGGGACTGTATCGACTGTGGTCAGTGTGTGCAGGCCTGTCCTACCGGCATTGATATTCGCGATGGACTGCAGATGGAATGTCTGCACTGCACGCAGTGTATGGATGCCTGTGATGAAATCATGGTCAAAGTTGATCGCCCGCTGGGCCTGGTCCGCTATTCCTGCCAGGATGAAATCGATGGCCAGCCAACGAAGAAACTGCGGCCACGTGTAATCATCTATCCTTTACTGCTGCTGTTGTCGGTCTCTGCGTTTACTATCACATTGCTGAATAAGAAATCGTTCGATATCACGATCATGCGTAATTATGGCAATCCGTTTATCGTGACCGAAGATGATCAGGTTGAAAACAACCTGCAGTTGAAGCTGGTCAACCGTACGGATCAGCCGGATGAATACACAATCAAGGTACTCGACGCCCCCGATGTCACCATGGAACTGATCGGCTCTCCCCAGCTCAAAGCACGAGAGACCAAAACGATCCCCATGCTGGTATCGGCGCCGCGCAAATCGTTTGTCGCAGGCTTGCGGGAAGTTGAACTCTCGATTCAGTCACAAACCAGGCAGATGAAAGGAGGGTCACATGTCAGATTCTCGGCCCGTAACCAACGAACCCGAAAACATTGAGAATGACGAATCCGCAGAAACCCTGGCCCGCTGGAAGTGGGGAGGCGTTATCCTGGGCTTCCTCGGTCTGCAGATCGTGCTCTCGGGGGTTGCCGTGTTCCTCGCGACCAGTGATCCTTCGAATGTGATTGTCGAAGGATACTACGAACAGGCAATCTCCTGGGATCAACAGCGGGAACGCCAGGCAGCCAGTGATGCCCTGGGCTGGACGACGCGCCTCGATCTGGGTAAACCGCAGGGGCTGATGGGCGAACGGCTGCTGACCATTCAGTTGGCAGGTCCAGATGGCAAGCCGGTCAGCGGCTGTCAATTGAGTGGAGAGATTTTTCACCACGCACGAGGCGGCGACGTCTTCAAGCTCCATTTCAAAGAACAGGGGCCCGGCAACTACACAGCCGTCGCGCCGCTCCAGCGTTCCGGACTGTGGAACTCTCATTGAAGACCGCCGGGGATACTCGTCATTTCCAGGAGAAGAAACAGTTTCGTCTGAAAGAATCGGGAGAATTTCAAGCCGTAGCGACGACACCTGCCAACAACGCAAGCAATCACCAACTTTAACCGAAGTGCGGGACAAAACATGTCAGACCTGCAGACCATCATTCCACTCCTGGCGACCATCTTCGTCGCCAGCATAGCCGGCAGCGGACATTGTATCGGCATGTGTGGACCATTGATGCTGCTGGCGACGAATCGCTCTTCTGAATCAGGCTCGCATTCGTCCCTGATTTACGAAAGCTGCTATCATGGCGGCCGGTTGCTGGGATATACACTACTGGGCCTCGCGGCAGGCAGCCTGGGCTGGCTGATGGAATCGGGCGGTCAACTGGCTGGTCTACAGCAGGCGGCGGCGGTGGTAACCGGTGCCGGCATGATTCTATTTGGTCTGTTTTCTCTAGTGACTATCTACCGTACCGGCAGTATTCCCCACTTTGGTACGGCGCGCGTGGGCAGGGTGTTTGCGAAGTTCGTCAAACGCGTGCATCAACTGCCGCACGGATTACGACCACTGTCCATCGGCTTAGTGACGGCCTGCCTCCCCTGTGGCTGGTTATACGCATTTCTGCTGCTGGCGGTCAGTGCCCGTACACCGCTATTCGGTGGACTGACCATGATCGCCTTCTGGCTGGGAACCATTCCGGCGCTCTCGCTCGCCAGTCTGGCCAGTCGCTGGTTTCCACGAAAATGGAACACCCTGGGCAACACATTAATCGCCAGCCTGTTGATTGTCAGTGGCATCTTTACGATGGGTGTGCGGGCGCAGGCTGACATGGGAGCGCTCCACAAACAGTTGGAAGCGCCTTCTCAGACTGAACAATTAGAGCAGCTCAAAGAGCAGCCGCTCCCCTGTTGCCTCCGAGGTGATTCCGATAACAGCCCCGATCCCAACCTGAACGCGCGCCGGTGATCGATGAGATCGACGGAGGCGAAACAGCTCAGTCGAGCGGGCAGGGCACCTGCATTCACTGTGATCTGCCAATCCCCACATCGCGTCAACACAGCTCCGGACCGGAATTCTGCTGCGCGGGATGTGAAGTCGCCTATGCGATACTGCAGACATGGATCCGCGTCTGCTGGAGGAAATTGCGGATGCCAAAACAGCGGGCCTTCGGAGCTGACTTACGAGGAGATGGACCACCCCCGGTTCCTGGAGCTTTACGCCCACCAATTGGATTCCGGTCTGAATCGCATTCGACTGCACCTGGAGGGCATTCATTGCGCCTCCTGCGTGTTTGTGATTGAAAAACTCCCCGAGTTTCTGCCTGGCGTGATCAATGCCCGGGTGAATCTCACCACCGCGACACTGGACTGTTTCTGGAATCCGGACGCCGTCGCGATCTCCGAAATCGCCCGCACACTGGATCGGCTAGGCTACCGTCCGCACCCGGCTCAACCCAACGAAACCGAGCGACTCTATCGCCTGGAAAACCGGAAACACCTGATTCGTCTGGGGATCGCTGGAGCCTGTGCCGGGAATGTGATGCTGATCGCATTCGCCCTTTACGCTGGTATGTTTACCGGCATGTCAGCCGAACACTTGAACCTGTTTCGCTGGACGAGCGCCGGTCTGGCACTGGTTTCAATCTTCTGGCCCGGGCAGATCTTTTTCAAAGGCGCTCTGCTCGCACTCAAGACGCGGGTTCCGCACATTGATTTGCCGGTCGCCCTGGGCATCACTATCGGAGGGATCGCGGGGCTGGTGAATTCGATCCGGGGTAGAGGAGAGATTATTTCGACTCACTGACCGTGTTGATCTTTCTGCTGCTGGTTGGCCGCTACATTCAATTCCGCCAGCAACACCATGCGTTGAGCCAGCTCTCGCTCCTGAAAAACATCACGCCTCGCCATGCACGCCTTGTCACTGGGACAGAGGTGCTGACAGTACCCATTGAAGTTCTGCAGGTGGAAGACCAAGTGGAGGTCGCGCTGGTGATGTGATTCCGGCAGACGGCGTCATTCTCTCCGGCGACTCGTCAGTTGATGAATCGATCCTGACCGGGGAGTCGCGGCCCCGCAGAGTGCTGACCGGCGGAGAGGTAACCGCGGGCACGCTCAACCTGACTTCTCCCTTGCGGATGCAGGTTCAGTCCGTAGGCGAACAGACTCGGATTGGACGTCTAATGAACCTGGTGGAACTGGGTGTCAGTTCCAACTCCCGCTGATCGAACTTGCCAACCGGATTGCCGGCGTGTTCGTGATCACGGTCATCCTGTTGTCGCTCCTCTGCCTGGGACTCTGGTGGTCGAGCGGGGCGAAAGTTGCCGTCGCGAATGCGATCTCTCTGTTGATTGTCACCTGTCCGTGTGCCCTGGGACTGGCGACTCCACTCGCGCTGGCTGTCGCGCAGGGGAAAGCAGCGAAACGTTTCATTCTGATCAATTCCGGAGACGCGGTCGAAAAACTGGCCCGACCCGGGATTCTGTGGCTGGATAAAACGGGGACGCTGACTACCGGTAAAATGCAGGTTCAGGTCTGGCAGGGAGATCAGAGCCGGTTCCGCGAGATCGCTGCGTTGGAAAGCAGGTTGTCCACCCGATCGCGACGGCGATACTGGGCTATATTGAACAGCAGACCGGAGGTGCGTTGAGTGATCTACCGATGCCTGAAAGATGTGCAGGCGAGTCCGGGCAGGGGATCAGCGGTACTGTGAACGGGCATCAGCTGCTGATTGGTACCGAGGCGTTAGTGACTTCGGAAGGTTGTCTCATTTCCCCAGCGTATCAGCAGAGTATTGCTGACTGTCGCAGCCAGGGACTGACAACCGTGTTGATTGCCGTCGATGGAAACTGGAGGCGGTCTGTGGCATCGGCGACAGCTTGCGCCCCGATTCGCGTGCCACGCTGGATCACCTGAAGGCGGCCGGCTGGTCGATCGGGATTCTCTCGGGCGACCATGAGGAGATTGTGAATCCGATCGCCCGGCAGCTCGACATCAATCCTGAGTTTGTACATGCAGGCGTTCTGCCGGAAGAGAAGCTGCAGATCATTCAGCAGTCCACACCAGAGGGACTGACCGTCATGGTGGGAGATGGCGTCAACGATAGCGCTGCCCTGGCAGCTGCTTCGGTCGGAATTGCCGTCCATGGAGGAGCCGAAGCCAGCCTGCAGGTCGCTGACGTTTATCTAATCGTCCCGGCTTGAGTCCGCTGCGGGAGTTGATCGATGGTGCCCGGATGACGAACCAGGTTATCATAAGGAACCTCTTGATCTCTCTGGCCTATAATCTACTGGCTGCGGGTTTGGCGCTGGGGGGATTGATCAATCCGCTGATCGCGGCGGTGCTGATGCCCATCAGTTCGTTGACGGTGCTGGTTCTATCGTTCATGAACCGTTCTTTCCGGGAGACGCATGCATGAGCGTATTGTATATCGCACTCCCGGTTGCCATTCTGCTTGCCCTGGCGGCTGTCATCGCGTTCGTCTGGACGGTGTCACGTGGTCAATACGATGACCTCGACACGCCGGCGCTCCGCATGCTGGAAGACGACGAGCGACGCCGTCCGCGTCACAGACCTGCTCCCGAGAGTGATACTTCACTTCGAGAAGAAGCGGATCACCCACACGATTCCCGTCAGCAATAAGCTGAGCAGGATGCAGGTCGTCAAGGGAAAATAGAAGCGCACGTTTTCCCGTTCAACCGCGATATCGCCGGGCAGTTTTCCGATCCAGGGCAGCGAGGGTCCGAGCAGCCAGAACAGACCAATGGCGGCGATGAATAATCCGGCTCCAATTAATATCCACGCGGGGTGATTGCTCATGGTTTTACGGCACAAACAGAGTTTATCGGGTTTGTTTCCTCCAGTATAACAGAGGGAAGCGGCTCGTGGTCAAATGCTTTGCCTGCTGAAAGGGACTGGTGATATCAGCCCTGGGGAAGTTCTTCCTTCAGTAGTTCGACAACGCCGGTGTCGTCGTGGTAGACGGCTCCGACGACTCCCAGCGTGCCGGCCTGGACGCGTTCGCGGATCTGGTCGCTGGAGGCCAGGATGGCTGCAACGGCCCGCAGGACATTCCGGTGACTGACCTGCGTGGAGGAGAGTGAATTCTGCTCCGGGAATCTGTCTGTTTCTCGCTGTCAGTCTCGTCCTGAATCGACTCTGATATCAGATTGACGACCTGATTCAGGTGCCGGTTATTGCCTCTGTCTTCCGGGAGCCCGGGTTGCTGCTGTTCCAGCGAAGCCCGGATGGCGCCACAGCGGGTGTGCCCTAGAACCAGTAGCAGCGGGGTGCCGGAGAGGATGCAGCCGTATTCGAGGTTATTCACGACTTCGGTATCGATTACGTTGCCGGCGACCTGCACACTGAAGATGTTGTCGGGCCGCAGATCGAAGATGGATTCCACCGGCATATAGCAGTCGATACAACTCAGGATGGTCACGCAGGAATTCTGGGCGTAAGGTTCCCCCGGCGAATTCTGTCGCGATTCTCCGCGGGTAAGCACACCGGCGCGGAATCGCTGATTGCCTTCCATCAGCAGGCGTAAGACATCATCGGGAGTGAGCTGGCCACGGAGTTCCGTCTGGGAATAATCGATCGTTTGAATTTCACCAGCCGGGTCGTAGCGTTCGCGGAACCCCTGGAGGCTCACACGGATGCCCCGCGCGGGGGCCGTGATGTTCTGGAAATCGCGTAACAGGCTGAGGACGTCCGGGTCGATAAAGTCGGTTTTGCGACCATCGATGACTACGAAGCCGTCGCGGGGGACTTCGAGCAGTGCGCGTTCGATGGCGGCCCGGTTGAAGAAGCTGACCTGGTTCGCGAGTTCGATGCGTAGCACATCGCCGCCGACATGTTTCTCAAGCACGCGGTGCAGCGGGCAACGCATGTTGCTGTAGAGGATGAAGCTGATACTGGTTGCCAGGCCCAGCAGGATACCGGTGAGGATATCGGTCACCACGATGAAGAAGGCGGTGCAGGAGTAGGGGATGAACTGATAGCGGCCGGCCTGGTACATCTGTCGGATGAGTGCCGGGCTGGCCAGCTTGTAGCCGGTGACCAGTAGAATTCCGGCCAGGCAGGCGAGCGGAATCAGGTTCAACACCTGGGGAATCAGCAGGAAACATCCCAGCAGCAGGCCGCCGTTCAGGATCGCCGAGAGTTTCGTCTGGCCGCCCGAGTTGATGTTCAACGAACTGCGGACGATGACCGATGTCACGGGGAGCCCGCCGGTCAGCCCCGCGGTGATATTACCGACCCCCTGGGCGAACAGTTCCCGGCTGCGGGGGGAGTGCCGCTGCTGGGGATCGAGGCGGTCCACGGCTTCCAGGTTGAGCAGTGTCTCCAGTGAGGCGACAATCGCGATCGTGAGTGCCGCGATGTAGACCTTGCTATCGGTGAGCAGCGAAAAGTCAGGGAAGACGAGGATGGCTCCGTATTCCGCGGGGCTGTTGAAGACCGGTACCTGAACCAGTTGCGGGTTGGGAATCCGCCAGGCGGCGCCCAGTCCACTGAACCAGAGCTGGCTGATGGCGACTCCCAGGACGACAGAGATCAGCGGGCCGGGAATGGCGGACCGTTTAAGGACGGGAATACGATCCCAGAGAATCAGTTGTAGCACTGAGAGGAGCCCAATCACAGTCGCGCCGGCGTGCCAGTCGAGGTCGGAGAGCGAGACCAGGCTCTGATAGAGTCCCAGGTTTTGTGGTGCAGCGCTCAGTGAGCCGTTTGTCTGCAGACCGTCATGACCGATCAGGTAAGGCAGCTGTTTGAGGATCAGCAGCAGGCCGATCCCGGTCAGCATACCTTTCACGACGCCGGAGGGAATGAACATCGAGATGAAGCCGGCACGACAGAGACCGGCGATCACCTGCAACAATCCTCCGAGGGCGACCGCCAGCAGAAAGGCTTCGAAGGAGCCGAGCAGGGCGATCTGTGTGGCGACGACCGCTGTCAGTCCCGCCGCCGGTCCACTGACGCTGGTCTGCGAATGACTCAGTGAGCCGACCACGATTCCGCCGATGATGCCCGAGATCAGTCCGGAAATCAGGGGGGCATTCGAGGCGAGAGCAATACCCAGACAAAGGGGCAGGGCGGCGAGGAAATCACCAGGCTGGCGGTCATATCGCGTCGCAGGCGATATCCCAGTGTAACAGTCTCATACATGCGCGGCGCTATTCTGTGTTGGCGGTCATCAGAATTCAAAAGTGGCAAGGGGCATTGTACTCGATCCGCGGGGAGAGACCCAAGCCTGACGACGGCTAAAGCGGGACAGGATTGACTTATCAATCGCCGGTGATGGGTTACGGGGTAGCGGTATCCTGACCGGCGCGCCACTCTTTATAGACGTCGCGTGATTCGGTTGGCAGATCCGACAGTCAGGACATACTCAGTTTGATCACTCAGACCGATTGACCACTTCATGAAATGAGTAATCCGAGGCAATTGAAGTGAGATCGACATGCCGGAAGTTCTCCCAATTGATCCGGTCCAGCGTGGTTTTATCAAAAACCATCGTTGAAACGTTCAATAGTTTCTCATTGCCGAACTTATCGAATATCGGGACAAATGAAATGAGTTTAACAGTTGAAAACTCATTAAAGCCGGATTCATGGATCCCTTTCAGGACACGGGAGTTTTCAATCTGGAAATCGACCTCTGTGGGGTCGGCTCGTGAGACATCATTTCCAGTAATAACGATTTTCAGTTCGCCATTCTCGAGCGTAACCTTGCCCGCCTTAACGCTACTCAGCGCCTGTTGTACTTCAAATCGAAGCCGTTCCAAGGTGCCCGCGGGAAACTCATTTTCAACGCTTCCGGACTCCTGTTTGCTGTTGGCTTCCTCATCGCTGCTCAGTTTGAGTAAAAGCATCACCAGCACCAGGCCGACGACACAGAGGCCAGCACAGCCGAGAAGCATTGAACTGCAACCGCAGCCCGGTTTTTCACTTTCCGAAATCATGTGGTTCCTTGCGGGCGGCGTGTGCTACCCGATAGAGAGTTTCCAGTCATGGTATACGGTGGAGACACGGAGAGCAATGACGATTGACGTGCAATCCAGTGAAGCATCAGCAACCGGTTACGGGGCAGCGGTATCCTGACTGGCGCGCCATTCGTGATAGACGTCGCGTGATTCGGCTGGCAGTGCCTGCAGGAGGGGTTCGGGGATGCCGGCCCAGCCGCCGTGAATGCCGATGCTGGTAAACGCGTTCGCGGCCGGCGTCGTTCCTACGCTGTGCGGTCCCTGGTCGG
Organism: Gimesia benthica; assembly: GCF_009720525.1. NCBI lineage: Bacteria > Pseudomonadati > Planctomycetota > Planctomycetia > Planctomycetales > Planctomycetaceae > Gimesia > Gimesia benthica. The sequence continues at coordinate 13,166 of NZ_CP043930.1, forward strand.
GGGAATAGCCCCAGAGTTTGTCGTCGGCATCGAAGGTAAACAGCCAGGGCTGTGTGCCGTCAATCTCCCAGCTGGCACTCGAAGCCTCGGGGGTGCCGGGATGGGCGGAGACGTCTACGCTGATCCGATCCTGACCTTCCAACTTACGGAGTGTCAGCACGGCGGTCCCCCCGGGTGCGGTATAGACGCCGGTCTCACGAATGAGCTGACCGGCGGCGACGCGGGGTGCGTTGTTCCGCGCGTACCAGACAAAGCCCAGCGCGATCAGCACCGCCAGGATGGGGACGAGTGTGAGAAAGCGAATTCGTGGTTCTGAGGGTGGCTGGGGGGACATGAGGCTGGTCCTGTGGGTTTGAGTACGATCGGTTCAGTGCATACTCCACTGTATGTCTGCGAGAGGCGGGTTACCAGTTTGAAGTTATGATCCTGGCCATTTGAAACCATCAGGAAAGGGCTGATTTCAACTGGAAACTGCGATTGTATTATACACTTGCAAACACAATCACATTTGGACACAATCTCTACTATATTTAAGGTAATACAGGGCCATTTACCGTGACTGTGAAGAATGTGTGAAACCGATTCTGCGGTGATGCGCCCTGAGTTATTACGCTCGCCAATAACCTGCTTTTCGATCTCGGGCTCAGTCGCACATGCATAACACAACCTTACCTCCCGCTCAGTCAGAACGTATCCCCCTCAAGGAAGCCTTGGAACAATCTGAAGAGCGATTACGCTTTTTTCATCATGAACTCAAACAGGAGCGAAGTCGGCTTAAGGAACTCACCTCAAAAGTGAAATCGCTCCGACTGAAGACTTCATACTTCAATTCTACCCGCACCTATCGAGCCAGCCTGAAACAGTATCACATCTGGGAGCCTGGCGCCTGGGTCGTCGTTCCGCCTGTACTGGGACTGGTGACACTCATCTTGATTGATCTGGTGATGGGGTCTCGACCTGTGAGTGTGGTGGTTGCCGTTCTGATGATTGTTATTTCTTTCGTGGCTCTCCTGGCGCTGTCAAAGTATCCTTCCGACGCTGAGCTTCCGCAGCTTATGGAGCAGACGAAAAACGAGCTGGCTCAACTCTCCAGGAAAGCGACTCAGACGGAAACCCGTATCGGGGAGTTGCAACAGGGGCTGGAACAGGAACTGGTACTGAATGCGAACTTAGTCGCCCAAAATAAAGAACGGGAACGAATTTCCTCAGCCAGATATCAGTGCCAGCAGTTATTCAACGAGAACTGGCGTGCGATGCGAAGCGTTGAATTCGAGCAGTACCTGGAGCGTGTTTTTCAGCTGCTGGGTTACCAGACGCAGACTACCAATACCACGGGTGACCAGGGAGTCGACTTAATTGTGGAAAAAGCAGGCCGCAGAATTGCGGTGCAGGTCAAAGGCTACTTTCACAGCGTCAGCAACTCCGCCATCCAGCAGGCCTTCACCGGCATGCGGCATTACAACTGCCATGCCTGTGCCGTAGTTACCAACAGTAAATTCACGGCAAGCGCCATTGAGCTGGCGGAAAGCACGAACTGTGTATTGATCCACGAAGACAACTTTCGGGAGTTCGTGTTTGGGGAAATTGAATTTGTGTGATGCCTGATGTTTTCTTTACTTCTTGAAAAACATGTCAGCTCTTACTTCATAGGAAAGATAAAAGGGTCTGGTCTCTTTTTTAAGAGTCCTGACCCTTTTATTCTCCTGACCAAAGTCCTCTCATGATTCACCACCGAAGACGACTGCTCATCATCGTTCCACTGCTCGCCGCCGTCGCGTGTTTCCTCGGTTGGTACGCATATGCTGAATACCGCAAGGCCCAATTCCTGCGAGATCTGCATCTTGTCGGCTTCAGCACTTCAATGATCAGCATGCCACGCGAGGAACAAGGCAATGCCGCACATGATCGAGCGGAAGAACTCGACATCGATTTGTTCGCCGCATACAAAAGCAACCTTGAATCAGGCTTGCGTTTCCAACTGGCATGGATGCTTATCACCAATCAATCAACTGAATACTCCCAATTCGCGAGTCAAAACGTCGATACTGTCCCGTGGCCCGAAGTGCGGATTTGGGTCTCGCGCCGAAATCAAGAATCATTGTCACCCGACTATCGCCAGAAACTGCTGGATCTTATCCTCGCGTCACCCACATCCGAAGCAAAACTCGTTGCGGCTCGTTGGTATCTCAAACAAGGCAAGATTGCCGAATCCGAAGATGCCTATCACGCGGCAATGACAAATGGTCTGTTTTGGGATGCGCTGGATGCGGCCGATCAACTCCTCGAATCAGAACGGTATCATAATGATGCGGTCAATCATCTGCTTTCGGTCGTCCGCGATTCAGAACATTTCACCGGTCGGGCTGCTTACAGCCTTTTGAATCTGTACGACGTCCGCGACGAATTAAATCCATTGGTCGACGGCTGCCGCAATGAACCCAAGGATGGCCCAAACCGAAAACGGCTTGTTGACAAATTGACGCAACTGGTCGAAAAAGATGTTGGCGATTCGAGGCCGAAAACGCACGCCCGCTAACCATGCCATGAATGGGAGCGGTCGATAACGCGGTTTTTGGAGAAAGACAAAGGGGTCTGGTCTCTTTTTTAAGAGTCCTGACCCTTTTATTTTCACTGACCCTTTTATTTTCACATGATTCCTGTTACACGCTAAAAGGGGAAGACTGCCTTCTGTGGATCCTACCGATCATTTCTCAATAAACCAAATCGCTCCAAAATGGGATCTGCTTATAAACGGAATCGCATTCATCCCAACTGAAATCAGAGTCGCTTTCGCATGCATACCATCGCTCTTCGTGTTTTCCGAATTCCTGTACCAGGTAGTCCCATAAATTCTGGCCGTAATAAATAATATCGGTCTGATAAACAGAGAACACAGGGTTTCCAGCTTCAAACGGTCGCTCAGGTAAATAGCGATGAGAGTACAGTGGGATCAAGGTCGGTGCCTTTTCTACTTCTATACGAGCGATCTCAATTGCTTCCTTTATATTTTTAGGTTTTGTCCCCCATTCATCCAACCAGAAATCATTATTCTTAATATCGAATACCATGCCTTCCCAAGGCCAGTTGAGTCGGGCTTCCAATTGTTCGACATTATCTTCCCGCCAATTGGGAAACGTACCTCATTTGTCTTTTGATGCGATTCCTACTGGTAAAGCTGATTGCAACAGCACACGTAAGTCGGGAGGGAATCGGAAACCAAACCGCTGCTCTATGTTTTCTATCTCCAGATCCGTCAGACCTGGCTCAAAGACCACAGACCGGGATTTCATGCGATTGATTGCCTCAAGAACGATCGCCTCGGAATTATCTTTCATTGTCTGCCCTGTCAGAAACTAAGTCAGTGAAGCAAAAAAGCCGTAACCCAGTGTGAGTTACGGCTTTTGAAGTGCCCCCGCTAGGAATCGAACCTAGAACCTACTGATTAAGAGAGATTCTACAACGTCGGGGCAGAGTCGGTTCATTGTCGGATTGATTGTTTTGCAGTTGGTTTTACAATGTTTGTTGAGAGTCGGATTGTCGTCGGTATGGGCGGCGGAGGCAGTGCTAGCTAACACTCTGGCTAACACCCTGAAACGATACAAACGGGGATAGGTTTGATCCCGAAAACCGGACCATCCATCCGGCTTCCCCGTTTTACTTTTGGATTCGCTCGGGAGGGCGAGACTATGAAAATCTGGGACGCTGACAGGAACCAGAACGAGTTACGGTGTTTTTTCAACCGTGACTATGCTGAGATTTTTAATGTTGCTGGTGATGCCTTTCGAAGGCTTACTGAAATTGCTTACGATGTGAGCGAAGACGGTTTCGATGATCCTAGTGTGGACCTAACTAAGCACAACACCGAATATCTCGACTCGGTCGAGCTGACCGTTGCTGCGATTACAGCATATTGCGACACCAACACATCCATAATCACAGATCCGCTGATACACCTAATTCCTAGACTGCGATCACTGCTTGCAGGCGAAAAACTGGGAAGGATGATTGGTGGCGAAAATATTGAATCAGGGCTTTGTGATGATGAGTTGATTTCTATTGTCAGAATGCTGGATAATCTCTCGGTCAGATTCTTAAATCACATACATTTCGTTGCTGATGATAAACAGCGGGGAATGATTGAGGGAGAAGACCGACAGAAGAAACGCGAAGACGAATTAACCATCGAAATCGCGGAACGTGACGAAGGCGGTCTTAGTTGGCCTGAATGCTTATCCGTATTCCTGGAAGAGTGCAAGAATTCCGGCATTGAAACCAGTATAAATGACAGTAAGGACCCCGCTGATGCCTTCAGGAAGAGGTACAGAGTGCTCAGGGGAAACAACTACGTCAAGAGGAAGAAAACAGGCGGCAGGCCGAAGAAGTCCATTAAATAGAAACATGGCCTGAAACATGGACCGAGAAAAAACTTTGAAAAACACCAAAGTTTTATTACTGGTTATTCTGCAGTCATTTTCGGCTATTGTCCCCTTATTCCTCGTTATTCTCTGATTGCAAAACATGGACTCCCTTAACCGGTCTGAGTCCATGTTTTTTCTACGTCGCACACGCCGTAATATTTCCCTGTCGAGAGCAACGGTACTCCGACACTGAGACTACTCAAGACAAGGGGAAACATGATGTCTGTTTGCGGCGAAATCTCTATTGATTCCTGTTACACGCTTGAAGAGCTAATGAAGCGGACCGGGCTGAAACGCGATGCGATGCGAACAGCACGCCGGAAGGGGCTGCGGGTAATCTATCGGCACAATCGCGGGTATGTCCTCGGGCGCGACTGGTTGTCCTATCTGGACATGCAGGCCAAAGCGGACAGTGCAGAAGTGGTAAACGGCCACGAGTGAGGGCAATCACTCGCAGCCGTTCTTGTGTTCCTGTTAGCGACAACAGAAAGGATTGAGATCATTATGACAGATGGAAATACAGAGTCAAGGCGGGTATTTCGGCGGTGGTTCCGTGTGATGGAATCCCACCAGGAGGAATCCAACCGCTTCAAACTAACATTGTTGATCGGTTTGGAAGATGGACCCGCTTACATCGAAAAGCCGGTTGACGTTACGGTAAGCACAGAGCAGAAGCTCAACTATCGCAAGCTGCAGGCGGCGGTATTGGAGCAGACTGGTCACCTGATAGACGATGAGCGACTAGAAAAGGACGGCGTCAGTAAGTGGCCCCGTTACCTTGCCGATCAACTCGGAAAGGGGCCGCGCGAATGGTGAATCAAAATCACATGCTGCAGGCGGCGCTTGATTACGCTGCTAAGGGCTTCCCCGTCTTCCCCCTGATCATCGGGGGGAAGCGTCCCGCGGGCGATCTGGCGCCCAACGGTTGCAAGGATGCCAGCACAGACGAAGACCAGATTTGCGAATGGTGGACTGCAAAGCCTGATGCAAATATCGGCGTTGTTACCGATGGCTTGTGTGTCGTTGACATCGACGGTGCTGATCATGCTTGGTTGTCCGATAACGGCAGACTCGATGCGCTGGCTGGTTCTCCAGTCTCACAGACTCCGCGCGGTGGTCGTCACTATGTCTTTCGGCAGAATGGCGAGCCACTACGCAACACAGCGGGCAGGCTGGCCGATCACGTCGATACCAGGGCTGACGGTGGTTACATAGTCGCTGCCCCTTCGGTGGTCGATGGCAAGCCTTACAAGTGGCTTCCCGGTCATGAGCTGGATTCACGCGATGAGCTGCCCACAGTGCCGGAATGGATCATACAGGGCTTACAGGTAGTGAATGAAATCCCGTTGACTCTGGAAGATGAAAAGATCCACAAGGGCATCCAGCACAATACGCTTTTCAAGTATGGCTGTAAGATGCGGCGATGGGGGCTTTCCTTCAATGAGATTAACGCAGCGTTACAGGTGATGAATCTGCAGCGATGCGATGAACCAGGCACAGAGAGTGCCATTGAGGACATCGCGCGGAGTGCTGCCCGATACACGCCAGACCGGGGCGCAATGGCTGAGATTGAAGAGTTTGAACCCGAACCATTGAAGGAATTCAACTGGCTATCGGCGGCAGAACTCAATGCCTCAGATTGTACCTTGGAATATCACATTGACCATATTCTAGCAAAGGGGCAACCGGGGCTGATGGCTGGCGGTCAGAAGACCTGTAAAACCAATACGGCTTCCGATCTGGCAATCAGTCTGGCGACTGGAACGCGATTCCTCGACCGGTTCAAAGTCAATGAGCGTTGTAATGTTGCTTTCTTCTCCTGCGAATCAGGGGAACCAGTGCTTAAAGACAATAATACGCGAGTCGCCAAGAGTAAGGGCATTGATCCCGGTTCGATTGAGAACCTGTTTTACTGCTTCGACGTTCCATCATTGGACAGTAAATCTGACCTTGAGCAGATTCAGCAATTCATCGAAGAGAGAGAAATTGACGTTCTGATCATCGACCCGTTTTATCTGACTGCGAATCTCGGAAACGATGCCGGTAACCTGTTTGTAGTCGGTGAGAAGCTGAAACCACTGACAAAACTCGGACAGGATACAGGTTGCACAGTGGTGCTGATTCATCACACCAGGAAAAACACAGGGCAGAAGGACAACGCAGAGCCACGGATGGAAGACATCGCATACTCTGGCGTTCCTCAGTGGATGCGACAGTGGATCTTGATCGGACGCCGTGAAGCGTATGACGGCGATCAGCCGGGTTCTCATAAGCTCTGGTTTACTGCGGGTGGTTCAGCCGGTCACTCTGCTGCCTTCGGTCTCAACATTGAAGAAGGCTCACAGAATGATCCACAGGGGCGACGGTGGGAGGTTGATGTGATACCGGCAGAAGAGGCTCGCGCTCAGACACGCAGCGCACAGGAGCAGCAGAAGGACAGGACAAAGGATGCCAAGCTGAAAGGCTACATCAAGCGAGTGACGGACTTCCTCAGACAGTCAGGCCCGAACACGAAAACCAAAATCAAGGAAGGTACTGGTTTGACTCACAGCAATATTGAGCAGGCTTTGTTTGCGATGGTGTCTGATGGCATCGTTGAGCAGTGCAGAGTAATGGCTTCAAACAACCAAGAATATGATGGTTATAAATTCAGTAGTTCATTCGGTAATTCACTGGTGAAAACTACTGACACTCTGGACACGATCACACACACACAAAACACCCGTAAGGGTGGTTGTATGAGTGTGTGTGAGAGTGAGGGTGAGATTGTGTATGACGAGACTGAAAGCTCTGAACTGTTTGACGAGCTGAACGACATCTTCCCCCCGGATTGATTGAGGGGGAGGGGGATAAAAATCTCTGGAGGGTAATTCCTCTGAACCACACACCGCATCGACTTTTTTTGCGTGCGTTATTTTCAACTCAAGGAGGCAAGGATGGGAAGACATAGGAAGCCAATCGAACAGCACAAACGACAGGGCACATATCAACCCTGCAGGCATCAGGGACCAGAACCGGACCCAACAAAGCCAGTAAAGCCGGACGATCTGACGGGCGCTGCTGGCGATATGTGGGATGCGCTGGCGCCGGTGCTGGAGAGCATGGGCGTGTATTGTGAGGCTGACAGTGTGGCGCTCAGGCTGCTTTGTGAGTCGTATGGGCTTTATATCGAATCATGCGACAAGATCCGCAGAGAGGGCTTTCTGATCACTCTGACGGACAACAAAGGGAATCAGCGCCGGGTTGAACATCCAGCGGCAAAACATCGCAGCAGACACTTCAAGGAAACGCTTGATCTGATGCGTCAGTTTGGTCTGACTCCATCGAGTCGAACCGGGTTGAACATCAGGAAGCCGGACGACGATGGGCCGTCTGACCTGGAACGTATTTTGCGAGACTTCAACAACTAAACCAAGGAGAATGAACTATGTGGGACATGCGCGAATCTGAGAATCCGATTGAAAACCAATTCGCATTATCATTCTTGGCATTAGACCAAGATGAACTGCGGTTGCTATTCAGCACTTGCCACGATCAGCATTTCAGGGCAAGGCATCCAAAGCTGGTTGAGTACCTGGAGCGGGCTTTGCTTTACCGGGAGAGACAGATTCAAACTAACCTGGAGGACGCCTGCAGCGTGCAGGACCCGTTCTGGAATAAGTGGACTTCAGACGACATGCTTAGTGCAGTCACAGGCCTAGACCGTCTGCACGTCATGGCAAAAGATTATCCAAAAATAGTTGAATATATTCGCTGCTTCGGGTTGGCATTGACCTTGCATGGTTTCATGCGGTGGATGGCGTCAGAGGATAAAAGCAAAGCGGCTTGAGGCTGCCATTGTAGACCGAAACGCACTTGAAGCATTATGAATTGCAATTATGATTCATGTAACGAGAACACTCGAAATAACGGGAATACACTCATGGAAAAGAAATCTGAATACATCGACACGAAGGAACTCGCGCGAGAGCTGGCGGTCACTCCTGAAACTCTGCTTATGTGGTCGAACAAGGGCAAGTTCCCGAGGCCGATCAAACTAAGCCACAAAACCAGGCGGTGGAAGCGGGCGACCGTTGAAAACTTCCTGAATCAGAAGCAGATTGAAACTAAGGTAGGGTAACTCCCTGCTAACTCGGTGGCAAATTTGCCACCACGCAAACCGGGCAACTCATAAGCGGCCCGATACAACAAATTCATCAGTGCAACTCATCAGCGGCACGCCAAAATTCACATAACTGTGAAGGCGTGTCGTTTCATGCCTTCACCAAAAACATAAAGGTGCAAAGCATGTTGAAAAAATACGACTACTCGAAATATCACAACTGCGAGAAATACGGCGAACGGTTCAAGAAGGCCGAAAAGGCGATGAACTCAGCCACTAACTCAGTCAATGCGATTCTCTCACTGGCAGAAAGTGAGAACCGCGATCTGACATCATCGGAAGAACGGGAAGCCGATAAACTCATGAAGGAAATTGAAAAGCATGGAGGCGAACTCGACCGGCTCGAGAAGCTCCGCGATTTTGATAGCGATGTAGGCGACCGGTCACACGATCCTCAGAAGGTTATCGACCTGGAGAAGGAGCGAGAAGGCGGCGGTTATCCTCTTGCGATGACATCAGGCCACAAGCCAGAGATCATCAAAGACGTCAATGGCGCTGAGATCCCAGTATATTCCAAAGGCCAGTCACTGGCGATCTGGAACCGGGACAAGCAATATGCGCCGGACACCTTCGGACGCTACATTGTTGCACTGGCGACAGGACGTCAAGAAGTCTGCCCCGAGATCAAAGCGGCGCAGATGACGACCGACAACGCCGGCGGTGGCTATCTCGTACCGAATCCCCTGGAACGTATGGTAATCGACCGGGTGCGCAATGCGTCCGTACTGGCGCGCAGTGGCGCCCGGTTTGCCGATCTGCCTAATGGAACGACTCAGATTGCTACGGTTGATTCCGGCGCTACGTTCTCCTCGGTTGGTGAAGGTGAGACGATCCCTGAAGGTAGTGTTTCCTTCGGTTCAAAACAGATGGTACTGCAAAAGCGGGCCGTCTTGATCCCCATGACGGTTGAGCTGCTGGAGGATTCCTACAATGCAGGACAGGTCATTCAAGATGCGGTTGTGCGTGATGCTGCTGAAGACATGGATAACTTCATTATCAGCGGTACGACTGACCCGTTCTACGACGGACTCGTTACCACGGGTTCTATTTCCGAGACTGGATCAGTCGGGGCCATCGCATGGGAAGACTTCCATAACATGGCAATCGCGCTGCGGACAGCAAACGAGGAACCAAACGCCTATATCCTGAATCCGACCATCGCGGGCGACTGCGACGTTCTGACGACTGGCGACGGTTCGACGAGTGCCAAGTCATGGCTCGGTGCTCCTCCTTCCCTGGAAGGCATCCAGCGCCTGCAGACCGGCAACATTTCGACTGCCTATGCTTTGATGGGTGACTTCACTCAACTGATGATCGGCATCAAGCAGGGCACGTTCAGAGTCGAGATTTCCCGCGATGCTGGCAATTACTTCGCCAAGGACCAGGTTGTATTGAAAGTGGTTTACCGGGTTGATTACGCGATCACTCGGAATTCTGCCTTCCGTCGTCTGGCTGGCATTACGACATAGTAGGTGCGTGAATTGCGTGCGCCCTCCCTTGGGTAAAAAGCGACCAGGGGAGGGCATTTTTTTAGACCTGATGCGGGCCAGTGGTACAAAAAAGAAAACCCACCCAATAAACGCCGGTTATTGAGTGGGTGCGTTACTTCGGAACTATGCGGAATCCCGAAGCAAAAACAAATAGAACTCGACAAGTGCCTGCTTCCTATCGAGGGCATTTTACTATAGCGCGGCGGTGGATAATGGCAACGGTTTAAAAGTGGCAAATTTGCCACCTTTACGCAGAGCCTATAAAAACAGGGGTTTTTGAAATCTGACCGGGAAAAAGTGAACTTGTGAAAAGTTTTTGGGGTGGTTAGAATGCAGGTCCGAAAGCCGCAAGGCAATGTAATACTTTCTCCGAAATCAATTGTAATAAACAGGAGCGACCGCTCTTGGGTAGTGTGCGCAAGCCGTAAGGCCCGCAAGGTGGCATTACACCACCTCGGAACGCTACTTGAGAGCGGTCACTCTTTTTTTATGCGCGGTTCTCTATTCGCGCATGGAAAGGCATCAATCATGGATGCTAAGTTCTCACACGTTCGCGTTTCTTCTCCCGCTTCCCCTCAGGCCGAACAGTTGCACCAACGTGCTATCGACTGGCCGTCAGCAATGGAAGCAGCAGCCCCAGTGATTACCGGCGAGCCGTTGCCGTCTGGAATGACTCCACCTGAAACGGTGCCAGAGTATCCCGTCTATCTGGTGTCAGTGCCTGCCAGTTTCGCTCCTGATTCATGGCATACCGTACCTCCGGGAGCCAATCATTACCCATCCGGCGAAGTGGCTGCGGAAGTTGTAGCGGTCATGAATCGTGCGATTATCCGCGCCAGTAGAGATGGTGGGGTAAGTCGATGGTATATCAGGCTGCGAAAAAGCACAGGCGGCGCGTCAATCAGCGTCAGTCTGAAAGAACCGTTTTTTCCACGTTCGGAATACGACATGCCACCAGCATTCATGACGATGAGAGGTCAGGTGATGCAGTGGAAGGGAGTCATTGCCGATCTGAACGAACGACTCAGCCGGGCGGAGAACAATAAAGGCAAAGTGATGCGGGCCTATGTGGCTCACTCGATCCGACCGGATGAGCTGCGACCGATTCCAACAGGTGACCAGCCAGAGGCCGAATCAGTGTCTTCTGGTGGGGATGCAGGCCCACAGATTGAGCAGGCAAAAAACGGCTTTGTTTCTCCGAAAGGACATAATGTCCCTTCGGGAGATCCAGCCCCGAAACAGCACCAGCCCGGTTCGATCTATCTGGTGGACGTTCCCAGTGATTACGAGCCGTTCAACTGGAAATCCCTTCCTGGATCGTTCCAGAAAGTGAAGGACAAGCAGGCTGCCAAGGATGCAGCGGTGGGGCAGAATCGGCGGTTGTTAGGGCGGTCTGCTCATGGAATCGTTTACGCGTGGTACATCGTGGTAACTGCCCCGAAATCCTACGGGATCGTGCAAGTTAATATCCCTGCTGGCTGGCGTCCGATTGACGCGTACGACATGCCAGAACCGATGACAGTGATTCATGAGAAGAAACGGCGTAAGGAGTCCGTTACCAAACTCAACCAACAACTCGACAGGGATCACAGCAAGGGCCGTAAGCGTGCCTATGTTGCGATTCCGATTGAACGACCGGAAGCAATCGAACTGCCACCAGTGGACGCGACAGGGCGTCAGGCGGTGTCTGATATCGAAGCCGGTTTTATGCGGTGCGGACACTTCCAGACGGACACCAGCCAGCAGAACGGCAATGGTCATTCGCGTCTGTTGGATCACCTGCAGGCGATGAACCGTTAGACGGTCGATTCTCCCCGGTCTGGTGATGCTGGGCCGGGGCTTTTATGCCACATCGCGCAGGAGGCCACAGAATCGCCTGTAATGCGATATCGGCATTTATTGAACATTGACACCAATATCAAATTAAATCGCGTCAGCGGCTCACTGAGAGCCTCGGTTTGACGTAAGGAACGAAAAAAGGGGGTTGAGAGTGACAATTTCCGTATTCAAGCCAAATGGAAGAACAAACTACGTCTGTCAGTGGGTTGATCCCGTTACCGGACGCAAGAAGACCAGATCAGCGGGAACCAATATCAAACGCGATGCAGAACGGTTTGCGGGCAATCTGGAGCGAGACCTAGCAAACGGGACATATCACGAAAACGTGCGGATGACTTGGGAGTCATTCCGTAATCGGTTCGAAGACGAGTATCTTCCTGGAGTCTCCAGCAAAACAAGCGAGTGTTACCGAACCGTTTTCAACAGCGTCGAGCGAATCATTGACCCTTATCTGCTGTGCAATCTGAACGAAGCCACGATCAGCAAGTATCAAACGGAATTGCGAAAGCCAAGGCAGAAGGCAGAGGACAAGCCGAAAACCGTACTTTCAGATGCGACGGTACGATCAAACCTGATTCACCTGAAAGCGGCGCTACGCTGGGCAGCAGAGCAGAAGTTTATCCCGGTTGCGCCTAAGATCCGCATTCCGAAGAACTCGACCGGCATGAAGGGCCGACCGATCACAACCGAAGAATATGAAAGGATGATAAAACAGGTCGGTGTTATCAAATCAAAGACGCCTGATGAGTGGGTGTTTCTTCTCAAGGGCTTGTGGTGGTCCGGTCTGCGACTCGGGGAGGCGCTTTCCCTTCACTGGACCGACGAAAGCAATATTTGCGTAGACTTGGAAAATGAGCTGCTACATATCCAAGCTCACGCGCAGAAGGGGCGGCGGTACAGTCAAACGCCGATGGCCCCTGAATTCGTTGATATGCTGCGAGAGATCCCCCGAGAGGACAGGGAAGGCTTTGTATTCAATCCTATCGGTTCACGCGACAGGAAGCAGCGAATCAGGCTTGATACGGCATCAAAGATGATTGCCAAGATAGGGGAGGCAGCAGGCGTCAAAGTGGCTGAGACTCCAAGCGGAAAAGTCAAATTCGCCAGCGCTCACGATCTGCGGCGTGCCTTTGGGCTGCGGTGGTCTCGGTTGATCATGCCGACCGAATTGAAGGAGATCATGCGTCATGAGAACATTTCGACGACGATGCAATACTATGTCGGACAGGACGCAAAACAGACCGTTAAGAAGCTCCGACAGGTCACAGCTAACACTTTAGCTAACACCCCGAAAAACGAGCCGGAAACCCAAAAAGAAAAAGACCATAACCCGTTATAGGCTATGGTCTTCTAAGTGCCCCCGCTAGGAATCGAACCTAGAACCTACTGATTAAGAGTCAGTTGCTCTGCCAATTGAGCTACAAGGGCGAATGAATTGTCGGCATTTTAATGAACGCTCTGGCCGTCGACAAGAGATGCGGCGGGCGTTCTGGCGGTCGATAATAAGAATTATCGTCCGCTCTGCTTGAAAACCTCGATAAAAGTTGTTTGAAAAATCAGGAACCGGGGGGAAATCCCGCGCCGGTTCCTGAGATTGTCTCGTTGGCTGAAACGTGCCGGGGATCAGATCTGATCCAGGGCCTGTTTCAGGTCGTTGATGATGTCTTCCTGATCTTCCGTACCGACCGACAACCGGATGAAGTCCGGGGTGACGCCCGAGCTGAGCTGCTCTTCGGGAGTCAGCTGCTGGTGGGTCGTGCTGGACGGATGGATGATCAGCGACTTGCTGTCGCCCACATTGGCGAGATGCGAGAACAGTTTGACGCTGTTGATCAGTTTGATGCCATTGGCCTGCTGCTGTTCCGGGGTATCCCCCTGGATGCCGAAACCGAAGACCGCACCGGAGCCTTTGGGCATGTATTTCTGCGCCAGCTTGTAATCCGGATGCGATTCGAGTCCGCTGTAGTTCACCCAGGAGACCTTGGGATGGCTTTCCAGGAACTTCGCGACGGCCAGTGCATTCTCACAGTGCCGCTCCATGCGCAGGTGCAGCGTTTCCAGTCCCTGCAAGAGCTGGAAGGCGTTGAAGGGGCTCAGCGCCGGTCCCAGATCGCGGAGGAGCTGGACCCGGATTTTGAGGATGTAGGCCAGGTTCATGGGACCAAACGTCTCATAGAATTTAAGACCGTGATAACTGGGATCGGGTTCGGTCAAACCGGGGAATTTTCCGTTGTCCCAGGGGAAGTCACCCTTTTCGACGATGATCCCGCCAATCGTGGTGCCGTGACCGCCGATGAATTTGGTACAGGAAGCGACCACGATATCTGCACCATGTTCGAACGGACGGAACAGAGCGGGGGAGGCCAGGGTGGTGTCGACGATCACAGGGATGCCGGCTTCGTGCGCGATGGCGGCGATGGCTTCGAAGTCTGCCACGTCACACCGCGGGTTGCCCAGGGCTTCGAGGTAGACGGCGCGGGTGTTCTCATCGATGGCGTTGCGGAAGTTTTCGGGATCGCTCTGATCGACGAACTTCGCTCCGATGCCGAATTTGGGGAAGGTGTAGTGGAACAGGTTGTAGGTTCCGCCATACAGGCTGGAGGAAGAAACAATGTTCTGGCCGCTCTCGACGATGTTCAGGATCGCCAGCGATTCGGCTGCCTGTCCGGAAGCGACGGCCAGGGCGCCAGCCCCGCCTTCGAGCTGTGCCAGACGTTTTTCGAGCACGTCGGTGGTGGGGTTCATCAGGCGGGTGTAGATGTTCCCGAATTCCTGCAGGCCAAACAGTCTGGCCGCGTGATCAGTATCGTTAAAGGTGTAGGAGGTCGTCTGGTAGATGGGAACGGCGCGGGAATTGGTGGCGCTGTCGGGTTCCTGACCGCCATGCAGACAGAGAGTCGCTAATTTCAATGCTTCGGCATCCATTGTCTAATAACCTTCTTATAAGGGTGTGATCTGGCTTGTTCTCAAGCACCAAAGTAATTCAGAGAACTCGATCCACGATAACGACATTGGCTGAAGTGAGCAGAATGTGCCGGGATGAGCTTCAATTGAGGCGAATTTTGCAGAGGAAAACAGCCCCTCGGAGTATCCGCCATCCTATCGATGTTGAAAGTAAAAAACAATTCGCCCGCGGCGTTCTTGTGTTTGAATGTGCCATTCCTGGAAAAGGAGTGAAATTCAACGAAAAAGAGTTAAGAAAATCAAATCTGGTGAAAAACGGGAGAAGCGAATTATTGCCAATTCCCCTTTGAGTGGGGGGATGATATCCTGAGTACTGACCATTCGATTCTCATTTCCCGTTGATACTCTGTGGTGAAGAAAGTACGACTTATGAGAGAGTTACGACCTGTGAACGTATTCCGCAACGTGTTGCCTCTGTTTCTCGTCTGTTTCGGCATGACCGCATCCACCCACGCCAACCCACCCGAAAACACCACCGCCGACCAGCCCGGCCTGGTGAAACAGGAGTTCGTGTATACCGATGCGTCGTTCCCTTCCTGCCATGCCTCGACGATTGTGGAGACACCCAAAGGCCTGGTATGTGCTTTCTTCGGCGGTACACATGAGAAGAACCCCGATGTAGAGATCTGGGTGTGCCGCAACGAGGGTGATGGCTGGACCGCTCCCGTAAGTGTCGCGGATGGCGTCGAGAGTGACTCGAAGCGGTATCCCTGCTGGAATCCGGTGCTGTTTCAGACAAAACCGGGCACGCTGCTGCTGTTTTACAAGGTCGGTCCCAATCCGAGTGAATGGTGGGGCATGCTGAAAGTCTCCCACGACAACGGCAAAACCTGGGGGGCTGCGAAACGGTTGCCAGACGGCTTTGTCGGTCCTGTTAAAAACAAACCGTTCCTGCTGGCCGACGGTACGCTGCTCTGTCCCGCGAGTACCGAACACAACGGCTGGCAGTTGCAGATGGAGTGGACTCCCGATCTCGGGAAGACCTGGCACCGGACCGGTCCGTTGAACGACGGGCACAAAATCGGTGCGATTCAGCCCTCCGTGCTCAAATATGGCGACAAGCTGCAGATTCTCTGCCGCAGCCGACAGGGGAAAATCGTTGAAGCCTGGTCGGACGACAATGGCCGTTCGTGGGGTGAAGTCACCATGACCTCGCTGCCCAACCCGAACAGCGGCACCGACGCGGTCACGCTGAAAGATGGCCGTGCCCTGCTGGTTTATAACCCGACGAAGAAAGGCCGCAGTCCGCTGCATGTCGCGGTTTCGGAAGACGGCAAACACTGGTCAACGGCCCTGGTGCTGGAAGATCAGAAGGGGGAATACTCTTACCCGGCTGTGATTCAGACCGACGACGGGAAGGTGCACATCACCTACACCTGGAAGCGGGATCTGGTCAAGCATGTGGTGCTGGACCCCAGCCAGCTCAAACTCAAAGCGATCGACTGAGAGGCGTGAGCGTTGGCTGAAGAAAAACGAGTTCCTCCCCACCGCAGGATGCTGCTCTGGCTGGTGCTGCAATGGATTCTCCAGGTGATCTTTGGAATCTGGCTGCGGTACCGGGCGCGCCATGAAGAGCGTCTGCCTGCCCAGGGAGGCGGGGTGCTGGTCAGTAATCACCAGAGTTTTCTCGATCCGCTGCTGATCGGTCTGCCCTTGAGTCGACCGATCAGCTTCATGGCGCGGGATTCCCTGTTTCGAATCCCACTGCTGGGTCCCTTCCTGCGGTACACGTATGTGATACCCATCAGCCGCCGGTCGGCGAGTTCGACCAGTTTTCGGGCCGCGATTGAGAATATCGAGAACGGAAACCTGGTGGGAATCTTCCCCGAGGGGACCCGTTCCGAAGACGGGGAGGTCCAGCGTTTCAAGCCGGGGTTTCTGGCACTGCTCAAGCGGACCGATGCCGCCATTTATCCGATTGGGATAGCGGGGGCCTACCAGGCACTGCCGCGCGGGGCGTGGTTTCTGCATCCGCGGCCGGTACGCGTGGTCTTTGGCGAACCGATCCCGGCGGCGACGGTTAAGGAGTACTGTGCGCGGGGGGCCGAGAAAGATCTGCTGGCCCTGACACAAGAGCGGGTGATCGCCTGTCAGCGCGAGGCGGCGATCTGGCTGGATCCCGAGTCGCAGGACTGATTTTGACCTGAATTCGGCCTGATTTCCGGGGGAGTCGGGATTGTCAATTCGATCAGAGTCCACTATGGTTTGCGCTACGGAATGGACGTCTTATTTTCTCGTTGACAGCACATCGTTTTTTAACAGCAGGGGCTGATTATGTCGGAACGGATTCTGAGTATTTCTGGTTTACGGGGTGTCGTGGGGAACGGTTTGACTCCCGATTACCTGACCCGCTTTGCCGCAGCGGTGGGAACGATTGCCGACCAGGGGACCGTAGTCCTCTCGCGTGACGGACGTGGCAGTGGTCGGATGGTGCGGCATGCAGTCATTTCCGGTCTGTTGGCGACGGGCTGCAAGGTGATTGACGCCGACATCGCGACAACGCCAACCTGCGGCGTACTGGTGACACATCTGAAGGCCGCCGGGGGGATCCAGATCACGGCGAGCCATAATCCGATCCCCTGGAACGGGCTCAAGCCGTTTTCACCTGAAGGTTCGGTCTACAACCAGGAGCAGGGAGAGCGGCTGCTGGATGTGCTCAACAATGAGAAGTTCAACTTTGTCTCCTGGGATCAGCTGGGAGAGGTCGAACGGTACGAGCATGCTGCAGGTCCCCATATCGAACGCGTGCTGGCGTTGATTGACCAGGCGGCGATTCAGCAGCGGAAGTTCAAAGTGGTGCTGGACTGTAACCATGGTTCGGGTGGTGTGGCGACGCCCTATCTGCTGGAAGCGCTGGGCTGTGAAGTGATTGTGCTGGGCGGTACGCCGGACGGTAATTTCGCACATACTCCCGAACCGTTGAAGGAGAACCTGACCTCACTGTGTGAGGATGTGGTCAAGCAGGGCGCGGATGCGGGCTTTGCCCAGGATCCCGATGCAGACCGACTGGCGATCGTGGATGAGACGGGGCGGTATATCGGCGAAGAGCTGACGCTGGCCCTGGGTGCCGACTACGTGCTGTCCCGGACGCCGGGACCGATTGTGGTGAATGGTTCCACCAGCCGGGTGACGGCGGATATTGCGGCGAAATATAACTGTCCCTTCTTCCGTTCCTATGTGGGCGAAGCACACGTCTGTGCGAAGATGAAGCAGGAAAAGGCGATCATCGGTGGTGAAGGGAACGGCGGGGTGATTGATCCCAAGGTCGGTTTTGTGCGGGACAGCTATGTGAGTATGGCATATGTGCTGGCTGGTCTGGCGGCTTCGAAACAGACGCTGTCCGCCTGGGCCGATTCGCTGCCGCAATACAGTATTGTGAAGAACAAAATCACCTGTCCGCGTGAAAAAGTGGCCGAAGCGTGTGCGGCGCTGGAGAAACATTTCGACTCGGCAAAGGCATCGTCGGGCGATGGCCTGCGTCTGGACTGGGACGACCGCTGGGTGCAGGTGCGGGCGAGCAACACGGAGCCGATCATCCGGGTCATCGCGGAAGCACCACAAAACGATGAGGCCCAGCAGTTGTGTGAAGCGGCGATGGAGATCGTAGGCTCGGCTGTGTCTTAAGGTTTTATTATCTACCACGGCCAGCACGAAATACACGAAAGTTTGCTGTGTTCGTCGCCCGGTTTCGTTTACGGTCCCGCATAGAAGCCCAGATGGCGGAGGCACTCAATCAGGAGCAGCAGGACGCTTAAAAGGGCGCCCAGGAATGGAATGCAGAGTGGGTAACGTGACCCCGTGGCTTTGTCGGGTTCCGTGGTGCGTTTGAGTTTGATGAGTGCGGCGTTGACCATGGTGAAGACGCAGAGCATGACGAAGCTGGTGCCCCGGGCCAGGGATTCGATGGGAAAGGCTAAGGCTAGTATCAGAACGGTGCCGGTCGCGATGCCTGTAGCCCAGAGTGGCGTGCGGGTGCTGGGGTGAACGTTTCCCAGGAATTCCGGCGCGAGTCCCTGACGTCCCATGCCATAGAGGATGCGCGACGCCATGACGACCTGCACCATCACTCCGTTGAGCACGGCGATCAGGCTGATGGCGCTGATGAGCCAGGGCGGAACCAGACCGTGCTGGCGGACGAGGTCGGTAAAGGGTGCCGAGCTGCTGCTCAGTTGATCCAGTGGTAAGGTCAGTACGGCTACCAGAGAGACGAGCAAATAGAGCGCGGTCGTGATGATCAGTGCCAGAATAATGGACCTGGGCAGCGTTCGTTCTGCCTCAGTGACTTCCTCGGCCATATTCACCATATCCTCAAAGCCGATGAAAGCATAGAAGGCCAGAAAACTGCCGAACAGGATGGTCAACCAGGCCTCCGCTGCCAAGGGGGGAATGAATTCCGGCATTCGCATCGGAACACGGATTAATTCCCCCGCGCCGCCGGCAATGACGATCAAAACGCCTGCCAGTTCGATAAAAGTAATCACTACGACCGCACCGACGGCTTCATCGACTCCGAGTGCCGCCAGAAATCCGACAGAGAGGACAAGTATTGTGATCGCCAGGAAGCCGGGTAACGCAATGAATTCGTGCAGGTAACCGACGAAGCCCCGGGCAATGGTCGCCGCGGAGACGATTCCGGTGGTCAACACGGCGAGACCTACGAGTCTCGAGAGCGTCTTGCGATTAAAGGCCGCGTGGACATAAGCGACTTCTCCGGCACTGACGGGCAGGCGGCTGGTCAGTTCTGCATAAGAGAGCGCACTGAAACTGACGATGATCGCGGAGACCAGAAATGCCAGTGGGGTCAACATGCCTGCGGAACCGGCGATTTTGCTGATCAAAACATAGATGCCTGCCCCGAGCATGGTCCCCACGCCGTAAAGGACCAGCTTCCAGAGGCTGATCGAGCGTTTGAGGGTGGCTGCGTCGACTGGTGTCTCAGGTTTTTGTTCCATATCCGCTGATCTGACACGATGAGTCTGAAGTACTGTACCTTGTACGATGCGAAAGCCTGATTATAACAGATCGGAAACGGTTCTGGTCTACTGAGAGATATTTCTCAGATGGTTCAGGAAGTGTTTGATCTTTGAATCGTTGGCTTCGTATAATCGTGGCATGACAGATCGCAGACATTTCATCAAGACGGCAGCGGGGCTGGGTGCTTCGCTTTCCCTGTTTACGAACCTGAAGGTACGCGCGCAGGAGGGACCCGCTCCCCGCCGACCTTTGATCCTGTGCAGTCGGGGTGAGGAGTGGGCCGAGAAGGTCCTGCGTCCCGGTTGGAACGTGTTCGAGAAGGGGGGCGATATTCTCGACGCGGTGGAAGAATCTGCACGGGTGACGGAACTGGATCCCGAAGATCAGTCAGTGGGCTATGGCGGCTTGCCGAACGAGGAAGGGGTGGTTCAGCTCGATGCCTGCTTCATGGATGGCCGGACGCATAACTGCGGTTCGGTGGCGGCGCTGGAGATGATTAAGACGCCGTCATCGGTGGCCCGACTGGTGATGGAGCGGACCGATCACATTCACCTGGTGGGTGAGGGGGCCCGTAAGTTTGCGCGGGCGCATGGCTTCAAGGAAGAGAACCTGCTGACGGACAAATCGCGCAAGATGTGGCTCCGCTGGAAAGAGAATCTGAGCGACAAGGACGACTGGTTCCCGCCTAAAGACGGCAATTACGATCTGGAGAAACGGCCGACCGGCACGATCAACATTCTGGCGCTGGACAGCCAAGGGGATCTGGCCGGCTGCACAACGACCTCGGGGTTGTTCGGGAAGCTGCCGGGCCGGATTGGGGATTCGCCGATTATTGGCGCGGGTCTGTATGTGGACAACGAAGTGGGTGCCGCGGGTGCGACGGGGCGGGGTGAAGAGATTCTGCGAACCTGCGGGAGCTTTTTCGTCGTGGAACAGATGCGGGCCGGGAAGAGCCCGCGTGAGGCGTGCGAAGCGTTATGTCACCGCATCGTGAAGATCAACGGCGGCCCGGAGAAGGTGAACTTCACCGATAAGATCGTGGCGATCAATAAGAATGGTGAAGCGGGCTGCTTTGCCATTCAGGGCCGGAAAGACAAGCCCCCCAAGGCGGCGGTGATAACCGCAGCGGGGATTCAGATTGTTGAGGGTGGTTATCTGATTGAGGTGGGGTAGTGGATTTCTTTCACATCACTCTCTTCACTCTAGGGCCACAGCATAAACAGGGCCATCAGGATCATGGCTGTGTTTTCGATGATCGTCACTGCGGACATGGGTAGATTGAAGACCGTTCCCAGGCAGGCACATTGAATTGCCTGACGTTTGCGGACTGCCTGCAGGACTCCGATTAAGCCGACGCCCATGACAGTGGCGGTGACGAGATTCACGATGGTCGGAAAGACGCCCAAAATGAACGCGACGCCGAGCGTGAATTCCAGAAAGGGGTAGAGCACGGCATAGAGACGCGATCGTCTGGCCACGATGTCGTAAGTCGCAAAGGCGTCTGCAAATTTGCTGACATCGAGCAGCTTGAAGAAGGCAAAACCCAGGAAGAAGCAGCCCATAAAGTAACGCATGAAGTTTTCGAGCGTCGCGCCTGTATTATGCATCGAAGTTAAAATTGCGGCGGCACCAGCCACATAGAACACGACCAGCAGCAGTGGCTTGTAGGTTGCCAGGCTGAACTTCGGTTTCTCTTCCGTAACCGGCGCAGGTTGACTCTGCAGGATTTCCAGACCGGGTCTGGGGTTCTCTACGATGGCTGCTTCGTAGCCGGCGTTCGTGACCACTTCGACCAGTTTTTCGGCAGGCTGGGCTCCGCTGACTTTCGCAGTGACCGTCTTTGCGGCGCTCGTGAGATCAGCCTTCCACTCGAGGATTTCGGGGGCCTGGTCCAGAGAGGGTTGTAGTTTGCTCAAACAGGACTGGCACTTGAGATTGGTTGATACCTTCACTTCCTGAAACTGTTCTGTTTGTTCAAGAGTCTGCATTTTATTATCTCCGTATCGGATGGATGATGGTCTATTTTTCAGAGGGAAGAATCGACAAAATGATGGGGCAGTCTTCCAGCGCCCCATGTCCCGAACACTTTTCGTAGAGTGTGTCGAGAGTGTCAGCCAGTCTTTTCAGATCGTCGATTTTCTGACGGATCTCGGACAGTTTCTGTCCCGCCAGCTGCTTGACCTCACGCTTGGAGGAACCAGGGTTGTCTGCAATGCTTAATAACTGTTCGACCTCAGCCAGCGTGAACCCCAGTTCCTGGGCCCGTTTGATAAACCGGATGCGATCGATGGCCTCCGGCGGATATTCCCGGAAGGGGGCTTTAATGCGTGGCTGGTCGACCAGACCTTTGCGTTCGTAGAAGCGTACTGTTTCGACTCCCACCCCTGCGGCCTGAGCGACACGTCCGATTGTTAATTGACTCATGTTTTACCTCCTGAAGCATTATAGACTCTGTACTATAGTACGGGGTCAAGCGGTAAAACACATTCTTCAGGGAAAATATTTTTTGACCGGGGAGGGCTCGCTGAGAAATTGAGGTACGATTAGCGATTCCAGTCGAACTTCAGCAGACGGAAGCCTGTGATTTTGAAGAAGATCGCGGAGAGGATGCTGAGGGCGACGACCGCCAGGGCGGCAGGGACGATGGCTGTGCAGAGGCCCAGGAAGGACCAGAGGCTGAATTCCGAGACTGAGAGACCGCCGCGTTGTTGTGCGATTGTGATCAGCAACAGCAGCCATGCGGAGAGTAGCGGTGTTCCCAGCAGAAACAGGAATTCGCGGGTACGAGTTGAGCCGAAGTGCTCTGCCAGAAACATCCCCAGAGCGGCTCCCAGAAAGAGGGCGACCGGATACCAGGCACCGGTGAGGACTCCCGCGATGAGCGTCAACAGCAGGACGATGCATATTCTGCCCAGGCTTGCAGGGATACTCTGGTTGGATTGAGGGGAGTTGTGACTGGTCATGATAGCCTGAAATTAAAGTGCAAAACTTGCTTTCGTTCAGGATAAATGATCTGGAGATGGTACTCAAGGTGTTTTTGGAAGAACCATGGCTGGTACAAAACACACAATAGCGAGCGATGCGGGAATAGACTACCGGGTATGCTCCTGCCAGGCTACACGCTGAGATTGACAATCATCAGCCAGTCATGGGAATCTAATTGACACTGCAAAGCCTTCAGTTATGATTAATTGGGTACATATCTTCACGTGTCAGTCACAGCTCTATCGGTCCGCCAACCCGACCAGTCTGGTCGTCAGCCGAAAGGTCAAATCCGATGCGAGGCATTTCTGGTTTTATACCGCGCCGGCTCATTACGCTCGCAATTCTTGCGGGCGTGTTTCTCTCTCCTGAGCAGACATCTGCCCAGCAGAACAAAAAGGCGGAGCTCAAGGAACACTATGTCTTTGAATTTGTGCGGGTCTTCTACACTAAAGAGGGAACGGGGGCGGTCTCTCCCATCGATGTGAACAAGAATGGTGTCTCAGACCAGGTGGAAAACGTTGCCAAGCAGGTGTGGGCGGCTCATCAACTCTTCTGCGGTGCTCTGGATTTTCCTGATCCATTCAAAAGTGACCGGTTTCAAGGTGTGAACTGTATTCAGGTCAGTATCAGGGATCGCAAGGAGATGGGGGGCCTGAACGGGATTGCTTACTCGAGTGCGCAGCGGGCGCGCAACATTCCCGAGGGAAACCCCAAGGACCGCTGTATTGTGATGGCGATTTCCAGTCAGCTCGATCCCACGAAAAACGTCACACCCACTCATGAAACGTTTCACCTGGTGCAATATGGCGCAACGCAGTTCAAAAACACCTGGTTTCTGGAAGGGATGGCACGCTGGGCCGAACATGGGACCGGGAAGGAGGGCATCGGCGAAATCAAATACTCTCCCAAAGGTCCCTGGCCGCAAATACCGGCGCATCTGGCTCAGCTGGCGAAAATGAAATCTGAGTCCGAGCACGTTTTGTGGAATCCGATTGCAGCCGGTACCGACCGAGACGGTTCTCTCTCTACACAAATGCTGGGGCAAAAACTGGCCAGTCTCACCTATGCCGATGGAACTCCTGTGCTGAGGGATCGATTTCTGCAAGGAGGGAAGGTCATGCGAGACATCATCGTTGAGCTTGGGAAGATGGATGATGTTGCATTCAAAGATCTGAAGCTTGAAAAGTGGACCGAAGAGAACCGCAGGGCTCTGGAAAACAACCCGTATATCTACAAGGCGATCATGGATGCCCTGCGTAATCAGGGAGTTAAGGTGGGCGATTACGAGATTCCAGCAGAGCTGAAACGTTAGCGGGCGGATGCTGTCGAAGTCCTCATCCCTCGTACAGGAGGTGAGTAGAACCGTTTTTCCTGTGATGCAGGCAACTCTGACATTTTCCTGCTCGCTGCGCTCGGCCCGAATTGCATTCGGGCCCACCTGTTCTAATTTCTCAGTTGGAACTGCGGGAATCTGTTTACTGCTTCAGTACCGTATCGAAGAGTTGATAGGCTTTCTGTCGTTGTTCTTCCGGGAAGTTGTGATCGCAGTCCGGGTGGTCGATGACGAGTTTGCCTTTGGCGTCCAGCAGTTCATAGATGGGCCGGGCGGCGCTCGCGCATTTGTCGACGCTTTTCCAGCGGAAGTTGGAATCGTGCAGGGGCGCGTTGACGTAGACCGGGCGGGGGGCCATGACGCCGAGCAGTTCGGTGAAATCGAAGGGGATTTCGTCGAGTCTACCGCGGTAGTCTGACATGCGGGGCATGTAGCGGATCTGGCACCAGCCTTTGCCGAAATACCAGACGCGTTCGGCGGCGTCATAATAGTCGCGATAGGAATCGAAGCCGCAGCTGCTGACGATGGCGGTGACGCGGGGATCGAAGACGGCGGTGTAGATCGCATTGTGACCGCCCAGGGAGTGTCCGATGGCGCCGACGCCCTGGCTCATATCGACTGTATCCAGGGATGCCAGCAGGTCGATGGCGCGGGAGTTGTCCCAGATGGCTTTCATCGTGCCGCTGACGAAACCGAGTTTACCCAGGTTGGGCCAGTAATTCGCGAGATGCGGATAGGCCGGTGCGATGGTGACATAGCCGCGTTCCGCGAGTTCGGCGGCGTAATTACGACCGGCGCGGCCTCCCAGTCCGAGAGCGACCTTATGGCCGACTTTGTTGTCGGTGGGATGCAGGCAGAGAACCGCGGGGACCTTATGATCCTTGCTCGCGGTGTGAGGAATACAGAGATAGGCGGGCGTACGGGAATCGGGGCCGGACTGGTAGGTAATCAGCTTGCGCGTGTAGTTGTCGAGCTTGACCTCTTCGAGGACTTCGATGTCGAGCGGAACCCGTTGATCGTCACCCGGGAAGGGGCCCATGACCGTTTCCATGCCGCGAATGATTTCCTGCCTGCGTTGTTTCCAGTCATCCGGTGTGGTGACCTTCTGAACTTTGCCAGATCCGTCACGGTACAGGAGCAGGTCATCGGGATTGAGTCGCGGTGTTTGTGCGTGGACAGTAACCGAACAGAGGACGGGGAGCAGCAGGACGGTGAGGAATGTTTTCTTGAGGGCAGAGAGCATGGATGACTCCTTGGCAGGGCAGGCGATCTTAAGTGGCAGGAGAGACGCTGTTGTTATTTAACAAAAGTAACGTCTGGGGGCAGGTGAATCAAGCGGATTGAACGTGAGCACAGCGTCGTTTGTTGTCTGGTCAGGTCCATTCTCAAGTTTCCAATCACAATTGGCAGTGCGAAAGACGAGGGAAACTCTCTGGGCAGTGTGCGTTCAAACGGGTAAACTTGGATTTCTGATGAAATCCTTCAAACCTGTTTCCACTTTTCATTAATTCGCAATTCGAGACAAGCCCCATGCTGAAGCACATCATCGAGAAACGACTGCCTTTGTTTGTTGAATTCTTCAGTTCGTTTATGCGCTACGCCTCCTATGTCCGCGAGGTCATCGTGGCCCTGCTGTTGATTCTGCTGCTGGGGGCTTTCCTGATCTGGCGGTTTGAGAACCTGAGCTTCGGCGACGCCGTCTATTTCTCGATGATTACCGGTCTGACCATCGGCTATGGTGATATTACGCCTGAGACGCCGATGGGGAAAATCATCAGCGTGGGGATTGGCCTGGTAGGGATGATTGTCGTCGGATTAGTTATTGCGATCGCGACGCGGTCCCTGCATGAGACTGCGAAACGTCACATTGATCTGGAACACGAAGCGTCAGGTTCAGAACATCACAAAACTACTTGAGATAGTCTTTGAGTTTGAAGTGCACGAAGGGCCGCTGGTAGGCTTCTTCCTGTTTTTCGGCATACGAGACCCAGAACTCCAGCGCGGTAGCGTCGTAGACGACATCCAGGATATTGCCCCCTTTGATGGGAATCTGACAGGCAATGTCCCGCAATTCCTCCGCACCGATTTTGCCATAGACTTTCTGTAACGGTTGAAACGCGCCGCGTCCTTCATCCTGGTAGACCAGGTTTTTCATGACCGCCGGCGCGAGTTCATCGGCTGGATCGTTGTCTCGCCAGATCACCAGATCGGGAGCGTGCGCCAGCATTTTAACGGCCTGACGGGTGGAGCCGTCTCCGACAACATAGTGATATTTCTTGATCCGCTTCGCCTGCTTGAAGAGATCGATGGCCTCATCCAGATTATTGGCGTCGTACATCACCTGGCGAAACAGAGTCGTAAAATGGACACCGTTCATTTCGAAGGGATAGTCCTTGCCGGGGGAATCGCCCATTTCCGACAGCACGATGCCTTTGGCATTGATTCCCGTGTTGGCGCCGAGGAATCCGGCGAAGGTGATATTCACGTGGGGAATACCCTGCTTGGGAATGTAAACCGTGATGCAGGGAAAGTCCTGGGCGCCGAGTTCCATTGTCCAGTCAAGATTGCGTGTCTGGTAAAGGTGGCCGTCTTTCGTCGCTGCGCCCCAGGCGGCGATACCACTGCAGGAATAATCCATGACGACAGGTAACGCGTGCGCCCGTTGCAGCGTTTTCAGAGGAAGGCCAGTCCCCTCAGCGAAGCCACGGAGTTCTTCTTTGAAGCGGACATCGGTATGCGGTGCAATCGCGTTCCAGGCGGCATCAAGGCGGGCATCGGAGGCACGTTCCGGTCCGGCGGCCTGTACCCTCTGCAGCAGTGAATTGATCATCTGCGTGGCTTCTTCCCGGATCAGTTTGCCCTGCTGCAAACCCATTTCATAGGGGGTGCCTGAGACCACGATGATGGGAATGCGATCGGCGCCGGTTCCGATGGAGGTTCGATAGCCTTCTGCCTGCAGATGACCGGCACGAGTAAAGCAGGCGAGAGCCAGCACGATCATAACCAGGAAGCAGCGGCGCATGATATCGTTCCCCGAGTAAGAAGTGTCAATGCATTAGGGGTCAGGCGAAGTAGAAGCACTTCGTCCCGTTTATTGTAATCGCTAACGGCAGTGATACCAGCTTTCTCTGGCACCGCGGCTCAATAATGTACCGCCCCGGAACGTTCCAGATTCGTCCTAATCTCTCACCTGAAAGAGGATCCGGGGCGGTATCCCGCTACCGCACATTGACTTTCATCTGCTCCTGCCTGTTTCCACAAGAGTTTCGCAAATAGTTACTCACAAAATCGAAGAGGGATTACTCAGCGAGCGGGGGATGCTGTACCGGGGGGACCAGGTTTTTCCGGGAGCGTGATTTTTTGCCTCGAAAGCGACAGAAGCCCCGTTGTGTGTCCACCTGGAAGAATTCCACGAACTGGCGTCCCAGATCGGTCAGAGCCAGTTCTTCAGCCAGCTCAAGGGAGCGTGAGTGGGACATTCCTGAACGACAGATGACTCGAAACAGATTTTTCAGGTCCTGCTGCTCTGCGTTTGAAATCCCCCGCCGGGCCAGGCCGACGGCATTCAGGCCGATGATTTCGCCCTGGTGATCCGTCATCGTGAAGGGGGGGACATCGCGGCTGATCATGGCAACGCCTCCCAGCATGGCGAGTTGTCCGACGCGTACAAACTGATGAATGCCGACATTGCCGGAAATGATTGCCTGGGATCCGATCTGCACGTGACCGCCGAGCAGGGCACCGCTGACGAGTGTGACTTCATCCGCCAGAATGCAGTCGTGGGCCACGTGGGAACAGGTCATCAGGTGGCACTCGTTGCCGATAATTGTCGTCGCCTGTTCGATACTGGCCCGGTGGATGGTGACCGACTCACGGATTACACAGCCCTGGCCAATGCGGCAGTAGCTGATCGCCCCGGTATATTTTCGGTCCTGGGGAACATCGCCGATAACGGCGTGTGCATGTATTTCACATTCGGGGCCGATGTCGGTATTTCCCATGACGACAACGGACGGTCCCAGGTGACAGTGAGCGCCGATGCGCACCGGGCCCTCAATGACGACGTGGGGGCCGATGTCACACGTAGGGTGAACGACGGCATCGGGATGGATGTAAGCAGTAGGATGGACGCGCATTGAAATCCTCATTACAGGCTGACAGCGCACCACACCGGGCTGTCAGGGAAAACGGTACTGAGCTGAAAACGAAATGCGGTTCATTGCTTAACAATGAAAATGCGCAATTCCGCTCTGGCTCAGTTTTCCAAATGAGAAATTCAGAAAGGGGAGGCAGGAGGAACGATCCGCAGTGCGGGCCAGGCAGGCAATGCTGCGTTCCGGGGGCATACAGAACAGCGTGCCCCAGGCATCCGCTGGATTCCAGAGACACAGTTTGAGCGGTTGTCCCTGTGACGTGTAGGGCGAACCAAAGACCGAACTGGAGCCCTCTTCCGGATCCACATCGAGGGGACCGTCGTCGTAATCATCCGGCAGATCGCAGCCGAGCAGGATGAAATCGAGGTCGAATGAGTGGTTGAGCACCTCAAAATGGAGGGACGCGGTCTGTCCACTGGCAAGGTTGTCACCGTCGCAGACCGGGAACGGGGCATGTACCGTGGTTGCCACCATCCAGATCATCGCGAAATTACGCAGCCAGTTCATTGAGGCATTTTCCTTCCAAGAAACAGCATGAACTATCTTGGAGGGAGTTCCCTTTGTCAAGGGTGGATGCCGGAATGTAGCCCGGTTCAGAGCAGGGCACTACGGATGAGCCACCAGGTGTAGCCAATGTAACAGGCCAGGAGTAGTGCACCTTCGTAGCGATTGATGCGTCCCGGGCCACCCCAGCCGCGTCCCAGAATGAACAGGGAGAAGGTCAACGCCAGCATGACCATCACGTCGCGGGAAAAGACTTCTCCATTCACGGAAATCGGGTGAATTACTCCGGCGAGGCCGACCACAGCCAATGTGTTGAACATGTTGGAGCCGATCACATTGCCGACGGCGATGTCAAATTCCCCTTTGCGGGTGGCGATGATCGAAGAAGCCAGTTCGGGCAGTGAAGTGCCTGCGGCCACGATCGTCAGGCCGATAACCAGATCGCTCACGCCAAAGTAGCGGGCCAGGAAGACAGCCCCCCAGACCAGCATCCGGGAACTGACGACCAGCAGTACCAGTCCGACGAGCAGCCAGATTACGGCGCTGCGGATGGGCATGGTATGACTGGAGAGTTCACGTTCCATTTCAGCTTCGAGTTCGTCGGTCGGATTACGGACGGCCTGCCAGATAGTCCAGCCCATCAGAAAGGCAAAGACCGACAAGAGGACAATTGCATCCAGACGGCTGATGTGTCCATCCCAGATCTGCCAGGCAGAGAGCAGGGTACAACCACCCAGAACGGGTAATTCCTTACGTAGGATCTTGGAGTGCACCGTCAGTGGATTAATGAGTGCCGTCAGACCGAGGATCAGGGCGATATTGGTAATATTCGAACCGTAAGCATTCCCGAGTGCGACGCCGGCGTTTCCTTCGGAGGCGGAGATGACCGAGACCACCATTTCCGGCAGCGAAGTACCAAAGCCGACAACTACCATGCCGATCAACAGGGGCGACATGCCGAAATAGCGTGACGTCACTGCAGCACCATCGATGAAGCGGTCTGTACTCCAGATCAATAATGCGAGTCCGGCGATGATCGCGATAAAGGCAAGCAACATGATCAGGCCTGTATAAATCCTTAGCTCTTGTCTGTGGTATTTAGTGGGAACGGGAGTCTGGTTCTAACCAATCTGCCGTGGATTTTCCAGAGGACGTGGCGTTCAGAAAAAAATAATGGAAAATATGTGAGGATCGCGCGGGGCACATTTGCGAAAGCATGCGGGAAACGGACAATAGGGGGAATGTTTTTCAACAAGTGCTCAGAGAGTGTGAAAAACAGCATGTGCAATCAACTTTGAGTTTATCTGCTGCGAAAGTCCAGGACACCCCTCGGGTGTATTGACCGTGATCACAAAAAAATCAACCCGGCCGGACGGTTCTTCAGTCTCCCGGTATCAAGGGTCGGGCGTGCGACACGCGATGACTCCCAATCGGTGGCTGGCCCCCGCGGAACTCTTTCTCAGTTCCTTCATCGCACTCATCATCCTGGGATCCCTCGGGCTGAAATTCCTGCCGGGCATCTACCAGGGAGAACCCCTGAACTGGACCGATGCGATCTTTACGTCCACCAGTGCCGTCTGTGTGACGGGACTGATTGTCGTCGATACGGCTACGTACTTCACCCTGCGGGGCCAGGCGCTGATTCTGCTGCTGATTCAGCTGGGTGGTCTGGGGATGCTGATTCTGACCAGTGTGATCATCACCGCGCTGGGGAGAAAAATCTCGCTGAACCTGGAATCGGTGACCGCGGATTCCCGTAAACTGATCCCGCAGGTCTCGGCGCGGCTGCTGATCACTAACATTCTGAAATTTACTTTTCTGATTGAAGCGGCCGGAGCATTCTTACTGTATTGTATGTGGGTGCCCCGCCTGGGCTGGAAGGGGGCTGCCTGGCCCGCGGTATTTCATTCCGTGAGTGCCTTCTGTAATGCGGGCTTTTCGACGAACAGCAATTCGCTGATCAACTATCAGGATTCTCCCGGAACACTGCTGGTGATTTCGGTCCTGATCATTCTGGGTGGGCTCGGCTTCGTAACGATGCAGGAATTGAATCTGCGGTTTGCCCAACGTCAGCAGTCGCTGCCCCGGATCAAGCGTCTGTCCGTGCACAGTCAGCTGGTGTTGTGGACTTCCTTTATTCTGATTCTCGGCGGCTGGTTGTTGTTTGCCGGCTTTGAATGGAACGGTCTGCTGGCTGAGATGTCTCTGACAGATAAGCTGTCTAACTCGCTGTTTCTAAGCGTCACGCCCCGGACAGCGGGGTTCAACTCGA
Source organism: Gimesia benthica (assembly GCF_009720525.1). Taxonomy (NCBI): domain Bacteria; kingdom Pseudomonadati; phylum Planctomycetota; class Planctomycetia; order Planctomycetales; family Planctomycetaceae; genus Gimesia; species Gimesia benthica. The sequence goes on from NZ_CP043930.1 coordinate 44,261, forward strand.
TCGACTACGAGCAGGCGACCGACAGTACGAACCTGTTGACGATGATCCTGATGATGATTGGCGGCTCCCCCAGTTCGACGGCCGGCGGGTTGAAAACGACCACCTTTGCACTACTGGGACTGCTGGCCTGGTCCAAACTGCGTTCGCAGACGACAACCACATTCGCCAGCCGCTCGATTCCGGACGAAACCATTCAGCGGGGTACCGGCTTATTTGTGATCTCCACATCGGTGGTCGTCACAGGGGTCTTCCTGATGTCGTCGATTGGTGATTTCCGGGGATACGAGCAGCGATTCCTGGTACGGCTGTTTGAAACGATCAGTGCGTTTAATACCGTAGGGCTTTCGATGGGCCTGACCGATTCGCTGTCGTTACCTTCGCGGTGGGTGCTGATATTTTTGATGTTTGCGGGGCGAACCGGACCTCTGGTGATCGCATCCGCGTTGATTGTGCGCCTGGCACATCGCAGTAAATTCCGACTGGCCTACGAAGATGTCATCGTGGGTTAGTAATCGTATTTTAATTGTGAACTGAACATAAAGAGCAGGGTTTTGCCATGAAACGTTTTGTGGTCATCGGACTGGGTAACTTCGGATTCTCCGTGGCACGCACCCTCTATGAAGGGGGGCATGACGTGATCGCCATCGATCTCAACGAAACGCTGGTCGACCGGCTGGCGTCGCTGATTTCGCACGCGGTGGTCGGCGATGGAACCGACCTCGATACGCTGGTGCGCATCAGTGCCAAAGAGGCGGACGCGGCCATCGTGTCGACCGGAGATGACATTACCGCCAGCATCCTGGCCACGATGGCGCTGCACGATCTGAAAATCAAGGACATCTATGTGAAAGTCGTGTCGAATGATCATGCTCGCGTGATGGACCGCATCGGCGTGACTGATATCGTCTTTCCCGAACGTGATTCCGCGATCAGCCTGGCAACCCGCATGACCGGCTCCGCACTCCTGAACTACGTCAAACTGGGGAAAGGCTTCAGCCTGCAGGAGATGGGTGTACCCAACGACTGGATGGGGAAATCGATCCGCGAGCTCAAGCTGCGGCAGGAATACGATATTACCATCGTCGCCGTCCACGATATTCTCACGGATAAGATCATCGCCTCGCCCGATCCGGACAAACTGTTGAATGACACGGATACGCTGCTGGTCGCCGGCGAAGACAAGATTCTGGATCAGATCGCCAATATTTCCTGATCCGTGGCGTGTTCCCCTCATGGGTCGGAATACCGAAACCACGTAGCGATCGTTGTGCGCAGGTACGGCTGCCTCCTGAGAGTCCCCTCGGAAACCCTGTCGCGACAACATTTGTCTTGACAACTATTGTTGAAACGCGCATTAATTCAGATTATGAATCCACGAGCCAGCCAAACCGAATCGCAGCGTGTGAGCTTTGACTCACCGGAACAAGAGGTCTTCCTGCAGCTCTGGCGGACGTATGACTGCCTGAAGGTGCTGGAAGAGTCGCTGTTTGTCCAATTTGAACTTTCTCCGCAACAGTACAACGTTTTGCGGCTGTTACAGATGGCAGCCCCTGAAACGGTACAGACCATGGAGCTGGGCCGCCGGCTGATTTCCCGCTGTCCGGATACCACCCGCATGCTGGACCGCCTTGAGAAACGGGGCCTGGTGCAGCGCAGTCGGTTACCCGAAAACCGCCGCGTGGTGGAGGTGGCCATTACGGAGGAGGGGCAGACCCTGCTCAAACGGATGGAGAAAGCGGTCGTGCAGATGCATGGGCAACAGCTGGGGCATTTGAGTGACAGCGAACAGCAACGGCTGATTCGGCTGCTCCAGAAAGCACGTGCGCCGCATGAGGATGCCAGTTGCGACTGGCTGGATTCGCTGTAGTATTTCCTGCCGACTGGGGCCTGCCAGTCAGATCACGTTTTATGAGACAGCCAGATGAAAGGTCAGAGTTCCGCTTCTCCGTTACGCCCACTGTGGCCGTTTTGTTTGTGGCTGGTCCTGTTTTATGCAGTCTGGCTGACGGTGGTTCTGCTGACTGATGGCTGGGAAACACTGCGTGCTCACTGGCCGATCGCCGTATCGATGGCGCTGGGTTCTTATATCGCCGGTTCGACCCCGATGGGGGCGGCACTGTCGGTTTTCCGGTACTGGTCCTGTTTTTTGATATGCCCGGTTCCCTGGGACGGAATTTTGGTCTGGCTGTCCAGTCGGTGGGGATGGTTTCGGCCAGCATTTATATTCTCTCGGCTCGACGTCCGCTCGACTGGGGATTGCTGAAACCGGCGCTGGCGGGCGCCCTGGTGGGAACACCACTGGGTGCTGCATTGATTGCTCCCTTTGTTCCGGACCTGTGGGTCAAGCTGACGTTCGCGGTGGTCTGGTGCAGTTTCGGTATCATGCATCTGGTAAAGCTGAAAGAACTGGTGGCCGCCGAGGGAGTCAGTGACCGCTGGCGGCGCTACGATACTCCGCTGGGACTGACCGTCGGTTTTACGGGGGGCATCGTGGCCTCGATTACCGGCGTGGGGATTGACATGATGGTCTATGCGACGCTGGTGCTGCTGTATCGGGCCGATCTGAAGGTCGCGATTCCGACCTCGGTGCTGCTCATGGCGTTTACCTCAGTTGTGGGGATTTCTGCGAACCTGCTGCTGTCACGGTTCCATCCCGGTCTGTATCACATGGATCCGGAAGTGTATGCCAACTGGCTGGCCGCGGCTCCGATTGTCGCCCTGGGAGCGCCCTTTGGTGCGCTGGTGGTGAATCTGATTTCCCGCACGCCGACGCTGCTACTGGTGTCGTTGCTGTGTATCGTGCAGTTCGTGTGGACGATCATGCATGAGCGGGTGACCGGTGTGGCCCTGCTGGCGGCACTGGGGAGCGTCCTCGCGATGAATGCCCTGTTTCATGTTCTGTACCGGTGCGGGCGCGGGGAGGCGTCCCTGGATCGTCCGGGTCTGGCTGCGGGATTGCCGCCGGTGGAACTGGTGGGGGATGAGCGGGGGGAGTGAACTGGCTGCGCTCCAGTTCATTGTAAGATTACCCTGACAATTTCCTGCTCGCTGTGCTCGGCCCGAATTGCATTCGGGCTCACCCGATGTTTCCTGCTATGGACCAGATCGCGTTTCTTAATTCAAAGCGGGCCCTTTCCCGAAACGCCTAACCGGGGCTAACGCCCTGCGGCTAATTTGGTTTTTCTACTGGCGTGTTCTCTTCACAAGAGGATAGTTCAGTGCTGCCCGGTTTTTATCTGGTGTGGCTCGCGCCGCTGCTTACGATTCATTGTTACCGTCATGGCACCTTGCTGCGCGGTGGTTTTCTGGACTGCAGGTTTGCCCTGACCATTTCTTGCCCGCGTTGCTCGCCTCGAATTGCATTCGGGGTTACCCGATGATTTGTGTGGGATGCTGCTGGCAGATTCGTAGATCTAATTGCTAATGATTGGAGTTATTGTTTTGCATGGTTTCGTATTTTGTGGAAGGGCGTGGGGAGGTCAAGGGGTTTTGACTTTTGAAATGACTTTCAGACCTGCTGAATGTGCAGTGAGTCTGCTGCGAGTTGCTTTGAATATGCTCCGAAATGATTTGAAATTTGACGAGACAACGGGAACCGGTGGCGGATGTTCCGGTGTAGAGGGGGTGAAAATCGACGGCGATTCAGGTGCTGATGAGTCGCTTGTTCCGGATTTCCAGTGCACGCATCGTCCGCCTCGCGCGCGAAGCACAATTGCAATACTTTACGATTCGGAAAGCGGGGATCAAGGTCAGTCTATGCAGTCCTGTGCACTGAACGAAACAGGTAAAAACGGGAAAGTAGAGATATTTTCCACAGGGAAACAACGGGAATGGGAGTTGATGATGAAGCGCATCAAAAAAGAGAGTGAACCTGCGATGCGGTTCACTCTCTGTGAGCATATTGTCGGGGCGGGCTCAGCCTTCCCAACGGGTCTTCATGAATTCGAGACCTTTGGTTGCCAGATGTTCTTCGGTGGGGAACATCTTCCGCCAGATGCGGGTGGCAGCGGCCAGGTCGGGCAGGGCCAGACCGAAGGCTTCGATGGTGAACCAGCCGTCGTATTTGATTTCTTTGAGTGCAGCGAAGGTTTCGTCCCAGTTGACGCCCCCTTCGCCGGGTGTGGAGCGATCGTTTTCGGAGATGTGCACGTGGACCATCTGATCGGCACAGACTTTAACGGCTTCGGTAATACTTTTCTCTTCGATGTTGGCATGGAAGGAGTCGTACATCATCTTCAGGTTCGGATGATTGACTTCACGGGTGAACTGAGAACAGTCTTCCGCAGTATTGAGGAAGTAGCATTCAAAGCGGTTGAGGTATTCACAGACCAGGATCACGTTGTTGGCCTGGGCGTGGTCAGCGGCCTGGGCGAGGATTTCCTGACCGTACTTCCATTCTTCGGCGGTACGACCGGAGCCGGAGAATTCGCCGAGTGCGGAGTGAATGGGGCCACAGAGGTGAGTGGCTCCAGAGGCGGCACACATATCGATCATACGTTTAAGACGATTCAGGCCGGCTTCACGGATGGCAGGATCGCTGGAGATCGGGTTTTCATCCGGCGTACAGACGGTGACGGCGGTGCGGCCCAGACCGAGTTCTTCCAGTTTGTTTCCGACCTGAGCGAATTTTTTCTCATCCGCCTCAAAGACAGGCAACTCGACGCCATCATAGCCCCAGCCTTTGATCTGCTCGAGCAGTCCGAAATGGGACTCATTCACATCGGAGGTCCACAGCAGCATGTTTAAGCCGTACTTCATTGTTGTTATCTTTCAATCACTGGAGATTAAAAATGCTCAGGCGGCAATAAATCGTCGAGACGCTTTTCTACGATTTCCCGACCTGTTTTGAGAACTGAGATCGTACCTTCCGGTAACGGTTGTAGTTTGACCCGTTTCATGACCTGATTCAAGCGTAAGTGCATTCTTTGTGGATCCGGGTAATCTCTTAAGAAAGCTTCTTTATGGAACAACACCAGCCAGGCCCGGAGTTGATCGGTTTCGCGGGTTGTCATGCGATTCGTGGCCTGTTGTGTCACGAAGGGATCGATCTCCAGGAACGCATCGTAGTAGCGGTCGATCAGGCCGGGGTTCTGATCGATGAGGACGGCATCGAGCAGGAGTTCGGTAGTAATGTGACCGAGGAAACCGACGCGAGCGGAATCGTCATTCTGAAAGAGCTCACGAAACAGGAGCGAGAGATCGGTGGTGATTTCGAGGAAGCCCTGCGTGGAGTGAAACCAGTGGTCGTCGTCGAGATGCTGCTTGATGCCAGAGGCGAGTTCGGCCTGGATGCTGTCAGTCTCTTCGACAAACGGGGCGACGTTTTTCATCCGCAGACGGACGCGTCGATCCACCACGGAGAGGAGATCGGGCAGGGCGGTTCCTGCCAGGAAATAGGGGCGATCGACGAATCGCATTCCATGGGCAAAGTAGTTCATGATACTCTGAATTTTGCTAACGGTCTCTGTTCGGTTCAATGCTCAATCGTAGCGGATTGGCCGGAAGAATCACAGTTGACACAGGGGGATTTAGGGGAACCTGTCCCGGGAAGGGAGGTGTGACATTGGATACGAGCTACCTTAAGCGTATAATGCCTGACACATCGCTGAGTTTAACCAACGCTGAATTTGTGCCGAAAGTAAACTATGTCTGAGTCTCCTTTAAATTTGATGTTCCTCCTGCGGGATCAAAGCGCACACATTCAGACGGCCTGGGATCAGATCCACGCATACCTGCAATCCCAGTCTTCGGTCTATGTCTCAGCGGTCTCCGTGATCGAAGATTTCACTCCCGATGATTCCGAAGCTGATCTGGTGGTTGTCCTGGGGGGTGATGGCGCGATCCTGCGGGCCTGTCGCCAGATGGGACTGAATCAGCTGCCGATGATTGGTGTGAACCTGGGTCGGCTGGGATTTCTGGCAGACCTGACCCCGGACGGGTTCTGCAAGAACTTTGCCCAGATCGTGGAGCGCAAGTATCGGATCGTCGAGCACCTGATGTTCGAATGCAAGCACTATCTGGCGGATGGATCGGTGAATACCTACCTGGGACTCAACGAGGTGGTGATCAGTTCTGCCGGGGCGATGTCGATGATCGATGTCGAATTGACGGTGAATAACGAACTGGTGACGACCTATAGTGGCGACGGGCTGATCATCAGTACGCCCGTAGGTTCGACCGCGCACAGTCTCTCGGCGGGGGGCCCGATTTTGAAACAGGATCTGCAGGCGTTTGTGATCACTCCGATCTGTCCGCATACGCCGACCAATCGACCGCTGGTGGACAATGCAAACGCTCTGTATTCGCTGTCTTCCCCGAATGCACCGGAGGGAGCGATGCTGGTGATTGACGGGCAGATCAAGGTTCCCTATTCCTCTGGTGACCGCCTGGAACTGAAGCGGGCTCCAGTGGCGTTCAAACTGGCCCGGATTCCAGGATTCAACTACTATACGCGTCTGAATCGCAAGCTGGGCTGGGGAGGCCAGCCGAAATATGGAGCAGAATAGTTAAATACCTGAAAAAACTGCGCTTCCGGTCCTAAATTGATCTCCCCACGCAGATTCAGATCTGCTATTTTCACCGCAGTTTATGGAGAAACCACCAACTTTTCCGGGAAGGAGTCCCTGATGCGGTCTACTGTGTTCTGTCTACTGACCCTCATGCTGAGCCAGTTTTCAGCACCACTGTCTGTCACCTCTGCTGCGGATGAAGACGCGAAGAGCTATTCGCTCCGCTATAAATTCACTCCGAACGAGTTTGTCCATTACCGGGTTGAAACCGAGAACAAGATTACGGTTCAGCTCAACCAGGATACGCAGACTTCCGCGAACTCTTCGAACACGTTGAAGCATTATCGTGTGATTTCCGTGAATGAAGAAGGCAATGGGACACTGGAAACCCGCATTGACCGCGTCAAAATGAAGGTTCAGTTCGATGATGCGACTCCCGCAACATTCGACAGTGAACAAAATCCCGAGAAAGATCTGGAACAGTTTAAACCGATCCGGGCGAATATCAGCAAGCCGTCACGCATTGTCTATTCACCGCTGGGTAAAGTGATTTCAATCCAGGAACTGAAAGTCGACGGCGAAGGAGCGAAATTTGAAGAAGCCCAGGCGCCAGGCAAGCTGGACCAGGAAAAAACGCGTCGTCTGGGCTTTCTGATCCCGCTGCCTGAAGAAGAGGTCAAAGTCGGGGGTACCTGGGAAGACGAACTGGATGTGGAAGTGGCCCTCAGCAAGACTCTGCGTAAAAAAGTGCCTGTACGTCGTACTTTTACACTGGAATCGGTAGAAGACGGCCTGGCTGTGATCACCTTCAAAACCAAAATCATGACCCGGCTCAACGACCCGAAACTGAGCATGCAGCTGATTCAGAAAACACCTTCCGGAACCATTAAGCTGGATATTGAACGGGGTGTGATTATTTCCCAGGATGTCTCCCTGGATAAAGCCCAGGTAGGCGTATTTGACGGCAAAGGAGCGATGCGGGCGGTCTCGACTCGACTGGAAACGCTGGTCGATCCCACCGAAGTCGCTCAGAAAGAACAGACCACCGAAGCCCAGTAATTGATCAGCAGAAGCCGATATTTGGGCCCGGCCGACAGGCGATCTGTCGACAACACGCAAAAGTCAGTGCTTGTCTCACTTTTTTTAAGGGGAGACAAGCACTTATGTGTTGACGCTGACAGCAATTATTTTACACTTAGAATTCGCCGCTAAGGTACGCAAGCCCCTGCAGTCATCCATTTCGCGTAGCCAACTGGCCACACCACACCGATGTGAACAGAAACTGAACACCCTCGATTTCCTGCTCTCTTCGTGTCGTCGATGCTGCAGTCTCTGTTGAGCTCATGGCTGTCTACCTGAACTGGCACGATCGCGATCCACACTGAGTATTCACTGCCACTGCTTCTATCGAGACCGGAAATGAAACGGGTTGACTTATCCCCACAATTAACGAGCTTATTAAAAGCAGCTAAACGATTAGCCAGTGATTGTGAGATTGATGTCGTCTTCCTGTTAGCAGATATTCCTTATGACTTCCTGGAGATCAGCAAATCTCTCGGGAAATTAAGGCTGGTGGTCTCCTCTGATAAACCGGATGTTCAACGAGCTGCCCAGGAAGACGGGATTGCCCTGGTTCCGCTGATCCACGAACCCCAGACCCGTCAGGTACAGATCAGCCAGGCCATTCTGGAAGCGATTGCCGACGAGATCCTCGCATCCGGCGACCGGATTATCGCACTGTATGCCGGCTTTGAGCGGGAGCACGCGGATTCACTGAGCATCGTCAGCCTGGCAGATCACCTGGCCAAGCTGACCTCACGCGATCTGCAGCGCCTGGAGACCAAGGTTCCTCTGCAGACTCTGCGAGCCGTGGTTGACCTGGCAGTGGAGATCGGCCGTGAAGGACGCGAAGGGAAGCCGGTCGGTGCTTTATTTGTTGTGGGGAACCACCGCAAAGTCCTGTCGCTTTCACACGAACAGGTTCACGACCCGTTCAAAGGCTACTCCCAGAAGGACCGCATGGTCAACAACCCGCGTGTCAAGGAGAGCATGAAGGAACTGGCTCAGATCGACGGTGCCTTTATTATCAGCTCAGACGGAGTCGTCCAGTCGGCAGGGCGGATTCTGAATGCATCTGCGGAAGGCCTGACACTCTCTAAGGGACTGGGATCCCGGCACTGGGCTGCCGCTGCGATTTCCAAGGAAACCGGCGCGATTGCCATCGCGGTTTCTGAGTCTACCGGTACTGTGCGGATTTTCCAGGACGGGTATGTCGTTTTGCGAATTGAACCGATGAGTAGTGCCATGAAATGGTTCGATTTTGATACCGAACCACCGCAGTCCGAGTAATATTCAAAATTTTCGCGGTCTGGTATCGCTGATGTATCGTGGCTTTTTACAAGCAGATACGTAAATTTTTCTGAATATTCTCTTCCCTCAAATTGTAATTTTTGCTATGAAACCCACGCAACATGTGGTGCAAGGCGTTTTTACATCCACAAAACCGTGTTGCCCGGCAGAGAAATCGAGTCTCTGCGGAGAGGACAGATTCACTTAATCTGACGATCGTGATTGGTTAAATCTGTTTTATTTAAGAGCTTCTTCAGCGGGAAGGGAGTCCCATGTCGAATGTAGCGATCAAACTCGTCGCCGTGACCGGAGTCGTTGGTCTCGGGGTACTGATGTTTCTTCAGGCTCAAAAAGGCATTCAGTCCACCAGCAACGAGAACCAGATCGAGCAGCATGCTTTGCTGGAAGGGGAAACGGTTTCTGTCACAGAAGCAGAACCGGAGTCTGGTACCATTCCTTCAGGTCAGGTCCCTGCAGAACTCTCCGAACTGGCAGCCCGTAATGCACAACCGCTGAAGGTTGATGAAAAGAAGCAGCCGGAGCTACCCTTTGCTCCCAACATCAAAACGCCGCGCCCCAAAATTAAACTGACTGCGGGCAACGAAACCGCAGGTAGCGATACAGGGGAAAATGAAAACGCTGTTTTCGAGGCTCAGAATGCGACTCCCAGTGAATTCGAACCGGACAATCAGGCAGCGTTGATGCCTGCCAGCAAGGGACTGGACTTCCGCGAAACTCCCGCAGAAGTGACACCTGAACCAGGCTTGAATCCATTTTCCCGAACTCCCCAGCCCGAACCAGCTGCTTCAGTTGAAAAGCAACCAACACCGGAACCTGTGGCGGAGCTCGATTTCAACGCTGGTCCTCAATTCGGCCCCGCGATGCCCAGCCCCGCACCAGCGGAGGAGAAAGCTCCCATAACCGAAGTCCCCCCGCGCGAAACACTCGTGACTGAGTTGGACTCTTCCAATCCATTCGATGCTGTTCCCGCACAATCCAAACCGGAAATGACACCCGAACCGGCGGCTGCAGAACCGCAACCCGAACCATTTGGTCTGGGCCCCGTTCCGGAACCAGCCGCACAGCAGAAACCGCTGCCCGCCGACGAATCGCCGGCGATGAAACTGGAAACCAATGCGTCTCCATTCGAATTGAAAACAGAGCCGACTCCGGAAACTCCCGCCGTCGATTCTAATCCATTTATGACTACTCCCGAGGCTAAGCAGGCAAATGAGCCCGCAACACAGCCGGCTGAACCTGCTGCCATTCCGGAAACTCCCAAAGTAGAGACGGATTTCAATCCATTCGGTAACGAACCTCAAATGAAAGCTCCCGAGCCTCAGCCAGAACTGAAAACGGCTGGAGAGGAGCCCACCAAACCAGAATTTGAACTGCAACCGGTCAAAGAACCCGAGCCTGCTCCCGCCGAGCCGGCATTCAGCATCAATCCGTCTCCGCAGATGAATCCAAAGGCGCCCGAGGAACCAGCGAGTCCTACCGTTCAAGAACCAACAGAGTCCGATGTTGTTGTCATCAAAAAACGTCAGCCGGAAGATAATCCACAGGAACCATCACTGTTTGCTCCTGAAGGAAATCCAACGGAGAAAATGGAAGCTGCCACTCCGCAGCCGATCGAAATCGCTCCTGCATCAGGTGCCAAGCCTCTCAACCTGGTCGAAGGCAGTCAGCCGCAGCCAGAGGAACCGGCCAAGCTGAACATGCAGCAGAAGATTCAGTCTCCCAAAATGACGATTCAAAAGGTCGCTCCACCAGAGGCTGTTCTGGGGCAACCGTTCATCTACCATGTGCTGGTCAAAAACAGCGGCACAACTTCCGCCCGTGAAGTTGTTGTCGAAGATAAGATTCCTGCGGGAGCAAAACTGACTGGCACCATTCCCCGGGCAGAGCAGATCAACGATCGTATTATCTGGCGACTGGGGGCAATGGGCCCTGGTGAAGAGAAAAAGATCTCGATCCGGGTCATTCCCGAGCAGCCCGGTCAGATCGGTAGTGTGGCGACCGTGAACTTCGTCACCGAAGTCGCTTCGGAAACCAAGATCACTTCTCCTCAGTTGAGTATCAAATCCGATCAGCCCTCGGCAGTCAAACCAGGTGAAATCACCGTCGTCAATTACACGATTACGAACACCGGTTCCGGTGATGCCAAGAACGTGTATGTCCGTAGCCTCATTCCTCCTCAGTTCTCCCATCCGGGAGGCGACGACCTGGAATACCACGTAGGATTGATTCCCGCTGGCGAAACCAGGGAAGTCCAGCTGCAACTGAAAGCAATTAAACCGGGAGCCGGTAAGAACATCTCGAGTGTCGTCGGTGACGGCAATCTCAAGGCGGAGACAGCGGTTCCCCTCAAAGTGATCGGAACCAGCGAAGAGTTTCTGATTACCCGTAAGGGCCCGAAAAACCGCTATCTCGGACGTTCCGGTGCCTATGAAAACGCAATTACGAATAATACCGAGCAGACGATCAAGAACATTTCGATCTTCGAATCCATTCCTCCGGGGATGAAGTTTGTTTCCGCTTCAGGCAATGGTCAGTTTGATCCTGTCCGCAGAGTCGTACAGTGGGATATTGCTGAGCTGGCAGGGGGTATGCAGCAGGTTCTGAATATTGAACTTGAACCGACCGAAGTTGGTAAGAAAGTCAGTACCGTGCAGGTTGTGACTGGAAACAACAGTAAATTTTCGGCGAATCTGCAATCCGAAGTAAATGTGATTGGTCAGCCTCTGCTCAAAGTAGAAACGAGCGAACTGAAAGGGCCCCTGGAAGTCGGCGAGAAAATGTCGCTGCAGGTGCAACTCGTCAACCAGGGGAGTGCCCCGGCCAACAACGTTGAATTCCGCGTGAAAATCCCGCGAGAGATGGTTTTCGTGTCTGCGAAAGGTCCTGCACGTTACAAGCAGGCTGGTTCCTTCGTAATCTTCGAAAGTGCCAAGGTACTCGCACCGCAGCAGTCACTTGATTTCGAACTGACACTGGCAGCCAGGAACAAAGGGGATGCCCGTGTACTGGTGACCGTTCAGTCTCAGCAGATGGAAAAACCGCTGAACCAGGAAGAAGCGATTCCGATTCTGGATAAGCTGCAGTAACGAAAAAAGTGCTCCTGATACCAGATCAGGAGCACTCATTCGACAAGCTATCGTTCCAGCTCGACATTCCAGTAGTTCTCGCTGATAAAGCGAGACCAGCTGTCGACCTGAATATTCTGCAGTGCATAGAACGGTTTCCACTTGGGACGAACCGGTTCTTTCAGCAGCTGCATGTTCGCCTGCCCTGGAGTACGGGCTGCTTTGTGTGAGTTGCACTCAACACAGGCCAGCACGCAGTTCTCCCAGGACGTTTCGCCCCCCTGAGAGCGTGGCAAAACGTGGTCGATCGTCAGCTCTTCGCTACCGGGCTGACAACCGCAATACTGACAGGTAAACCGGTCACGCTTGAAGACGTTTCGCCGACTGAAGGTCACCACGTTCCGGGGAACACGGTCATACTTCAGCAGCGTAATCACTTCAGGAACGCGGAATCGATCATGACTGCTGTGAATTACCAGTTCATCCTCAGCTGGTCGGAGCGCTGCCCAATCAGCCCAGGAATAAGTCTGGTAATCTGCAGGGTCAACCACGCGGGCTGTCTCATTCCAGATTTTGACCACAGCCCGGGCGACCGTCGTAATGCCGACAGGCTGCCAGTTTCGGTTCAGGATCAGCGTAGGCCGCTGCAGCGTTGAAGACACCATGATTCTAATTCCTGCATTTAACAGTCGTGAGAAGGGTGTTCGAGGGGAGTCGAACCCACCACCTTAACATTCACAGTGTTACGTGCAAACCATTACACTACGAACACCATATCGGATTTCAGTCCAAAGCGGAAGGCATGGGATTCGAACCCACACGCCTGGCAGGCACACGCATTAGCAGTGCGGTCCGGCAAACCGTATCCGGCTACCTTCCGTTTTCCAGTTTGTGTCGATGCACGAACGTTTTACCGACTCGGCGGAGACGTTCGGCATCACTTAAATTTCGAGCGGAAGCCGTGGGACTCGAACCCACAAATGCCACAAGACACCACCTGTTTTCAAGACAGGGCCCTCATCCAGCCGGATGACTTCCTGGTTATTCTGTTTTTGAAATACCCCGTGCGGGAATTGAACCCAGCGTCTCCGACATGAGAGATCGGTATCCTGGCCATTAGACGAACGGGGCGTATTTGTAACTCTGTTAAGTGGATCGGGAGGTGCTCGAATCCTCGTCTGCGATTCTTCAGATCGCCGCTAAACCATCTCAGCTACCGATCCCTGTAAAAAAAGACCTGAGTTCCGTTGAACACCAGGTCTTAGATGATTTAAATCGATGTAGACAGATCCTCTGGTGTCAGGTACGTAACGGGAGACTGGTTTCGGAATCACTTCCCGAAATCCCATGATGGTCTTTCCGTTCTGTAGATGAGGTCTGTTCTGAAAAATTCACATCGATACCTGTGGTCAAGTTTTAAGGATTGTCCTTCTGTCGTATTCTACTAACTACAAAGACGTCTGATCAGCAGAAAAGTTCGCTTATTTCAGAGAGAATTTTGAAGAATTGAAAAGAGAGTCTGCTTCCTATCAGAGCAGGCTGGCAAACAGAGAGTCGAGATGGAAGCTACTTAGCCGCTTCACGTTCCTGCACCAGCGTTTCTACCAGGGAGGCGGTCTGGCGAATATGCTGTTCCATTTTTTCCGCCGCCAGATCACAGTCGTTGGCCTGCAGCGCGGCGATGATCTCTTCGTGATCGGTTAAGGCAATTTCCTGCGCCTGGCTCTCATTATCGACCACTTCACGGATCGCCTGGACCAGGGTGTTATAGCGACGCAGTTCATCCTGCAAGCGGGTACTGCCACAGCGTTCTGCTATCAGGGAATGCAGACGGATATCCAGCGACATCGCATTCTGAGACCAGTTATTATCCCGCTTCTCCTTCGCGATCGCAGCGAACTGTTCTGCCAGTTCAGCGAGTTGCCGAGGCTCAATATTCCCACAGGCGGTCCGAACGGCTTCGACTTCCAGAATACGACGCAGCTGATAGATTTCCCGGATCTGCGTGACGCCAAATTCCCGCATCACGGCCCCCCGGTTGGGAAGATTTTCCACGATACCGATCGAGGCGAGCTCAACGAGAGCTTCCCGAACTGGGGTCGCACTGACGCCAAACTGTTCTGCCAGACTCTGGATTACCATCCGATGACCGACAGGGAATTCGCCTCGAATGACGGCAGCCAGAATCCTCTGGACCACCACTTCGCGAATGTTGCCCCGAGGCACCATGGAGAAGGAACCCGGCAGATTGGACGTCGACATAATAAATCCTTGAGCAGTCTGTCACAGACTGGAAAATGAGAACCAAAGACGTGATGAAATATTATATATGATTGTGACAGGAGAGAAAAGCGGCAGCTACGCTATCTACGGAAATAGATAGCGTGCATGCATTTACAGACGTTGATCCAGGAATCTGCAGGATCAGGCGATGATATTCTGTACCACTTCACCGGCAACATCGGTCAGTCGGAAGTTGCGACCGGAATAGTGATAGGTCAGTCGCTCATGGTCGATGCCCATCAGATGCAGAATCGTCGCATGCAGGTCATGTACGTGGACTTTATCCTGCATCGCGCGGAATCCGAAATCATCGGATTCACCATGAATGGTGCCCCCTTTGATCCCGCCTCCCGCCAGCCACATGCAGAATCCGTACGGATTATGATCGCGACCGTTGATGCCTCCCTGGGCAGTCGGAGTTCGACCGAATTCACCACCCCAGACGATTAGGGTTTCATCGAGCAGACCACGCTGCTTCAAATCGGTCATAAGCTGAGCGACCGGCTGGTCGATGTCCTTACAGAGCCGCTCATTACTCTTGTCGTGATTGCTGTGCGTGTCCCAGGGCTGACGGTTTCCATAATAGACCTGCACGAACCGAACGCCGCGTTCACTCAAACGCCGTGCCAGCAGACAGGCTTTGGAGAATTCACTCTTCCCATAGGCTTCCTGCAGTTTCTCCGGTTCCCGGGAAATATCGAAGGCATCGGTGGCTGCGAACTGCATCCGGTACGCCATCTCCATTGATTTGATGCGTGTCTCCAGTTCGTTATCGCCGGCCCGTGGCTGCAGATGCTGTTTGTTGATTGCCTGGACCAGATCAAGCTGACGTTTCTGCTCATCCGATGAGAGGACATCGTTCTTCAGAAACGGAATCATCTTCTCCGGAGTCAGATCTTTATTGTTGATGTGTGTCGCCTGGTGCTTACCCGGCAGAAACGCGCTTCCCCACAGTTTGGGGCCGACCACCGGTTTACCCGGGCAGAGAGCGATGAATCCCGGCAGATTTTGATTTTCAGATCCGAGTCCATAAGTCAGCCAGGATCCAAGACTGGGACGCGTCGGGGTCAATGTCCCCAGGTTCATCATACAGAGGGCTGGCGCATGGTTGGGGAAGTCTGTATGCATCGAACGGATAATCGCCATATCGTCGATGTGTTCTGCCGTCTTGGAAAGATGTTCGGCAACCGGAATACCCGACTTACCGGCCTTGAAGAATTTCACGGGAGAGGGCAGCAGGCCCATGGTTTTGGAAGCCGTTCTGATATCGGCCTCTTTAGGTCGCTGCCCCGCAAACTTCTGCAGCATTGGCTTGGGATCGAAGGTATCGACCTGCGAAGGACCGCCGCTCATAAAAAGAAAGATAACCCGTTTGGCCTTCGGCTTGAAATGGGGCGTCTGTGTCAGCACGCTGGAAGGAGCCGCATCGACAGCAGAGAGCATTCCGGCCAGACTGAGCATCCCGAATCCGCCTCCCACTTTTTGGAGGATATCGCGGCGGGACATATGGTTCAGATTATCGGAAGGAATCATATCTTCAATCTCTCAGACAGTTGTGTTGATCACTCTGTTTTGTTGGAAACCAAGGCTCAGTCGACGTACATCATCTCGTTGCTGCAAAGCAGGGCCTGACAGTATCGTTGCCAGGGAGTCAACTGAGCAGGATCCACGTCATCACGGCCCTCATAGGTGCCATTATTTTTGTGTCCGGTAATATCAGCGGCCTGGGCCAGATTGGGGTTATCGGTCCGTAATGGCCAGCAGGAGAGGGGATCCGACTCCAGCAGCGAGGCGACATATTCCGCATGGGCCAGCTTGTCCTGTTTGAGTTGCGCCGCCGCATAATGAGTCTTGACTTCTTCCGGCTTCAAAACCCGGTTAAACAAAGCGACTGCTCCGAGCTGCCCCTCAAAGTTCGAGAAATTGTCATTGCGTCCCGCCAGAATGATTTCAGAAACCCCTTTGTCATAACCGGGAGCAGCCTCGCCGATGATCTCCGGTTCCGGATTCCCGTTCAGATAAACCCGAATCTGATTCTGATCACGGCACAGGACCACATGGTTCCAGGTTCCCGGCTGAATGATCGTCGTCCCGAACAATGACTGGCGTTTCTGGTCGCCATTATAGAAGAACAGGCGTCCCGCTTTGTTCGGGCGATACTTGCCGGCGATTCCCAGGTGGTCGCCGGGGGCTTTGACTGCGCCGTCTTTACCTCGTGAGAAGAAGTAACCGGTGATAATCCGCTTTTCATTGGGAACCTGATTCTTCAGCCAGAGCGAGACGGAATATTGATCGCCGAGCTGTTTCACATCGGCTTTCATTCGCTTCCCCGCAAACGTTGGAATCTGTTCCTGAGCCGTTGACGGCGTGCTACCATCGGCAGCCTGCTCGATAAATTGCAGGCCGATCTGTACCTCATTCGGAGTCGGAGCCCGTGAAAAGAGCGTCCGGTAAACCGCGTCAATTCGCTGCTCGGAGGATTCCCCTTCGTACCGTTTCGCCAGCAGTTGGGCCTGCTGCCTGACAAAGGGGGAGTTTAAAACAAACAGTTGCTGCAACGGCGTCGTGGTTTTCGAACGCCGGGCCGCATGAATCGCGGGGTCAGGAAAATCGTATGACTGCAGAAATGTGCTCAACTTATGCCGGGAGACGGTTGCATAGACTCCACGACGCTGGAAACTTGCATCGTCAATATCCCCCGAGGGACCCGCCTGGGCCGGGTCCAGATTATTGCCGGCAGCCAGCAGGGAGTCCCGGTACACTTCCGCTTCCAGTCGTCTGCGATTGAAATGCGTCAGCAGACGATTGTTCGGATCTTCTTTTTTCTGTGCCTCTGTCAGTTCCACATTAGAAGCCTGCTGATAGGTCGCGGAGAGCAGAATCAGCCGATGCAGTTCCTTAATTGACCAGCCCTGATCCATGAACCAGACGGCCAGATCGTCCAGCAGTTCCGGATGACTGGGCCGGGAACCGGTACTGCCAAAGTTGCTCGGCGTATCGACCAGTCCCTCACCGAAGTGATGCTGCCAGACCCGGTTTACCATGACCCGCGCCGTCAGGGGATTATCGCGACTGGCAATCTGCTGTGCCAGTTCCAGTCGGCCACTGCCGTTCTGGAATGGTTCCGGTTTTCCGTCCGACAGAACCCGGACGAAGCGTCGGGGAACCAGCTTTCCGAGATTGGCCGCGTTGCCACGAATAAATACATTCAGGTCCCGAGGTTTTTCGGGATAGTAAACAATCTTCATCCGGTCTTTGGAAATTTCTTCAACCCGCACCTGCTCTTCGGTCAAGGCATCCGCCAGTGGCAAATCAAAGCCGGGCGTGTTCTTTTTGATCTCTTCAATCTTTGCTTTGTTCTCTTTGATGGACTGATTGTGCTGCGTAACCAGATCCGTATTCTGCTTTAATTCGACCGGCGGAATGGGATATTTCACCGTCGTCTGTTTCTTCACATCGGGACGGGGTGCGATCAGTGCAAATTCCGTTTTACCGGCTTTCTTAATCTGTTCCTTGAGCAGGGCGTTCCGTTTATTTAAGTCACGAACCTTGTCGGTCAGGCTCTTATTCTCTTCAGTCAGCTTGTCAACCTGGTCGCGGGCCGGCTGTGTTTTCGCAACTTCCTTTTCGGGGATGATCGGACGCGTTGTCTGTCGAACCGAAGCGAAGACCCCCGCGATCCCGTAATAGTCTTCGACGGTCAGCGGATCGTATTTGTGATCGTGGCAACGGGCACAGGCCATCGTCAGCCCCAATAACCCGCGACAGAGGCTGTCGACCCGGTCTTCCCAGTCGTCGGCATAGCGGTTTTCCAGCGTGACCTGAGATAATGCGACCTCTTTGTGATAAGAGGGGCCCAGTCCCATATAGCCGAGAGCAGGGTAATCCTCAGGGCCGGTTTCAGGCAGGAAATCGGTTGCCAGCTGACGGATCACGAACTCGTTGTAGGGCATATCTTCGTTAAACGCTTTGATGACCCAGTCACGATAGCGATACGCGTGAGGATAGGGACCATTGTGAGGTCCCATGTTTGTATTGTCTTCTGCATAGCGGGCGACATCCAGCCAGTGACGTCCCCAGCGTTCGCCATAGTGGGGAGACTGTAATAAACGGTCAATCAGTCGGGAATACGCTTCGGGAGATTCGTCTTTGACGAACTGTTCCACTTCCTGAGGTGTCGGAGGCAGACCGATCAGATCAAAGTAGACCCGGCGGATCAAGGTCCGTTTGTCAGCCTGAGGTGCTGGTGAAAAACCTTTAGCTTCCTGAGCCGCGAGGATGAAGTGATCGATCTGGTTGCGTGGCCAGTCCGCCTGTTTCACCTGGGGAGCAGGGTAGTGCTTAGGTGGTTGAAACGACCAGAACTCACGAGCCTTTTCAAAATCAATACCGGCATGCTTGGCCGGTGTGGCGTCTCTCTTACGTGGGTCAGGCGCCCCCATTTTGATCCATTTTTCAAAATCGGCAATCACAGCGTCAGGCAGTTTGCCCTTGGGAGGCATCTGGTAGCTGTCTTCACTGTAGTGCAATGTTTCCAGCACTAGACTTTCCTCGGGGTTTCCAGGTACCAGGGCCGTACCTGAATCTCCGCCGGTCATTAATCCCTCGCGAGTGTCCAGCAACAGACTGCCTTTGAGGTTCTTAGACTCGGCTGAATGACACTCGTAACAGTGTTTGATCAGCACGGGACGAATCTTTTTCTCGAAGAAATCCAGGCCGGCCTGATCGGTATTGGTATCAGCGGCGGATAGAGCAAGAGGCAGAGCGAGAAACAGGTTCGTGAATACGATGACGACTGTCACTTTTCGCAAAGTTTTCATAGTCATGTCTACGATGTTTAGAGGCAGGTGGGATAAAGCCAGTTGGCTGAGGATGTCACTTGTGTATCTCGTTGAGGCGCAATCAGATACATCAAGCGTGCTTTATATCGTATCGGGAAAAACCGGGAATAACAATATAATATTTAAAAAAGCCTGCTGAATCCTCCGTTTTCGCCTGCTCCTCTGGGGAATAGCCCCGATTTTTCGTATTTTCAAGCTGTGATTTCCCCATCTTCGACCACTGAAATCGCTTAAACAGCCCTCCCGTCTCACAAAAAGTTGCAGTCCCGATCCGTCCCGGTTAGTCTGACCAATTGTGAAACAGTCAGCCCTGGTCGGTTATCCTCATTGAGTCAACCGCTCCCACCATTCTCGAGCAGCAGGAATTCTCACATGTTACTGAAGTCTCGCGACGTCCTGAAATGGATTCTCTCCTCCGTGCTGCTACTCAGCTACGTCAGCGGTTTCAGTCAGGCGCAGGAATCAGCGCCCACTAAACAGCAGCCCGGCTTCACGATTCCCTATCTCGATCTCACCGCAGACAGTGATCGCCAAATTGTCGTTGATCGCGAAGAAGGACAATACCTGGGACATCCGACCACGGTTCTGCTGGAAGACAATCAAACCATACTCTGCGTCTATCCCAAGGGGCACGGCAAAGGGGGCATCGTTTACAAACGCTCGCCCGATGGAGGGAAAACCTGGAGCGATCGACTGCCCACTCCCGCTTCCTGGTCCACCTCACGCGAAGTGCCGACTCTGCACCGCGTGATCGACGCAACAGGCAAAAAACGCATCATCATGTTCTCAGGTCTCTATCCCACCCGCATGTCGATTACCGAAGATGATGGCCAGAGCTGGAGTGAGCTGCAGCAGGTAGGGGACTGGGGTGGCATCGTCGTGATGGGCTGCGTGGAACCACTCAAGACCGGCAAAGGCCATTACATGGCGCTGTTCCACGATGACGGCCGCTTCATTGCCAAAGATTCAAAGCAGGAATCGCCCATCGCGTTCACGCTGTTTAAAAGTCTCTCTACCGATGGCGGTCAGACCTGGTCAGCCCCGATGGCCATTCACAAGTCGTCCGACTACCACATCTGCGAACCCGGTATCATTCGCTCTCCCGATGGAAAGCAACTGGCGGTCCTGCTGCGGGAAAACAGCCGCCGTCATAATTCTCAGATCATCTTTTCCAACGACGAAGGCCAAACCTGGACCGAACCCCGGGACCTCCCCGGCGCACTGAATGGAGATCGTCACACCGGGAAATATGATCCCATCAGCGGACGCCTGCTGATCTCCTTCCGCAGCAACACACCCCGCGGACACAAGGCGCCCACCGAAGGTGACTGGGTGGCCTGGGTCGGTACCTACGATGATCTGGTTAAAGGGAGTGAGGGACAGTATCACATACGTCTCAAAGACAATACCCGCGGCGCAGATTGTGCCTATCCAGGAGTGGAAGTGCTCCCCGACGGAACCTTTGTACTGACAACCTACGGCCATTGGGAGAAAGGGAAAGCCCCCTACATCCTCAGCGTACGACTCAAACTGGCCGAACTGGATGCGCTCGCCGACAGCAATTCCCAAAGCAGGTAAGCCAGGCAGGTCTCACCGTCCGCCACACTGACGATTTCCTATGCCTCAGGTGTCTCGGTCTCCGCTTCTTCACTGGTCTCCACAACCAGTGTCTGTGCTGGATCAACCCAGAGCGAAGCCACACCGGCGATTAGAAATGCGATCGCACAGGTAATGAAGGCATTGTTCCAGTGATGGTCTAAACCGATCACAGCAATCATGAGTACCGGAGCGACAGCCGCCCCCAGGTTCCCCCACATATTGCCCCATCCCAGCACTGACCCCACGTGTTTTCCAGCAATGTCCTGGTTAAAAGCCCACATGGCAGGAGAACCAAAATCGGTAGAGAAGGCAACAATCGAAAACATGGCTACCGCTGTCCAGGGGGAGATATCCAGCATACAGACCAGGTAAGCAGCCATAGCGGTAAAACGCGAGAGTGCGATCGGCAGCACGCGGCTCCAACGGAGACTGATGCGGCGCATCAACCAGTCGGTCACTTTACCACCCGATAAGGTTCCAAACCAGCCGACCGCCAGTGCAAACGTCACCATTTTGCCTCTTGTCTCCAGTGGAACCCGGTAGGTTTCATCCAGGTATCGTGGCAGCCAGGTGACCAGGAACAACCAGCCCACGTTCGTACAAAATTGCGACAGCGAAAGCAACCAGAGACTCTTGTTCATCGCGATGGCTTTAAATGGAATCCCGCCGATCTGTTTGGAATGATCTTTGTCCTCTTCCAGTCGTCCATGTTCGATCAGCTCCAGTTCCTGTTCGGAACAGGAAGGGTGGGCCCGGGGATAATCGCGAATGATCCACCAGAATATTGCTGCGATGAAAATGCCGATGACGCCGTAAGTCATCATCATTTTTCGCCAGCCCTGTCCCTGCACCTTGCGAACGTCGTTATAATAGCGGGCTTCAAACAGCAGTCGATTTAAACGCGATTTCTCTTCCGGAGTCATGTCGGCGGAGTTGATCGTCAGCAGTTGTTCGGCCTGCTGATTCAGTTTCATCCCTTCGTACTCCTGCGGATTATACAGGGACGCGTTCTGCAGAATCTGATTCAGATCGTTGATGAATCGATCTTCCTCTGCCGATCCCGGCGGCATTTTGGGATCAGCGGCCGCCGATTTCAGAAACTCCTGATCGGCAGGGGGGAGCTGCGCATAGACTTCGGATTCAAAAGTCTGTTTCTCATCAACTCGCTTCAGAAACGTACTGGCCAGCTGATGCGGTTGCAGGAGGGCCCCCGGTTTCAAATCAGAAGATTCCGAGATAGGCACGAACAGGATAATCAGAAAGGCAGTCAGCACTGGAGCTAAAGCGCCTCCGATCCGTCCCCCACGGTCACCATACTGCTGGCAAAACCCCGTTCTGTTAAAGGCATCCATTTGCTGACGATATTTGCGCTGGTGGGATAAGCGCCCGCCTGGCTCAGGCCGAATCCCAACCGGAAAATCAACAACATGATGAAACCGGTCGCAAATCCTGTCAGTGCTGTAAACAGAGACCACATGAGGATATAAAGCGTCAGCATCTTCCTGGCACCGAACCGGTCACTGAACCATCCGGAAGGAACCTGGCATAACGCATAGGAAACGAAAAACGAGCCCAGCAGAATCCCGATCTGATGATCGGTCAGACCCAGTTCGTCCTTGATGAACACCTCTGCAAAGGAAATACAGAATCGGTCCAGGTACAACAACACCGCCATCAGCATGCAGGCAAAGATCACACGATAACGGACATACGATCGGGACGATTCCACACTGGACATGTTGTTTCAGCTTTCCATCAGGGTTGGTGAGCAAAGAAGTTGCAGCAGTATAACAGCATACTTTGATCAAAACGAGCATGTTCTGTCAAACATGGTGAAACCAGCATCCCGGCAGTCTCTCCACCTGCAATCAATCCGCTCTGGTCTCTCACCGGCAGATGTTCTATAGTAAGCACGCGACGAAATGGACTTTTGTCACTCGAACAGAAAGGCCCCCGGCATGGGTCGCTGCTGTCTCATACTGAGCCAACTCATTACCTGTATGGGCACCTGTTCCACTACCAATGCTGCAGAAACAGAGCCTCTCACGATCAAGGAGATCAACCAGACCTGGCAACAGCGCCGGGAACGTCTGCAGGCCATGCGGGTCGAGCTGTCTCAGGAAACGACTTCCAGTAAGCTGCGATATATGAAGTCAAATATCGATGATGAAGATGTACCACTTACAGTTGAAGAAACCCGTCGCTACCTGCATGAGCAGGTTGAATACAACACGAAGTACTCGCTCCTGCTGGATTCTCCACGCTTTCGCTTCCGCTCTTGAGGCCGTCATCCCTACTTGCAGTTAAAAGAGATGTACAATCATGATATGACTGTGACGACCGATGGCCAGACTGCAGCACTCTCCTATCAATTCAGAGAAACAACCAATATCACGATTTATAAAGAACCTGTAGAGCCCAGGATCTTAAACTGTATCAACCTGAGCCCTTTGTACTGGTCTCTGCTGGCGGGTGACCCCTGCACGGAAACGTCGCTGGATGGCTTCTTTCCCCAAAACCAAATCAAACAGATCCAGGGGTTGGATTGCACCGTTCTGGAAAAAACAGACAAATCAGGCGTCAGCCGTCTGTGGGTTGCTCCCCGTGATTACGAATGCGTCGTCATGCAATATGAGCGCATAAAATCTGGAAGAAAATACTTTACGCACCAGTTCCAATATTCCAACAATATGCAATCAGGACCTCTGCCCACAACCTGGGAAGTAAAGCAGTATCAATTTTATGAGAATCAAAACTATTTGACATACGCCTCGAAGTTCAAGGTCGACTCCATTCAATCCAATGTTACGATACCTATTGAGCAGTTTAAGATGAAACTCCCCCCGGGAGCGCACGTCTCTGATCTACGCAAGCCCATTCCTCAAGGAGGCGAGCTGAATTATATCGTCCAAGAGGATTCAGACTAATTTCGAATAGCAAAAGGAAACCCGTGACATGCACACTCGCGCCGCTGTGTTGTATGAAATGGAGAAGCCGACTCCCTATGCCGAGTCAAAACCGCTGGTGATTGAAGAGCTGCAACTGGACGACCCCGGTCCGGGGGAAGTGCTCGTAGAACTCGCTGGCGCCGGTCTCTGTCACTCCGATCTATCGACTATCGACGGCTCGCGGCCCCGGGTCATGCCCATGGTGATGGGGCATGAAGCCAGCGGCATCGTTCGCGAAGTCGGTCCCGGCGTACATGACCTGCAACCTGATGATCACGTGGTCTTTTCTTTTGTCCCGTTGTGCGGCCACTGTATTCCCTGTGCCACCGGTCGTCCCGCGCTTTGTGAACCTGGTGCGAAAGCCAACATCGCCGGTACTCTTCTTTCAGGACATCGCCCGTTTCGAAGTGCCTCGGGAGAGGAAATCAACCACCATCTGGGAGTCGCTGCGTTTTCTGAATATACGGTCGTCGCTCAGGAATCATTGATCAAGATCGATTCACAACTCCCCTTGAGTACCGCCGCCCTGTTTGGCTGCGCGGTCATGACCGGTGTGGGCGCGGTGGTCAATACAGCCAAAGTGGAACCGGGTTCCAGCGTTGCCGTCTTCGGTCTGGGAGGCGTAGGCCTGAGCACCATCATGGGAGCCCGTGCCGCAGGTGCCGAATCGATCTTTGCCGTAGATCTGCTCCCCGAAAAACTCGAACTGGCAGCCCAGGTCGGTGCAACACATCTGATCAATGCCGGCGAGGAAGACCCCGTCATGCTGCTCAAAGATCTCATGCGGGGGGTTGATTACACTTTCGAAAGCGTCGGCAACGAACAGGTCCTGCAACAGGCTTATGCTGCCACAAAACGGGGAGGTACCACGGTCACCATCGGTCTGCCGCACCCAGCGAAAATGTTTTCCATTCCCGCAGTCAGCCTGGTCGCAGAGGAACGCACTATTAAAGGTTCCTACATGGGTTCAGCCGTTCCGCGGCGAGATCTGCCGCGTTTCATCGCCATGTATCAGGCGGGCCTGCTCCCCGTCGACAAGCTGTTATCGCGCACGATTCAACTGGATGAAATCAACTCCGCCTTCGATGACCTCGCCACCGGAGCCGCAGTTCGACAGGTGATTACGTTTGAGAAGTAAACGATGACGGGGTCACTCAGTCTGATAAGCTGGGCCCACGATCTCCCAAACCTCATCCGCCATCTGCTGCTGGCCGGCCTGGGAAAGATGGATACTGTCCAGCGTCGCCCCTCCGCCTGCCAGGACAGATAAGAAGACCCGTTTCGGGACCAGTTTGACTCCATATTTCCGAGCGAGTTTTCGCTGAATCAGTCCAAATCTGTTGTAAAAAGGAGGCAGCGGCAGTTCCAGCATCACCAGTTGGCGCCCCGGTGCAGCCAGTTCCGCTAATAGCTGCTTCAGACCGGTTTCGAATTCCGCTGGCGTGGTCGAGCCCAGAATATCGTTTCCACCGATCTCCAGCAGAACTAGATGTGATTCGATCCGGGTCTCCGCAACTTGCTTTCGCGCCGAGGAGACAGTCGCCCCCACTCGTGACAAATCCTGCACAGTCAGCCCGTGTTCGTGGTTCAGAAGTACCGGCCAGGTTCTCGTCTGTGGATCCCCCAGACCAGCAGTGACCGAATCACCAATCACTGTTAAACTCCGCTTGTCCACCGGATCGACATGCGGCAGCAGGTGAAACGGAAGTTCCCACCCCACTGCAGCCAGCCAGACAACGATCAACACATACGAGAGTCCCCGCCGCTTCGGCTTTCGCAACTGTACCAGCAGCCAGATCAGGGTCACAATTCCCAATACGCCATACAACCACCAGGGCAGGGGAGTTGACGAAACAACCACCGCGATCACACCCAGCAGAAACGCAAGGCCCATCCCGCGTCGGGCCAGCTTTGCTTGACTCAGTGACAGA
Organism: Gimesia benthica; assembly: GCF_009720525.1. Classification (NCBI taxonomy): domain Bacteria; kingdom Pseudomonadati; phylum Planctomycetota; class Planctomycetia; order Planctomycetales; family Planctomycetaceae; genus Gimesia; species Gimesia benthica. Next base: position 69,807 of record NZ_CP043930.1, read on the forward strand.
AGAGCTGCCAGCAAAATCAGTGTGCAGCCAGTGAAGAATGCCTGACCGGAGGCGATGTGATAGACAACCGGATTCACGGATCCACTCCGGCACGCTGTTCCGAAAGATTGATCGTTGTCGCGCGCTGTCTTTTCTTTCTGAAATCGAGTAGCCACCACAGGGCAATCGAAAAATTGATCAGGCCGATCAGTAGAAAATGAACTCCGCGTCCAGCCCACCAGGCATAACCGAATACACAGGCGAAGATCAGCAGCATGCTCATAAAGACAACACTCTCTGGTCGGGGAGGCTGCTCTGTCGTCTCAAAGATCGCGGCATTAATTTTCTGGTACTTTTCCCAGCCTTCCTGCAGATCAAGATCAATCTCCCGTCGCAGGCGTTCTGTAATTTCAATCTGTTCGGCTTTCTGGAAATTATCGATATGAAATTTCAATCGTTTCCCCGGAGCCTCCACGACTATCGCCCCCGTGAGAGAGTACCACTGCAGATGGGTTACCTCATCAAAGGGGATTTCGGTGATGTGGAAGACATCCCGCTTCACCAGCCTGATCCCGGATATTTCCAGTCGCTCCCGACTCCAGGCCAGGATACACCAGATACCCAGTAGTGTGCAGAGCAGAAAGAACCCACCAAACAGCAAGGCGGAAAAAACCGGATAGCGAAAAGAGCCATCCAGATTATAGAAAGCAGCCAGCGTAGAACCGATGCCGACCAGCGAAAACAGACTCGTCCCGGCAATTCCCAGATAGAGGTAAAAGCGACGGGGCCGATAAAAGATGACGGGTTGAGATGCATGCATCGTTTGAAGATCCCTCTTCTAGACTGACCCGCAGTAGATAATAAGATCGTCATTCATGGGAAATCACCTTGACCGAAAGTTGCCCCAGGCACTTATTTTCCCGCTAACTACTGATCGTCAGTCCCTGAAATCCAGTCCCTGAAATCCAGTACCTGAAATCCAGTACCTGCCAATCAGAATCCCGGTTACAGGTCCGAACAAAAACGCAGCCGGAATCCCATACCCCCGTGCCGCAGAGATCCAGTTATGTTCCGATCCTTTATAGTGATTAAAAGGAAATTCTCCCTCAATCCAGGCTCCCAACAGAGCAATTCCCACAACCAGAGCTACACCTCCCAGCAGACCATACATCGCCTGCCGCACCCAGGGGCCGAATGTATGGAAGGCGAAGAAGGGACCGACCAGGATGAAGACAGTGACAAAACTGAGGATCAGGGTCCAGCGATAGCGCACTTCAGCAGTTTCAAAGAGGGTCGGATGGATGTAATCAGATCGCTGAATCACGTTTGCCATCGTGAGCTGCGCAATGACAACTCCCACAAACAAGCCGGTAAAAGCACCGCCGATCAATCCCTTAAGTAGCTTCGCAAGCCGCTGCCCCCACATACCCGCGCCTTTACTATAATTGAATACAGAATACTGACTTTAGTTTACCAGTTCCCCATAACAGAATCAAAAATCGTCGGTCTGTTGATGACCATCATAATCACGACGTCGAATCAGATTGGTACGCAAGAACTCTTATACATCTACCTGAGAAATGACATCCTTCTTTCCAGGAGGAACGGAAGCAATTAAAGTCGAATTGATCACGCGGCGTTTTGACGTATCCGGATTCTTGATGGCCGCTGTATGCAGGGTCCCCAGCCAGGTTGAATGATCTGCGGAGTAGGGAACAGAAGAATTATTGATACAGATGATCTGATAATCCAGGCAGGAAAAACAGGGGACCTGAGTCGCAAAAGGCTGCAGCATTTCATAGCCCGACTGAAACATCGGGTTGTGCTGAGCAAGAAATGCAGCAGGGGTTAGACCCAGTTCATGTGCGCAGAGTGCATAGTCGGATATCTCCAGAGTGCTTTCCACCTCGGTTGGCTCATATCCCAGCATGAGGAAACACTCCTCCGGCCCATTGTCGCGATGAGGTTTTGTCGAATTTTGTTGATCAAAGCGTCCCAGCGAAACATACTGCAGTGTCTCTCCTCGCGTGGTTTCATGAATCGTCGCCAGTTCCTGCTTGAGAGCAACCATTGTATTACGCAAGCCCTTCGAACCAAGGTCTGCTCCCAGGTTGATCAGACAGAAGCCAGGCTCGCTGAAATCCGTACGGCAGGTCCTTTGATAAACGATCTGTGCCAGTTCAGGTATCGTCAGGTTATCAGGACGAAGGCATATCGCGTCGAGGGGCCACGGCGGTAAGTCGGATCTCATCAGGTTCGCTCTCACAAGTTTGGGCACAAGAGGGGATGTTTAATTTTAGATCGCTCAATGAAAGGAAAGTCACACTTTTCTATGCAGCAGGACTATAATCATTGGAGACAGGTTCTTCTCCGATTCCATTTTCTTCTCAGAAACAGGCAGAAACATGGTTCGTCTCTTCATTTTCTATCTCTCCCTCTTCGGATTCCTCATACTCCCCGCCAGCGAATCGATAGTTGTTTCACAGACTGGACAGTTTAAAAATTCCAGACAGACATTTGCTGCCTGGCCGTGGCCCGTCGCACTCCCCTCAGACAATAGCCCCGAAATTAAAGCAGCTGCAGATCGATTGAGCAAAGCACTCAAAAACCCACTTGCTGTCATCCAGACGGATCAGAACCCCGTCTGTGCGCTCTGGCTGGAGATTGGTTCATGGAACCCCAATCCATCGACACCAGGCTATGTCATACTGATTCAACCTGGCGGAGGACAGATCCTCGCCTCTGATCTGAAACTATTAGAAAAAGCCATCAGCCGGTTGAATCAACAGAAACGGATTCGTAATGGAAAGACCGAACTCCCCATCGGCGTTATCACCAGTTATCCCACCATTTCTGAATCTTGATTTCTCCGGATCCGCAAGTGACAATCCAGGCGGAGCCTGTTAATATTTAATTTAGTTTATATATTGCCCTCACCAGTTTGATTTCAGGATTGCCCAGATTCGATCCATGCATAATTCATTACGGATAGCTTTAATGCCCCTGATCTTCTCTCTCTGGGGAGTATCGCTGCTTCACGGAGCAGAGGAGAGCGGGCCTGGACAAATCGAGTTCAATCGTGACATCCGGCCGATCCTTTCCGAGAAATGTCTGCACTGTCACGGGCCCGATGCGGCAACCCGCGAAGCTGATCTCCGTCTGGATGACCAGGAAAACGCAATTCGCCCCCGTGATGGTTACCGCATTATAGATCGCCAGCATCCGCACCAGAGTGAGTTACTCAAACGGTTGATTACCACAGATGATTCTCTCAAAATGCCCCCCATTGATTCCGGTAAGGAACTGTCGCCAGCGGAAATTGATTTGCTCAAACGCTGGATCGCAGCGGGAGCCGCCTATCAGCAGCACTGGTCTTTCATTCCACCCCGACGTCCAGACCTGCCTGAGGTTAAAGAGCAGACCTGGGTACGAAACCCGATCGACCGTTTTGTCCTGGCTCGTCTGCAACAGCAAGGTCTCAAGCCGTCTCCCCGGGCTGACAAAGCGACGCTCTGTCGGCGGCTCTCACTTGATCTGATCGGACTGCCTCCCACGCTGGAGGAACTGAACACCTTCCTGCAGGACGACTCACCACAGGCCCTGGAAAACCTGATCGACCGCCTGCTCAGTTCGCCGCATTATGGCGAACATCGTGCTCGCTACTGGCTCGACGCAGCCCGCTACGCAGATACCAGCGGTTATTTCACTGATGAAGAGTGGGAGATGTGGCACTGGCGGGACTGGGTTATCGACGCTTTCAACCGGAATCTGCCTTTCGACCAGTTTACGATCGAGCAGCTGGCTGGAGACCTGCTCCCCGAACCGACTCAAAAACAGCTGATCGCCACCGGCTTCCATCGCAATCACATGACAACCCGTGAGACAGGAATCATCGATGAAGAGTACCGCGTGGAATACATCGTCGACCGGCTCGACACAACATCCACAGTCTGGATGGGCCTCACCATGGGCTGCGCCCGCTGTCACGATCACAAATACGATCCGATCTCACAGAAAGAGTTCTACCAGCTCTTCGCCTTCTTCAACAATACTCCCGAGACAGGCAACACCCGCACTGCAGGTAATGCTCAACCGGTTCTGCAGATCCCGTCCCCGGACTATAAGGACAAAGAACTGAAACTACAGAACGAGTTGCAAACCCTCGAACAGCAGCATCAGCAGAACGAAACGAAACTCGCTCGACTCCAAACGGAATGGGAACACCAGATTCCTACAACACTGAAATCCCCTCCGACCGAGCAACTGATCCTCCATGATCCATTGGATGATCTGAACCATAACCAGACCTTCACAGCCATCGGCAAAGTCGAGAACGGCGCCGGCTTTCTGGGAGCGGGTGCGCACTTTGATGGAACTGCCTTACTGGAGAGTCAGCAGCAACTCCCCCTTGATCGGCACACGCCCTTTACAATCGCTGCCTGGATCAAACCCGCTTCGGGGGGGCCGATCTGCATTCTTTCTCAGAATGACGATCGTCAACAACTCCGGGGCTTCGACATCATGCTTCGTAAGGGAAAGCTCTGCGTCCACCTGATCCACGCCTGGAACAGTAATGCGATTCAGGTGGTGACTGACGGCAGCATCAGTACCGGTCGCTGGCAGCATCTGCTCGTCACCTACGACGGCTCGTCGACGGCAGCGGGAATTCGCATTTATCTGAATGGTGCCTTACAAAGTACTTCTGCTCCCTACGACCGCCTTACCGGCAGTATTACAACCGACGAACCCTTTCGCCTCGGACGACGCTCGACCAGCGCGTTCTATAAGGGCGACCTCGATGAGCTGCGAATCTACAGCCGCACGTTAAGTGCAGAAGAAGCCAGGCAACTCGCCGATTCGCAATTCCTGACTGCCACTCTCGCGGTCCCCAGGGAGAAACGCACGCAACAACAGCAGGAGACATTACGTACTTACTTCCTCAATACGGCAGCCCCTGAGGCATTCCGTGAAACGGAACAGGCTCTGGAAAAGAAACGCAGTCAACTCGCCCGCTTGCGCAAACAGATCCCCTCAACGATGGTGATGCAGGAAAACAAGAAACCACGGGAGACCTTTATTTTGGAGCGGGGCGTTTACAATCATCCGGGTGAAAAAGTAAGCGCCCGGGTCCCCGCCATCCTGCCCGGCTTCCGTGATCAATTCCCGACGAACCGTCTCGGACTGGCCCGCTGGATCACCAGTCCTGACCACCCATTAACAGCTCGCGTCTATGTGAACCGGCTCTGGCAACAGATGTTTGGTGTCGGTCTGGTCAAAACGGTCGAAGACTTCGGCTCGCAAGGAGAATGGCCCAGTCATCCGGAACTGCTCGACTGGCTGGCCGTCGAATTTCGTGAAAGTGGCTGGGATGTCAAACACCTGATCAAGCTCATCGCGTTTTCAGCGACTTATCAGCAGTCGTCTCGCGGCACCAACGAACTCTATGAGCGCGATCCCGAAAACCGTCTGCTCTCACGCGGCCCCCGCTTCCGACTCGATGCTGAGACGGTCCGCGACAATGCACTGCACATCAGCGGTCTGCTCGTAGCGAAGCAGGGGGGACCAAGTGTCAAACCATATCAGCCGGCAGGTCTCTGGGAAGCGGTCTCCTACGATGGCGATGTCACCTATCAACAGGATTCGGGAGATGGGCTGTACCGTCGCAGCCTCTATACTTACTGGAAACGACAGAGTCCTCCCCCCGGTCTAATGGCCTTCGATGCTCCGACTCGCGAAACCTGTACCGTTCGCCGCCCCCGTACCAATACACCGCTCCAGGCTCTGGTATTGATGAATGATCCGACTTACCTCGAAGCGGCCCGGGTACTGGCAACACGCACTTTAAAACTGGATGGAACGGAATCGGAACGAATCGCTTTCCTGTTCCGTTCTGCCACCAGCCGTAGGCCTGATAAGCGAGAACAGCAGATTCTGAAACACCTACTCCAGCAGCAACAGAAGATCTATCACTCCGCCGCCGGTACAGCACAACAGTTGATTCAGGTTGGTGAAGCCCCCGTCGAGGCGATGATTCCTCCCGCGGAACTGGCGGCTTGGACCATGCTTGCCAGCACGATACTCAACATGGACGAGACCGTCACGAAACACTGATTCAACAGGATCCCCGATGCAGCACGAACTTAATCTGCTCCAACAGGAAATCACCCGCCGGCAGTTTTTCCGCCGCAATGCGACGGGAATTGGTGCGGCTGCCCTGGGATCACTGCTCAATTCGGATCTCGATGCAGGTCCTGCTGACTCGGTGCTACCCTCCCATTTTCCGGGGAAAGCGAAACGTGTGATCTATCTGTTCATGCACGGCGGCCCCTCGCAGATGGAACTCTTCGACTATAAACCGCGTCTCAAAGAATTAAACGCGAGTCCGCTCCCCGACTCGGTTCGCGGTGATCAACGTCTGACCGGTATGACCTCCAATCAGAAATCGTTCCCGGTTGCAGCCCCAAACCAGTTCCGTTTTCAACGACATGGAGAAAGTGGCACTTGGGTCAGCGATGCACTGCCGCACCTGGCGAAGGTGATCGATGATGTCTGCGTAATCAAATCGATGCACACCGAAGCGATCAACCACGATCCGGCAGTCACACTGATGCAGACCGGACACCAGCAACCGGGACGTCCCAGCTTTGGAGCCTGGTCCAGTTACGGACTGGGTAGTGAGAACCAGAACCTGCCCGCGTTTGTGGTATTGATCTCCGACGGTAGCGCGTCCCGTCCCGCGGATCCCCTGTATGCCCGCCTGTGGGGCACCGGATTTCTGCCTTCGAGTCACCAGGGAGTCAACTTCCGGAAGAAAGGCGATCCGGTACTCTATCTCTCCAATCCGTCCGGTCTCACTGACGCCAGTAGACGGAGTATGCTGGACAGCCTGGCCATGCTGAATGAAAGGCAGTTTGAAGCCTATCGCGATCCGGAAATCCAGACCCGCATTGCGCAATACGAGATGGCTTACCGCATGCAGACTTCCGTTCCTGACCTGACCGACTTTTCGAATGAAAGTGAGCAGACATTCGATCTCTATGGTGAGGCTTCCCGTAAACCGGGAACCTACGCCGCCAACTGCCTGCTGGCCCGAAGAATGGCAGAGCGGGGTGTGCGGTTCATTCAACTCTATCACCGGGGCTGGGACCAGCATTACAATCTGCCCAGCGACCTGCGTCTGCAGTGCGGCGACATTGATCAGCCAACCGCAGGACTACTCACTGATCTCAAACAGCGTGGACTGCTGGACGACACTCTGATCATCTGGGGCGGCGAATTCGGCCGCACGATTTACAGTCAGGGTACACTCACCAGCACCGATTACGGCAGAGATCATCACGGCCGCTGCTTCACCATGTGGCTGGCCGGCGGCGGAATTAAGCCGGGCATATCCTACGGCGCGACAGACGATTTCTGTTACAACATCGCCGAGAACCCGGTCCATGTACACGATCTCAACGCCACACTATTACATTGCATGGGTCTGAACCACGAACGCCTGATATACAAACACCAGGGTCGCGACTACCGTCTGACCGATGTACATGGGACGGTGTTAGAAGACATCCTGGCGTGAATGCTCTATCGATCACGTTCCCCGTAAGCTTACCGTCGTCTCATGACAACATCGAATTGAATTCGGTCCTACCCGATTTCTGTTTCTTCATCGGACCACTCGCCCAAATTCACATTCACCCCGCCATAGTCTAGTTTTCTAGCGGCAGGATACCCGATCCGTTCTTCGATGAGATCGAGTGATTTGATGAAGAGACCGTCTCCCGGGCACAATGAATTTAAGAGTTCCTCATCACAGTTCAGAATCCATGCACGGCGATCGCCCCATGTTTCGCGAAACAATTTAATCGTTCGCTTCAGCGACGCAACAGTTTTCTTTGGATCACTGGCATGCCGTTCCGGCTCCCACTGTTCGCCCACATCCTGGGGATAGATCCAGATCTCCGGGGCTTTCATGACAGTAATCGATTCATCCCACAGGCTGACCAGCGAATACGTCTTTCCGTCCAGTTCCGTGACGATTTCATGAAGTGGCCGTCTGCCGCCCCGTTGCTTGAGTCTTTGCTGAAACTGTCGCTGATTCCAAGTAATCTTAAGCATCAGGCCGATTACGAGTAACGCAAAGAAAGCCAACACACTGAATACGATGATCGCCACGGTATTATAAAGAGACTCAATCACTTCAGCAGCTTGTAGAAATGAAACTACCATCAGCGGTTTTCCTCGATCACAGATATGACTCCCGCAATCTACCAGTCGGGATGCGTTTCATGGATCCAGACATGCACAATGTGATCACGTTGCTCTGTCAGCTCCTGATTTAAGACAGGATACTGGCCAATCTTAACGGGAGGACTCCCTGTCGCGAAGCAATAAGCGCCCAGTATCAGCCAGGGGGTAATCACGTAATAGAGCAGATCCTGCCATCCCAGATGGCCTGTGTTGATTCCTGTAAACCAGACTATGATCGGAAAATAATTCATTATCTTTAATCCGATCGGTACGCCTCGCATCTGAATTCAGCGAGTTCTTTCAGACTTTCGATGTCTTGGGGTGTACGAAATTCGGGAACCTGTTTTTTGAAGTTCAGATACTGAAACTGTAAGTAATACAGATAAAGCCATAAGAGTACCATCGGTGCGAGCATTAACACGATTAGAAGCGAATCTATCACGAGTTCATCCCTGTTGCTTGGCCTACAGAAGTTTACTTTGATCGTTTATCTCCAGCCAGTGCTGAGCTTCAAGCATAAGCTGGTGCTGCAATTTTTGCTCAATTTCAACCTGAGGATTTCGAGGATCGCAATAATCCCACCAATCTGATAATTCCCAATAAATGCCGATAAACTGGTTTAAGCCCAGGCTATCTTTCATGCTATCAGGCATCTCATGATACACTTCCCAATAAAGAAGTTCCGCCCCTATATCGGGCAGGATATCCTCAGCCACAATGCGCAATAAAATACTTCGGACCTGAATCCGGGCCGCTTCCAGGAATGTCACTTTCCCCAGTTCGAGTTCGACCAAAGCTTGCTCAAACAGGGGACCGACAGTTGACCTGATTGGTGTTTTTTCCCAAGCCATCTGATTCAGACTATCGGTATAGATCCCTCGATTGAGCCAGCATTGCGCCAACAGCACCATGTCTTCGCTGGTCAGCTTATTCAGACGAAACAAAGCGATGGCTTCAAGAGGTTCCAGTACTTGAAAATCGAATCTGGGATACTCCGGCATCGTTTATTCAGGCTCTTTTTTCGCGTTTGGAGGAAAACGAATCGTATTAATGTATTCGCGCATTATCTCAGGTAATTCAGTCATCGTAGTTGAAAGCGAATAATTGACGTGCCACCCTTCGCCATCGCGGTCTACATAAAGATCATAATCGGATATGGCAGGGTCATCAAACAGATATTCTCTCATGACAACCATTCGTTCGTACGCGCGAAAACCTTGAAACGTAACTTTTTTAAAGCCCTTTGGAACTCCAGTCGGATCCAAAGGGCCTTCTCGGGATATTGTCAGTGTTGAAAGAACGCGACGAGCCCCGTACTGCCGTGGGGCAAGTCTAATCCATACATATTCGGAGCCCATATCTTTCTCCAGCCAGTTGGGTGGTGCGATAATAGAAAACCCGGATGGGTGTGTGATTCTATTTTCCTCTTTCGGAGCTGTTATAGGAACCATCTCCCCTAAAGGACCATCCGCAGCATATTTGTTATGAACCGCTGGCAACAGTACCAAAACCAGCCCCGTCATGATCAACAATACAACCAACACTTCCACCTTCGTAAAGCCGGGCCGTCTGGGCTCATTTCTCATATTGATCACGCGCTTGCTGGTTTCACTTGCTCGCTGATGGTTTGATTTCCGTCGAACAGGAAACGACGCTGTCAGTCACCGCGAACACGCCCGTTGCGATTTCGTTCTTATTATCATTCACAGGCCGCCATTTTCCGACGAAGGATTGTCCGTTTTTCAGTTTGAAGGTGGTTTGCAGATCGCTGACCTTATGATTTCCCAGGGGAACCGTGATGACGACGATCAGGTGCTGTTTGGTGCGGGTATCCACGTCGAGCGTATCGATGGTACTGGTCGGGAGCGTCTCAACGACATCCAGTAATTTGACGCCTCGATAGAGCCTGTGTTCCGCACCGTTATTTTCGATCACCGCGGAAGGTTCAATTGGTGGCGCCGGTTTGTCGTTTTTTGAATTCCGGTTGGATCGCACGAATGCAATAATCAGAACCACAACCAGCAACTTTGCCACAACTCGCATGATATTTTCTCTCTTTAACTTACTTTCCAGAAATCTTCAGTGATGTATTTACTGTGTATATTCAATCAGAATTTCGCAGCGCCGTTCGTGACTGAAACAGTCGAGACCAGCAAAAACGAAGGAGCCAGGCTAATCCCAGCGCCAGGGAAGCATGAATTGCCAAGACGATCAGTTTGACAGGATGAAAGTTCGATCGAACATATAGAGAAGCGATCGTCCATTGAGGCCAGTTCTGATTCAACTCAACATGTAAACGTCCCTTTTCCGGTACAACCTGGATCAGGGAACTCAGACTGAATATCAGCAAAAACCAGAGCCAGAAACGGGAGAGTTTTTTGCTTCCGTAGAACACCGTGAAAACGGCAAACCCGCAAGCGAGACCGAAAGTGAGCCAGAGCATGAATGACTGACGTTTCTCTTCAGGCCAGGTCAAATCAGTTTCAAACAGCAACAGCCCCAGAAACATAAACATGTAGGCGAGAAAAATAAAAGAGCCAACAAAGCCAACCAACGCCTGCATACTTTTCTGCAGATAATTTTCTGCTCGTCGGTCCAGATCCGTCATTGAATATCCTCTTTCTCAATTCTCACACTTACATTACCTGGGTCTATCATGCTAATCTATTCACTTGAACACAAGCGAAGATCAGGATTGGTGGTGATCGGAAAAGCACAGATCAGCTGTAACACGATTGAGAACCGTCATCGCGATACCTGCCGGACTGGAAATGAAAACCAGATACTCCCAGCGGGTAGCCAGCAGATCTTCAGTCGGAACAGGAACCTCTGTCGGAAAAGTACTGAGATTGAAAAACCTCATGATGTATAATCCGGCGAGGTAGCAGGCAAAACACCTGCTATCAAATATCCCATCCGCCACTGGTGGCACATCCAATCAGATTCTGATTGTGTATGCTTTCGGGTCTGTCTCAGCTTCCATTCTCGACGCGCCAGCGGCGTTCTTTGGGAGGCACTGCTTTGTAGAGCACCTTAAAAGCCACCAGCATGAACAACAGCGCCGGCATCAGCACAATTCCTGCCAGCAGTTTGGGAAAACGATCTCCCAGTACCAGGATACAGGTCAGATCGCTGAGTGAAATGAGCAGTCCCATCCAGACCAGGATTTTAAACCGAGTCAACACAGCAGAACTGACGGGGGGAGAAGTAGTTTTCATCGCGCGACTCCCTTTCATATCTGAGAAATGAATTGTGACTCCATTTTACCCGCTAATCACATGAACACAAGTTTTTTCTCTCACGTCATATATTTACATTGTCGCCAATAACAATTACAATCCGCTCAACAGACACCAGCTGAGGAGCGCCCATGCAGATTCTGACTCTCACCAAATACATCAAAGCCGACCTGATCGCCCGGCTGTCACGGGATGAACTGTCCCCCGATGCGCTAACGCTGGCGGCACTCTCAGACCATTATCAGGTGAGCGTTACCCCGATCTATCATGCAATCAATGAATTGATTGAAGAAGGGTATCTCTATCGGGAAAAGAACCGGCGTCTGTGCGTCAATCAGGAGAAAATGAGCGATGCCCAGACCGCGGCGAAGTCCCCCCAACCAGCGCCTCCCGAAGATCATTTCAAACGTATTACCGATGACCTGCTCGCGATGAGCCTGAATGGCGAATCCGTGTTTCTGCGGGAAATGGCGTCGGCGAAAAAGTATGACATCAGCCGCACCAGTCTGCGGAATATCTTCAATCGGCTGGCCGGTGACGGAATGCTGGAGCATGTCCCTCGCAGAGGCTGGAAGCTGCGTTCATTCAATCAACACGATCTCGATGCCTTCATCGAAGTTCGCGTGGTCCTCGAACTCAAGGCACTGGATCTGGCGAAAGAGAGCCTCGAAAAACGGGTGCTGCAGAAAATACTGGACGGCAACCAGGTTCCCGAGACTGATGAGGAACCGCTGCAGATCGATAACAGCCTGCACGAATATCTGATCAAACAGTCGGATAACTATTACATCATCAGTTTTTTTGATCGGCATGGTCGCTATTTCGACCTGCTGTTCCTCTGGGAATCCAACGACCGCGACGCTGCCATTCAGGAGATCCAGCAGCATCAGCGAATCTTGAGCGCACTCATCAATGAAGACTGGACGACCGCCCGCAAAGAGTTGGAATTCCACCTCCGCAGCAATCACCCGGTCCTCTCGCAGCTTAAACGCTGACGTTTACTCTTCGTTACCCGCTTTGTGGTGCGACACAGTAATGGTACTGCTGATCCCGCCCCGGGGAGTAAATTCTGCTCGCAGTTCGAGCCAGCGAGGGTCGGTAACTGCAACCAGGTCATCCATAATGCGGTTGGTCACGTCTTCGTAGAAGGCACCCACGTTGCGATAGCTCTGCAGGTAAAGCTTGAGTGATTTTAGTTCGAAACAGACCTGATCGGGGATGTAAGTAATGATCAATGTGCCGAAGTCAGGCTGACCGGTTTTGGGGCAGACCGAGGTGAATTCGGGACAGACCGTTTCCATGACATAGTCACGGTTGGGGTAGGGGTTTTCGAACGTTTCCAGCAGGCTGCGTGGGGAATCGGCTTCACTCATGGTCGTATGTTTCTCTATCGATGGATTCGGTATGACGTATCACAAATGTGATCGTGTTCTATAGCGATTCTCCGAGGCGTACAAGCAAATCACACGTATTTTCACGCAAATCGGTTCAAATCTTGATAAAGATCCGCTGCAGATACATCCAGAGACAGATCAGCCACAGTACAAACAGAACCGTCGCAGATACGGCGATCGGGGCGTAGGGACAATCAGAGCTGAACAGTGAACCGGCCACAGACCAGCCGGTCATTTTATCGACCGTGGTCAGATGCATTTCGAGCGACTTTTGAATCCAGGGACGAATCAACTGCGCCATAATATACATGGCAATCGAGTTCATGCCGACCACCACAAAGGGGAAGGCCCACTTTTTATAACCTTTGACGTCGATAATCCAATAGAATACCGCCAGGAACCAGAAGGCCCAGCCGGCGCTGAAAATGGCCCAGCCCGGGGACCAGATCCGTTTGACAATCGGTACCAGATGCCACTCCCATTGCGCGATATTAACCGGCCAGATTGAAGTATCCAGCAACATCGATATCACGAAACAGATTAAGCCCGCCTGCAGCAGCCATTTCACTTTCATTTTATCCAGGCGGTTGGACATCAACAGTTGTCCGGCCATCAGACCAAACAGCATGGTCGCGATGGACGGAATAAAATTGAGCGTCTGATAGCCCCCATGGTTCACCCAGAACTTCTGTCCCTGGTAGGGCTCTTCGTAGCGAGGGAACTGGTTCAGCAACCGACGATCCACGGACGCGGCGGCATTTGTGTGTTTATTCCACGGTTCCCCGAAGCCGGAAAACTGAGTCCACTCCGATTCGTCCAGGTGTTTGACTTCAGTCAGGTAGTTCTTGACGGCCGTCAGCTCTGCCTCTGCAGGCATGTATTGATAGAAAAAGAACCAGTAACCTCCCAGAATGGTGACGACGCCAATTAACTGTGTCACAAAAGACCGGTTTACATAAAAGAAGACCACCAGATAACCCAGGCCGATCTGGCAGAGAACATTCGCAAAAGTGAAATTGGTGTGGGGGCCAGAGCGAGAAGAGAGAAAGACTCCCAGAGCCACAAGGAGCACCGATCGAAAAATGGCATGCCCCCAGATGCGGAGCGTGGAATCCCCCTTCTGTTTCCGCTTGCGTACCGAAAAGGGCATCGAAACGCCAACCATGAACATGAAAGAGGGCTGAATCAGGTCCCAGAAACCGGCACCGGTCCACTCTACATGACTTAACTGGTAGGAGAGTGTCTGCCAGAGATACTTCCACGAGGATTCCCACTGGGTACCATCATACTGCTGCAGAATTTCAGGTGAGTTCCGCACCGCGTTGGCGATGTAGAGTCCTCCGGAGGCCATCGCCAGCATGACAAATCCACGATAGGCATCCAGAGACGTCAGACGCTGACTGACCGGGGGTGTTTTCCCCTGTTTCTGTTCCTGCTCTTCTTTTTCAGCGGTTGCGGGAGGGATCGCCGGGGGTGTGACAAACTCAGTTTCCGGAGTTTTCTGCAGAGGAATGGTTTCCGGCTCATGTGACTCTGAATTCGGAGTATTTTGTGTCATCTGATTTACCGATGAAGAAAGAAAAGCTAAGGTATCACTACAGTCATTCAACTGGTTCTGCCAGTCGCTGAAAGACTGCTTTTATCGTACCGTGTCTGGCTGGCAGTGTAAAACATCAAACAAAGTCGATCTTTCCTTATTTTAAGCAGAGTTTCATGACCATTCTGGTAACCGGCGGTGCCGGCTATATTGGCTCGCATTGTGTCCGGCAGTTAATTCAGTCCGGCAAAAAAGTCTGCGTGATAGACAATCTATCACGGGGACATCGTGCAGCAGTCCCTGCAGAAGCCTCTTTCTTTCAGTTGGATCTGCTGGAGACCGAGCCACTCACGGAAATCATGAAATCCCAGCGGATTGAAAAGGTCATTCATTTCGCAGCCCTGGCTTATGTTGGGGAATCGGTTACGGATCCGTTACCCTATTATACAAGCAACACAGCGGGTACGCTTTCGCTGTTACGAGCCATGCGTCAGGCCCGTGTGAGCCAGCTGGTTTTCAGTTCTTCCTGTGCAACCTACGGCATCCCGGATCAACTTCCGATAACAGAAGATAGCCCTCAACGCCCCATCAACCCTTATGGCTGGTCCAAACTGTTTGTCGAACAGATCCTGAAAGACTGCGCCAGCAGTTACCCCAACTTCGGTTTTATCGGCTTGCGATACTTCAACGTGGCAGGCTGCTCGAAAGATGGTGCGGTGGGGGAAGATCACGATCCGGAAACGCACCTGATCCCCAACTGTCTTCGGACAGCCCTGGGACAGCAATCGCATATCACAGTGCTGGGGAACGATTATCCGACTCCAGATGGAACCTGCATTCGCGACTATATTCACGTGGATGATATTTGCTCTGCCCACCTGCTGGCCCTGAATGCATTGACCACGCAATCCAGCCGTTTTTATAACGTTGGTCTGGGGCAGGGCTTCTCGGTTCAGGAAGTGATCAGCACATCAGAAAAAGTGACAGGCTGTCCCATTCCCGTTGATATTCAGCCACGACGCCCCGGTGATCCCCCCATGCTCTCCGCTTCTCACGAACGGATTTCGAGTGAACTGGGCTGGTCTCCGAAATACAGGAGTCTGGAAGAGATCATTCAGACAGCCTGGGACTGGTTCCGGACTCATCCCGCCGGTTATCGGACGGATGATCCATAGTGACGATTGATTTCCCGGAAGTCCGTTTTCGTGGCACACTCAGGCCATCGCAGGCTGAGGCGATTTCGGTAATTGAACAGCAGTTGAACTCCGGCAAAAAACGACTGCACATCGTCGCACCTCCCGGTTCCGGCAAAACGGTGCTCGGTCTTTATCTCTGGGCGCAGCACGTCAGACGTCCCGCCCTCGTTCTGTCTCCCAATTCGGCGATTCAATCCCAGTGGGCAGCACGCACCGATCTGTTTCATTCGCCCGTCGATACCCGACAGCTTGTCACGACAGACTCGGATCAGAATGCACTTTTGACTTCACTGACCTATCAGTCAGTGACTCTCCCACGACAGGGAGACTCCGAAGTTGAAGAAGCAGCGCTGGAATACTGGATCGAATTACTGATCGCTCGAGAGCAGGCCCAGGATCCTCTGGAAGCGTTCACCTGGATTGCGGATCTCAAACAGCACAATCCCGATTATTACGAGAAGCGGTTCCGTACCTACCGTAAAACGGTACGTGACCAACTGGTGCTGAGCGGGAATGCACTCGATCTACTGCATGCATCGTCTCAGGAAACGCTCACACAGCTCAAGAGCAGGGGAGTTGGCCTGATTATCTTCGACGAATGTCACCACCTGATGGGGCACTGGGGGCGCGTACTCGCTGATGCACACGACTTCCTGGAACAACCCGTCATCATCGGCCTGACCGCCACGCCTCCTGACGAAAAAGGGAAACTTCAGGAGGACATTGATCGCTATCACAACTTTTTCGGACCGATTGATTACGAAGTTCCGATTCCCGCAGTGGTCAAGGACGGCTATCTGGCCCCTTATCAGGACCTGGCTTACTTTGTGCGTCCTGCGACGGAAGAACTGACTTACATCGCAAATACCGATGACCAGTTACAGCAGATCATGGAAACCCTGTGCAGCGAGAAAGAAGCGACTCCTCTGATCTCTGATGCTGACGAACCCGCTGAAACGTCTCTCGTGCCACAAGAGCGTGTGGAGCCACTCCCAGAATGGCTATTATCTATCCTGCAGAATCTGGAACTACCTTCCGGCAAAGTGGATGACTGGACGACCTTCGAACGCCGCGATCCTTCACTGGCGGACGCAGCCCGTCTGTTTCTGCAACAACGCGGACTGGAACTTCCGTTACACGTACCACCACTGGACATCACCAACATCGACGAAGAGATCCCCCGACTGAATTACTGGGGGCCTGTGCTGGATCGCTACATCCGTCATCGCCTCAGACGCTCACCCGCACCAGAAGATCAGGAGCTGGCGACACAAACGGTCGATCAGTTGCGGCTGTTGGGACTGCAAATCACGGAAACCGGTTCACAGCCCTGTGCGTCCCCGGTAGGACGTGTGATTGCGTATTCACGGAGCAAAATTCAGGCACTGATTCCTGTCCTCCGAGCCGAGATGCAGAATCTGGGAGACACGATACGCGCCGTGGTGATAGCTGACTTTGAAAAGACTTCAGCCACCTCAGCGGAAGTGGAGCATCTGCTCGATGAAGAAGCGGGGGGCGCCATTGCTGCTTTCAAAGAACTGGTCAAAGACCCGGAAACCGATAAATTAAATCCCGTGCTGCTCACCGGTTCCAGCGTACTCATTGATGATGATATCGGAGAGCTCCTGCAGACTGCAGCTGAACAATGGCTGACTGACAGAAAGATTGAGGTCACGCTCAGCCTGCAACCCTACGATGGATTCCACGTCCTCAACGGCAGTGGTTCACAGTGGTCTCCCCGGGTGTATGTGGAGATGATTACAGACCTCTTTCAACAGGGACTCACCTGCTGCCTGGTAGGAACCCGGGGGCTGTTGGGGAAGGTTGGGACGCGAATAAAATCAATGTTTTGGTCGATCTGACAACTGTGACGACATCAATGACGGTCAACCAGCTTCGAGGGCGCTCTCTCCGCCTGGATCCGGACATACCCACTAAAGTTGCGAACAACTGGGACATTGTCTGTATTGCGCCGGAATTTACCAAAGGACTCGACGATTACGAACGCTTTATCAAAAAGCACAAACGCCTGTTCGGCGTTACCGATGACGGCCTGATCGAAAAAGGCGTCGGTCATGTCCATGCTGCTTTTACCGAAATCAAGCCGGAAGGTCTCGAAGGTTCCGTGCAGCTGCTAAATAGTGACATGTTGACACGTGCTTCCAGGCGTGACGACTCACGTGCCCTGTGGAGAATCGGAGAACCCTATCAGGGGCTACCGCTCAAAACGATTGAATTGAACAATGGTGGCCGGGCAGGGGGAGGCGGCTTCCCCCCTTTCAGCGGAATTCGTCAGCCCTGGTCGTCCCATTCACTGACGAAAGCTGTCAGTCAGGCAGTACTGGCAGCGTTGCAGGAAACGAACCTGATCTCCAGTAAATCCCGGATGCAGGTAGGGGAACGTTCCGGAAACTACATCCGTGTATTTCTGGATCAGGCCCCCGAAGACGACTGTGATCGCTTCCTGGAAGCCGTGCAGCAGGTTTTCGGTCCACTTCAGGGAGCACGATATGTGATCCCCCGTGTTGTGCACGAGATTAAGGACACCTGGATTTCCAGTCTGCTGCCTGATCTGCTGGGACGATACTTTCGCAAACGTCAGGAACAACTGGCGATGGTGCATGCGGTCCCTACCGAACTGGCCCGCAACAAACAGTTGGTCTCGGTGTTTGAGAAGCACTGGAATCAGTATGTCAGTCCGGGCGAGGCCTACTTCGCATACCGAGGTAAAGGAGCAGAGCTGCTAGAACACGCGCAGCGCAGTGGACTGTCACCGCATGCGAAAATCCATCGTAAAGAAATATTCGTCTGACAGGAATAAACCGGTAGGCCACACTTGAGTATGGCCTACCGGCGTCCTTCGTTTCAGACCGCTGTAGTCGATCGTTCCTTCTTGCGACCAGGCAAAGACTTTTCAGCCACGGGTTTTCCCGCAAACGTGGCAGTCTGCTCCCGGTTCGAATCATCAGACTGTTTCCTGGCAAAACGGACGACGACTTGCTGTCCCTCGAATGAGAGTTCGAGTGTTGTCCCTTTTTCCAATGATTGAGAGTTAATCACATCCGCAATCACGGGCGTGACATAACGCTCAATCGTCCGTCTTAAAAAACGGGCACCGAAGTAAGGGTCGTACCCTTTCAATGCCAGCCAGTCCAGAATTGACCGATCCGGCTGAATGGAAATCCGGTGCCGCTTCAAACCGATGCGGTTCTGTAACAGCCCCAGTTCGCAAGCGGCAATTGCCCGAATATGATCCGCATTCAACGCGTGGAAATACACGATTTCGTCAAAGCGATTCAAAAATTCGAAACGGAAATGTTCCATCAACCGTCGTTGCATTGCCTGTTCCATCTCCAGTTGAGATGACACTCCGTCTGCAAAACCGATCAAACTCTTACGATAAAGTTCAGCTCCTGCGTTCGTGGTGGCAATAATCACAGTCGAACGGCAGGAAACCGTCTCGCCCGTTCCATTAATGAAACAGCCTTCATCGATTAACTGCATAAAGCGGTCCAGGACAGGCGGTGCACACTTCTCAAATTCATCCAGTAACAGCACAGTGAAAGACTGCCCCTGCAGACGCTGGGTCAGCAGTCCCTGGCGTTTGGATAACGCATACGCCTCCGGATCACCGAACAAAGTCAAGGCAGATACTTCCGTCTGGAAATCTGCCATATTCAACCGAACCATGCTGTCCGGCCGTCCCAGCAGATATTCAGACAGTTTCTGTGCGATATGCGTTTTACCCACTCCCGTCGGTCCCGCGAACAGGAACGCTCCCAGTGGACGACGTATATCACTCAAACCCGCCTTAATCGTACCAATCATCCGCACAACCGCATCCACGGCCTGATCCTGCCCCAGGACAGACTCAGCAAAGTGTGCTCGTACCTGTTGCAGTTCGAGCTTGATTGCGGGATCAATCAGGGACAACGGAACCTTGTGCACCTGGTGAAACCGATCAATGACATCCCGTCCATTAACTTTACGGGCCTTTTTCCGCACTACCTTGACCTGGTTCAACAGATCCAGCACCTTACGAGGCATATTCAGCCTGGAAAGAAAACGGTGTGATAACAGCAACGCTTCTTCCTGTGCGGTCTCCGTAATCCGAACTCGATCCGTCTGTTGCTGATATTCGGACCAATGTCTTACAATCTGTCGGGCCGTAGACAAGTCCGGTTCATCAACTTTCAGAGCGACAAAATGGCTTTCCAGATCCGGATAGTTTTCAAACATCGCTTCCACGCTGGTCCGATCTCCTTCGGCCAGCAGGGGACGCTGAGTCTGATAAGCGTAGGACTGTAATAACGGCTGCAGATAATAGTCGTTCAGGATCTCCATGTCAGAGAAAAACGGAACGATATTCTCATCTGTTTCCAGTAAAACATCGAGCAGTTTCTGAAATTCACCGCGCAGCTGATCTTCTTTTTTGAGACTGGCCAGGGCTCGTCGAAACGAGAGTTTGAGAATCCGCGTTCCCTGCAATGCTTCCGGTCCCTGTCCAGCTGCTGAAAGTGCTACCAGCTTGTGGATGACCGAAGATTTTCCCACACCACTCCCGCCATACAAAATAGGGAAGCGGTCTGCATTGATGATATCGGTCACATCGCAAACCAGGTCATCCATCAGAAACACTGGAGAGAGTTTCCCCGTGTCTGCTTCTTTTGTCAGATCACGCTCGAGCCATTTATTCAGCACTGTTTGCAGATTGTTTGTCTGTTTTGACATCAGAGTATTCCATCAGTCTGATTTCCAGAAAGGTCAACAACGCGTTCTTCAGCCCGGAAACCAGTTTGCCGAAGAATCTCTAACAGGAAGACCATCAGGCCCCATCAGGGGTTCGCAGCCCCATGCATGTTTCTGCATGAAAGAGTGCTGCTGACCTGCTTTTATTCAGACAAAACCTGAAATATCTGTGATAACCGAGAATCAGACGCCCAAGACTGACAAAGCGTCTGAACGCTGATACAATAATAAGCATTGTTAACGAACCCTGACTCCCTCCAATCCCGCCCTCAACCATCGACAGGATTAACCATGGCTCACACATCCTTCCGACGAACTTGTCTCGTTTTGACCCTGGCCGGACTCTTCCTGCAATCCACCATGATACTGGCAGCAGACAAAGTACAGGACCGCCGCAAAGTGCTCGGTCCCTCCCAGGCAGATCAAAACCTGAGTGATTACTTCAAGCTTCATGCAGTGCGACTCGCTGATCGTAGTCTGGCTGACATTAAAGACCTCAAGAGCTGGGAACAGAAGCGAAAGCAATATCGAGAGCAGCTATTCGAAATGCTGGGACTTTCGCCGCTTCCCCCCAAAACAGATCTGAAACCAGAAATCACAGGTAAGATCGAGAGCGATGGATTCATCGTTGAAAACATCACGTTTCAGTCGCGTCCCGGGCTGTACGTTACCGGCAATCTCTATCGACCTCTCAAACAGGAAGGGAAGGTTCCCGCCATTCTGTATGTATGTGGGCACGGGGGCGTCAAAAAGAATGGCATCAGTTACGGAAATAAAGTGCATTACCAGCATCATGGCGAGTGGTTTGCCCGCAATGGTTATGTCTGCCTGACGATTGACACTCTGCAACTGGGTGAAATCGAAGGGCTGCACCATGGAACTTACAGGGAAGGCATGTGGTGGTGGCTCTCCCGGGGATACACGCCCGCTGGAGTAGAAGCCTGGAACTGTATTCGCGCACTGGACTATCTGCAATCACGTCCCGAAGTTGATGGAGAGAAGCTCGGGGTCACCGGACGTTCTGGCGGGGGCGCTTACAGCTGGTGGATCGCAGCTCTGGACGAGCGCATCAAAGCAGCTGTTCCAGTGGCAGGTATTACGAATCTAAAGAATTATGTCATTGACGGGGCAGTCGAAGGACACTGCGACTGCATGTTCATGGTCAATACTTACCAGTGGGACTACGCCCAGGTCGCCGCCCTGGT
This sequence comes from Gimesia benthica, assembly GCF_009720525.1. Taxonomy (NCBI): domain Bacteria; kingdom Pseudomonadati; phylum Planctomycetota; class Planctomycetia; order Planctomycetales; family Planctomycetaceae; genus Gimesia; species Gimesia benthica. The sequence goes on from NZ_CP043930.1 coordinate 91,353, forward strand.
GGCTCCCCGGCCCCTGTTGATTTCCAACACCGACAAAGACAGTATCTTCCCCCTGGATGGCGTGGTCGACGTCTATAACTCTACCATGAAGATTTATGAACTATACGGTGTCCCGGAGCATCTGGGACTGCAGATCACAGAAGGCCCCCATAAGGATACCCAGGAACTGCGAATTCATGCGTTTCGCTGGTTCAACCATTATCTGAAAGGGGATGACTCCTTGATTGAGATGGCTGCCACGAAGTTTCACAGTCCTGAAGAATTACGTGTCTTCAAGAAACTGCCCGCAGATCAGAAAAATGCGAAAATCCAGGAATCATTCGTCGCCACAGCCAAGCCAGAGATCCCGCAAGACTCGGCGGAATGGCACCAGATGACGGAAAAATGGAAAAACCTGTTGCTGAAAAAAACCTTCCGCGCCTGGCCTGAAAAGGTCGATTCGAACGTCAAGGTAGAAACCAGCCATCGTGATGGTCTTACTCTGAAAACAATTTCGTTTGAGAGTCAGAAACATGTCCCCCTGAAACTGTTCATCGTTCTGCCGGACCATTCGAAAACTGTCTCTGAAGTCACTCTGAATGTCTTAAATCAGGCAGAGTGGGAACAATTCCAGTCTACACTGGCTCCCCTCTTTTCTACAAAAGAGGGCGCAAATCAGTCACCCGAGAAAGCTTCCTCACTCTATAAAGAGATGCAGCAGCGTGTGCAGCAGGAACAGACGGCCCTGGTTTACTTCACTCCACGAGGCGTGGGACTGGATCAGTGGAATCAGGATCCACGTAAACAGGTTCAGATCCGCCGCCGTTTCTATCTGCTGGGGCAGTCACTGGAAGGGATGCAGATCTGGGATATCCGCCAGGCGATTCAGCAACTGGAAGCACAGCCGGAATTCAAAAAGGCAAATCTGACACTAAAGGCCAGCGGAGAAGCTGCCGCCCTCAGTCTGTATGCGTCACTGTTCGAACAAGGAATCAGTCAGCTGGAACTGTCCGGCATGCCGGCATCGCACCAGCAGGGGCCTGCACTCCTGAACATTCTGCGATTCCTGGACCTGCCACAGGCTCTGAGCATGGTCGCCAGTCGTACGCCGGTCAAACTCAAACAGGTTGATCCACAGGACTGGAAATTTGCAATTCAGGTTGGCAAACAGATGGGCTGGCAGGAAAAACAGCTGCAAATCGAAAAATAAAAGTCACGATTTCTTGATACAGGCAATCACCAGACGCGCTCAGCGTTTGCTCAGAGCGTGCGCGCCGTTATAATCGACTTACCCTGCCTGAGACGAAAAATGTACGTTTCTGGCAGTCTACAATAATGAGACAGAAATAGAGTTTCCAAGCTTAAAGGTTTTTCGACGTGAATCGTCCTCCCCATACATCTGCTCCACTTCCTGATCCGACAGCAAACATGACGGAAGGCTGGCACTGCCTGCATCTGTATTACCGTGTCGATCAGGGAATCCTAAACCAGATTGATCAGTCCACTCGCGACAGCGGTCGTCGGGAACTGGCAGCCATCCTGGACCCCGATCAGGAAGACGCTCCTGTACGGATTCAAACGTCTGTCGTTACCGGCCACAAAGCTGATCTGCAGGTATTGATCATGGATCCGGATCCGATCAAGATCGATGGCATTAAACATGCCATTCGGTCCTGTGGGGTGGGTCCCGCGCTCATTCCCACCTATTCTTTTGTGTCGCTCACGGAGATCTCCGAATACGTTCCCACACTGGAACAGTATGCGGACAAACTCAAGCAGGAGGGAACTGATCCTGACAGCCCGGCATTCCAGGCGAAGCTCAAGGCTTACGAAGGACGTCTGCCAGCTATGAATCAACAGCGGGTGTACCCCGAATTTCCTGACTTCCCAGTCTGCACTTTCTACCCGATGAATAAATCACGGGTTTCCGGTGCGAACTGGTACATGGAGCCCTTCAGCAGTCGTTATCACATGATGGCAGAACACGGTCTGAGCGGCATGAAGTTCGCGGGGCGGGTCGTCCAGGTGATTACAGCTTCAACCGGATTTGACGACTGGGAATGGGGTGTCACGCTGTGGGGCAGGGCACCAGAACCGATTAAAGAAATCGTGTACACGATGCGGTTCGACAAAGCCTCTGCCAAGTACGCTGAGTTCGGACCCTTCTATCTCAGCTATATCATGTCCCCGGAAGAAGCAATCGCCCATCTCAAGCTCTGACAAGAGCTCAAGACAGGCGATCATGCTCGACTCATCTATTCGAAACGTTCCGTTTAGCGGCGGAAACGATAATCAGAGTTGGATTCGCTGAAATCAGCTGTCGCCAACTCTGATTTCAGATTGATATCAGTGAAGGAATAGGATTCAATCAGAGTCTGTTCATCCAGTTCTTCGGGAGAGGCAGAAGCCATTTCTTCCCGTGGCCAGCCAAAGCCGCGTACGAACACCGGCAGACAGGATTCCTGATCAATATAAATCACTGACTTCCGATAGGTCGGTGATTCTTTTGCATTCGCAAAATGAGCGATAAAGCAGTAGCAGTCTTTCCCATCGAACTTCTGATTACTGAGCATCACACATTCGGTATTCAGATTCTCGGCGAGGTCTTTCTTACGAAAACCAATGATTTCTTCAGCCAAGGCACGGATACCAGCCTTGGTAATGGGATAACGTGATTCCTGCAGAGCCAGTGATCCGTGGGGATCCAGCTTCAGTGTCGGCATCAAGCGACCTTTCAGACCGCCCATCTTGACCAGCATTTTCTGATCATTTTCCCCGTCAACATAGAGCAGTTCCTGACCTTTGTCTCCCACAATCCACTTCATATAAACACTGAAGGGCTTGTGGCGACATTTCAGGTTAATGACCTGGTTCTCCGAGAGGGCACCACCAATGTATTCCTGCTTGGAAAAGGTGGTTGTGTAATTTGAGACGGAATCCAGCAGACGACAACCTTTTTCCAGCAGCAACTGATTCATCAGCAGAGCCATCCGTCCGGTTAAAGTACCGGGCTGCTGCTGAGTCTGAGCCTGACCATCCTGTTTAATTTCCTGATTGGATTCTGAAAATTCCGTTGGTTTATATGCAATCACCGGAACGGGAATCGGTCGGGCAGCGACCACAGCCATATCGTTGGGATCGGCGTCAGCCGGAGATGGATCGTAACTGAAATACAACACCCCAATCGCAGCAGACAGAATGGCGGAAGCCAGCATGTTCGGTAGTTGTTGTTTGGACCTGTGTTTAAGCATGCGCATCATGCGGTACCGTTCCTTTTCATTAAGAAACTGCAAGGCACCGTCTTGTCTGAACTGAATCCTTGATCCGGGATCCACTCATCCGTGAAAAGACGTCGCTCGGGCTTGCCCGTCGTGGTGATGTGATCTAGCCAGCACACGGTATTCCCTTTGTGCGTCTGACGGATGTTTGTTCCCATAAAAGTATGTGCTCTCATCAATTTGAAATCGGAGCGTTCATCGACAAAACGGCCCTGTTTCAAAACCGGAGAACATTACGCAATCTGCGTATTCCCGATCCTGATAGTCTCTGAATCTGCCACAACCTCACTGTTGTGGGTGGACATTGATCATTTCGGGGGTGGTTATAAAAGAAAAATCGACATCTTTCCCGGGAGATTATTAACAAAACTCGGCCCGCACATTGAATCCTGCATGTTCTGACGGGCCTCAGGGTTCAGATCAGATCAAACTGACATCTTCAACCAGAAGCCCCCATATTAACAGCCTGAATTAATTCCTGAAATCGGATGACAACTCCGTCACAGCAACAAAATACATCAAACACATTTTATTTTTCTAAGAGGCTCATCTAGAATGAGTTATATTCATACAGTTCACAAAACACTCAACAGGGATTCCCTGTCTTTGTCTTCGAAAGGGACAACAAGATGCAATTTTCCCGGCGCTCATTCCTCCAGACAGCCACTGCCACTCTGTTCACGGGGGCTTTTTCTCAAATTGCTTCAAGTGCACTTAGTACAAATTCAGAACCCCGTTTAATGAAACTGGACCTCTCCTGCGGGCGGATTGGAGTGAAAGCAGATCAGAGACAGGCCATTGATTATGCACACAAATATGGCTTTGAAGCCGTCGTACCTGATGCCGGCTATCTGGGAAAACTCACCGACAGTCAACTGGACGAATTAAATTCAGAACTGAAGAGCAAAAAACTGGTTTTTAGTGCAGCGGGGATGCCCGTCGATTTTCGCAATGACGAGGCGAAATTCCAGCAGGGACTACAGGCGCTTCCCGCCTACGCATCCTCACTTCAACGGGCCGGTGTTACTCGCACAGGCACCTGGCTGATGCCCACGCATGCAGAACTGACCTATAACGCCAACTTCAAACGTCACGCCAAACGCCTGAAAGCGGTCACACAGATTCTGTCAGACCATGGCCTCCGATTCGGGCTGGAATATGTTGGCCCGAAAACTCTCTGGTCCAGTAAAAAATACCCGTTCATTCACTCCCTGCCCGAAACCCAGGAACTAATCGCCGCGATTGACGTCAAAGGGGCAGGACTGATTCTGGACAGCTGGCACTGGTACACGGCACATGAAACGCAGGATGATATCCTGGCGCTGACCAATGACCAGATCGTTGCCGTTGACCTGAACGACGCACCGAAAGGGCTCGAAATCGATGAGCAGATTGACCAGAAACGCGAATTGCCCATGGCGACCGGCGTGATCGATCTGGCCACATTCCTCAATTCCCTGAATGAAATTCGCTACGATGGCCCTGTGAGAGCAGAACCGTTCAATGCAGCACTCCGCGCAATGCCCGGCGATCAGGCCGTCGCCACTACAGCTAAGGCGATGAAGAAAGCTTTTGCTTTAATCAGCTGATTCATCCTTAGAGGGCTTCTTCTCCTGGGCAATCGAAATTTCAATTGTCACAGGAGTCCCCCGCGGCGGGATCTTGTCCTTATTCGCCTCAAACAGCAGATTTCCTTCACCAGAGGCAGAGCTTTCAATACTGACATCAATGGTGGCAGTCGGAAAATTGGCGACACAGATCAGGTCACCGCTCTCGGCGTGATAGTATTTTTCACCGGTCATCTCATCGACGGAGAAACCGCTGCCAGCGAAAACCCAGTCAGCTTCCATCAGCCGCGGACGAGTCTTTTCGTAGAAATCTTTGATCGCTGCCTGATATGTCTTGTTATCTGATTTCGCCAGGAACTGGTCCCGTTCTTCTTTGGTCATCTCACCGAACCAGATCAATTCTTTATATTTGTCGTCATACCTTAGTTCGGTCTTTCTGTCGATGACCACACCAGGAGGTAATTGATCCAACTTTGCCGTGAAGTAACGGGAGGTCGAAGAACGCACCCACTTCTGTGCTTCTTCGCGATGCGTTTTGCCTGCTTTGTCTTTCCATTCCAGAATCAGATTCAGTTTCTGCCCCGTGGGAGGTTTAAATTTGGGAGTGAACTGGACCGGAGTTCCCGCCTTTGCTCCAATCGCCAGCAGTCCGGCGTGTATCGCTTTCGCTGGAGAATCGATCGATAAAATAGACTCGTGTTCTTTGGTCTGTTTCTTACAACAGAGCATCTCCAGTACGCCTTCGACCAGACAGACGTGCGTTTTCAAGAATAATTTCTTGTGTTCCAGATCCAGCAACACCGTCTTCTGGGGGTTGAGGGGAACCAGTTTCTCCTCAGAATCCTTTGAATCCTGTTTCACGGGTTCGGTAGCCTTGGAATCAGTCACTGTTTTCTGAACCGGTTCCGCGGCGCGTGAAGCAATATTCCCAATGAGAATCGACAGCACCAATAACATAAAAGAGAGTTTTGTAAACGAATGCTTCATCAAATCATCCCACAAAGTGAAGACATAAACTGGCCCGTCCGAAATCTAGTGTTATTTTAGATACTCATTATCAAAAGTCTTCCCCGATTCGGTGGGAAATCTCAGATCTCACCAGAAGAACAGATTTCAGCCAGCCAGTCAGCGTAATCTGCCACAATCTGCTCGCGCTGCGGCTCAAATTCGAGAGTATGCCGTGCAGCAGGATATGAAATACATCGCTTCTCCACCGATCTGACCCGGTCCAGCCAGACTTCGGTAGCCCTGTTATCGATGATCTGATCCTGCCCCGCCAATTGACAGAACACCGGACATTCAATCTGCTCCGCGACCTGGTCTGCCAGTCGATCCAGCTCCCGATTAGCCAGTAAAAACGAAACGGTGACCTCATGCAGTGCCAGAGGATCATGACGAATAAAGTTCTGCCAGCCGGCGTCTCCCGTAAACAATGCCGGATCACTGAGCGGAATCGCGACCCGCTTCTGCCTCACTCCCAACTTGTCAGCCAGATTCAGCTGAAGTTTCTGGAAGGGGTTCGGGCGGACGCGTGCTTTAATCCCCGGATAAAGTAAAGCCAGTCCATCTATCAGGTCAGGTCGTCGAGTCGCCACGACCGCCGCCAGTTTTGCTCCCCAGCTCATCGCCTGCAAAATCACTGGCGCAGCTTTTCCTGACGAAGACTGCAGGAAACGAACCTGTGATAAAATCTGTACGGTATCCTGCACCAGTCGTTGCCAGTGAAGGGTATCGCCACGCTGTTCTCGATTCAGCCCCGATCCACGGCGATCAAAAAAATAGATCTGATAACCACTCTCACAAAGCTGTCGACAGGAGGCTTCATACCAGGCGGAATGACTCTGGATTCCGTGGAGCACGACTAAAACCCCTTTGATGTCCTCCGCCTCGGGGCTCCAGACACGCCCCTGCAGCCGGTAATTATCAGAGGCAACAAATTCCTGAATGAAGGGTTCTATCATAAGGCTCAGACAAGCATCGTTTCTAAAACCCGTGCATAGCCACCAAACGTCCCCTGATCAAAGAGAACAAATTTCACCAGCTCCAGCTGACTGGTCGCTTCCAGACGCGTTGCTACCGTCCGTAACGCCGTTTCCGCCGCTAGATCAACGGGATAGCCATAAACTCCGGTACTGATCGAAGGAAACGCCAGGCTCTGACACCGCAGTTTTTCTCCCAGTGAAAGACAGGTCTGATAAGCGGACTCCAGCAGATCCTTCTCCTGATTTCCACCTCCCCGCCAGATGGGGCCTACCGCATGAAAAATGTATTTTGCCCGCAGGTTTCCAGCGGACGTCTCAACGGCACTTCCCGTCGGGCATCCATCCGGGTAACGACGCTTCAGCTCATTCATTACTTCCGGACCAGCGGCAGCATGGATTGCTCCATCCACGCCTCCGCCCCCCGCCAGCATCGCATTCGCGGCATTGACGATCGCATCCACGCGTTGTGTCGTAATATCTCCCAGAACCAGCTCAATCCGGGCAGATCCAAACTGTACGATCATCGTCTTTCATTCTATGATACGGACAACCTGCTGGGTACAGATCAGGTATTGATCTCCGCCTGTAGTATAAAATACGATAGGCGTCTTTCAAAGCGCGAACCCGGAAACAATTCTCAGCAACGAATGCGAACCCTTTCATCGTGATAAAAGTCAGCCTTCTCATTCCGACTCTTGATCAGTCAGGTGCCGAAAAGCAGCTCACTCTGCTGGCGACGTCTTTACCCCGTGATGAGTTTGATGTGCAGGTCATTGCGCTGACTCGGGGAGGCCCTTATGCGGAGGTACTCCAGCAGCATGATATTCCAGTGACGATCCTCAAGAAACGATTCAAATTCGACCCGCTGGCATACCGAGCGTTAAAGAAAACTCTGCAACAGCAGCAACCCGATATTCTGCATACCTGGCTATTTGCAGCCAACTCTTATGGCAGGATGGCAGTCAAACACCTGTCGTCTTCACAAAAAAAAACCAGGGTCATCGTCTCAGAGCGTTGTGTGGATTCATGGAAAAGTAACTGGCAACATAATGTCGATCGGCGTCTGTTACCGCAAACGTCACTGCTGGTCGGTAACTCTCTGGGGGTTGTCGACTTTTACAGGGAAAAAGGTGTACCGGATTCACTACTGCGAGTCGTTCCTAACGGCATTGTTCTGCCCGATACGACGGTCAATGAAGCAGTTCGTTCACAGCTCTACCAGGAACATGATATCCCCCCGAATGCGCGCCTGATTGCCTTCGTGGGACGTCTGGCACGCCAGAAACGTGTCGAAGATCTGCTCTGGGCACTGCAGCTGATTCGTCAGATGAATGAGGATATCGTACTGCTCGTAATTGGCGATGGCCCCGAACGAGCAAAGCTGGAGCAGTTGGCTCACAAGTATACGGTCACTCCCAACGTACGGTTCCTGGGCCACCGCACCGATGTCGACCGGCTTTTTCCTCTTTTTGAAGTCTTTCAACTGGCCAGCGACTTTGAAGGACAGTCGAACAGCATCATGGAAGCCATGTCATACGGCATTCCCGTCGTCGCCAGTGATATTCCCCCCAACCGGGAACTGGTCGTGCATGGTGAAACCGGCTTCCTGACTTCAGTGGGTGACAGTACGGGTTTCGCACAATTTGCAGAACGAATCCTGGCAGACCCGCAACTCGCAAAAGATTTAGGAAACGCCGCTCGAAAAAGGATGCAAGAGGAATTCAGTGTCGATAAGATGGTAGAAGGTTATGCCAGACTCTATCGTGAAGTCCTCCAGTAATCGATGTTGCTGACCAGAGCACGTCTCCTGTCCCCCAGCTTTTAGAATTTAGATCATGTGCGGAATCACCGGAACCTTGTGGACCACACGGGACAAGAATATCTCCCCACTGGTGCTCCGCAGTATGACCAGTGTCATCTCTCACCGGGGCCCTGATGATGCGGGAGGCTATCATTCCGACCTGGAATCCAGATCATTTCTGTTCGCTGATGAAAACCAATGGTCCGACTTCACTCCGAACTCTGAAACCGGTGCCGCCCTGGGACACCGCCGCCTGTCGATCATCGACCTGGGAACCGGGCACCAGCCACTCAGCAATGAAGACGGCACTGTCTGGATCGTCTTTAACGGCGAAATCTACAACTACCAGGAGCTCAGAACTGAACTGGTAAGACAGGGGCACCAGTTCAAAACGGAATCCGACACGGAAGTCATCGTCCATCTTTATGAAGAGCAGGGGGCTGCCTGCGTGGAACATCTAAGGGGGATGTTTGCATTTGCCATCTGGGATGAACGTCGCCAGCGTCTCTTTCTGGCACGCGACCGCATGGGACAGAAGCCCCTGTTTTATCGGGAAGAACCAGGTCGGTTAAGCTTTGCCAGTGAGCTCAAATCGCTCCTGCAGCTGCCTGGTGCCAGCCGGGAAGTTGATCCCCACGCCATCGATCTGTTTCTCGCCTATCAATATGTGCCACACCCCTGGTCAATTCTGAAAGGCTACCAGAAGTTGCCCCCGGCACACCGCGCAATCTACGAGCAGGGACAACTCACCGTTGAGCGCTACTGGACGCCCCCTTATCAGCATCCTGAATTACGAACAGACCTGAATTTCCAGTCACCTCAGGAATGGTCAAAGGTACTTCGCCAGACATTAACGGAATCCGTTCGAATCCGCATGCGGAGTGATGTCCCTCTGGGAGCGTTTCTCTCCGGGGGAATCGATTCGACAATCATCGCCGGATTGATGCAGAGTATGTCCGAACGACCGGTTCATACCTTTTCGATCGGCTTTCCGGTGAAACAGTTTGACGAGACCAGCTATGCCCGCGAGGCAGCAGCCATGCTGGGAACCGAACATCACGAGTATGTGGTCGAACCCGAAGCCCTCGAAATGCTGCCCCGTCTGGCCTGGCATTACGATGAACCTTTTGCCGACAGTAGTGCTATCCCAACCATGTACCTTTCACAAGTCACCCGGCAGGAAGTCACCGTTTCTCTTTCCGGAGACGGAGGAGACGAACTGTTTGCAGGCTACGACCGCTATCGAGCGGTGGCACTTTCACAGTGGTTTGATCGACTGCCGGGGTTCCTCAGAAAAATGATGACTGCTTCCATCTGGCAGAAACTCCCCGCATCAGTGGAACAGAAATCATTTCGCCGCCGCGTCAAGCGATTCCTGGCAGGACTCGCAGTTCCTCCGGAACGTCGCTACCTCAAATGGGTCGGCATCTTTGATACAGAACGCCGACTGGAGATGTATACTACCGAATTCAGAGAGCAAATCCAGAACTTCGATGCCGATCAGTTCCTGCTTGACGCTTACCAGCTCTGTCCCGACCGCGACTTTGTGACTCGCACGACTGCGACCGATGTACTGTCTTATCTCCCCTGTGACATTCTGACCAAAGTTGACATTGCCAGCATGGCGCACAGCCTGGAGTGTCGCAGCCCGTTCCTGGACCATCATGTCGCGGAACTGGCAGCAGTCATGCCCCTGGAACTGAAAATGCACAAAGGCCGCGGCAAACAGATTCTCGTCGACACATTTGCTGATCTCCTTCCTGAATCGATCCAGACACGCAAGAAAATGGGATTCGGTGTACCGCTCAATCACTGGTTCCGTCATGAATTGAAACCATTACTCTACGATGTTCTGCTTGACCAGCGGGCCATTGATCGTCAGATCTTTGACCGAAAGGCTGTAGAACAGCTGATCAACGAACACCAGAATCAGCAATGGGATCACAGTGCTCGCCTCTGGTCACTGCTAGTCCTGGAAATGTGGTTTCGAACCTTTATGGATCCGGCAAGCATTCCCGATCACTTTCCGGAAGCTGCCCTGGTCTGACCGTTTTCGGCTCCGCCCCTTGAGCTTTATCTGCGAATCAGAGAAAATATTCAGAGCCGTTGATACTTCAACCTGCCTTACTGATTCCCGCCCAAAACGAGACGACCATGCGTGTTTTTGCTTTAAACTCACTCTTAATGCTGTTCTGCCTGATCTTTCTGAAACCTGCTGTTGCAGAGACTCCCGATTCAACCATAGCACCCCCTCAAACGACCTGGGAGGAATGGCCGCAGTGGCGAGGACCGCGCGGTGATGGCACCTGGAATGGTCCTCCACTCAAAACAACCTGGCCTGAATCGGGGTTGAAAAAACTCTGGTCCCACGACCTGGGGGGAGGCTACGGGGGGATTTCTGTAGCGGATCGAAAACTCTATGTCATGGATCGGCCTGTAGCCTCGTCTGAAGATCAGCAAAAGCAGCTGGCATCCACAGTCATCGAGTCGCGCGGCAGAATGTTGAACGGGTGCTCTGCTTTGACGCCCAGACTGGTCAACAGATCTGGGCGCACACCTATCCCTGCGATTACCATGACCTCGATTATGGCAATGGCCCTCGCGCGGCCCCCACGATCGTGGATGATCTGGTCTACACGCTGGGAACGATGGGCGATGTTTACTGTCTGTCTGCGAAAACCGGGAAGGTGATCTGGAAGAAGCAACTCGTTGAAGACTTCGGGGGGAAAGTACCACAGTGGGGGTATGCCGCTGCTCCTTATGTACTGGGAGACATGGTCATCCTGCTACCTGGAGGCAAAGAGCAGGGGACCGCGGTCGTTGCCCTCGACCGTAAGACAGGAGTCGAACGGTGGCGATCACTCTCCGATACTGCCGGCTATGCGACACCTCTTTTGATCAACCACCAGGGTCGGTCACAATTAATCATCTGGTCACCCAATCACATTCACAGTGTCAATCCACAGTCAGGGAAACATTTCTGGTCGGTCCCTTATAAAATCACTTACGGTGTCGCGATCGCCAATCCTATTGCGCATGAGGGGCTGGTTTTTGTGGCAGGTTACTGGGATGGATCCAAAGCCATTCAACTGGGCACTCAGCCAGAAGAGGCAGAGCTGAAATGGGAGGACCGACGCACACTGAGAGGTCTGATGTCACAACCGCTTTACCGAGATGGCTACGCGTATCTACTCGATAAAAAATTTGGTCTGACCTGTTTTGAATTCGCCACGGGAAAAAAAATCTGGGACGACAAAAACCAGATGACACCCGGTAATACTCGTAATCCGCAGGCAACCCTGATCTGGCTGAAGCAGCAACAGCCCCGAGCCCTGATCCTCAACTCAGACGGGGATCTGATCCTGGCTGAACTGGATCCTTCCGGGTACAGGGAACTGGCCCGGACCAATCTGATTGGAGAGACCTGGGCCCATCCCGCTTATGCGGAAAATCGGATTTTTGTACGCAGCAATACCCGGATTATTGCCTACGAACTGCCCGTCCTGGAATCGATTGACGAATCCCCATAAAAGCCACAGAGCTGCACTGTAAACTTCCCAGTCCAGTCGATAGAATGCCTGTGAGCATTCCTGGGGAGTGCTCTGTGCTGTTGTGCGCTGATAATTCACACATTGTTTATTCAAAGATCCAGAAGCCAATATGAATTCGACTTCGGAACCTCAATCCGAGAATACCGGGCCAGGTACGGAGCTGCTGGGGCCTGAAATCTGGAACCTGCCCAACCTGATCACCGTCAGTCGACTGGTGCTCTCATTGATCCTGTTCGTGATCATCTATCTCGAAGGCTGGTGGAAAACCTCTGCCTGCCTGTTCATCGTGGCAGCGGCTACAGATTTTCTGGACGGTTATTTCGCTCGAAAATACAATCAGGTCACAACGCTGGGCAGGATCATGGACCCCTTTGTGGATAAATTCATCATCTGTGGTGCATTTATCTTCCTTCTGGAACGGGGTGCCGCTTCCGGGATCAATGCCTGGTTCGTCCTGATCATCATCGGACGGGAAATGTTTATCACCAGTCTCCGTGGCTTCCTCGAAAAAAGAGGACGCGATTTTTCCGCCAGCTGGAGTGGGAAAATTAAAATGGGCGTACAGTGTGTAGCCGTTGTGGTCAGCCTGCTCTCATTGAGCCCTGAAGCCCCGTTTAATACCCCCGGTTTCCTGATATTTCGCGATGTTACTATCTGGGCAACGGCTCTGATTACACTGTACAGTGGCATTGATTACGTGCTCCGTGCCTCCCGGATGCTCAAACGTAACCCACTGTAATCTAAGCTATTTCAGACACATCTTTGCAATATTCTATCAGTTGATTCGAATAACAAATTCGAGAATTCAGCAAAATCACTGCTCATCTAGATGCTGTCAGCGGTATAAAATGGATTGAACTACTAACTTTATCAGCTCTTGAATTTGAATAGATGCATGAATGACGTAAACCAGCCACGGCCTCCTTCTGATCAGATCATTGAGGTTAAGCCCGGTGACTATCAGACCGAGGTCAAGGATTATTCACCCCGGCAACCTGTCTACAACAGGCCACCCGCTCCCACGCGGAGCAAGGTCCCATTGATTCTCTTCATTCTGACCTGTTTGAGCACGTTGATCGTCGGCGGGACACATAGCCCTTTTATTCCGACTCCCGGGCAGTTCCAGTTGTTGTTCTCGAAAATCCAGGCCATGGGCTGGACAACGTTTTTCAGCAACGGTTTTTCATATGCCGGCCCGGTGATGTTGATTCTGCTCTCCCATGAAATGGGACACTATCTCCAATCGCGACGTTACCACATCCCGGCGACCCGTCCGATTTTTATCCCCATGCCGATGAGCCCCTTTGGTACCATGGGAGCAGTCATTCTCCAGAGAGGGGGAGTTGCCGATCGCAAGCAGATGTTTGATATCGCGGTCTCCGGTCCTCTGGCAGGGCTGGTGTTTGCAATTCCCTTCGTTTACTGGGGGCTGCTCAATTCAACCGTGGAAACGATCGTTCCCGGCTCTGGAGTCGTCAGTTTCGGCGAACCACTGATTCTGAAATGGATGATTACACTGGTTCACGGTCCCCTGGCTGAAAACCAGGAAATCGCCATGAACTCCATGCTGTTTGCAGGCTGGGTTGGAATCTTCATCACTGCCCTGAACCTGATCCCCATTGGACAGTTGGATGGAGGGCACATCCTGTATACCCTGATCGGCAAACGAGCCAATGTTGTCGCTCAGCTGGTTCTGCTCGGCGCGATTGGATATATGGCGTATTCGAACGAATTTTCCTATTCGCTGCTGATTCTGCTGCTTATCTTCTTCGGAGTCACACATCCTCCTACTGCCGACGATACCGTTGAATTGGGCCCCATGCGAACATTTATCGGGTGGGCAACACTCGCGTTTTTCATCATCGGCTTTACCCTGACACCGATCACGATTCATTAATCGCCAGGTAGCGAGATCAGAAGCAGCAGATTATTTGATCTTCTCCAACAGTTGTTCTGATCGAAAGACGATCTCCAGATCTTTATTTTTCGTGGCCTGTTGCAACTGTTTTTGGGCAGCCCGACCATATTCTGCCAGTTCCTGCTGAGCCTCTTCCCGCTTCGCCCAGACCGGATCACCAAGCTGCGCGATTAACAGATCAATGTGCTTCTGCAATGCAGGATCCACGTCAACCAGAATCACCAGTGCAATCCGACGTAGCACATCAGGATGGGGTGTCAGTTCCAGCGGGACACTTTTGTCGAGAACTCCTTCATCCATGCAATAAATGACCGTTGCCTGATCTTCTCGAAAACCATAGTCATTCAGAATGCGCTGCACATACTCAATCTCAGGTTTTCCCAGCCCCCGCTCACTCAGATAGTCTCCCCAGAAACTCAGGATCTGTTCACGCGAAACCGGCTGCTTTTCTACATAGGGTACTTTGACGGGATCCACTTTAGTTTCCGTCTTCGCGGGTGTTGCCGGTTTCTTTGAATCAGCAGCTTTACCAGATAACAACTGTGGTAGCGCACCTACGTTCCGCAGTTGATCCCCCAGAACTTTCAACTTCGCAGCTTCTTCTGCTGCCGCCTTGGCTTTGAGTTTTTTATCAGAGAGCGGATCGACCTTGGATGCTTTCGTTTTATCGTCTGTCCCGGACTGCGGTTTCGACTTCTGGTTTGACAATCCAGGAATCTGATCAACGGCTGCCAGTTTCCATTGCTTTGGATTGTCTGTCGGTTGAATAACCGTCAGATGTTGTAGCATACCGGGCTCTCGATTCTGGACTTGGAACCCGTCTGCTGAGTGGGTCATGGATATCTGGGGCGTATGATTGACTTCAACATCATACAGAATGAAGCGATCACTTTTGTTGTTCGCATTTACAAACAGTCGATCAGCCTGCTGCAGGGGGCTCAGCCAGTGAGAACCCGGGATCTGAAAACTTGCCGAACCTGATTTCGTGAGTTGGCAGGCGCGCCAGTAAATCCGCCGAGACTGGATCCGCGCTGTGGGCCAGTGAGAAAGGAATCGTCCTGAAGGGAATTCCACCAGAACATCGATATCTTTAACTTCTGGTCCAGCAAATGTAATCAGCCCCAGAGGAGTCGGTTTATCGCTTCCCTCACTATCAGCACTCAACCGTCGCGACTGCATAAAGCCTGGCAGTGTGGACCGGAACAAACCAGAATCATTCATTTTTTTTCCGTGGGCAGAGACCAGGTAAACTCCCACATCACGGACAATCAGCTGCGAGCCGCTTTGAGTTGAATCACCTTCTGCCAGGCAGTGAGTTCCCAGTATCGGTGCGCAGAGAACTGCCATGAGCAAACTAATACAAAGCAGTTTGCTAAGAGAATGAGGTTGAAACTCCAGTGCTCCGCTCTTTGAAATACATTTATCTTCTGTATTCATGATGATATCTACCATTACAGCATTCAAATCTGATCTATTTCTTACTGACAGCCAGGCCCTGGGGAGATGCCCGGATCAACTGAGGTGCTCCCCAGACAAATCGGTCTCCCACATTCTGCTGTTGACCAAAATCAACCGTCAGAGTCAGTTGTTGACAACCGCTCACGTCTAAGTTGAGCGGTCCCTGCTGCGTCTGGCTGGTAAATGCCTGGTTCTCAAACAGGGTTTTCCCATCTGCCGAGACGGTCACAGCGACATTGCCGGAATCGCCGGTCCCATGCTGCAGTCCCGGGGTCACAGTGAATTTCTCGAACTGCCGGTCGAGGCGATAAACCAGGATCGTTTTTGCATGCACACACAAGCCTTTTGAAAATAACCGCTTGCCGATCTGCAGCTCTTTTCCGTTAAATGAACGGTTGATTTGGTAAGGAAAGACCTGATTAAAAAACGGCACCTCTGTTACTGTTTCTGGAATGATTTCCGTCAATGAGACAGAGCGGGCATTGATCGTTTTTACAGATTCCAGATCTTCGTTGGATACAGACAGTTTTGCCCCGCCAGGCAGGTCAATTGTCAGCTGAGAGGGATCGGTAGATGAGACCACCCCCGGCAGTTGAGAACCACCGACCAGTCGAATCAGACTGATCAGCTTAAGGCTGTTTTTTTTCTCAGTTCGTTTTTTGTGCAGCACGAGCCCTACAACGCGCTCCTGTTTGACTTCACGTTCCTCCCCCTGGTAGAGGAACCGCAGGCTCTGACTATCCATACTCACAACTTCGCCTGTCACCCGGTGAACTTTCCCATCACTGGTTCGAATGTAAGCGGTATCTTCAGTCTTCGATTCACCTTTTCGTTCAGAACGTCCTGGCTGACTGATTCCTTCTGCCTGATGCCAGACTTCCTGAATCACATCAGGCTGCAATGTAACATCAACATCCTGAGATGCGAGTGGCAGCGTCATGACAACTCCGTTTGCATCCCACTGTTTTAGTTTACCCGTCAGCTTTCCATCCTGATTAAAGGTCAGTTTCCAGCTGGATTCTTTTTTACCCTGCGATTTGCGATACAGTTCACGAGGAAACGCTCCGAGATAAAACTGTGCCTTACTGTTTTTGTCCGTATCAATCGAAAATGTATATTCGCCATCCTGCGGAATCTTGATGAGTCCCTCGTAAATAATTCCAAAATGAATCACACTGCGTTTGGTCAACAGTGCCAGTCGCGGACTGGCACCATATTTCTTCACAGACAGGTAACGCAGATCCAGAATCGATTTAACTGCCGCCGGATCAGTCCATTCCATCAGTCGGTAGGCAACATACCGTTCCGGCTGTTTCACTTCTACTGGCAAACGGAAACCAGCCTGATCCACCTGATACTCACGCGTGGCTATTTTTCTCACCTGATCCGTGACCCGTGAAAGCATCTCCCGGGGTACTTCTGCATTTTTAATCCCGGGCCCCGACATTTTGATCTCCAGCTTCGCCACCCCCAGCGTATGATAATAGGGTAGAGTAAATCGGTGATACCCTTTCCGCAGCTTGATTTTCGCGGTGCGTGGCCCACTGGTATAGCTGGGTTTCTCACCATCAATTAATAACTGACTGACGTTTTGTGGCAGGGCAGGCTCGACAAATTTGTATGATGTTACATCAAACAGGTTCACCTTCTGCTGCTGTTTCCCAACATCTACAGTCAATGAGTCAGCGGTGATACTCCTAATCTGACCGCTGATTTTTTTCCCGTCATAAAGCATTACCTCATCAGCCTGAACATGCTCCTCCAGGCCAACCAACAGCGCAGACAGCCAGACAAGACTCCATCCGGTTGATACCAGCATTCGATTCATGATTTTACTCTTGTTTATCAGTCGTCTCATTTTTCTTCAGATCCTTGTTCCGCGCCAGTCGCCGAAAGTAATCTGCGAGTATGTCTTCATAGCCGGGAGGAAAGCCCTCCGTACGTGACTGCAGAATTTTCTCGCGCTGTTTGGGCGTCAGGTCGGCCCAGTTGCGTCCTTTTTTGTCGGGTGCTCTGAGGTCTCCCTGTCCGCCAGGACCTTTTCCCAGTGTCGAAGCATTTGCCGGGCGTGATGGATTCGCCCCTGCGCCACCGCCCCCTTTCTTGCATGATTTCTCTAGCATCTCAATCAAGGTGTCCAAACGGGAAATAATCCGCGGCTGAGTTGTCCTGGCTGGTTTCTTCGTCTGGCCCTGATCGAAATCATTAATCACTGATTTAACATCGGTCTGGATATTCTTAAACGGATCTTTTAACCAGGCATCATCGCGCATCAGGGAGATGACATCCTGTTGCCCGGGAAGCGTACCTGGTGAGATTTTTCCCGGGACAGGAACTGGTTTAGAGGCCTCGATCGCCTTTTCTGTTTTCTCTGGACGATCTATGTCAGCAGCTTGTGCCGTCTCCAGCCAGAGCGTTACACAACAGACTGTCACTGCCAGGTATACATGGCTGTGTTTTAAGCAGATTTGCATGCGTCGCATCATTCACCTCCCAGACAATGAGGACAGGTCATACTGTGTAAGCGACCGGTAACCGTGTCGATTTCTTTCTGACGTACCGTTAGTAACTCGATGCGGTCTTTCAGCGAATCGCCTGTGATCTTTTTATCTGCAATCTGTCGATCAAGGCTTTCTGTCCGCTGGTGCACGGACTGCTGCATCCAACGGAGCATTTTGACCTCCGCCAGCAGCTTATTCCGATTCCCCTGACACCCCTTACATTGACCACCGCCATTCTTACTGGCTGGCCGCGAAGCTTCCTGCATCGCATCGAGCAGTGCCTGGAGGTCTTTCTCGATCTGCTGCTGATCTGCGATGATTTCCTGATCGGCCTGTCCCTGTTCCAGGCCTTCGCTGACGAATTCCATCTGTTCGCGAATCGCGCCCAGTGCAACAGGCAGGACCAGGCTGAAACGGGTCAATTCGCAGAGCTCAATCGACTCTGAGCAGAGACTGATTATCTTCTCCTCAGAATTCGACAGTCGCCTGACTGCCGCCAGTGCCTGTTTCTGCTTCTGCGCCACGCGGTCCTGCAGTTTGGTTGTAACTTCGCGAATCTGTTTCTGCTGCACAATCATATCCTGCAACTGATCCATTGCACGTTGACGAACCAGTGACTCGACTTCTTTGCGAAGTTGTTCTTCCAGTTTCTGTGTTTCCTGATACGCACGGCTCAACTGCTCTATTGCTTTTTTCTGCTCTTGTGAAGCCGGATTAGGTTTTGACTCTCCCAGTTTTTTACAGGCGCCTCCCATGCATTTGCCGGCTCCTGACAGTGAATTACAGATTCCCTGCGATGCGGCTCCGTATTCACGCAGTTGTTGCTGCAGATTTTCTGCGGACTTCTGATTGCGACGTTCACTGGTTTCCAGGGCCTTAAATTTCTCAGAATCGGTCTTTTGTGTTTTTTGCTGCTCCAGTGTGTGAGAAAGCTGCAGCTCCTCTTTTTTGATGAGTTTGTTCAAGGTTTCTCGAGAGTCAATCAATTTACGCAACTGTTCCAGTTTCAGCTCCAGACCAATATCGGCGGTCAGCAGCAGTTTTTTCAGTTCTTCCAGCAGTACCAGAATTTCCTTCTGCTCCTGGCTGGCTTGATTCAACTTCAGGTCATCCAGCATTCGGGAAGCTTCTCCCATCCGATCTAGAATCAGCTGTTCGCGAGCTTTTCGTAATCCCAGCAGTAGTCTGGCGGCGTCCTCGGGCTGCGACTCCTGAATCAGGCGGGAGAGACGAAACATCCGCTCCTCTAACTCCTGCATGTGCGCCTTGGCTTTGTCCTGTTCGAACTGAATCCGCTTCCGAGGCGTTACTTTCTCACTTGAGCTGACCGCAGTATTGGATACGGTGTCTGACTTGTCTTTAGCCTGTAGCGCTCCCAACTGAACGGTCAGTACGACCAGCCAGATCATTCCGAATTTTCTTGCCTTGTGTTTGTTTCGCATGTCCCACACCTCCATCACAGGGGGAATCAGAGTGACGCGATCGTCACGACCTTTACTTATCAAAAATGGAATCAGTCTGCTTCTTTTTGAGTTCTTCTGTTTTATCTCTCACAACCTGTTCCAGTTTAATTACAGCGTTCAACTGATTGACTACGTCGATGAAACTGTCCCATTGAGCCATATTTTTCAGGATCTGGTCCATCGTCTTTAAAATCTGGTCCTGCTGATCGGTCGGTTCTGACAGCGGTTCCGGAGTCTGGCTCCGAAGTGACTCCAGCGACTGCCGTTGCCGTTCCATCTCACGATCGTGTAGACCTTGCAATGGTTTGAGCACCGTCTGCTCGATTAACTGCCAGGTCTCCGCACCTCCCAGCTGATTCAGTTTCATCTCTTCCACAGAACTGTTTAAAGCATGGCTGACCTGTCCGACTTCCCGTCGAATCAACTGATGTTCTCGAATCCAGGCCGCTGCTTCTTCCGAATTCCGGGCCAGTTTCAATTTATCACGTAACTGCTCTGCCTGATCACGTGCCTTTCGGAGCCGTGCCCTTAATTGCTGCTGCCGCAACAGAATTTCGCGGAACAGTTCCTCAGGCTTAACCACTCGAAACACTAACTGTCGTGAGTTGGTTTTCTGACGCCCTGTGAAACAGTTGTCTTCTGCAAAACTTTGAAAGGTAATCACCGCTCCCGGATTCAGTTTCATCTCGGCAATGGAAACCCGTTGTTCATGCTCGACAACGGTCTCTCTCGCAGGATCCTCCGGTCCATAAACAGGATAATTCTGCTCATGCTTCATATTTTTCGGAGTCGATGAATCCGATACTTCTTCGGGTTCAATTGCTGATTTATTTGAAGTTGAAATCCCGGTCAAAGGAACTTCTGATGTCATCCCCACCTGCCGTATTCCAAAATCATCGCGAGCTAAGATCGAAAAGGGGATCGTTGCCTGAGGAGTAATTCGCTGCCGCAGCCCTGAATAACGAAAACTAAGCCGCGGGCTACGATCTGGTTGCACACCAATGGATACCGGACGGGGATGGGAACTGATTTCGTGCTCTGCAGAATGTAATGTCAGCCTGAAATTAACAGGCTTCTCATGCGTCCATTCTGTCTGGAAATGCTTTCCATCCGTACTGTTCCATTTTAACGAGATCTCCTCAGAATCAACGTCAATCTTCCAGACCTTCACATTCGTGGTCAGCTCCAATGTCACTTTTGACTGAGGCAGTAATCGAATATTTCCATCCGAAGCGGAAAAATGAGATACAAAAGGTTCCGAAAGACGTGGATGCGATGCACGAATCGATAAATCGGTAATCCGGGGTCGATCGATGGGAACGATTTCAAAAGGTTCTGTCCGGCCATCGCCTCCCCAGGCCTGTGCCTGAATCGGAAGTTGAACAGGGGGCAGTTCATAGCGAAAATCTCCTGCCTGAAAGCGATTCATGGTAATTGTTTCACTCTCACCATTTGCATCCTCCAGAGAGAGCCAGACACTCTCCGTCGGCTTGTCTGTATCTTCCACCTGAATCTGTAAGGTCGCCGCTTCCCCCCGTGGGAGCACCCACTGTCCTTCTTTCAGACCAACGACAATTAATCGGGTATCACGAGGCCAGGGCTGACTGGAACCGAGTAACCAGCGCGCTCCCCATAATTGTGCCGTTGCTGGCAGAACAATCAGAAAACAGACGGGGATCAGAACAGCTGCGAAAAGTCCCAGCAGACAGGCCTGGGTGTGCTTCTGGTTGATTGTTTTCTCGTAAGGATAATTGCTGAGACGCTGATAATTTTCCTGAACCGCCTGTGCGATCATCTCACCAGACTGAACTGCTTCATGCTGATGGCCCGGCAACTGTAACAGGCTAGCCACCTGAGGCGCCAGTGCCTGCTGATCATTGACCCGCCGCGCACGGTCGATCAGATTAGCCACTTCAATGGGCGAAAGAGAGACCTGGAACGGAATGTAGATATACCGCCACACCAGGTAACCGATGATCGCAAATCCCGCCAGCAGGCATCCAACACGGGTAACCAGACTCAATTCCAGCCACCAGTCAAACAGGAGTGAAAACGCAGCCAGAAACAGCAAAGCCAGACCAATTCGTGCCGCCGCTTCCAGCAGAATATGCCGGCGCAGCGCACATCCTACACGATCCAGTTTTCTGGAAATCGTGTTTTGCAGTTCTGCATATTTATGCGACTTTAGTTCGGACATCTACCGCTGACTCCTGTTGCGATATACCATCTTTTAAATCAGACGGCACCACTTTCGCAAAATCCATTCTGTAACCAGTAAACCAAAGATTAAGATATAGAAGATTGGTGCATCCCAGATTTCCTGACGTTCTTCCAGAAAGCGGGAGACTTCTTTAATTTTAAAAGCGCCTACAATGTCGTTCGTTTCTGACAACTGATAGACCCGACCTCCCGTCGAACTCGACATGGTCTCCAAATATGCTTGGTTCAGAGTCGGATTTTGCAGTTCCTGATTTGGAAATTCGACTTTTATCGGCATGGTAGCCGCCTTCACACTCGCCCCGGCTGCTTCATCTCCCATCCAGACACGGACAAAATACGTCCCAGGTGACGGCACCGGAAAGTTCGTAGAGAATTCACCTCTTTGATTGCCTTCTGTCAACGTCAGTGGAATCGGCTGTTCATCACCGCGCTCCACTTCACCGTATAAACGCTGTAGACCAGGCTCGATCTGGCTCTCATCCAGAAAACGGGCGACTACCTTAGCCTGTTCTCCGGGCTGGTACTGTGCCTGTGGCATCGAAAGCCGGAAAGGGTAATTCCCTCCCAGTTGTTTGCTTCTGCCGGCCCGATCCACGACTCGTGCCCAGAATCCGTCAAACAACTGCTCATTCAGATACCGCCAGCGATAGGTACTGTCAAAACCGATAAAAATCGACCAGCCGGGTCCCACGCGTTGCGAGGCGATCAGAACCTCCTGACCGTATTCATTTCGCATGCGGGGATCCGCATGAACCGCGAGCACCGTCGCCCCCGGTTTCGCTTTGGTCACAGGAAAGTGCCAGAACATACCGGGTAAATTTTTCAGAAGCTGCTCATTTGCCTGACGATCACTGGCAAAGTTAAAAATGGGATCCTGGACTCCCTGAGTAGTCACATCCAGTTTCCAGGGAGAGCGAGCACTCAAGCGAATCTGAACTTGAGAACGAAAGAGTCCCGGCTCTCGAATAACGGGCAATAAGTTTAACCAGTCCAGGGTAGGATCAGACTGATGATCGAACATACTCGCAGTCTGCATTTCACCGGCAATATAGACCAGTCCGCCTCCTGCTTTGGTCACAAAATTCGTAAGCAACTCCGGAAAATTAACGGGCCAGCCGTTGGGGTCAGGATCGTACAATATCACGCAGTCATAATCGTTGAGTTCTTCCTGAGTGACCGGCAGACGACGAATTGGCAGATCGCCCGGATGTTCATAGGTTTTATCAGCCGCCATGAGCCAGGTCGAAAGATTAATCTGGCGATCCCGTAAAAACGTATTTCGCAGAAACTGAACTTCAGGAAAGGTCGATCCTGCAATAAACAGGACATTCAACCGCTGTCGAATCACGCGTACTTCGGCGGAGGCCAGATTATCATCCTGCGAGATTTCCGGCCCCGCATCGATAATATTTGCTCGAAATTCGACCTTACCGGTTTTTGTTTCAGTGAACTGATACGTCCGCGGTTGTAACTGGCCTTCAAGGTTAAGCACGACATCCTCGCGAATGAATTCCTGCCAGGGGCCACCATTGCGTCGCTGTTCAATCAGCAGGGTCGCAGATTGAGTCTGCATTCCCCGTGATTCAATATGCACCGTGAGCTGATTCGCATCCTGCACAAATATCACCGGGCTGACTTCGAGTTCTGTAATCGCGACATTCCGCGGTCCATCTGTTGTCCCCATACCAACCGCAACCAGAGGGATTCCTTCATCAGACAGCATCTGCAAGACTTCTTCCGGGGGTTCTCCAGACGTCGATTGTCCATCGCTGATCAGTAAAACCCCCGAGAGAGGCATCCCGGAATAGGAAAGCAGTGCCTGGCGAAGAGAACTGGCGATAGCAGTCGCATTTCCACCGGCGCGCCATTCCTCAGAGTCTGATAATGCCTCTGGATTGAACTTATCATTGAACCCATGCAGGTGGACCGTGCGTTTTCCGTCAGCAGACAGGTCTTTCAGAAACGATGGTGTCACCATTTTCTGTGCAAGTTGCAGGCGGTTCATTCTGCGGAGAACATCCACGTCTGACGACATCCCCAGACTGCGTGCCATTTCCATGGCCCGTTCTTCATCCTGCCAGGCATCCTTCAGCGACATGGACTGCGATGTATCCAACAGGACCAGCAGATGCGAAGGAATTTTTTCCTCTTTACTCAATACCAGAATTGGTTCGAGCAGCATGGCAATCACCAGCAGGACCAGAGCGATTCGGATTGAGTACAACAGACAGCGGCGGAGCAGGGGTATCTGCCTTGCATCCCGTTGATACAACCACCAGCCGCCAGCTACCAGTACGACGACTCCCAGAATCAGAAAGAGCATCCGATCTCCTGAAGGCAAGCCAACCCACTGCGCGGACCACTGGCCACCTTCGGCCCAGGTCGAGGATTGAATACCAAACAGTTTTTCCAGAAATCGGTTCAAGTTCACAACTCTTTCTTTAGCGACGACGACCAATCCAGGCCGCCAGCAGACTCTCGGAAATCAGACAACCCAGTAATACGACTGCCAGGTATCGCCATAATTCAGTCCCGGCTGTCGATAAGTCCATTTCTTTTCCCTGATAACGAATCAGCTTTAAAGGCATGCGCCCCAGATACTGCTGCAATTCCTGCTCATTCAGCCTTTCCTGTAATGAATCTTCCACATTCGCATTGATGGCAAATTTCTGTGTCTGCCCGCCAGATTGTGTGTCTTGCCACGTTGCTTCCACGACGCCTGAAAAACGAATCGGATCGGAGCTGAGAATTGTTTTCGATTCCCCTTCCATACCAAAACGGACCTCCAGGGGTTTCAAGTCACGATCCAACCAGACCAGTTCACCAGACTGAGGCGCGGTAATCGTCTCCAGTTCCAGGTGGATCGGTTCACCGGCAATCAGATTCTCGCCCCGTTGAATTTCCGCCGCGATTTCCTGTGCCGCTACCCGCATGGCCAGAACAAAACTCGCCTCTGCTGGCCAGTCGCTCCAGCTTTTATCTGCTGAAATTGTCCAGAACAGGACGCGACCTTCACCAAAACGCTTTTCCAGAACAGCAGGAGACTGCTGGGGATCATTCCAGCGTGCCAACACGTTAACCTGACGCTGTCCTTCACCTTGCTCCAGAACAACATCCGCAAATCGATGGGGACGCACGCGACTCAACAGTTCCGGAGTCAGGTTCTTCAGTAACTCAATCGGAGAATCAGCGATTGGTTCGATAACCAGCCCTTGCGCCTGCAGATCTCGAATCTGATTGATTTTTGCCGGTAGGAGTCCACTTCCCCCTTTAAACAATCGTTCGTTATAGAGTTGCAAGTCACACTGATCACCGGCAAAAATCATTAAACCGGTTCCCAGAGAGACCAGTTCTTCCAGTTCCGCGACGCGCTCCTTTGACAGCTGATCCACATTGGCCAGGACGATCAGATCCGGGGCTGTTAATAACTGTGACTTCCAGGTTAAACTTTCCGTTTGTGTCACCTGCCAGTTTGAATTTCCGGCTGACAGAGCCAGCGCCAGAAAATCAGTTTCACTCTCGAAAGGATTCAACCCGGGTTCGCCGTCCACAAGAACGACATCGACCATCTGACGAACATTGATCAGTTTGCTGCGAACGTTGTCTTCCATCAAGGAATCCGCAGGAATGGACAGTGTTACCACGTGTTGGCCCGGTTCATCAAAACGCACACTCACGGGGACAGTCACCGTTTTTTCTGCTGGAATTTCGGGCAGGGTCACTGGAGTAACATTACCGTCCACGTCTAACAATGCCTGACCAGACTTAAGCGGTTCTGTACTAGAATTTTCGATGACGGCAGTCAATTTAACTTCCTGATCGACCAGTGCGATTCGGCTGTCCTGCTCAAGCGAACGTAGTACGCGGTTTCCTGTCGGCTCATTTCCGATATCGATAAATCGCAACGTTACTTGTTCGCCCGACCAGCGGTCACAAAGATCGCGCACTTCAGAAGTCCAACCTGCCGACCAGAGATCGGTAACAATAATCACTTCTTTAATCGGGAATGTGGCTTCTTTCAGTTGGCGATCTACTTCCTCTAAGGTAGAAATCCAGTGACTGGCCATCTGGCTGGAATTAATCTCATTGATGCGCGCAATCAACTGGTCCCGCTCTTTCTCTGTCAGATGCGCCATCCGTACGAGGGGTTGCTCCGGTTGAGAAGCCAGCACCACCGATACCGAATCCTGCGGACCCAACTGGTTCAAAACCTGCCGAACTGCATTTTGTGCCCGGCTGAAGGCAGACTGTTCGCCGGTCTGATAAGACATACTCAGAGAATCATCCAGAATGATCACGCGGCTTGCCCGACCTTCCACCGCCAGGAACCCCGCCAGATTTGTGCCTGAACTGATGGGACGCGCCACCGCCAGAAACAGAGCCAGAACCGCCAGTGTTCGAATCGCAAGCAAGAGCCACTGTTCCAGCCGTAAGCGCCGACGATTTGTCTTCAGGGTCAATTTCAGATATTCCATGGGCGCCCAGTCCACGCGGATAAACCGTCTCCGGTTTAGCAGGTGAATAATGATCGGTGCGGTTGCCAGAACCGTTCCCGTCAAAAGTAAGGGAGCCAGAAAATGCATTGAAACTGGTTACTCACTTTCTGATGATTGACCTGCTCTGGGATCGAGAGCAGGGGAGTCTAATGTCTGATTATCTGAACCGGTAGATCCACCGAGAGACGCCATTCGTCCCCGATGTGTTTTCGCTCCTGCAAACTGTCGATTGTGTAAATAGCTGCTCAAAACCCTGCTCAAATTGGCGTCGGTAAATATCTGCAGATAGTCGATACCACAAAACTGACAGCGCTGGCGCGTCTCCTGAATAAACTCTTCCATGGCTGCCTGATACGCCTTATGAAAGGCCCATGGTTCGGCAAAGATCTCTTCTTCGCCCTCGATATCCTTGAAGATCACAGAATCTTTGAATGGAAGCTCAACCTCATCACGGTGCAGTACGTGCATCACAATCACCTCATGTCCTGCGTATTGCAGCTTGCCCAGCGACTCGTAAAATCGATCCAGTGGTGTCAGGAGATCAGACAGGACCACAACAATGCCTCGACGGTAAATCTGATCCGCGACCTGGGCGACAGCCGGACCAATGTCGGTTTCTCCCTGGAGTTTGGTCTGCTGCAGCACTTCCATGAATTTGGCCAGATGGGAGGCAGTACTCCCTGTCCGCAGATCTTCCTGAACACGATCATTAAGTATCGCCAGTCCGACCGCATCACGCTGTTTCAATAAAACAGATGACAGCGAGACGGCGATTGTTGCTGCACAATCATACTTGGAAAAGTCAGGACCGCCGTACTTCATCGAGGCTGAAGAATCGACAATAAAGACGGCACGTAAATTCGACTCTTCTTCAAAACGTTTAATATAAAACCGGTCCGAACGGGCATACGCTTTCCAGTCCAGGTTCTTCAAATCATCACCGGGTGTGTAGCTGCGATAGTCGGCAAATTCCGGAGAGAGACCGTGCAGGGGACTGCGGTGCAGGCCAGCTATCGAACCCTCAACCGGTTGGCGGGCCTTGAACCCAATCCCGGTCAGACTGCCAGCGATCTCAGGATTTAAGTATGTGTTCAAACTGACCATCCTTTCCGGCAGTGCTCTGGTGTAATGGAGTTTCCGCGATCAGTTTTTCAATTACGGTATCCGGAGTCTGGCCTTCCGACTCGGCGTTGTAAGACAGAACAATCCGGTGGCGCAAAACTGCCTTGGCAACCGCCTGCAGATCTTCCACAGAGACTTCAGGTCGACCATACAGAGCAGCCCGGGCCTTGGCTGCCAGAATCAGCGACTGGCCGCCACGTGGCCCCGCTCCCCAGAGTACCCAGCGATTAATGAACTCCAGAGCATCTTCGCTGTCGCGGCGTGTCGCCCGGATCAGGTCCATGGTGTAATCCACCAGAAAATCGCTGATGGGAACCCGGCGTACCAGATGCTGGAGTTCCAGCACTTCTTCTCCCGTCAAGGTGGCTGCCGGCTCCGACTGTTCTTCTCCAGTCACTGTTTTATAAATCTGTCTTTCTTCATCGCGAGTGGGATACCGGACGATAATCTTCATCAGAAACCGGTCCAGCTGCGCCTCGGGAAGGGGGTAGGTTCCTTCCTGTTCAATCGGGTTCTGGGTTGCAAGCACAAAAAACGGCCGGGGGAGCTGGTAATGTTTCGTCCCTGCGGAAATGTTCTTTTCCTGCATCCCCTGCAGTAAAGCCGCCTGTGTTTTGGGAGGTGTCCGGTTAATTTCATCTGCCAGCAACAGATTGGTGAAAATCGGCCCTTCTATAAACCGGAACTCACGCGTTCCAGTCTGTCGATCTTCGTAAATCACATCGGTCCCGGTAATATCGGCGGGCATCAGGTCGGGAGTGAACTGGATACGACCAAAGTCCAGCGACAGACTTTTAGCCAGCGTAGAGACCAGCAACGTCTTCGCCAGGCCCGGGACTCCTTCCAGAATACAGTGTCCCCCCGCAAGAATGCTGACCAGCAACTGCTCGACGACATCATCCTGACCAACTACGACCGTGCGAATCTGTTCGCGAATCCGTTCCTGAGCGGCTTTGAGCTTCTCCAAAGCTGCCATATCTGGTGCTGTTTTCATTTCAGACAAGATTCACTCCCTGTTCTACCAGCCTGTCTGCTGGTCACAATACATGTCGATTAACGTTGATATATTGGCAAAAACTTATAAGGCAGTTGTAAAACGATTAAGGCGACGCTGGTTCCAAAAATGGGACCGACTCCATCGCCGTTCCAACTGCCGTTGGATGCCTGTGATTTGATGAGACTGTCGCGCTGCCCCGGGAAGTAGGCATCCCAATAATCATCGCCTGCCTGGTAAAACGCCTGCGAGGCATAGAGGTTCAAATAAAAATAATGTCCCGACTGAAATCCACTTTTTCGATTTTTGAACTGTCCGTAAACATATTCCATACATTCTTCGGCCAGCGGTGATTCATATTCCCCGGCGGAATAGAGACAGGTAATTGCAGCAGCGGATATCGGCAGACGGGTATCATTACCAGAATGATATGAGTAGCGGATTCCTCCCTCAGGTGTCTGACAGAGTTCCAGATACCGGACCGCATTCTGAATTGTCCCCTTGGGTACGGTAAAGCCTGCATTGTGCGCAGCCCGGAGTCCCTGCATCTGGGTGACGGTCACACTGCCTTCATCTCCTCCCCCCGGGGTATAAATCCAGCCTCCTAAAGGGCTCTGTCCCGAAGAGGTCAACTGGATTCCATCCTTGACCACTTTGGCAATCCGGGCGCGGACTTTTGCGTCTGTCTCCATCCCATATACGCTGGAGAGAAACAGCAACGAAAATCCATGCCCGTACATGGGGCGCCCATTTTCCGCGCCGGCTGCGATCAGACCGTTTTGCTGGGCCTGACTCAGCACATACTCGGTCGCTTTCCGCACCTGATCGGCATAAGGGCCTCGGGTCGACGTATTTCCATTGGCCAGAAAGGCAATTCCTGCCAGCGAAGTCATCGAGACGGGATAGGTACTACCATCCTGGGTTGTTTGAAAACTGCCACTGGTTGTCTGCTGTTTCGCCAGATAGTCGAGCCCCCGTTGAATTGACTTGACGGTTGCTGGAGTGACGTGCCGGGGCAGTATTTCCTGCGCCTGGATCTGCGTAAAGCTACACAGCAGAAACAGCCCACCGGCAACAATCCTGATGATTACAGAAATACTCATTTGACGCCCGTTTTATTAAGAATTCATTCGAGAGCATAAGTAACGCGAACGACGGCAGAGACAGGGATCGCTTTCAATAGTGCAGAGGACTGCTCCTCGGACTGACCGCCCCCCATCCCCAGCACAGCCAGATATTGTGCCAGCATCTGACTGGAACTGTCGCTGCTCTTTTGGTTTGGATCCACCGTATTAATGGCCACAACTTTCCCGAGTTTGCCACCTGCCAGTTTTGCCAGTGCCTCCGCCTGAGAGCGTGCATCTTCCAGGGCCTTGGCATAAGCTTTGTTTTTCAAGTCTTCCACGTTTTGAATTTTAAAGGCAACCATCGTGTTGCGTGCTTTTGAAGCATTATAAGTCCCCGGCACCATGGGAGTCGTATCATTACCAATCACCACTCCCGCATCTTTGCCGGCATCAACAATCCGAACGATGATTTCCAGCAGTTCTTCGGGGCTCAGCTTATCAACTCCCGTCAGACGTAACTTGAGTGTTTCTGAGACCGATAACTCCTGAGACTGCGTATTATTCACAGCCATGCCCCGCATCATGGCCTGCATCTGACTGGCATTTAAGGACGAGTAGAGTGACATCCCATCCCCCTGAATGACCAGTCCAGGTATCTTCAGATTTTTAAATGCATCCTCGGCCCGGCGTCGATTTCCGTGATACTTGGTAACAGCATCTCCCGCCAGTTGGCCCTGACCGATGACCAGTCCGGTCATTTCGACGACCGTTGGTTTCTGTTCAACAATACCAGTCCCTACAACGGTAATCCCGGTTTCACCTTCAGCAGCGACTGGTGACAGTTGAGCAAAGCAGGGCAGAGCCAGCGTCAGTAAAAACAAGCTTCGAATTTGTGACAGGAGTAACTTACCACACATATTACATTCCATCTGATTAAGGTTCTGATGTTGGTGTTTCTTTTGACTTCTGTTTTCCAGCGGGAGTGGAGGGGTATGCGGTCACAGCCTGATTGGAAATACAAAGCATTAATCCCTGTTTCAGTCTGATCGTCCCTCCCAACGAACTCAGATCGTGCCCTCGATAGATATCAAGAATATCCCCATTTGATTTTGAAATCTCGAAGACTCCCCGGCTGGTAAATATCCAGGCGTGCTGCGGATCAATGACGGCACTCAAGCCTCCTGCCGCGATAGGCA
Source organism: Gimesia benthica (assembly GCF_009720525.1). Classification (NCBI taxonomy): domain Bacteria; kingdom Pseudomonadati; phylum Planctomycetota; class Planctomycetia; order Planctomycetales; family Planctomycetaceae; genus Gimesia; species Gimesia benthica. The sequence goes on from NZ_CP043930.1 coordinate 121,947, forward strand.
GAGAAACCGCCCAGTTCAGACGGCTCGTTTCGCGATTCAAGGCCTCCAGTTCCCTGGAGAGCAGATAGACATTTTGATCATCAATTCCCACCAGTTGAGCAGCCGCTTTGATGGGGCGTTTCCAGACCACTTTCTTGGCAGCCAGATCCAGGGCATAGACCTCGCTGGCCCCTTCTTCTTTAAAATAAAGCAGATTGTTATCGCAGTACATCTGCCCTCTGGAATGCAGTTGTACTTCCTCTTTGGCAGCTGCATAGTAATAATTGGAAGTCGTCTGATTCATGGGATAGGGATAACGGAATACCCAGTTGATAGACCTGCCAGACAGGGATATATCAAACAGTGCTCCATTATTGGTGAGTACCAGAAGTGACTCTCCATTCAGTTTGAGCACGGGAGAGGGCATGTCTTCCATCCCGTTTGTAGAGCTGCCTGCCACGACAGATCCCAGGGGAATCCCCCACTCCTTCTTTCCCGTCTTCAACGACAGGCAACTCAAATTGAGTTGTTTACTGTTTTGCTGGTGCGAGATTGTATAAATCTGCTCTGCAACAACCAGAGGTTCACAGATATAGCTTTCGTTATTCACACTGGTTTGCCAGACTTCTTTGCCCGTCTTTTTCTGATAGGCAACCAGCCGAAAACAGGCACGGTAGCGGTTCATTTCCTTCTGAGGGATCAGAGTCGCGAGTACATAATCTCCACTCACGGCAATATGATACTGATTCAGATGGCTGGACTGATGAAAACTATAGTTGTTTAAATGATTTCCCAGATCCTTGAACTTAGCGTTCCTCCAGAGCAGCTTCCCGGACTTCAAATCGAGACCAAAACAGACGCCATAGTAGTTTATATAGGCATGCTGCTGATCAACGGCTATGGGAGGAACGTAGGTTGCATACGATTTGCTGCGGCCGTAATAATCTGATTGAGAATTCTGCAGCGCCTGTTCCACACTCTGATCCAGAAAATGCAACTGCCAGTGCGGTTGAGAATCAGATTCGGGTAACTGGAATGACTGAGAGACCGACTTTGGGTCATTGGATTTCGAAGAAGCAACAGAAGACACATTCTGCTGCGGCAGTAAAGACCTCAAATAAGGTACCGGATCAAGGGCATTGCCTCCCAGGGTCACTTTCTGACCAGGAAACTGTTGCGCGATCACTTCAATTGCTGCAGCAGCCCGTTCTGTTCGTGCGCCTCGGATCAACGCCAGCGCATGCTTTACATTCAAATCCAGTTCCGGCAGGCTGGTATCAGGATGATGCTCGAGAATCGAGCGCCAGTATTCGGCCGCCTGAAGAAAATCTCCCCGTTCAAAAGCCTGATTTCCCAGCAGGTCAGCGACTTCATCACCAATCGATGTCAAAAAATACTGGTAATAAATCTCGGTTGCCCGCTTTTCGGCATCAGCGGAATACAGCGGATGTTTTTCCGAGAGCTCAGCAAACTCCTTGCGGGCTTTGCCATCATAGAAGAGTCGATATGCTTCTCGCCCTTCTGGTGGAAGTGAAGTCAGGGCTCGAAAGATCCGCTGATTGGCATCAATCAGAAAACCATCCTGAGTCGGGAGCAGGGCGGAACTGGATTGAGAAGCAGACAGATCCTTGATCGTCGTCAGTGCTTTTTCCCACATCTGATGACGCACATAGCGTTCAAAGTCATCCAGCAGATTCAGTTTCTTTTCATCGACAGAAATACTGAAACCCGGAATCTTGTGCGGGGACGTCTCGGGGGGCTGCACTGCAGCCTCGGCCACGCCAACTTCGACAGCGACTTGCCCGGGAAGCTCTCTGGGAATCAGCAGCAGAGTTGGCAGTATCAGCCAGCCGATGATGAGCGTGAATCGATCATTTATGAACTGTAAACAGATAATGGGCGCACCTTTATCCAACAAAATCCATCCTGCAAATGAGAATGGGCCTGACGGTCTGGTTAGTCAATCAGTTTTTAATTGGCGCGATCTGTCAGAACATCAAATAGGATCGATGTGGGGTGGATTGAGTTCCCGGTTTATGAATCAATTTCACGGCTTTTCAAAAACCTGCAACTCTGTCCAAGTCAGCCCTGACGTTGTTAAATCATTGTACACCAGATTGAGTTCATTAATTCAAGCATAATTTGTCCCGTTTTTCTCTTTTTAAAATCTTTCTTAGGTAGTGACCTGGCCTACCGACGATTTGATTTCGGGTCAGCAGCAGAAATGACGACTAGAATTGCGCTCTATTAACGAAAACAGGCCCGCCTCTGAGATACAGAGACAGGCCTGATTCAAGATAAAATTATATTAGCCGTTTATCCCATCAGTTTGGTAACGGCTTGTGCTTTCACCAGTTCGCGTGGCTGATTCAGGTGATTATAGACGATGGTTTCGGGGTTGATTCCGAACGAATGATAGATCGTTGCCAGCAGTTCCCGTGGATGAACGGGATCCTTACGCGGACTGGAACCGGTCTTATCGGATTCGCCGTGAACATATCCCCGTTTCATCCCGGCCCCTGCGAGCAGAGATGTGTAACAGTAGGGCCAGTGATCTCGACCGTCGTCACTGTTTGAGTTCCCTGAAGTACTGACACCGCGTTGAGGACTGCGGCCAAATTCACCCACTGCCACAACCAGTGTTTCGTCCAGTGTGCCCCGATCATACAGGTCAGAAATCAGACTGGCGAGTCCCTGGTCAAACATGGGAGCAGACTGGTTCTTCAATCGATTTGTCAATCCAGTATGGACGTCCCAGGAATGGTTATTTGAATTCGCGACTTTTGGCCAGACAACTTCCACCACCCGTGTCCCGGCTTCTACCAGACGCCGAGCCAGCAGGAGGCTCTGACCAAAGGTGTTGCGCCCGTACTTGTCGCGGACCGCATCAGACTCCTGATCCAGGGCAAAGGCATCGCGGGCTCGACCCGAAATGACCAGATCCAAGGCCCGTGAATAGTACTTATCGAGCTTGTAATCTTCGACAGCCTTGTTCAGCTGAGGCATACCCTGGTTGATGGTATCCCGCAGACTGGCACGACGCTGCAACCGGGATGTGTAGACATCCGGACGCAACTTCAGATCATCGACGCTGATCCGGTCCATCTTATTCATATCCATATCGTCTCCCGGTGGATAGAGATAGTACGGATCATAGGCACGTCCCAGGAAACCGGCTGTCCCGGCTTTCCCGACCACATTACTCTCCTGCAGCGGTCTTGGAAGCATCACGAACGGCAGCATGGGTACCTGTGGTGGCTGGATCCGAATAATGTTTGAACCAAAGTTCGGGAAGTCTTTGGGACTTGGTGGTTCCAACTGTCCGGAAGGGCTAACCTTATCTGTGGTATAGCCTGTCAGCATCTGATAGATGGCGGCAGTATGATTGAACAGCCCCTTGGGAGTATAACTCATGGAGCGAATCATGGTGAACTTGTCATTCTGCTGCGCCAGATTCGGCAAGAGTTCGGTGAACTGCACACCAGGCAGCTTTGTCGAAATCGGCTGGAAGACACTCCGCACGTTATCGGGAACGTTTTCCTTGGGATCCCACAGGTCCAGATGACTGGGACCGCCCTGCAGGAAGATCAGAATGACACTTTTGGCTTTCGCCCAGCCGGGGCCGCCTCCGCCTTCATTACTGTTGGCAGCAGCTTCCTGTAACTGGAGCATGGTTCCCAGCCCCATGCCCATCATACTGGAACCGCCAACTCGCAGCAGATCACGACGGGAAATTTGACTTCGAGACTCGCACGGCTCCTTGCCTGATTGACCTGGAATGATCAGCATTTCTGTGTCTCCTCAGTTTTTGTTAGAGAACTGTTTTTGAATTGTATCCATCCGCATGTATTCGATACTGCTGTCCTGATAAATCTTAATGATTAAACAGGAAGGCAGGGCTGTTGATTAACGCCCATGTAAGGTCCTGGGCAGCAACCAGTCGATTCTGTTTGACCTGTTCTGCACTCAACTGCACATCATCACGCAGACGTGTCAATTTGCGATCGACGGGACGCACATTCTGCATCGCTGTCAGATGCTGCTGTAATTCGACAAGTTTGGGATCGGTTGGCCGCGGCTGTTTACTGTCCGCAACTGCTTTGATCATCGACTGCAGTTTGCTGTCTGATTTACTGTAATAGTCAAGCAGTTTCTTTTTCTCTGCAGCGTTACGCTTATCAGCCTGTTTCGCCAGAATGTTACGGATATCCTGGGGATGCTGATCGAGCGTAGTTGGTCCTTTCCCATTGGTGACAGAGAGCCGGAAACGACCGATAGAATGCGTATTACTGCTAAAGTGCTGTTTCATGACAAAGGTCAAAATGACTCCCTGGTCATCGGCAGGTAACGGAGACTGAATGTCGAAACTGGCTTTATGAGACTTCCCGATCTGTGGTGAGACAGCCCAGCCCTCGCCTGATGGCTTGACCTGACCATCAATGGCGGTCGCAACCAGATACGTATTCTGGCTGAAATCTGCCTGGGAGTTAAACAGTTTCAGCTTCTGTTTCTGATCTGGTTTCGATTTTGGAGCCGCATAAACCTCGAACTCATTGAGAACGAAGTTTCCGTCTCCTGAACGTCCCGGTCCCTTTTGGGGTAGAGAATCATCGGTGAGTACTTCCAGGCGAACTGCAGAGAGCGCTTTCAGATTTGTCTGAGCAACAATCTGATAGTCGCCTTTTCCATTTTTACCTTTGGCCAGGATCGACTGATCCTGCTGTACTTCCAGGGTCGATTCGTTGGTCGCCGATAATGAGTCTGGCTTGATGACGACCCAATTGGAACCTTTGGTTTCTTCTTTCTCCCAGGCAGCGATCCGAGATTGCAAGGATTTCTGATACTCTGTCAACTCATTTTGTAACCGTGCTGTCCTAGCCTGTTGCTCTTTGTTCAACCAGGCTTCGCGGGGGGCGATGGCCTGTTGGAACGAAACAATTTTCTCTTGTGCGTCTTTGATATTCTGAACCCGTTGATTTTCCTGCTGAACGATCTCAGAGGGCAGGCTCTTTTCATATTCCGCCAGACGCTGCTTCAGTGACTGGTGTTCATTCTGAATCTGCTGTTGAATCAATTTAACACCAGCCTGCTTTTCCTCAGTAGTCGCCGGACGATTTAATACCCGCAGAAAGATTGAATCGACCAAGGAAGAGTCATTATTTTCCTGCTGAACCAGCTTACTCAAGGCATTATTGGGGTCACTGATCGCATTACCGACTGTGGGACCACTGATCAGAGCCATCACCGGTCCCAGTTCAACACTCGAAGATCGTTCGCATTCACAGGGACTTTCACGCTGAGCACGACCGAACTTGGCCAGGAAGTCGCTTTTCAGTTTGAAGCCCACATCGGGAAGTTCTGCTGCCCGAGTCCCCGCAGGAACACCAGGAATATTGGATTCAGACCCGGTCACTCGACAGAGAGCATCGTAAAGTACCTCTGCTGGCAAGCGACGTGCTTTGGCATGCGAATAATTAATCTTATCATCTTCGTTCCATTCGTTGGATTCGATAGACAGCTGATAGGTCCGCGACTGACAGATCACGCGCATCAGATGCCGTACGTCAAAATCGTGAGACAGGAAATCCTCGGTCAGTTTATCCAGCAGTTCTGGATTGGAAGGTGGATTACCAGCTCGAATGTCGTCAATCGGCTCAATCAACCCGGTTCCCGTCAGGTAACCCCAGACCCGGTTGGCATAAGCCTTGGCGAAGTACTGGTTGTCCCGAGAGGTGATCCAGCGGGCCAGTTTTTCACGCCGTGAAAGATCCGCTTTCGGATCGGCTTTGAACTCAGCAGGGTAGGGGAATTTCGGCGGTGTTTTCAAGCCGGTTCGTTCATGAATCATTTCCCCTTCGTTCTTGTCGTACACGACCTCGAACAGGGGCTTACCACTTTCAACGGCGGTACCACCAATATTTCGTCCCTTACTTTCTGGAGCTGCTTTCAGACCAAATTGAGCGAAGAATGCCGAGGTTTCATAGTACTGATCCTGAGTCCAACGTTCGAAGGGATGGTCATGACATTTATTGCAATTGAAGCGAATTGCCAGGAACAAGTGTGTCGTATTTTCCATCGTGTCTTCAGGTGTGCGATGGATTTTAAAGTACGATGCAGCAGGATTCGCTTTATTGGAACCACTGGCTGAAAGAATTTCGTAAGCGAACTTATCGTAAGGCATATTCTCGGAGACTGATTTTTCAATCCAGTCACGGAAATTCTTTGCCCCTTCAACGCCCAGATATTTCCGGTTGACCTGCAATAGATCAGCCCACTTGTTAGTCCAGTGTTCTACAAATTCCGGGGAACCGAGCAGACGATCAATCAGTTCATTGCGTTTGAGGCGTGAATCGCGTTTGTCTGCCAGGAACGTTTTCACATCTTCAATCGTAGGAGGCAGACCAGTCAGATCGATGTAAACCCGCCGGATAAATTCTGCATCGGTACACAATTGAGAGGGCAGGGTTTTTGTCTTTTTCAGTTTCTGATCGACGAGTTGATCAATGTAGTTAAAAACCGGTTGCTGCTTCCAGGCAAATTCAGAGCGATCGCCCATGACAGTAACGGTCGTGGCTGCATACTTCCCTTCGTAGCGGGCCAGCAGTGGCGCTTCGCCTCGACGCAGGACTTCAGCAATTCCGCCATGATGCATTTTGGCAACTTCGATATTACTGCTGTCAATGAAGGCATCACTGGTGACATCCCGTTCTTCTCCATTGGAATAGGTGGCCAGGACACGGAACTGCTGCAGCAGACCGGCGCGTGGTACAACCGGATTCTCAGGCACGACCCTGATCCGTTCTACCCGGGCCGCTTCCCGGTCCAGAGGTGTTCCCTTATTGATCCAGGAAGAGACGATCTGGTAGTGTGCGTCCCCGGGCAAGGCCAGCTGTCCCCCCTTGTGAGGCACTTCAGCAATCGCTTTCAACAGAATCAAACTTTGCTCTGGCGCGGCCAGATTGACACGACGTGATTTCAAGTCGTCCGTGAAGGCACGCAGGTCAAAGAGATCATCAGTTCCACGGAGAGAAAGTTTGAATCCGTCTTTCCCTTTGTTAGCACCGTGACAGAGCCCGGAATTACATCCCATTTTCGTAAACGCAGGTGCCACATCCCGCCAGTAATCCGGACTGTAATCTGCGGAGAAGGGGGGCACTTGAATTTTCGAAGTAACCTGCTGGCCCTGCAGACTGAAATTCACTTCAACAGTTCCAGGCTGCAAAGCACGCACCAGTCCGGTTTCGGAAATGTGCAGAATGGGTTTCCCTTTCTGACTGACACTTACCAATCGAGTCAAATCTGCTTTGGCCCCGGATTTCAGATGACCGGTTACGAGAAACTGGACTGTATCATACTTCTGAGCGATTGTGGCCTGAGCAGGCTGTACTTCCAGTTTTACAATTGGGTCGGCCCCCGAGAATGTCTCCTTCGGCAGTTTCGCCTGATTGAGGTCGATCACAACGAGTTCGTTCTGTTGAGACTCTTGATTTTCAGTCTTGCCAGATCCGGGTTTCGCAGCGATTTGAGGCTGCGTCTGCTTTAATGGGACCGGAACAAATGACTTTTTCAGTTTTCCAGTAGCGGAATCATATAACCGTATCCGGCCATCCTGTCCAGCGGCTGCAATCACGGCCCCCTGAGGATGATAGCAGACAGTATAAAGTCCTGATTCAGGCACCTGGGCTTCACTGACCAGTTTCACATTCTGAGTGCGGCTCTCTTCAATCTGCTTCTTTTCGGCAGCACTGCGCGAAGCGACTCGTTTGTTTAAGATTGCAACCAGATTGTCAGGAAATTTCTCGGCAATATCGAAGGAAAAGACTTTCAATTCCCCGGTATGATTGAGACTGCTGACTGCGACGAGTTGTTTGCCGTTAGGATGAATGTCGACACCAAAGATCCGGCCTTTGAGGGCAGGGAAGGTCCGCACCAGATTCGCATCATCGCCAATCACGCGATTGGACTGACGGAAGACCTGATACAACTTGGGAACCCCGTCTGCACCACCGACCAGAACCGTATCCTGTGTAGGATGGCGATCGATGGCTGCCAATCCCCCGTGAGTGCTTTGGGAGTAATCGATGTTATGTTATCGATGAACCGCTGTGTTTTGACTTCGGTCAGTTTGGTAGTGCGGTCCCGGCTGACAGAAATCACATGACTTCCATCTTTAGAAAATACGGTATCCAACACCCAGTCGTAGTGTGCTCCCTGGTAGAGAATTTCTTTACCGGTAGCGACCTCAACTGCACGAAGAGTGTTATCGCTGCAACCAAAGGCCAGCAGCTTTCCATCGGGAGACCAGCTGGCGCCATAGATTGTGTCGTAGGTGAGGGGAATCGACTTGACGAGTGACTGCTGCGCCACATCCCAGATCTGGATTTCGCCCCGTTCTGCAGGGGTTCCCCCCGTGACAGCCAGGAATTTCCCATCAGGAGAGAAGGTGACCGATTCGATCCGCTGTGATTTACCAATCAGACGACCGACAATCTGGTCTCCTTCCGCTTTATGCAAAAGGACCTCATGAAAGCCGGCGACAGCCAGGAGTTTCCCATCGGGAGAATAGTCCAGGGAAGTAATGACAGGCGGTGCTGAATAAGTCGGTGGATTTTCTTTATTAAAGCGATACTCCACTTTTGCCGGCGAGTCATTCACGGCTCCCTGCTGGATCCAGGTACGGATCAGGGTGATCTGCTCCTGAGCCAGCGGCGTTTTCGCCTTGGGCATTTCGGCTTCGTTACCCTCAGGTGTAATCAATTTTACCAGGTAACTTTCATCCGGCTTGCCCGGAACGATGGCAGCCGATTCACTTTCGCCTCCTTTTAACAGGTCGACGAATTCAGTGACAACATAATCACCCTCCGGATTTCGTGGATGGTGACAGCCGGCACAGTGAGCCTGCAAAATCGGTCGGACCTGCTGGTAAAAGCTGACCTTTTGATCCGCATGAGAAGGAGTTGCATCGATGAGCGTCGTAAAGAAAACCGAGCAGAGCGCAAAGCCGGAAAAAGAATAAGCGCGGAACTTGTCGAAGGACATGAACCAGAACCCCCTTTTATCAAACCTAAGTTAAAATAACTCTGGTGGTGAAAAGAGGTAAATCTCTTCTCATTGCCCCTGAATGGTTTTGAAAGGGCTCTCAGAAATAGAGCGTGTTATCAAACAGGGTGAGAGTAGTGGAAGGATAAGTTAAGCCGACAGAAAACTACCGGAAACTTAAATCTCGCATGCAATGATATACATATTCTATTATGAATAGATCCTAATTCTTCGTCGATAAGAATTTCTGCTTTTTCAATAAATTTTTGGAGATTTCCACTCTTTCTGTCAGTCATTAAATCGAAGCTAAATCCAGTGACTGATTACTTTTTTATATTGCGGCTTCACAGCCCATCAAAACGAGAAAAGAGGTGGCCGACTTTCGACCACCTCTTTCTCACTCAGGTAGAAATCAACCCAAGCAGGTATGATTCGACAATCGTTGAGACTTAGAAATCACTTTCCGGATCTGCCAGTAATTTCGCTGGCGGAACATTGGCTGCAATCTTACCAAAGGCGATTAACAGCTGTGATCGCATCTCTTCGATCGTCGCACCACCGGGAGCATCGATACTGATCCCGTTGCAGGCCTTGGCAATGGCCCGCATCAGGTCTCGGTCTGCACCTGCCCCAACGGTCATGGTATGCACGGTATACCCCAGGTTGGCCGCTTCCACAGCCTGCCAGAGAGCATATTGCTTATGACGATCGCCGGTCTGATAATCAGCCTGTCCATCGCCATCGAAATCTGTCACGTCATCCCAGTTCCAGTTCCCCGGGAGGGACCAGTCCGAAGGGGAACGGTTAGCGTTACCATCGGTCATTACCAGAATCGTAGGACGTGCACCAGCTCGACCGTGAGAACTCAGCAATTCTCTGGCATCACGGATCCCGTAACCCATCCCGGTGTAGGGAGCATAGTGAGAAGCCTGCTTGTGTCGCTGAATTGTATTAATATCAGTGTAGCTGTTGGTGATGAGTTCATCTCCCAAATTCACCGATTCCGGAACACCGTCATCGTTGAGAACTGATTCGACTCGAGAGGAATCATCATAGGTCACCAGCCCGATGTGGTCACCAAACTCCAGCCCCCCCAGGAACTGGCTAAACAGTGTCACCCCGTTTTTCATCGCGTGGAATGGATAAATCGGAGCCCGCCAGAGATCCTCTGACTGATTATTCTTCTTACGACGTTCGATCAGGTAACCCACCAGTGTGCGGTAACCATACTTTTTCCGGTAACCGTAGTTACTGACCGCACCGTCTGTTCGAACCCACCGGATATAACCCTTCCACAGGTTTTTGTTCGAATAACCTGTGGGCTGGCCATTCAGACTTCCGTAGTAATTTTTACCTTCCTGTGGGAAGGGGTATTTCAAATTGCCATTAGCGTCCATCTCATCGAGGCCCAGTGCCCAGAAGATGTAATCATCGTCACTGGAACTAATATACTGTCCCTCGGCGGAGTTAATCTTTCCGTAACCTTCAGGTGGGAATTTGAGTTTCGCTGAATTTGAATAGGTCGCACCGGAATCCACCAGTGTATTCCAGATTTCATCCAGGTTTGCTTCCACAGCAGACTTCCCCAGACGATACGAGGACATGGCATCAAATTCACTGTCGTAGCTCATCGAACCGGAGTAGTCGAGCACGAGCACAATATCACGTGCCTCGATGAAGGCGATCGCAGATGTGGTAATAGAAGCCGTCTTTTCTCCCATGATTCCAGCGAAGAACAGTTGCAGCTGGGAGTCTGGCTTACCTTCTTCTGAATTATCACGACGGGCAATAACTTTCACCACGTTATATGGTTTGGCAGTTTCCCCCCAGATCATGTGAAAAGTTCCAGAGGCGTCCTGGTACCGTTTGCCGAATTTGACATCGGTCTCCGGATCCACATACACGCCATTCAGGCCGGCGACTTTCTCGGCCATCGCTTTCGCTGCTTCGACCGCAATTGAATTAGCATCCTGCACGTTGCTCGACACATCACCGCCCTCTGTGATACCGTCTGCCGTTGTCTGAACGGCATCTGTAATCTGTTGCGCCGCAGCCAGGGCGGCTGCCTCGACTGCATTGCGCATTTTCGTTTTGGTCATTGTGATCACTGCGATATCAATCCCGAACGCCATGAAGCCCATGGTCGCAACGAGGAACGGAACCGCCATCACCATGAACGCACCACGACGACTTTGATCGCCGGGTAGATTCACGTTCGCTTTTCTGGCTCGTTGAAACAGTTTCATTTTACCCCCTCTAACTCCCCGATATTAAAAGTTGTTATCTCTGAATGCTGCTGATCACTATTAGTTTTTGTTACTCGCTAACAATCTTTGTTGTGCCGTTATTTAAAATCAGATCCCACACCGCATCACCCGTCATGGGTTTGGCCATAGAACCTTCCAGATTCATAATATCGGTCAGTTTGGAATTCATTGCTCCCTCCGGAATCTCAATTCCAATCCGGAACAGACGATTGCGATTGTCTGGATCACTCAAATCAAAAGTATCTCCAGAACTGGGAGGATTAGGCATGGGATCCAGAGCATTACCATCTGCGTCATCAGCGTGGGTGATCGTGATCGTCAGATTGCTCTCATCATTTTCGATACCGGAAGCACGCAGAAAGTTACGCACATCCAGAATAATTTTATCGTTCAGCGAAGTACCCGAGGGTAAATCGAGATCAGCATCCATAGATGCCAGACGTCCTGCCTGGGACAGGGCGGCTTCCATAACAGTCGTGGTGTGTACAGCGCGCCGGACGGCTACCATTCCCAGCACCAGAGCCAGGAACACAGGTGCGATAACGGCAAATTCGACCGCAGCAACACCTCTACGGTCGGAATCCAGTCGGTTTGATTTGGTTTTTCTGATATAGTTGGTTCTCATGAAGTCTCTTCCCCCTGCAGTGACGTACCACAGGCTGACATGTTTTCCCGGATGATCACTCGTGTCGCCTGACACTGTGTCCGGAAAGGACCAGGTTTCTCTCTTTATCAGCTGCCTCAGCTGCTTTTACCGGGTCCACGAAAAATGAATTGAGCAATCGCACATCTTTGTATGGCACTTCCACACGAACGATAAACAGCTGTGCTTTCTCCGCATTCGCCAGTTCAAGATCAGGTAACTCGGAAAAATTGATCTGTTCTACATCCGCGCCTGGAGTGTCGAACTGGCTTGCATTCTTGACCATAATTGTGGCCAGATTTGAGTCAAAAACGGTGTCAAGCAGATCTCGAACACGTGTTTCGACCTGGGCCGTGGTGACATCTTCGCAGCGCCCCAGCTTGGCCCCTTCCTGCGTTGCTTCCTGAATGATATTCGAAATCATGTAGGCATAACCAAACTCAAAGATTGCGTAGACGAACACCAGAAACACTGGCGCCACGAATGCCAGTTCCACCAGTGTGGTTCCGGAACGCACCTGCTTCGATTTTTGATTGAATGCCCAACGGCTGTGCCGCTTCAACATCGCTTGCCTCGTTAACAGTGAAATTATATGTTTCCCCCATGTCAGAATTTCGGATTCTGACAGACTGGACAAAGTCGGGAGGATGGACCTCATTAGGGGAGAGATTGGTCCACTACAAACATAGGTCACGGTTGACAGGGATGCAGATATTTTTCCGAATTTCTCCCTATTACCTGCGTGATCAGTAGCGTTGTAGAATGGCAACACTCGCATCAGAAATGACCTTTGTGTTTTCGGATTCTGTTGCTTAAAGAACACGTTATTCAGCTGGAATTCCCGTTTTTTGTTAAATTCTCGATTCAACGAGACGGTTCTGGATCGACTTCAATTGAAATTCATGCTGCTTTAGCGATACACTGTTGCCAGTCGTGCCGACAGGTTTCCTGCAAAAAAATATCTCAAAAATGTTTTGGTAGAAATAAATTATGGGTAAAAAGGCGTCGTCAGCTATCAAAGCAGGCTCAATGATTCAGGTTAAAGAGGGAGTCTGTCTGCCTGAGTTTCCAGAAATCAGTTGCGCAGGCTGGACGGGAATGGTCGTCGAAGTTCGTGGTAAGAAAGTTTCCGAACGAACCTACATTCTGGAATGGGACGAAGCTACGGAGAAGAAAATTCCAGAGGCTTACAAGACGCAGTGCGAAGCACAGCAGTTGTTGTATACGATGGCCTGCCTCCCCGGTGATGACCTGACCCTGGCTGACGCTTAGAGCTGTATCTCATCCCGGAGCAGCAGCTGATTTTGAGGGAGTTGCTGTAAGTCAACTGCGATTTCGGACAACGTACTTTTGAGTCCCGGGACTTCATATTCCGGGGCGATCTCCGCCAGAGGCACTACCAGAAAGACTCGCGATCCGATCTCGGGGTCCGGGATGATCCGATGTGCGATCCGCAGGGAATCTCTATTAAAGAGAACCAGATCAATATCAATGGTGCGTTGACCATTTTTATTCAGAGGATCGCGTACTCGATTCAACCTGCTTTCAATTTCAGGAACAACCCTTTCGCAGATTGTTTCAGCATCATGGTCTGTCTCCAGCAGAACTGCAGCGTTGAGAAAATCTGGCTGGTGTGGGTCCCCCACCGGGGCACTCTGCCAGACCGACGATTTTCCTGTAACGCTTCCATAATCAGCCAGCAGCTGGACTGCCCGAGGCAGATTCTTTTCCGGATCAATATTACTGCCCAGTGCCAGAAAAGCCCGATTGAGCCGGCTCACTGCTGATAATCCTCGCGTCTGCGTACCACACTGACTCCCACAGAGCGGGCAAAACGCAGAGCTCCCGGTTTTTCAATCCGGACCTCTGCGCATGCAACGCGTTCATCTTTCAGACAGATTCGCGCCACCTCATGTGCCATCGCCTCAACCAGCTGGAACTGGGAATGCTCTACAAGATCAATGATCTCCTTGGTAATCGTCCGATAATTGACCGCATCCTCAATCTGATCCGAATGACCGGCTGCTTTCAGATCGACGCCCATCGTGATGTTAATCAGAACATCCTGTTTTTTTTCGCGTTCTTCCTCATTAATACCGATGATGGTTCGGAGTAACAGATCGGCTATATGAATCTGGTCGGGCATAATTTTTAGCGATGTTAAAAATGGGGCAGACTTCAATTAAATCTCAGCTACAATGCATTTACAGCTTACTATAGTCACGCAGAACGGGATTGGACAGGTAGGAATCAGTTCCTTCCCGCGGGAATCCCTGATTCTTACTACCGAATCGACACACCTTCAACAGATTACAGAGAACTGATGCAACCGACTCCAGACAATTTCACAAGACGCAACTGGCTCAAACAGACTCTGACACATTCCCTGGCCATCGCAGGAGCCTCTCAACTGGGATTTTCCCTGCCTTCAGCCCGGGCTGAAGATAAAAAACCGGCAGAAAATGCGCCGACACTGCTGCTCCGGTCCGGATGGCAGACTGTTAATATCGGCGATATCGGACATTCTCCCGGCATTCTGAAACTGCTCGAAGTTTATGCGCCCGATTTTCGGATCATCCTCTGGCCCAACAGTGTTGACCGGGGTGTCGAACCAATGCTGCAAAAGCGATTTCCTCATCTGAAGATCGTCAAAGGTCGCCTCAGCCGTGACGGGAAACTGGATTCTCCTGAATTGGGAGAGGCTTTTGAACAGGCCGATTTCTTCCTGCATGGCTCGGGACCGAGTGTGGTTTCCCGCAGGGAACTGGCCCACTGGGACAAAGTCACAGGCAAGCCCTACGGAATTTATGGTGTGACGGTCTCCGAAGTCACCCCCGAACTCCATCGACTGCTCTCAGGGGCTGACTTCATTTATACCAGAGAGACCAGCTCGCTAAATAACCTGAAAGAGGCCAAGGTGACATCGCCCGAGCAGGATTTTGCCCCGGATGCCACATTTGCCATCGACCTCACCGACGATCCCAAAGCTAAAGCATTCCAGCAACAGCACCAGTTGGAGCCGGGACAGTACCTCTGTGCGGTTCCCCGACTGCGGTACACCCCGTATCACAAAATCCACAAAGGGTCCCGCTGGTCCAAAGAGAAAATCGCAAAGGTTGAATCAGTAAATAAAGAGTATCAGGAAATTGATCATGTAAAACTACGCGCTGCAATTATCAAGTGGGTCCGCACCAGCGGTCAGAAAGCGGTCGTCTGTCCAGAAATGACTTACCAGACAGAAATCATTCAGCCACTGGTGATCGATCCACTGCCTGAAGATGTAAAAGCAAAAGTGGTCGCCCACGATCAATACTGGCTTCCTGACGAAGCAGGCTCACTCTATCGGGATGCGTCAGCGGTCGTCAGCATGGAATGCCACTCGCCCATCATCGCCTGTGCACACGGGACGCCAGGACTTTACGTCCGACAACCCACAGATACCATCAAAGGGCAGATGTGGTACGATATCGGATTAGCGGACTGGACGTTTGAAATTGACGAAGTCAACCAACAAGAGATTGCAGACCGTGCGATTGCCGTCTACGAGAACTACGATCAATCTCTGGAGAAACTCAAAACGGTCATGGAGTCCATCAGCGCCCGTCAAAAGCGAACGATGCAGGTCGTCAGGCAGGCGGTCCTCAAAGCGCACACTTCCTGACTACGGAGCGGCGAACAGCTGACAGTTCGATCAGGCTCCACCTGTCAGCTGTTCGCCGCCGGCCACGGAGATGACTTCACCGGTTACAAATTCGGAGTTCAGCAGATAGAGCACCGTCCGACAGATCTCCTCTGGATTTCCCACCCGCTTCAGCGGAATTCCACCTGAGCGTTGCTCCAGATAGGAACGATCTTCGCCCGGAGGAGGGAGTATCGCTCCCGGGGCGATCGCATTGACCTGAATTCCGGGAGCCAGTTCCAGGGCCAGACACTCCGTTAAGGTCACAAGTCCCGCCTTGGAAATCCGGTAGGGCAGGTGACCAATCCCGGCCCGATTGGCTCGCCAGTCGACGATATTAATGATGTGTCCTGACCGATCAGCGGGCAGGAGTTCCGCAAATTTCTGACTCAGAAAGAAGGGGGCTTTCAGATTAATATCCAACTGGGAGTCCCAGTCAGCCTCAGTCGCTTCCTTCAGTTGCTTATTCTCAAAGACTGAGGCACTGTTAACAAGCACATCTGCCCGCCCCAGTTCTGTCATCACCTCTGAAAAAACCGTTTCTGCTGCCGAGACAGGATTAGAGAGATCAGCGGAAACCTGCATCGCCATCCGTCCCCTCTGTTCGATTTCAGCACAGGTATCTCGCGCGGCTTGATCTGACGAGTTATAATGAATACAGATATCAGCGCCTGCATCAGCCAATGCCAGTGCGATTGCCCGCCCGATGCGGACGGCTGAGCCGGTGATGACGGCGACTTTTCCTTCCAAGTTCATGTTGTTCCGCTCACTGTCGCTTAAGGTCAGACAATAAAAAAACCCGGCGATCAAACCGGGGAATAAAAGAAGTTCCGCATTGGGAGATCTTTACTTTGTAGTCGTCACAACCTCTTTGACAACCGGCGTTCTTCCCAGAGCGCGCTCTATTTTGCCAATCAGAATCTGCTTTGTGAAGTCCGTCTTCAGAATATAATCGGCTGCACCATGGTTAAATGCCTGAATAATGGCAGTCGTAGAACGATTGGAGGTAATCACCAGAATCTCAACGTTTTCCATGAGTGGAGACTCTTTGATCTGGCGAACAGCCTCCGCCTGGTGTCCATGGTCTGCATCAATTTCAAGGAGAATCAGATCCGGTTCATTCAAAGCGGAATCCATAAATGCTTCCTCTACTGTCGAAGCCGTCTGAACCTGGTAACGCTCATGTAACAGACCTTTAAACAGGGCACAGCTCAGTTCATCAGGATCAACAACCAGCAGCCGTTTCTTTTCCGCTTCCGGACCTTCCTGATCCAGAATTTCTCCCAGCTGTCCCACGAAGCCAAAATAGACGGCAATCTCGCCGATTCCGGTTTGAAATATTCCGCACTTGGAACCGGCTTCCGGGGGATAAAGAGTATCGATCTGCTCCGTTTCGATCAGAGTCGGATGTCCCAGTTGGAAGCCCATATGATCGACTGCTTTCTTAGCCTGACCAGCGATCATATTCGACAATTCGCAGGCAAAGTCGGTGAGAACATGTTCATCCTCAGCCAGGGTTTCATCGATTAATAACGCGACAGCGCGAGAAACCAGATCCCGTGGGACGTTGACGACAACGATGCCTTTTCCTGGACCATTCACCTCAATCGCTGAGCTCAACAGGTGGCGGGGGGCATCGCTGACATCGATAATTGTTTCCAACTCAGCTGTGGTACCGACAAAATACTTAAAGACATCAATAACCGAATTAATGACTGGATCAGAAAACCGCTTGGTCAAGGTCTCTGTTGTATGTGTGGCAGGAATGAAAGACATAGCAGGAACCCGTCTTTTTATGAACTATCGCTAGATATAATGAAAGGCATTCAAAAAGTGTGGAGAACTCTGTCCGCTCCAGACCATCACCCGACGACCGGGTCTAGTTTATAATTTCCATTTCAATGTGGATTGACTAAACTATATGTCAGAAAAATCTTCGGGTAGCGACAGTTTGTACTCAGCGCCTCCAACAGTGCCCCACCACGGCACAAAGTCATTAAAACCGATACGACCCATATCCATGTTGATGAAAAATTGCTGAATCACAGGCAACCTTGTGTAACGCTAACATCCCGATTTTGCTTGAGATAACCAATCTAAATTCCTACATACCTGAGCAGAGAGCGAGCGCCAGCTAATGAATCCCTCCATTTCAATTTTTCGCACTTTTTTCGCATTGTTGTTCGTGGCCTGTTTTCTGCCTGTTGGATTTGCAGGAGAAGCCTCCTCAAAAACGCCTCAACACTGGTCAGGCAAACAGGATACGTGGCATGGGTTCAAGCGGGTTCATTTTCCTACCGAAGGGCGAAAATCTTACGTCGTCATTCCGGAGAAGGCCGCCCCCGGCAACCCCTGGGTCTGGCGCGCACGATTCCCTGACTTCCATTATGAAATGGATGTGGAACTCCTGAAACAGGGCTTCCATATCGCATACCTGGATGTGTCTGATCTATTTGGTTCCCCCCAGGCCATTGAATACGGAAATAAATTTTACAAGCGTCTGACACAGCAGCACGGACTGCAGTCCAAAGTCGCTTTAGAAGGAGTGAGCCGCGGGGGACTCTTCATTTACAACTGGGCCCTGGCAAATCCGGATAAAGTGAGCTGTATCTATGCTGACACACCGGTCTGCGATTTCAAAAGCTGGCCCGGTGGAAAAGGGAAGAGCGAGGGCTCGCAGGCCCGCTGGAACGCCTGCCTCAAGGCCTATGGCCTGACAGAACAGGAAGCACTGGACTGGCCCAATAACCCGGTAGACCGCATCACAACGATCGCTGAAGCAGAGATCCCGGTGCTGCACATCATTTCAGAAAATGATCAGGTTGTTCCTCCCAATGAAAACACACTGCTCATGTTCAGCCGGGTACCTGAAAAATATCGTAAAAATAACTTTCAGATCATCTCCGTCAAAGAGGGGACTGAAAAATCAAAGGGGCACCACTTCACGCATCCCGAGCCGGATCGGGTCGTTAAATTCATTTGTCAGCACACGCTCCAATCTGGTAACATGGTCAACTCTTCCTCCACCAACGAGTAAAGAACTCGAGCATTTGGAGCTGGAGGCCGGAAAAATCTGCGGATCAGTAAAAAAATGGTGGTTATTCACTTTTTTTACCCCCAGTAGTTCTGAACAATGGTAATAGCAGGGACGCTTACCATCGAACAGAAACCTCAAGTTCTGATTCAAAGAGTACTTACCGTGACCTCCCACCGCAGCACCTGCCATACTGAATTATTTGCCTCTTTCTCTCTGAGAAGAGTGCTGCGCGGTGTTTGTGTTAGCTTGTTCTGCCTGGGATACCTGATCACGAATACCGCCGTGGTTCCCAGCCTGTCTGTAAGATCTGGCTGTCGGTGTGCCGAGGACCAGAAATCGAACTCCCGCTGCTGCTGTGTTAACAAAAGCCTTAAGGTTTCCGAGATGGAACAGGGCACCTGTTGTACAAGCCCCATGGCTTCCAACCGAAGCTGCTGTTCTGCCGGTGCAGACAAAGAGTCCCCCGGCGAGAAGTCGAAGTCCGCTGTGTGCCAGGTTTCTCGTCTTTGTGGCTGTGGCGATTCTCAACTCAAAGGCTGGTACGTTTCTGATCCCCGCCAGTTATGCCAGTCTCCTCGAATCATTTCTGACAATACTCGGCTCGACTCTCTGCTTGTGGCTGATGACACGATCACTTCGCTGTCTCAGCAACCGGAAATTCCCCCACCCAGGGCGTAGACCCCGCCTTACTAAGCAAGTTTGACAGCAGGCACTCAGCGATTGGAAATGTCCGATCTGCTGCGCTGGCAACTCTTTCCCACCCGACATCCGGTTTACGATTGCGCGACCTGCAACGTAACATAAAAGGTAAACCTACCATGAATTTTTCACAGAATCCTCGCCATCATAGACGTGGCTTCACCCTCATTGAACTGCTGGTGGTCATCGCCATCATCGCGATCCTGATCGCCTTACTCCTGCCTGCTGTCCAGCAGGCGCGGGAAGCGGCCCGCCGCTCCACCTGCAAAAACAGCCTCAAGCAGATCGGCCTGGCGCTTTACAATTACCACGATACGCACGGCACGTATCCTCCGGGCTACATCGCACGAGGTGTCGTCAACAGTGATCCCAGTTCTTCTGAAACCGGTTCCGGTTTTGCCTGGGGCGTCATGTTGCTCCCGTTCCTGGACCAGGCTCCGCTGTATAACCAGCTCAACCTGAATCTAAATGCTACCGTTTCTCCCAATATCGATCTGGCTGACCAGGTTGTACCCATCTTTCGCTGTCCCAGTGACACCAACCAGGGCGTCTTCTCGGTCACCGATGGTTCTAACACCTATCAACTGTCTTCTGCGAACTATGTGGGTGTTTTCGGGTATGGCAGCCTGACGATGACCCCGGGGAATCCCATGCAGAAAGGGATTCTCTACCGCAACAGTAATGTAAAGGTCCGCGATGTCATCGACGGGACTTCGAATACGATTGTCGCCGGGGAACGCTCTCATCAGCATCAGTTCGTGGGTGCGGCGTCAATCATCGAGGCTGATTCTACATGGTACGCCGCCATCCCCAACGCGACCCGCCCGGCAGGGATGATGAGCATGCCATCCATGACCGAAGGCCCGGCATCCCTGATTCTGGGGCATGTCGGTCAACCGGCCATGATGAGCATGATGGCCATGCACCATCCCCCCAACACCACGAACCACATCGCCAATTTCTCCAGTAAGCATGAAGGGGGAGCCCACTTCCTGCTGGGCGACGGGGCGGTCCGCTTCCTCAGTGAGAACATGAGCTACGAGACCTTCCAGCGACTCGGAATGATCGCCGACGGCAACCCCATCGGCGAGTTTTAAGCTTCGGTTTCTCAAACCAAAAGTGTCTATACCAGGGCTGATGTTCCATGCGAGCTTCAGCCCTGTTTCTTAAACTGGCCTGCAATCATCACTTAAAGCTACCCGGGCCTTCGGTTTTCTTGCCCGGCAATCTCCCGACCGACGGGGAGCTAAAATGGTGTAGAACTTGCGCATCTCCGGTTACCCTGTGCAGGCTGTTTCCTGGGGCGACTGACGCATTTTTAGACAGGCTGGAACCCCCAGCCCCGCCAAGGTTTGGGCCCAGGATTCTGCCCGTCTCCAGACGTGGGAAATACTTGTTTCAATTTTTGTAAATTCCACGCAAAATGATCGATTTATTTCTTGTATTTTCTCCCCCTTTGACATAATAATCTCGAACTTTTAAAAAAGCGTACCGATATAGGCATTACGATTCGAAATCGTCTCGAACAGTTTCATTAAAAATCGGATGCCTGTTTTTTTCTGGCACCTCAGTGGAGGGTTTATGAGTTGCATAAAGGAAGACATCTTCTCATTGATTGTCGTAATGTCTCGCGGGACATTTGTCTAAACGACCAACTGATTCTGGAAGCCATGGCACGTGGAGCTACCCGTGCTGGTGCTACTGTGATCTCACAGGTACGATATCACTTTGGTCATAATTCAGCACCGGGCTTCACCGCGATGTGCCTTCTTGATGAAAGCCACTGCTCAGCCCACTGTTACGCCGACCTGGGCTTAATCGCTCTCGACGTCTTCACCTGCGGCAATACTGATCCGAATGACGTTCTTCGTTACATTCGGGAAGAAGTCGATCTGGGTGACGTCAGCATTCTCGAAATGCCCCGGTTCCCCATCCCAAATGGGCAACCTGCGCTTCAGGAACCAGCCGGTTCCCACTGCGAAGCGGATCAGGTTGTCGCTCTGTAAATTCCCACCTGAAAATTCCTGACGGGAACCACTCCTGTATCTATTGATTACAGCTGATAAACCGTTCCCACTCTGGAAATCTGAAAGGCGTTGAATTACGGTATAAACATCGCATCATGCCAGGTGCGCTTTGAAGTCTGTATTCAGACAAGGAGCGTACCTGACTGAGCGTTGTTTTCTTTTTTTGCGCCCCGCATCAACTCACGAAGGAAGAGTGAATCATGAGTGGAGATCGAGAGTTCCACGACGGTCGAGGAGACGGCTTAAAACCACTGAAAAGCCTGGACCTGTCGAGTGTCAATTCGTTTGGCGAACTGCTGCAGGCCATGTCTGCAACCGCGTTCTCAGGCAGACGCCTGGGAGATGCCTACGACATTCTGCTGGATATGGCACAAGACTCTGAATGCAAAGTCGTCCTCACTCTTTCCGGTGCCATGACCGTCGCCAAACAAGGCAGCATCATCTGTGACATGATCGACCGTGGCCTCGTCCATGCCGTCGTCGCCACTGGTGCCCTGATTGCCCACGGTCTCACCGAATCGATCGGCCTGGTCCACTACCAGTACAATCCCACGGATTCCGACGAAACACTCTACAAAAAAGGCTACAACCGGATTTACGACACCCTCGAAATGGAGTCGAATCTGAACAACGTCGAAAAGCTGGTCCGCTCGGTCCTGCGGGAATCCCAGCCCGAAGATGGCGTCTGGTCTTCGGCCCGTCTCTGCCGGGCACTCGGTCAGCGACTCTCCGAAATCAACGATGGACGCGGCATCCTCCGCAGTGCTTATGAGCAAAATGTGCCCGTCTTCATCCCCGCTTTCACTGACAGTGAAATCGGTCTCGACGTCTCCACCTGGGCCATGTCCGAACTGATTGCCAAATCGGGCAAGCCCCTGGAAGAGCTCGAACAGGAAGAAATTCTCACCGCGCTCCCCAGCTTCAACCCGTTTCTCGACCTGCAGGAATATGCCCGCCTGATGCGGGATGCCGTTACCTTCGGCATCTTCACCATCGGTGGGGGAGTTCCCCGCAACTGGGCGCAACAGGTTGCTCCCTATTATGAAATTGCCAACTACCGCCTGGGCACAGAGTGGAAAGAGCCCCGCTTCCGCTATGGCATTCGTATCTGCCCCGAACCGGTTCACTGGGGAGGTCTCTCTGGATGCACTTATTCTGAAGGGGTCAGCTGGGGCAAGTTCCTTTCACCCCAGGATGGCGGTCGGTTCGCTGAAGTCTATTCTGATGCCACCGTCGTACTCCCACTGCTGATGAAAGCCGTGTTCGAAAAACTGGACTCCGCTTCATAAACTGTGGATTGAGGCTTCCACAGACTGGACGTCACTGGGAACGAAATAACCTGCTCTGGCTCAATCCAGAGCAGGGGACTGGCGGGGATCCTGTTTCAGATACCGGGCGATCCCCCGACCCAGTTGTTGTCCCACAGTCATGTAACCCTGCGGATGACTGTGGGGCGTATTCCAGCAGGTCTCGAGCGTAATCCCCACGACATGTTCGCGGGTGGCACTTCGTACCCAGTTACTGGAGATCTCTTTCCAGCGTTTGTCATACTTTGGTCCCGTCGAAGGCGTACTTCGATCCAGTTTCAGAGGCTCTTGCATCTCCTCGCGGCAAATAGCGATAAAGTTATCCTGCAGTGCTTTTCTTCGCTGAGTATTCAATTCGGGAGGCGCAATATAAAAAAACGGCTGCTTCGAACTGGCACCAGGATTATGCAGATCGACAAACATCACCAGTCGGTTCTGCTTGTCGAACTGTTTCAGAGCCTTCATGGCTGCCTGGACTGCGTTCCAGCGCGGCATCTCAGACCAGTCACGGTTATGATCGTGCGGAATCTGATTCTTGCCGCCATTACCGGTCGCTACATTGTCGATATCCATGATTGGAACATAGTAGATATCAACCTTTTCCCGCAAAGCCACCGCCAGAGGATCATCGCTCACCGCCCATTCAATGAAGCCACGCCCAACCCAGCTGCCCCCTGATTCCCAGGCATGCTGACGGGCCTGGATCCAGATCACCATGCGATCGTCAGAATGTTTCCCATCCGGACTCAGCACCAGCGCAGGCACACTGCGGCCAGCGCGGGTTTTGCATAATTCAAATGCCGTCACGTCTTCATGCTTCCGGCTCAGGCGATCAACCAGTGTCTGGGCATCCGAGGGCACAAATGGAGGGCCCCAGGCAAACCAGGCTTGTTCGGCATCCACCTGCTGTGTCCAGCGACAGTGATCTTCCTCCCTGGTTCCGGAACCAGTCTGTTTCCAGGTCTTCCTGTCGAGACTAAACGCAGCCCGTTCGGGCAGAGCCCAGTTGGCAGACAGCTTCGAGCCGTTTGCCTGTTTGAGATTACTCGCATCGACCGAAACCGTCAGCGTTTCTCCCGGTTTGATGCCGGAGACTTTGAAATACCACCAGCAGGGCCAGCCAAACTGTGGATCTCCGGCAGGACACACCGTAATCGAACGCGTTTGCTGATCGACTTTCAGAACCTCAGCCGAGCCTCCCGGGAAGTCAGCTGAAACGACCAGCTCACCAGCTTCTACAGGAACAGCCAGTAATAACAGTGACAGAATCAGACCACTTAGACTATAACCTGCTGTTTGCATCGACGCTCCCTGTTTCGCAAGGGGATCACTTGAGGATGCCAGAAGCCACCTTTCCCTGACCGGGTTCAACCAGTGAGACTGACTGGGCGTTATGTTCGAAATTCAGGCCTTCGTGATTCAGACCAAACTGATGCAGCAGAGTCGCATGGAAGTCATGCTGGGTCACCACATCTTGAACCGCCCGATGACCGAAGTCATCTGTCGCTCCATGAATGTGCCCCTCTTTGATGCCGCCACCGGCCATCCAGATACTGAAGCCTTCCGTGTTATGGTCACGCCCCGGTTTCTTGCCTTTACCGCGATCCTGAATCACAGGCAGACGTCCCATTTCACCGCCCCACTGGACCATCGTGGAATCCAGCAGTCCCCGATTCTTCAAATCGGTTACCAGGGCTGCACACGGTTTATCACAGGTTTTACAACGCGATTCCAGTGCAGCGAAGATATTCTCGTGCATGTCCCAGGCGTAATTCCAGATCTGTACGAAACGGACGCCACGTTCCACGAACCGGCGGGCCAGCATACAGGCATCCGCGAATTCTTTGGTCACCGGATCATCGGCTCCGTACATCTGATGGGTGGCTTCAGTCTCTTTAGTCAGATCAAGCGCTTCGGTCGCTGCAGTCTGCATCCGGGCCGCCAGCTCATAGCTGGCAATGCGGGCTGCCAGATCGTCTTCGCCGGGATGACGCTGTTGATGGATCTGGTTCAGCTCTTTAAGCAGGTCCAGCTGATTCGACTGGGGCTTGCCACGCAGTTCCCGGATCGGATTCAGATTCGCAATTCGCGGCTCTGACTTGCTGACAACCGTCCCCTGGTAAATCGAAGGCAAATGGCGGCTGTCCCAGTATGGTGATCCGACCGGGTTACGGGGAATCGTAATGGCCACGAACGCCGGTAGATTCTGTGTCTCGGCTCCCAGACCATAAGTGATCCAGCTCCCCAGGGAAGGCCAGCCTTCACGTCCCCGCCCGGTGGTCATGGCCCGCATGCCGGCCACGTGATTCCGAATATTGGGCAGCTGCATAGAGCGAATCAGCGTGATATCGTCAACAATCTCTCCCAGGTGGGGCAGCAGGGCGGTGTTGATCTCCATCCCCGATTCGCCACACTTCTCGAATGTGTTGGGAGAGGGCATGATGATCGAAGTCGCCTGACCGGCGTTATCGTATTTGATCCCGTCGCCGGGAAACCGCTTGCCCGCATACTTGTCGAGTGTTGGCTTACGGTCGAACAGATCCAGGTGACTCGGTCCACCACCGCAGAAAATTGAGATCATCGATTTGGCGCGGGCTGGATGGCTGGTCTGCTTCGGCAGCAGATCGTACGTTTTCTCTTCCAGAGCCGGTTTTTCCGGAGCCGCCAGCAGCTGTTCGTCGTTTAACAGCGAGGCCAGTGCCAGTGAGGAGACGCCAAAGGCACTCTGGGCCAGAAAGTGACGGCGAGAGCTGGCGGAGTTTTGATTGATAAATTGAGACACGAGAGACTCCCTCTGGAGATCGATATTTATATTCTATCAGGAGACGGGCATCATTTCCCGCTTATTCCACATACAGAAACTGGTTGGTTCCAAACAGCACATGACAGACTGCAGCCAGTGCTTCCTCCCGAGGCTGTTTGGCTTTCTTTGTCTGATATTCTTTCAACTGCAGCGCGAAGTTTTTCTCCAGCGCCTGCAGTTCAGCCGGGGAAGGCTCACTACTTAAAGCTAACTTCCAGGCCGTCTTGATCAGCTTTGTATCGTCGGCGTCTTTCCCTGCCGTGGTGAGTACCCGCTTAGCAAAGGCCTCAGATTGAATCCGCATGAATTCACTATTGAGCAGCGCCAGTGACTGTGTTGCCACTGTCGAAAAGACCCGTCGCTCGCAGTTGGGCTCCATGCTGGGGGCATCAAAGGCATTCAGCATTGTCACCGGCTGGGTCCGCCGGACCTGCACGTAAATGGAACGTTTCAGTTCCCGGCGATCTTTTGACACTTTACCAGCACCGACCGTAATAATACCGCTGTCCGCCAATGCAACCGGTACTGGCTCACCAAACTGCTCCCGGTTCAATTCGCCGCTGACCGCCAGAATGGCATCGCGGATCGATTCCGCTTCCAGGCGTTGCATTGTCATTCGCCAGTAGAGACGGTTATCGGAGTCAATCGCGGCTGCTTTTTCGGAGTGCGTCGCAGAGGTCTGCTTGTAAGTCCGTGAGGTCATGATCAGGCGATGGATGCGTTTGAGTTGCCAGCCCTGTTCCATAAAGTCAGCCGCCAGCCAGTCCAGCAGTTCGGGATGCGTGGGGACGGAAGACCGGGAACCAAAGTCACCCGTGGAATCGACAATCGCCTGTCCGAAATGATGCATCCAGAACCGGTTCATCAGCACGCGTGCCACGAGAGGATGCTTCCCACTGGTCAGGTACCGGGCATACGCCAGTCGGCGTCCCGTGGTCGGCAGCTGGGGATCATTCAACTCAAATGTGTTGTCTGCTTTAGAAGAAATCACAGTCAGACCACCGGGAGCGATCAAATCTTTTTCTGGTGAAGAGATATCCCCCCGATAAAATACAAACGTCTGGGGCAGGTGCTGTGTGTCTTCGGTCGCGACGCGAATGTATTCCGGCTTGGGAATCTGCGCCCGCAGCTTGTCTGCTTCTGCCTTGATATCCTCATACTGTTTCTTCAGATCGTTTCCGTCTTTGAAGCGTGCCAGGAACAGGTGCAGGCGTCCCGGCACCAGCAGGTCGAGCATCGGGTATTTCTGTTTCAGAAAATCCGCCTGCTCTTTTGAACGTTCTTTAACCGCGGTTTCATAAGCGGTGCGAGCCTGTTCGCGGTCTGCCTCGGGGACTTCCTTCAGAACCCGCTCGGCAATCAGCTGGGTCACTTCCGCTTTGACCTTGTTGTGCTCGGCATCCAGTTCCTTGACCTGGGCTGACAGCTTTGCAGCTTTGGCTTTATCTTCTGGTGACATCAGGGCCGCCCGTCGACTGGCAGGCATCCGCCATTTTTGATCGTCATACACGGGAGCAATCACCGCTCGCAGACGATAAAAGTCTTCCTGCGGAATCGGGTCAAAGCGGTGATGATGGCACTCCGCACAACCCACGGTCATGCCCAGCAGTGAAGAAGACATGATCTTCACCGTCTCTGTAATGACCTGGTTGCGTGCGATTGCAGGATCCATGGGACTCGAGCCGGTCCCATCGGGAGCCAGCCGCAGGTAACCGGTCGCGGTCAACTTCTCACAGACCGCGGGATCCTGGTCTACCAGCTTTTGCGCCGTCGCATGCGTGGCTTTGACCATTTCATCGCCGGCGAGCTGCTCGGTGATAAATTGATCCCAGGGCTTGTCTGCATTCAGAGAACGGATCACATAATCCCGGTAATGCCAGGCATCTGGACGGATAATGTCTTTGTCGTTGTAGCCTTCTGAGTCGGCATAGCCGGCAACATCCAGCCAGTGCCGCGCCCAGCGTTCCCCGTAATGGGGAGATTCCAGCAGCCGATCGATCATCTTTTCATAGGCGTCAGGCGACTTGTCAGCCAGGTACGTATCGACGTCTTCCGGAGCAGGGGGGAGACCGGTCAGGTCAAAGGCGGCCCGTCTGATCAGCGTCAGTCGATCTGCTTCTTCAGAAAACCAGAGACCGTTCTGTTTCAGCTTTCGTGCGATGAAGGCATCGACCGGATTGAGCGGTTGTTTTCCATTCTCTTTTTTTAACTGAGGCAGTTCAGGCAGAGCAGCTTTCTGAATGGGACGAAACGCCCAGTGGGAGCGTTCATCGCTTGTGATCAGGAAGTCGCCCGGCTTGATGTCCCCTTCGGGTTCCGGCCCCTCTGTCTTTGCCCCCTGATCGATCCATTTCGCAATCAGCGCGACTTCTTCCGGTTTGAGTCGCAGCTTCTCATCGGGGGGCATGTCTCCCGATTCGACATACTGAAACAGCAGGCTCTCTGCATGTTTACCGGGAACGACTGCTTCTCCGGAATCGCCGCCCTTCATAATCAGGCGGCGTAACCGCACATCCAGCGCACCGGAAAGTTCTTTCTCCTCGCCATGACAGTGAAAGCAGTACGCCTTGAAAATGGGTCGAATGTCTTTTTCAAAAGTCACTCGCGAATCAGCAGCGGAGCTCGATCCACTCCCGAGGAGACAGGCAGAAACAGCCGTCAGCAGGAAAGCGATGGCGCGGATATACAAGGCAGGGTTCCTTTTTCAGAGGAAACTCATTCAGGGCGGGAGTTAAGTCACTTAAAAGCAGTGAAATTAACTGTTTTGGTGAGGTTCTATAGTACCCTATATCGGCAGCCGCGTCAAATTATTTAAGTTTACTTAGAAGAACAACCGTCAACCATGAAGTCATCAATAAAAGGAGTTTTATTCCCGTACCAGCGACTCCCGCATCGGTTCATCGGGAATCAGTTCCTCTTCCTCCATCGCAGGCACCTGCGAACGTTTGGCATAGCGGGCCAGCAGTGCCGGCAGGAAGATGAGATCGCCGAACAGAGCCGAGCCGATCGTCAGGCCACTCATGATGGCGAAGATCCGCTGATCCCGCATGTCGCTGAAGATCACTGTCGAGAAGCCGGCAACCAGGATGACCGTCGTCATGATTAACGCGGTTCCCACCCCTGTAAACGCCTTGCGGATCGCTTCGTCGTCACTCTCAACCTGGAGCTGTTCTTCGCGGAAGCGGGTCAGGAAGTGAATCGTATCGTCGACGGCAATCCCCAGGCAGACTGTAAACGCACAAACGCTGACAATCTCGAGCGCCTGCCCCGTAAAGACCAGGAAGGTCCCGGTTACGGCCAGGGGAAACATGTTGGGAATGATGGAGATCAGCCCCAGTCGCAATGAACGAAATGCGATCGCCAGCACAATCAGGATGATAATCGCTGCACTCCCCAGACTGGACGCCAGATCGACGACGATCTGATACAGGTTCCGCCACCGCCAGACAGCTGAGCCCGTCAACTGAAACTGGAACTCCGGATGCTGGCTTCCGATCTTGGCCAGCCCCTCTTCAATGCGCGTGAAGGTTGGCCCGTATTTGGCAATTCCCAGGTCCTGAACGTGAAAACTGACCGTCGCCTGATTCTGCTCCGGCGTATAAAACGCCCGTTTCAACGGTGGAGGCAGCAGGTCGATCATTGACATCCGCTCTTCAGGGGGGCCTTCACCAGGCAGCGCAGAGAGAATATTCGCAATCGATATCGGATGACCAATCAACGCTTCCTGGTTCAGAAGTTGATCCACTTCGCTGATCGCAACCAGAACTTCGGGCGAATCCGATTCGACCTCATCCGACCATTTCACCTCAACCCGCGAATGCTCGAGCCCTCCCATCGCCTGGTCCATATGGTTCAAGGCGGTCGCCGCTTCCGAGCCATCGGGGAGCATATTGGCCCGGCGTTCATCGGGCCGCAGTGTCAGCGAAATCAGAATCAGTACCGCCGTGAGGCCGATACCCACCTTGCTGATCCAGCCCGCACGCTTCAACACCATTTCGATGATCACGCTGATCCGGTTCAGGTTCTTATCGATAACCCCCTTACCATAGCCCACATGAATAGAACGCCCCAGC
Organism: Gimesia benthica; assembly: GCF_009720525.1. Taxonomy (NCBI): domain Bacteria; kingdom Pseudomonadati; phylum Planctomycetota; class Planctomycetia; order Planctomycetales; family Planctomycetaceae; genus Gimesia; species Gimesia benthica. Next base: position 151,500 of record NZ_CP043930.1, read on the forward strand.
CAGGTGCGGCAGGCCAGGGGAATCACCGTCACCACCGCAATGAAAGTCAACAGCACGCCGACCACACAGCTGTAACCAAATTCGCGGACCGTCTCATGATGGGCCAGCGAAAGCGAACCGAAGCCGATGGCCGTCGTAACCGAAGTCAGAAAGCAGGCCAGCCCCACTTCCTGAATCCCACGCCGGGCGGCATCCCGTCCCGAGAGACCGGAAGCCCGATGCCGCCGGATCTGGACCATCAGATGCACGCCGTCGGTTAAGCCCACCAGACTTAACAGGACTGGCAACACCACATCGTTAAACGGGTTGTCCCGGAAATCGAAGAATTGGATAATCCCCATCGTCAGAAACACGCCAAACATCGGTGCCAGAGCCACGATAATCACCGCCGTGATTCCCCGGAACAGAATGATGGCCATCAGCAGAATCATCCCGTAGCCGATCACCTGATATTTGACCTTGTTCGCATTATGGGTGCGCACCGCGGTCAGATAGATGGGTACACGGCCCGTGGTTGTGAAGGAAAACTTCACATCCGGATATTCAGCAACGACTTTTTTCGCGACTTCTTTCAATCCGGTCGTACAGGCATCGTCGTCCGTCACATACATCCAATTGAATTTGACCATCAGCAGAATGGTCTGCGCATCTACTGATAACAGCTGGCCGCCTACCAGCGGATGTTTAATCGCTTTTTCCTTAGCGTCATCGAGTCGTTTCTGGGAGGCCCGCTCATTCGGGAGGATCGGTTCCCGCAGGCCAAAGATATTCAGGTTGGGAATATCCTCCAGCCAGAAAACACTTTCGACGTAATCCAGCGATTCGATCTCGGCAACGATCTCCCGCAGGGCCTTGATGCCGTCGGCGGTGAAGAACTGATTGGAATCAATCACCAGGATCGTATCAGCGTCGGTCAGGCTGATCGGGTCGACATCGGGCGGTGCCTCCCGAACTTTGCGCGGCTTACCCGCTTTCTGCTGTTCTACCTGGGGAACCGGTTCGGGTTTAGCCGTGAACCAGTCGCGAACTTCCTCGGGCATGGTGTACCCCAGCAGTGCGATTCCACTCAGCAGCAGAATGAACAAAGTTACCAGTAGGGGATGGTCAACCATCCAGACCGAACAGCGATTGAACGTACGAGACACGCGCGATTCACTTTCTCTCAGCGGTAGAATGTTAAAGGGATCAGGTTGAAGATTGCCAGGCGCTGAATCTCAACCAGCTTCAGAAATTAACGAACCTGCAATCTGAGTTCCTCTCTCTGAATCACACCGTCACCGTTATTGTCCCGGATACGCCCATAGCGCTGCGTTGCCAGCGGGACTTCTTCCACATCAACGCGTCCATCGCCATTCTTGTCAAACCGTTTGAAAAATGCAGCGGCACGCTTATCAAGCTCTTTTTTCAACTCTGCCTCGCGCTGTTTCTTCGCTTCCGCTTTAGTCAGTTTTTTCTCTGGCTTCGGTTTCGTTTCCTGCGACTTCTGTTTCCGGGGTTCAGCGACTTCGAAGAAAGCAATCGCCATCTCTTCCCAGGTCTGATCGCCCCAGGTCACGTATTCATTGGGATCCGGGTTGAATGGATTGTCTTTCGAATTATCGAATTTGACCGTGAACTCGAGCCCGTCGACCTTATCCAGCGACATCGGCTTGCTCAGTTCATAAATATGTTGCCAGTTGAAATCATAATTGGGCACATCAAGCAGAATCTCTTTCTTCTTGTCCTGCTTTGTAAACAGACGGAACGATTTCCCGCGCAGATGCATGTGCGGGGCAATCGCCAGCAGTTCGGCGTGCGGCGGAATCCGACGGACCTTCGCCGATACCGGAAAATCACTGGCGTGCGGCGGAATTTCGAATTCCTGATCGATGCCGATCAGCGTAAAGACTTCGTGAGTGATCTCCTCATCCTTACCAAAGATCAACCCGATTTTTGAAATGTCTTCTGCCACCGATCCCGTCGGTGTGTAGTGCATCTGAAATACCAGTTTCGAGCCGGCGGGAACCTTTCGCGCCCGCCCGGGAGGCAGCATATTGATCCGCTGTCCCGGAACATAAGCCGTCAACCAGCCAATCCCACGGAAGTCAGCGCCATCAGGAGGACGAATAAATACAATCGCATGATGCACGACCGACCGATTCCCCGGCAGGACCTGTGCTCCGGTGATCCACTTATCCTCTTTGAAACCGGGATCGACGACGAAATACTGATATTCCACGACGCCCTCTTTGGGAACGACAAAAGGTCGCTTCCGCATTTCATAAACGACATCCGGCACTCGGGGCAGATGCCAGCCTTCGCGGAACTTGGGCAGTTCCGGTAAATCCTTGATATCACCATAGGGCATGCCCCCGGCCACCCATTCCCGTAGAATCTCCTTGTCTTTTTCGGGCATGAACCGGGCATTCGCGTAATGACCATATTTCGGACTGGCATGCCAAGGGGGCATCCGACCATCTTCAATGGTCTCCAGCATCGTATCCGCCCAGCCTCGGACTTCATCATAGTCGGTCAGACTGAATGGTGCGATTTCCCCCGTGCGGTGGCATTCCACACAATGACGATGCAAGACCCCGGCGACTTCTTTGCAGAAGGTCAGTTTGGTGGTCACTTCATTCTTTTTCACCCGACCGATGAAACAGCCATTCGGTTTGGTCTCGGACACTTCAATCGGCTTGCCTGTCAGGAGTTGATCCAGCGCGTTCTTCAGATCATGCGTGGTCGTCTCAGCCCGTGAGATGCCCGGCAGGTACTGGTTATCGATCCGCCCACGATACCGGACGGTCAGCTGTTGATCCAGTACAAATACTTCAGGTGTGCGCACTGCATGAAATCGGTCGGCGACTTCGTTGTTATAGTCCTTCGCCATCGGAAACGAGATCTCGTACCGCTTGACGTACTGCTTCACATCTTCCAGGGAGTCCTGCTGATTGCTGTTCACGCCGATGAACTGAACGCCTTGCGCCGCGTAAGCGGCCTGCATCTCATTCAGCTTGGGACCATACAGCCGGGCCAGCGGACATTCCGCCCCCAGAAAGCAGACCACGGTCGCTTTCGACTCTGGCTCAGCCGTTAACTCGACCACTTTACCCTGGGCGGTTGGCAGCCGAAACGTGTGGGAGGCATGCTGCGACGATTTGGTTTTCGTTTCAGCCAGCAGGGAACTGGTGCCCAGCAATGCGAGCGCACACAGAAATGTGATACTACGACGAAACATAAGCGATCCTTCCTCCAGAACTGGTAACGACGGGTGCGTTCATTCTATCAACCGCCCGGAAACCCCCGCAACCCCCACTGTACAGAATAGAGCCCGGCCAGATTGATTGCTCTCTTTCCTTTGGATATACTCGACGTAACTTACAATGGTTTCAGATTTTGGTAAAAGATTCCCGTTTACCTTCATCCGAAATTCATCTGGTTGGCTGCAGTGTGCTCCTGAGGAACAACATAGGAAGGCATCAAAGTGAAAGCTCCACGAAGCGGCGGCGGTTGGAAGGCGATCAAATACAGTCTGACACTGGCAAACAAGGTCGGCTGGTGGAAGCTCTGGAAATCCATGCGGACCCGCAATGCCTGTAAGACCTGCGCGGTCGGCATGGGGGGACAGAAAGGGGGCATGGTCAACGAAGCCGGTCTGTTCCCCGAAGTCTGCAAAAAATCCTTCCAGGCGATGGCTGCCGATATGCAGCCCGCTGTCGCTAATGACTTCTTCGCGAAAAACAACATCGACCAGCTCCGCTCGATGTCCTCTCGCAAGCTCGAATACAGTGGCCGTCTCACCCAGCCACTGCTGCTCTCGCCCGGTGAAAAACATTACAAGCCGATTTCCTGGGACGAAGCCTTCGACCTGGTCGTCGAGCGACTCAAAGCCGCCGGCACCGAGCGTACTTTCTATTATGCCAGCGGCCGCTCCTCCAACGAAGCCGGCTTCCTCTTCCAGTTGATGTCCCGCCTGATGGGCACCAACTTCGTGAATAACTGCTCCTTTTACTGTCATCAGGCCAGTGGCGTTGGCCTGGGTTCGAGTATTGGCACCGGAGCCGGCACACTCCGTCTGGAAGATCTGGATCACACCGACCTCTACATCCTGATTGGTGCAAACCCGTCCTCGAATCATCCTCGCCTGATGAAGGCCTTCATGGAAATCCGCAGACGGGGCGGTAAAGTCATCGTCGTTAATCCGGTCAAGGAACTGGGGCTCGTTAATTTCAAGGTTCCCAGTGACGTCCGCAGTCTGCTCTTCGGCTCCAGCATCGCTTCCACTTACGTGCAACCGCACGTCGGCGGCGACATGGCCCTGCTGATCGGACTCTCGAAAGAAGTTTTGGAACGTAACGCACACGACCAGGCTTTTATCGACGCACACACCGAAAACTTCGACGCTTTCAAACAGCAGGTCACAGAGACCAGTTGGGACGACATCATCGCCCAGAGCGGCGTCGACAGAGAAACCATTCGCAACATCGCAGACCAGTATCTCTCCGCTAAAAACGTCGTCATCGGCTGGTGCATGGGAATCACGCATCATCTCCACGGTACCAACAGCGTACAATCGATCGTCAACTTCTCCTTGCTCCGCGGCATGGTCGGCCGCCGCAAAGCGGGACTGATGCCCATTCGCGGGCATAGTAACGTCCAGGGCCTTGGTTCGGTCGGCGTAGTCCCCGGTATGAAACAGGCGATGCTCGAACGCTTCGAGAAACAGCTCGGCATCAAAGTTCCCACCACGCCCGGCTACGACACAATGGCCTGCATGGAAGCCTCTCATCGCGGCGAGATCGACTTCGCGTTCTGTCTCGGAGGCAACCTCTTCGGCAGTAACCCTGATACCAAATACGCCCTCGAAGCCATGAGCCGCATCAAAACTGTGCTCTACCTTTCGACTACGCTGAATACCGGTCATGTCTGGGGAACCGGCGAAGAAACCCTGATTCTGCCCGTACTTCCCCGTGATGAAGAACCCGAGCCCACGACTCAAGAGTCCATGTTCAGCTACGTCCGCATGAGTGACGGCGGCAAATCCCGGTTCACCGGCCCCCGCAGCGAAGTCTCGATCCTGGCGGCCATCGGTCAGAAACTGTTCGCCGGCGATGATCGCATCGACTGGAAAAAACTGGAGAGCCACAGCGCCATCCAGGAACTGATCGCCGACCTGATCCCCGGCTACGAAAACATGAAAGAAACACTCCAGACTCACAAGGAATTCCACGTCACCGGGCGCGCCGTAGAGGAATACAATTTCCCCACCGAGAGTGGCAAAGCGAAGTTCCACGCCCTCCCGCTGCCCGATCTCTCCGTTGCAGAAAATGAACTGCGGCTGATCACCATCCGTTCCGAAGGCCAGTTCAACAGCGTCGTCTACGACGAAGAGGACATCTACCGCGGACAGGAACGTCGTGACGTCATCTTGATGAACCGAGCCGACATCGACCGTCTCGGCCTCAAACCCGACCAACGCGTGAAAGTCAAAAGCGAGGCAGGGGAGATGCCGTATATTCTGGTCCGCGAATTCGACATCCGCGCCGGCAGCGCCCTGATGTATTATCCCGAAGCCAACGTCCTGGTTCCCCACACCGTCGATCCCCTGTCAAAAACCCCGGGTTTCAAATCGACACGGGTCACCCTGGAAGTGGAAGATGTGGTAACAACCTGAGAATATCATTCAATTATGTCCAAGCCAGTCCCTCCGACAGCACAGCAGCACAATAAACCACATGCAGCACACGGCGCCTTAGTGGCAGCCGGGAACTACGCGAACGATGCACCAGGAGAGGGTTCATCAACAACACTTCACCGGCATCGACCGGGCAGAGCTGGAACTCCTGTTCGGGGATCAATGCAACTTCATCCTCAGTGAGCCGCCTGCGATGACTCCGCGGAACCACCTCCAGCGCCCCGTTTTCACCGGGGCACTCATCAAGGTGAACTCGCACCGCCAGCATCTGTTGAAAGACGTTCAGCGGCGGTTCGACGTATTGCTGCTCTGCTTTGAGAGACCAGTTCTTCCAGTCCTCATCCTCAATGCGCCCCTGAATCGGAACCTGCAAATCCTGATGCGGCGGCACAAACCAGTTGGCACCGGGACGCTTATCAAACAGTGTCGCACTCACCAGACTGACTGGCTGCTGCAACACGTCACCCGCCAGTTGCTTGAGCACTCCCTCTTCAAGCAACGATCGCAGTCCAGGTAAAACCAGGTGAGCATTTCGAATCGCATAACGCGTACCGCTGCGTCGCTGTCGATAACTGTCTTCCCTGGCAGAATCAATTACAGCTTCGAACTGCGCCAACGTGTCCTGGGGAAGCGGTTCTCGGCAGATCTGGAATCCATCCTGTTTAATTTCTGCACTGAAGATCGAATACATTTCCTTAAGATCCAGCAGGAGTCTGATACATTACATATCTGAAGTAGATCACTCGAACAGGAATGGTATCAATCGGCGCAGCTTGTTCAAGTCCAGTCCATGCCAGTGCTCATACCTGTTTAGAACGCTCAAGAATCCGCAGACTGGCTGAGGGTGTATAGAGAGCAGCCACGAACGAAAGAGGAATCAGAAACAGGCTGACGACCAGGGCTACCAGCAGATAGCTCAGCAGAATCACCGTCGAAAAATGGTCTGAATTATACAGCCCGAAATTGTAGAACAGGCCCACCAGGTAACTCAGTCCGAAACAACCGAACACAATAGCCGTCAGACAACAGGAACCGGTTTTCAACCCCAGGCTCGACAGACACCGGCTGCCCGTAGACCACAGACAGAGCAGTCCCAGCAACACACAATACGACATCACACTCACCACACCAGTTCCCCAGAGAGAAATTAAAAAACATTCAGCCAGTGAAATATACTGTCTAACGATACGCCACCATGAAGAACCTGCGAAACGGAAATAAGACGTTCCCGTTCTGTTGCAGGGGATACGCATTCGAAAAACGCTTCAGCAGTTCCGCCTCGAACTGGTCGCGGGTGGCAGCATCGGGTAACGCTTCCAGATAGGGTCGCAGTCCCGTTCCCCGGAACCACTCCAGGATGGCCTCGACACTCTCCATCACGTGGATATATTCAGTCTCCCAGAGTTCCAGCTGGGAACTCAAAGGAGCCAGCAGATCGTAACAGAATGACCGTGACTCGCAGCCCAGCGCCTGTCGGGCAGCAGCGGTTACATCATGCCAGTCCGGTCGCTGGGAAAGCTCAACCACACAGCGGTGCAGGGGAGATGCATAATGCGCGGGCAGTTGCACCGCCAGCGCCCCGCCGGGTTTGAGAAAACTCATCAGCCGGGGAAAGATCGTTTCATGGTCAGGCACCCACTGCAGAACGGCATTCGAAAACAACAGATCAAATGCTTCATCTGGTTCCCATGTCGTGATATCGGCCTGAAACCAGTGTACGTCGGGCAGAGTCTCCCGCGCGGTTTCCAGCATTTCTGCTGAGCTGTCCAGGCCACTCAGCTCCGCCCAGGGAAAACGTTGAGCCAGCACCACGGTACTGTTCCCGGGACCACAGCCCACATCCACAATCCGCTCAGGCGATTCCAGCTGTATACGTGCTGCCAGATCGATGGCAGGCTGCGTCCGTTCACGCTGATATTTTAAATACTGATCCGCATCCCAGACAGGCATCAAGCTGTATCCCTCTCATCACCGAAACTCTGAAAACTCGCTACTGACCAGACAGTTCATCTTCCGCACAGGTTCGCGTTCATACCGGCATCTTTCCGGCAGTTTCAGACTGGTCATACCTTCTGGTTTGCCCCCTCATCCAGAACCTGTCGGATGACGACCGAAAGTTCTCCCAGGTTCGCTGGCTTCTGAATGACCAGACTGCCCCCAGTCAGCGCGGAAGCCGGGATCTTCTCTGCAATCCCGGATAAATAGACCACCTTCAATTCAGGACGCATCTCCATTAATCGCTGCGCCAGTTCCACTCCATTAATCTGAGGCATATTAAAGTCGGTACATAACAGCGATATCGCTTCTGTATGCGTTTCGACAGTTTTCAGCGCTTCCACCGGCCCCAGCGCTCGCAGCACCTTATACCCCAGTCGACTCAAGAGTGCTGATATCGTCGACAGCACAATCGGTTCGTCATCACAAACCAGGATCGTTTCTGATCCACCGGCCATCTGTTTTTTGTTCGTGGGAACTTCAGTCTGCCTGGTTTTTCTCGCCTTGATGCGCTGTTCCTGAGGTAAATAGACCCGAAATTGAGTTCCTTCTTCGGGCTGACTTTCCACTGAAATAAATCCGCTGTTGTCAGACAGATTCCGCTGGACGGTGGACAACCCCAGTCCGGTTCCTTCCGCTGCCGGCTTGGTCGTAAAAAACGGTTCGAAAATTCGCTCCAGAACTTCGGGCGTCATCCCACAACCGGTATCCGACACAGTCAGAAGCGTATAACTTCCAGGCAGGCATCCACTCTGGTCAGCCATCTGAGCTGCGGTGAGATTCACATTCTGAGTTCGTAAAATAAGCTCGCCACCTGAGGCCATCGCGTCTCGCGCATTCACGACCAGATTCATCAACGCCTGCTCGATCTCGGCTTCATCCGCCCAGACCATGCCGGCCATGGGTGACAGATCCAGGATCAGTTTCACGGAATCTCCCAGGATCCGTTGGATCATGGCACGATGATTCATGATCAGTGCATTTACATCAAACCAGGAAGTATTAGGGGCTTTCTTTCGTCCGAAAGCCAGCAGTTGTTTGACGAGCTCTGCAGCACGTTCGCCTGACTTTTGAATCTCCCGCAATGGTTCCCGAAAGTCTTCCGGAATCTGTTCCTCTGGTGTCAGCAACATGAGCTCTGCATTCAAATTGATCCCAACCAGAATGTTATTAAACTCGTGCGCCACTCCCGCTGCCAGCTGTCCGATCGCTTTGATCTTCTGGCTGTGTTGCAGCTGAATCTGCATCTGCCGATTTTGTTCTTCGGTCTGTCGCTGTTCCGTCAGATCCTTAATCATCAACAGCAACAGCGGTTCATCGTCACTTTCAATAATCCAGGCGGAACAGTCCATGGTCCTGTTTTCACCACCATTCACGCGTGCTACCAATTCCTGCTCATAAACGTGCCCGTTACTACAAACACTCTGCATGATCTCTTCCCAGTAGCTGTCATCCGGAAAGAACTGCAGTTCATGGATCGTTTTTCCAATCACCTCTTCGCGTTGATACCGCGTAGTGGTCAGGAATGATTCGTTGACATCGATCACAGTGCCTGTCGATAGACTCAGAATCACCTTGGAAATCGGGCTGAGACGAAAGACTTTGGAAAAACGTTCTTCCGAGATCTGCAGTGCCCGTTCGTTCTCCTGACGCCTGACTTCATTCCGATAATCGGCGAGCAGCGTCCCCGCAGCAGCCAGCAGCGGTCTGATAAACTCAATCAGAGCTTCGTCATAGCCAGACGGACAGTTCGCGATCCCCGCCACCCCGGAGAGTTCGCCCTGGGAGAAGACGGGAAGCACCAGAAACGATTTGATCTCGCCGACTTCAGAACCACCCGCTGCCGTAGTGTCACCCTCGTAATCCCTCTGAATATCGTTAACAATCAGCGACTCTTTGTCTGTTATGATCCTTTCAAACAGTCCCTGTTGTTCAAAGAATTCCCGGGTTCGATTCTTATCGACTTCAGCACATTCCCAGTCAGCAGTCAGTGATGCGCGGTAACAGCTCGCACGGGGAATCAGATCATACATCCCCGCTTTTGTTTGACGGACTTCTCCAAAAAAACCGGACTCACTGTCGGTGATATTCAAAAACGTCTGCAACAGATCGTCAAACACCTTATCCGGATTCGTATCAGAGATGTACTGAGAGAGCAGCTTGCGGATGGTCTCGATCAGGTGAATCGATTTCCGCAGTTTCTCTTCATACAGCACCTGCTGGGTAATATCAGTCCGAACTCCGGAGATACCTCCCTCAGCAGTCCTCTGTTCGGAAATCTTTAGCCAGCGCCCATTGCACAATTTCTGGCGAAAACTGCCTGCAGGATTCTGGTGCTGGCATATTCGTTCCTTGATCCATTCCTCTTCGCGGCCGACCGCATCAGCCACCTGTCCCCGGTAGGCGGAAATCCGAATGTGATCCTCGAAACGCTGGCCAGGCACCAGGATATCCTTACTCTCGCTGTAGATCTCCAGGTACTTCGAATTACACATCACCAGCCGATCGTCTGAATCATAAATCACAAACCCCTCGGTCAGTGATTCGATCGCCTCCTGCAGATGCTGGCGCAGTCGATGCGACTCCTGTTCGCTTTTCTGTAAATCTGCTTCAATCCGGACATGCTCGATCGCAATCGCTGCCAGATAAACCGCCTGTTCGATCAGATGCCGGTGATACTCGGTCGGCTCCCCCGGTTTGTGGTAGTAAATCGCAAACGTTCCCAACACTGCTCCCGTCGAAGAACGAATCGGGGTCGACCAGCAGGCGCGCAGATCAAATTGCAAAGCCAGATCTTTAAAGTCTTTCCAGAGGGGGTCCGTCTCGATATCCGTCACCACCACCTGCCTGTTGTGATAGGCAGCCGCACCACACGAACCCACCTCCGGACCTATTAGTGCCCCATCCGTGAGTCGGACATACTCTTCCGGCAGGTGCAGCGCAGCCCCGTTGCGCAGTCGGTTCTCCTCATCCAGCAGCAGAATCGAACAGACCATGTCCTCGCATTTCGATTCCAGATATTCGATCAGTGTCGTCAGTGTATCTGTGAGGGAGTTCCCTTTGCTGATCAGTTCCAGGATCAACCTGATCTCAGGCAAGGCTTCTGATGACCGCTGCACAAGCACCTCACTCCTCACATGATCGGAATCATAATCAACTGGGACACTCTCTGCATGAGAATCGACATCATCTCATCAGCACGCAACCTCATCTCATCAGCACGCAACCTCATCTCATCAGCACGCAACCTCACTCATACACACGACCGGGAATCTCGCGACAATGTTTACTATGGGACATTTTAATCCGAATTAAAAACAGGCCAATACCACTTTGGCTTTCAACAGAATAATCTGATCAGATCGCACTCACTGCATTATCTGCAGCAAGTCCGTTGCTAACAGACAACAAAGCTCACCTGAGCTCAGGCTGACGAAACCGCGTCAACAGTCCGCTCAAACCACGCGAACCAAACACCAGTAAGAAACCCAGCAGCAGCCGGCAGGCGACCGCCACACACTGGGCCTGCAGTGTCGGGGGATCACGGCATAGTTGCTGGCTTTTTTCAACTGAAACAGTTGATACAGCACGTTTCCTAATTCGGTAATCCCCCAGGTCAGCACCAGCAGTCCCACCGCGGAAAACAGCATCGATTGAATCTGCTCGACAGTTGGTTTGGAGGAAGAAGCCTTAGCATCACTCTCCGGCAGCAGATATTTGACAATCGTCCCGGCTCCAAACCAGAGCATACAGGCCACAATTGTATAAAACGTGAACGGCATCAGTTGCAGATAAAACATCGCCGCCTTCGATGCCGGAAACTGAGCCCCCGCTCTGAAGGCCACTAACGTCATGATGAACGACGCCACCGTCTCCAGCGCCTTGATCGCATAGAATAACCCCACCAGCCGACAACCAATATATGCCACATCTTCTTTTTGCATGAAACTCTCTCCCGCCGAATCGAGCCGGCTACTCTGCCTGCATTATTTTCAATCTGTATCTTATCAGAATTTCATCACCATAGTGAGGGAAGTGCCTCAACAGGAACGGAAACCGGATCATTTTCTGACTTACCAATAACACCAACGCCGTCAGTCCATCTCCAGATCATATTATCCCGGCAATCACAAACCGCCTGTTCTACTTCGTCAATCGTTTTTATCACTGAACCTGCCTCACCAGTACATGCACAGATTGCACTTGATCGTCACTCTCAGAATCGTAAAGTGTTGCAATTGTGCTTCGCGCGCGAGGCGGACGATGCGTGCACCGGAACACGACGCTTAAGTGACCCGGGTTCACCTGAATCGCCGTCGATTTTTCCAGTTTTTCACCGGAACAACCCGCATCGGTTCCCCCTGTCTCGTATGATTTCAAATCATTTCGGAGCACATTCAAACGGTTTCGCAGACAACTCACAAAATACTCACTGCATTTCCCGAAGTACTCAAAGCACAATTCCCTCTTGACGCCCACCCGCCGTTCCACAAAATCAGAACCGTCGATCAGCATTACTGTCGTTCTCTATCAGAAATCCGCACTACCAAATTGCTCGGCCTGGAAAGGACCAGATAGCCAGAAACAGATGGTATGCCAGGTTCCCGACCGCGCATAGCTGAACAGCAGGCGTCCCTGCAGTGCAGCAGTGAAAACCCGGAGTCGTTTTAGAGAGCTGTTCGAGTTACCCAGATCAGCAGGAACTGAGTTGCAGAGTGTTAGGCCCCGGTTAGATCAGTTTCTGCCACCAGTTCCGCCAGATCCCGAAACGTCTGCAGTTCCCCCAGCTCAATCCGGGCCGGTCCCAGTCGATAAGCAATGAAGTGCACCACCAGATAAAGGGGAACCAGAATCAGAAATAAATACAACACCCGCGGCTCTACACAGGCCAGCAGTGCCCCAGCCAACCACAGCCCAATCAAACAGAAGATGATTCGATTCAGCACCTTCTGCAATGTTGTCCGCACCACGCACACCCCGGGCAGTCGCCCCGGCACCAGCAAGAGCAGAGAACCGACCAGCGCCCTAAAATGAGCTTTCAGATAAGGTCCCAGTTCCGTCGCAGGACCGACGTCAGACACATCAACGCCCTTCGCCTCCAGCAGTCCCCGAATCGCCAGAAACGCCGAAGCAGGGCGGCACGGCTTCCCGAAAAAAGTCTCTTCACGGATCACCGGCACAGTCACATGCTGGGCAATCAACTCGCACACGCCCCGCAACGTCTGGTCTTCTTCCGGATACAGCACTTCCTTCCACATCTGCTGGTCAAGTTCCAGTCGCCACATCGTATTTAGATAACGGGACAGATCCTTCCAGCTGTAAAATTCATAGCCCAGCTCACAATCCCATTCATCCACCGTCGTCTCAAACTGAAACTCCGTCTGCGGAAAGCGACCATACTCGCAACAATATTCAGTCCGATACCAGTCCTGCAAAACCGTCAGCACATACTCCGGCGTTGCCGGTACCCGTTCGATACACTCTGTCGATTCCATCACAATTTCCTTAATCACGCTCGCACAACCGGCGCCTCAGCCGCAATCAGCTCCGCCAGATCACGAAATGTTTTCAGTTCACCGAATTTCAACTGCTTGCCTCCCAGTCGCTGAAGTTCCCAGCGAAACAGCAGATACATCAGGAAAAACACCCCTGGTATTAACAGGAACCAGGGACTGCGCATCCCCAGAGAAAACATCAACGCAAAAGGCAGCGTCCCCGTCATCCAGAGCAGACTCAGATCGGCCCCTCGATACGAATCCCCGTTCATAATCGCTGGCCGGGGCAGAGTACCAGGCGACAGATTCGCAATTGTAGAGAGGAAAGTCCGGCCATACTGATAAGAATACGCACTCATATCTGTGGAAGGCGCGATCTCCGACACATCTGCGCCAGCTTCCTGTAACAGAGCCCGGATCGTCAGAAACGCCGAGGCAGGGCGGCACGGTTTCCCGAAGAAAGTCTCTTCACGAATCACAGGAGCAGTCGCATGCCGGGCGATCAACTCACATACACCACCCAGAGTTTTCTCATCCTCGGGCTCCAGCACCTGCTTCCATTCTTCATCTGACAGATTGATCTCCCAGAGTTCATTCTCGGCCCGTCCCAGCGGCCGCCAGTCAAGCAGGTCCATCTGTTCTCGCCACTCTTCAACCGTTGATTCGAAAGTCAATTCCTCTCGTGGGAGCATATCAAAATCAAGCAGAAAATAGAGTCGATGCTGTTCCCGAAATACCGACAGCACATATTCCGCAGTCACCGGCTGCTTTGATATCAGCATATCGCCATCCATATCATACTCCCTTTCTGATCCAGCTCAGACCAGTTCCCAGTAGACTCCCAGATCTTTGTATTGCGTTACTTCATACCACTCGACAGACGCCTCATTCACCACGTAAACCATCAGGGCCGCCGCGATATTGAGAATGATCAGCGATGCGTCTAACGCAATCGACCAGCGACTGGCCACCAGCAGTTCATCCAGTGTTTCAGCACGTGACATATAGTGTGATGTAAAACACCCGACAACACTGCTCAGCACCCACGCAGACCACCAGAGCGGTAGTACTTTGCTGTCGCTCGGTCGCTGTCTGAAGGCTTCGTAGATCTCTTTCATAATCAGATAGGGCTTCCACATATTCAACCCCGGAATCAAATAAACCCCTGCCGCCCAGCCCGGCGAAGCCGTTGGTTTCCCGGCTTCCACACAGTGCGCATTACGACACATTCGATAGACCCACATCAGAAACAGGATCCCGAGCACAAAACTGAACCCCAGTTGTGTCACATTGATCAGAATGAGATGCACCAGGAGGGAACCGGCTTCATCCATCTTCACACCCACACCATTCTTCGCGGACATCAGCAGTTCATACTGCTGATAATTTTTGACGACCGCCACTCCGTCCAGAATCGCTGACAGGAGAATCAAGCTGATCAGAACATCCGTGAATCCGGTGGACTTTTTATAAATAGAATTCGACATTTCAAAGATCATACTCTTTCTTTTGCACCATTCACCCTCGAAACACAGCACGCTGGGCAATCAGTTCCGACAGATCTCTGAAGGTTCGCAGGTTCCCGAATCGTACCCGGGCCGGATCACGTTCCTTAGTACCATAGGCGGCAATCACCAGGCATGCCAACACAAACAGACTCACCAGATAAGCTGCAGTCCCATACCCAACACTCAGCGGGCACAGGAGGAGATAGAATAAGATAGCCGCGGTTCCAATCCAGTTCGTATCCCACACCGGTCGTTTCACCTGCACTGTAGGCAATACTCCCGGGGCCAGTTTGGCGATCGGTCCCAGAAACAGATCCAGGTGTTGCCGTGTTACTTTCGATAACGAAGTCGAGGGAGCAACGTCAGCGACATCAACACCCGCCTCCTGCAACAGCGAACGAATCGCCAGAAAAGCAGACGCAGGTCGACACGTTCGACCGATAAAAGTCTCCAGTGAAATCACCGGCATTGTCATTCGCGCGGCAATCCGTTCACAAAAATCGCGCACTGTATGCATCTGAGGACCCGATACCACCTGCGCCCAGTCTGACTCGCTCAACCCCAGCCAGATATTCGTATAAAAACTGATCACCGCTGAGTCATAGAGCTGGCAGGCCTCAAACAGCGTATCCAGTGGAGAATCGAGTGTCACCGGGATTTCTTCTTCCTCGGAAACAGTTAAACTTTTGCTCCACTCCTGACGCGCCTGATCCAACAGCACCTCCAGCACATACTCCGGTGTCGCCGGCACTTCGATGAGAGAGGATGATGTTTGTTGCATCGTTTCGACTTTCTTATGGTCCCTGATCTGTCACCAGCCTGCGTCGCCGATTACGGGAAATTCTGAGAACGATCAATAATACCACCGCACCAGCCAGCATGACGTAGAGCAGAGCCCTCTGAACCAGTTGGGCAACCGGAAGCCCCGTTTTTGCTTTGAAGCCTGATTGTGCGACTTCCGGATCCGGGGCATAAGGTAACGTTGGATTCTTATAATATTTCAAATTGAATTCATGATCCAGATTTTTCCCGTTTTCAGACCAGCGATGTTCATCCGCTTCAATCCGGGCGTAATATTCTTCTGCAGTCTTGATATCCTGCTGTAATTCCGTTTCCAGCTCACTCAGTTTTTTTCCAAATTGCATCTGCAGCGTCTCAGCAGCTTTCGTTCGATATTCTTCTTTCGCTTTCGTGTCGGGAGCTTCATAAGAGGCCTTCAAATACGCCCGCGCAGCCAGCAGCTTGGAATCATCCTGCTCTCCATTCGCCAGCAGCAGATCTCCCAGCGCTTCCAGCAGGATAGGCGAACGATAATTCCCAAAACGCATCATGCCCAGAACGCCTTTCACAGCTTTGCGGATCTCCGCCTGCCTGTCTGCTTCCGGAATCTGTTGCTGTTCGAGTACAAACGCAGTAAACCCGTTGTTTCCTCTTGGCTTTAATGGCAGGGTCGCTCCCTGTTCCCGCTGCCGTATCACATATTCCACCAGCAGCTTCTGATAGACCTCACGACCGAAATGGGCTTTCGGGTTGATTTCAATCGCCCGCTGAATATGTTCCAGCCCCTCTTCGTACCGACCGGCGTGAATCAGGAATGTCCCCAGGTTCGCTTCCGACTCATAGCGGCCTTGATCTGGCCAGCGCGCCATTTTTTCCTGAATGACCTCGATCGCCCTGTCATGCTCTCCCAGCTTTTCATACGCCACCGCCAGATCATCAAAATCAGCGAGTGACCGTTCTGCAGATGGTTTCGCACTCCGGTCTTGAACCCGCCATTGATAATATGCCTCGGAATGCCTGAGAAAATGACCGACGATCAGTTCCTGCGCGTAAGGAAACCGCTGCCGCTCCATCTGCAGGGTATCGTAATCCCAGAAACAGGCGGGCAGGGGAGTCGGCACCAGCAGCACATAAACCACAAGCAAAACGATAGTTCTTCTCATAATTCCCGCTCCTTCTACCTGCGATTAAATCGCCCTGGCTCACTCCCAGTCTTCTGTCGCGGCTTCGAAATGATCGACCGCGAAACGCTCATTACAGGCACGACTGACCGTCAGCACCATCAGGATCGCAGCCACATCCAGGAACACAGCAATCACATCCGTAATAATCGTGACCTGGACCCCTGTCATAATCTGGTCCAGTGTATCGGTCTCTGCTGCGAACCGGGTTGAGACCCGCGCCATAATGCTCGCCACAATCCAGGCGAACCACCAGAGGGGCAGGATCATCGAATCATTCTCGCGATTAATAAATGCCTCATACGTCTCCTTCATCGCCTGGTAAGGCTTCCAGAGATTCGCAATCGGAACGAAATACCAGCCTACCGCCCAGCCCGGTGTAATATCGAGCTTGGCATTCTCAATGCTGTGGGCATTGCGACACATCCGATACACCCACATCAGGAAGATGATTCCAATGAAAATGGCCGCCGCGAGTTGGACCAGCCCGATCACCAGCTGACGTGCATCGTGTGCATTGGCCACTTCATCCGTGACTTCGGCTCCCTTCTGCACCGCGACCAGCATGTCATACAACATCACGCTGCTCCCCACGGCCACGCTGTTCAACAGGGCCGACAACACGATCAATACAACTAAGAATTTAGAAAAACCGGCTTCATCCCGGTAAGAATATTTGCTCATTTCCTGTCTGGTTCCCGTTAATCATTGTTGTCATCTCTCAGTCAGTCACACACACCAGCCACTCACATCCCGGTCTGAAACATCCCCCGGAAGAACTGGACAGCACCAAAAATAATCGCGCCCCAGGCCACCACGTAGGAGCCCCTTCGGAAGCAGCGGAATAGGTGAGTGCGGTAACCACGATCCCGCCGATGCACCACAGGGCGCCAAACATCATGTTTTTCTGACCGGCTTCTTTCGCCTGTTGATCCCGCAGTTCATTCAGTTGCGTCACGATGATGCCCGCTGATTCTTCATCGACGCCCTGTTCCATCAGTGCCTTCTGGATCTCCTGATTCGACGCGCCGTCCCGCATCTTCTCTGCAGCAAAGTGATAGACTGCCTGGATCATTTCTTCCTGCGACGCCGCTTCTGCGTTACTCATAGCTCATTCCCCCTGATGTGATGTCGTCATTCGTGCTAATGTAGAATGCAGAAGGCCACGTCGCGCGCTGTTGTGCTTCTGCCGAGCCTGTACTGGAATCAGCACAGAACACTCACACTTATACCATACTGATCACCAGTTCAAAAACGTTTTCAGAGAGAAACGTAATTAATATCAGGAATTCCCGCAGTCGTTATATGACGCCACGATTCTCAGATTTGTGCACATCAATCTTGCGCCTCAGCGCGTGCCAGCACTAGGCCACACGCTCATTCCATATGCTCGCGCAGGGTTTCGGTGTTCTTGAAAATCGATTCCACACACTCGCTCAAATCCTCGGAGGCGATATGCGAGTGCCCGATATTCACCAGTTGCGAATGCACCGATTGATCCTCTTCATTCATAAAACATTCGAACGCCGCTTCAACCAGACCCTGCGCATATTTCGGACCGACACCCAGTGCCGCCAGTTGTCCCGCCACACTCGCATTGATGTCTTCTACATCCATCAGAAAGATGACCCGCCCCACACCAAACGCATAACCATACAGCGTAAAGCCCAGCACCTGGACCAGCAGTTCGTCTTCTAACTCCCACCGCGCGTCAGAGGTCACCGCCTCCATCAATGGATTCGTTTTCTCCTCCAGTCGCTCGCTCATGATTTCTCCTCAAGTCTGATTTCAGTCACAATCCCGTTCTCAGAAACACAGTCAGTGTCGCCGTGCCTCGACCACATGCGACAGGCGACCTAACAACTCACGCACTGTTTGCGCCTGATTCAATGCCTCATAATCCACTTCTGAACCGACGACATCGACATTGTCTTCCAGCAACATCACCAGTTCGACCAGTGTCAGTGATTCATACTCCAGTTCGCTTAACCGGGTCTCCAGTGTCACAGGGCCGGAGAGTGAGAGTTCGATCGCCGTCCGCTCCCGTTCCCAGATCGCCAGCAGCAGCGAGGCCCCCTCAATCCGGCAGCCACACACCGGACAGCAGAGCGATTCGTAGTCAAATTCCTGCTCGCGCACGACAGGAGCCGCACACAGCGGACAGTCATTCGGTCGACCGATCATTACGGAACACCTGCTAAAATATCGTGGCTGACTTTTCCGGCTTTGCTTCAGGCTTCGCTTCTGGTTTGGCTTCTGGTTTAGCTTCCGACTTCAAGAGCGGATCATCACTCGTCTTTCTGATCTCCAGTTCCTTCACTCCCAGGTCCTGGCACAGTTTAATCACCTTGTTCGTGAATTCCATATCCGCTTTCTGATCTACCGCCAGCGTGACCTGCTTCGGTTTATATTTTTCCAGGTGCGCTTTCAGCTCATCCAGATCCATCTCTCGATACTTGTTCTGATGGCGATGCCCCACAAAGATATGATCACCCGGCATCACCGTGATGATATTCAGCTGCGCGGGCGTCAATTTCGTCTGCTTCTGTCTGTCCGCGTCCTCATCCTTTACGCGGTTCCAGACCCAGAACGCTGGCTCAGGCAGATAATTCCGATACTTTTCCTCTCTAAACAGGCCCGGCACATCAAAAAAACGATCTCCCTGGATGCGATACAGAAACGAAGCGCCCTGACCAGGTTTTCCGCCGACGGGATAATACGTAAAGATCTTCAAATCCCCGTCTTTCTGCAGAATGAATTCTACCTGCCATTCACGAGCCAATTTCCCCTGCAGGTTATAACGCCGCATCGTTTCTATGTTCCCTTCGATCATTTTCACGCTGCGAATAGTGGGTGCTCCTTTGAGTTCATTGCCGTGGTACAGTTCCCACATCCCCTGCAGCTTCTTCAGATCCTCTTTCAGTTCCGGATCATTTTCCGAAGTCCGCGGTTCCTCATCTGCCTGCACTGCCAGCGGTGCAACCGTGAACATCGCCAGCCCCAGACAGCAAAACCAGACATTTCGTACCAAGGTGCGTTGAATCTGCACCAGATCGTGAACGATCATTTCACACTCCTGTAGATTGAATGAGCACACTTATAGCGACAGCATGCATACGTCACAGACTGTGATCGGAAGAAATGCGAACCGCCATCGCGGCTCGGGCAGAGTCTCCTCCTCACGCAGAAAAACCTACTGCGAGACTGTCACGCTTCGATTGAGACTAGTGCCAGCTTCAAAGTAGCACTCAGGACTGCAGACTGCAAGCAGTTTCTCCAGAGCAGGGGGCGTCCCTGCAAGATCTTTGAAAACCTCAACACTCAAAATCGGTCGCCAGGGAATCCCAGTCCAGTTGTTTCAATAACCGTAAAACCTCAGGGTCAATCGGCAGCGCATAATCATCCTGATACCAGACCACCGTCAGGCAGGAACCATGCTTTTCAGGATCGTTGACTGGTGGAAACGAACGGAAACAGCCAATACAACATACCTGCGGGATCCACTCCGGATCACGTTCCCACTCTGTGGGATAATGCGCTCGCCGCACACGCTCCTGCTCCATATCCCCCGGTTCATGTTGATATTCACGACGGCGTGGCGGAATCAGATGCGGCTCTCCCAGTGTATACTCGCGACGGGCAGCACGCCGCAGATCAACATCAATCCCCCAATCATTGGCTTTCTTGTCAGGGACACCTTCCAGCATCCCGGCATAAGTCTGTGACTGTTCCAGCTGATTGAGAATCAACTCCCACCCCGACTCCAACTGAAGCCGACAGGTCACATTAGAGATCGGATCATATTCCATTTTAAAAACTCCAACGCAGACCTGTTCACATCTCTTGCATTAAATCAGCTGTTCCATTTTAACAGGTCTGAGTCTGGAACAAGCCCGATTTGAAATACTTTCAACCTGCTGATTTCTCAGCATGACGAAGTCCACTATCACCCCATCCCCCGATCCTCCGAAGGCGGATGCCCCAGCACCTGTCGATACTGGGCCGAGAACTGAAAGACACTCGCAAACCCCAACAGGTGCGCGACTTCTCCCACCCGCAGCCCCTCCTGCTGCATCAGCCGCCGGGCAAATTCCATGCGGGTCCGTCTCAGAAACTGCTTGGGACTCTCACCCATCTGCTCGCGAAACAACCGCCTCAGATGCGGCTCAGAAAGCCCCGCGGTCTCCGCCAGTTCGCTGATCCGATGATTCTGATCCGGGGCCGCCTCAATCAGCCGCACGACCTTCCGCAGTCGATCATCCAGCCGTCGCTGTGTGCCGCGGTCGGCTTCCGGAAACATCAGCCGCACCGCCGCCGCCAAGAGACAGCCCCCCGCATCCGCCTGTTCCGCCTGGATCGTTTTCAACAAACTAATCAGCGCCGACCGCTGCGGATCCTGACCCGGGAAGGGGACCGCGCGCTGTTCGGTCAGCCGCGTCGCCGCCTGAAATTCGACGAACAGATACGACACCGGCTCCCGCCCGAAATACCGGTTCTCCCGCACTCCGGGCGCCAGCAGCCCCAGCCAACCCGCAGCGACCTGAAACGATTCCTCGGCAATTCGATACTCGCCGCAGCCCGCTTCCACATATAGAAACCGGTAATGCGAAATCCGTCGGGGCCGCAGATACAGTTCCTGGTGAAACCGCACCCGGCTGCTCGCAATATACTGAAAAGGACTCCCCGTCACAGCCACGCCCCCATGATCGTTTTTGACATATAAATAACCGATTCTCCTATTCCGCAGCGGCACCGTCAACAGTAGGATGGCCGATTATGTTATCAGTGCTCCTCGCCAATTCGGTTCACTTTCGCCCGCTCGACCTGGCAGCGATCCTTGTCTATCTCACGATCATGGCGGGAATGGGACTCTGGTTTTCCCGCCGCAACCAGTCGACCGAACACTACTTCCTCGGCGATCGGAATTTCCCCGGTTGGGCCATCGGCCTCTCAATGCTGGGCACCTCCATCAGCTCGGTTACGTTCCTCGCCTTCCCGGCGGCCGCCTTCGCCCTCGACTGGCGACAGCTGATCTCCAACCTCACCTTACCCTTCGTCGCGGTACTGGCCATCATCGTCTTCATCCCTTTTTTTCGTCGGGGGAATACCACCAGTGCTTTCGAATACCTGGGCGACCGTTACGGCACCGTACCCCGTCTGTACGGCACCCTCAGTTTTATTCTGCTGCAACTGATCCGCCTCGGAAAAGTCCTCTTCCTGGTTTCGATTCCGGTCAGCCTGCTCACAGGCTGGGATATTCGTCTTGTGATTGTAGGCGTGGGCATCTTCATCTCTTTCTACACCATCGCCGGCGGAATCGAAGCCGTCATCTGGACCGACGTCATTCAGACCATCGTCCTCTGGCTGGGAGGCATCCTCTGTTTCACAATCATCGTCACGCGTCTGCCCGGCGGACTCTCCCAGGTTTTCGAAGTCGGTTCTGCCCAGGGTAAGTTCGGCATCGGCTCCTTTGACTTCAACCTGACCGAACGCACCTTCTGGACCGTCTCCCTGCTGGGCCTGCTCAACTGGCTGACGATTTACTCCAGCGACCAGAACGTTGTCCAGCGGTTCATCGCCGCCCGCAGCCTCCGCGAAGCCCGCAAGGCGACTACCCTCTATTCCGTCCTCGCCGTGTTGACCTGGTCCTTCTTCTTCCTGGTCGGCACCTGCGTCTTCGTCTTCTACCGCGTCTTCCCGGAATCCGCAGTCGCCAACCTCCAGGCCGATGAAGTCTTTCCCTGGTTCATCCTCACCCAGGTCCCCGCGGGTCTGGCCGGGCTCGTCATTTCAGGAGTCCTCGCGGCTGCCATGTCCAGCCTCGACTCCTCGATCAACTCCATCGCCACCGTCACCACGGTCGACCTGCTCAAACCCTGGCTCGCCCCGGGCAGGGACGACCGCTTCTACCTGCGGTTCGCCCGCCTGATCGCCGTTTTGGCCTCAGCTGCCATGATCGGCGGCGCCGTCTTCTTCAGTTCCGTCGAAAAGGAAAGCATGAACGACCTCAGCTGGATCATCGCCTCCGTCTTTGGCGGCTGTCTGCTCGGCCTGTTCATGCTCGGCTTTTTCACCCGCCGCGTTGATAACACCGCCGCCGTCATCGGACTGGCCGGGGCGATCCTGGTCAACCTCTATCTCGGCCTGAGCACCGGCGGCTGGCTGCCCGTAGCCTGGTCCATTCAAATTCACACCTACTGGGTCGGCCTGTTCGTCAATCTGGCCTTCATTTCACTGGCCCTGCTGATCAGCCTCTTCCGCAGCCCCAACCCCCGTGATCTCACCGGCCTGACCGTCTGGACGCAGGAGCAACAGCCATGAGCAGCACTCTGCAGACCGACATCGCCATCCTCGGGGGCACACCCGGCGGGATCGCCGTGGCCATCGTTGCTGCCCGCCTCGGACGCAGCGTCCTCTTGATCGAACCCCAGGCCCATCTCGGCGGCATGTCCACCAGCGGCCTGGGCAAAAGCGACGTCGAACGCCGCCATCTGATCGGCGGCCTGTTTCAGGAATTCACACAGCGGATCCACCAGTACTACCTCGATCGCTACGCCCCCGATTCAGAGGACATCGCTCTCTGCCAGGACGGCTATTACTTCGAACCCTCGGTCGCCGAAACCGTCTTCCACGACATGCTCCAGGCACAGCCGCAGATCACCATCCTCACCAGTCACACCCTGAACTCTGCGACCACCAGAGAAAACCGACTGAAGGCAATCGACATTCTCAGCCCTAAGCAACAACGCATCACCGTTCAGGCGCAGGTCTTCCTCGACGCCACCTATGACGGCGATCTCCTGGCTGCTGCGGGCGCCGACTTCCGACTGGGACGCGAAGCCCGCGACGAATTCGACGAACCCCACGCCGGCCAGATCTACTTCGACTACCAGCGGCAACAGTTCCTCCCCGGCAGCACCGGGGCGGGCGACGACCGACTCCCCGCCTACACGTACCGTCTCTGCCTGACCACCGATCCCGCGAACGCGGCTCCCTTAACAGAGCCGCCTCCCGACTATGACCGCCGCCACTACCTCGGCTACTTTGACGACTTGGCCGCCGGTCGTCTGGCCGGTCCGCTGCAGCTCAAACCGGGTCGGGGCTACGAACCGGCGCACTTTAACACTCTGGTCCGCGCCCTCAGTGTCACGCCGCTCCCCAATCACAAAACCGACGTCAACATCAACCCGCGTCCCCTCGGCTTCCCTTTTCCGGAACTGAACCGCGGCTATATCACCGGAGACGCCGCCACCCGCGCCGCTATCTCCACCCGCATCCGCAATCGCACACTCGGTCTGCTCTGGTTCCTGCAAAACGACACACAGATCCCAACGCAACATCGCCAGATCGCCCGACAATACCATCTCCCGCAGGACGAATTCACCGACAACCGGCATTTCCCCTGGCAGCTCTACATCCGCGAGGGTCGTCGCCTCCAGGGAGAATTCACCCTCACGGAACGGCACATCACCCATCAGCCGGAGCAGGGGATCTACCAGGCAGAAATCGAAACCTTCGCCGACACCATTGCCATCGGCGAATTCCCCATCGACAGCTTCCCCTGCCAGCCCAGACAACCGGGCGACACCATCGTCCTCGAAGGCTATCTCGGCATGCTGGATCAGATTACCCGCCCCTACGAGATCCCCTATCGGATCATGGTGCCGCAAACCATCGACGGACTCCTCGTCCCGGTCGCCGCCTCGACAACGCACGTCGCCTTTTCTTCGATTAGAATGGAACCGACCTGGATGGCCCTCGGGCAGGCCGCCGGCGTCGCCGCGCACCTGGCAATTCAGCAACAGTGTGCCCCCCGCAACATTTCGATTCACGAACTGCAACAGCAACTGGCCAGCGAAGGTCAGATCCTCAAACATCAACCTGAAATCAACCACGCTTCCACCAGGGAACCCCAGTCATGAAACAGCTGATTTATACGCTCACTCTTCTGGCATCGACCACCGCGGCCCTCGTTCCTACCGTCGCAGCAGAGAAACCAGACTCGCCGATTACCGTCCTGAACCTCCCCGGTTCCGGCACCGATCCCGCGGCCATCGATTACCAAAGTCTCCCGGTCCTCAAAGGCGAACATGCCATCATCAACCCAGCGGCCCTGGGCCCTTACCCGCGAAAATCAGACAAGATCGATCTCCACGACCTGCGACTGAACCTGCACAACTACCTCATCTATCATGACGGCAAGTTCTGGTGCATCTGGAGCGACGGCCCCCGCATCGAAGACGAACCGACCCAGGAAATCAAATACGCCACCAGCGTCGATGGTCTCCACTGGAGCCCGGCAAAATCGGTCACGGGCACTCCCGAAAAGCCCCACGCCTTCATCGCCCGCGGACTCTGGCTCCGCGATGGTCAACTGCTGGCATTAGCAGCGAAATACCAGGGACACGGCGCGTTCGGCCCTCCGGATAAAAAACACCTGGAACTGGTTGCCTACCGGTGGGAACCAAAGCAGGATAAGTGGGTCTTTGAAGGCAAGCTCTACGACAACGCCATCAACAACTTCCCCCCGCAGAAGCTCCCCTCCGACAACTGGATTCTCACCCGCCGCGATTCGCGGTTCAATGTCAGCGTACTGATCGGCGGCGTCAAAGCCCTCAACGACTGGCAGTCCTTTCCCGTCGTGGGCGTCAAACAGGTCTCCGGCTTCCGTCCAGACGAACCGATCTTCTGGGTCCTGCCCGATAACAGTCTGTATGCACTCTTCCGCGATAACGGCAAATCGCAGCGGCTCTTCTTCTCGACTTCCCAAGACGAAGGCCGCACCTGGGATACCCCGGTCCTCTCCAACTTCCCCAACGCCAAAAGCAAACTGTTTTCGCTGGCCACCAGCCACGGTTACCGTGTACTCGTCCTCAACGCGAATCCCCAGGTCAACCGCCGCGAACTCCACCTCGCAGTCAGCCCCGATAACAGAACTTTCACCCGTCTGGCGATGCTGGAGATCCCCTCTCCAGCCGAACTCCCCCCAGCGGTTGCCTCGCTGAAGAAGAAATTCAGCGAGGGCATCGCCAGTCTGCAATACCCGCACGTCATCGAGCACGACGGTTCCCTCTACATCGCCTTCTCGCGCAACAAACTGCAGACCGAAGTCTTCCGCGTAAAACTCGCCGACATCGATGCTCTGCTGAAATCAGACCACAACTAGACGGAACGCGTTCCGCAGGCCTCTAGTGAAATCACTTCAGGCCTGCGGTTTTGATCCGTTTCTGCCAGTCCGGGTGCTTGGCTTTATACTTTTGAAACGCCTCATATTCGCCGGCGACGATCTGTCCGTCGCTGTTCGTATCGATGATCTCGAACAGCCACTCATAGGGAGATTTCTTTTCATTCCATTCAGACTGGGAGACCGTCCCGTTGTCATCCGCATCACACTCCCGGAGCAGCCCCCGCATCGTATAGCGGCCCCCTGATTTTCCCATCCCCGAATCGGGTTGATCCGTCGCGGGATCCCACACCAGTTTCTGCCCGGCCCGCTCCAGGGCCCGTCGATAGGCTTTCGCATCGATGTCCTGCACGGCACAGTTTTCCGCCAGGGCCTGGCAGGCCGCGATCCCCGCCGACTCACCGCAGATCATAAACACCGGCTCCATTCGTGCCGAAGCGTATCCCAAGTGCGTCGCTGAAAAACAGACCGGCACCAGCAGATTTGTGCATTCGTCCTGCTGAGGTGTGATCGCCCGATAGGCAATCGGGTAGGGTTGATTCGTCGGTCCCCGGGAACCGCCGACAAACATCTTGCCCTCCAGGCCGACCAGGGTCTGTCCCTCCTGCTGTAACCAGATCCGCCGAACCGGGTACACGTCGATCCCGTACTGCGCCAGGCAGATCGGGTCCTCGATCTCTGTCTTGTTATACACATCGTGTGCCGTCACCGTATAACGCCCCGCCAGGCGGCGCGACACGCGCACATACAACTGATGCGGCCAGCCGGCCGTCTCGGGATGAGGGCGCCTATCCAGTCCAAGTTCAGCCACTTCCTGTCGATAAAAGTCAGGCACGCGGTCATCGGTACTCATGAAATGATGCAGCCCGCTCAAATAGTCTCGGTGTGCCTGCCAGATCTTCACGTGCGCGGCGACAGCACCGTCGGCATAAAACCGGCTGATACCCACCGGCGACATCGAAATCAGCGAACTCCGCTGATAGTTCCACTCGCCCGAGTTCTTCCAGCCCGGAAAGATCCCGATCAGCCGCTGCCGCAGGTTCTTCTCGCGGGGATGCTGCTGCTTCAGATACTCCACATACCGGCCCACCAGTTCGAAGTCTTCAGCCCGGTAATCCTCGGGCACACCAAACGGAGCCCGGTGTGCGGGATCGCTGGTCGTGTAATACCGAAAGTTGTACGCCTGCGTATAATCGTCCGCCGCCCCCAGCGGCTTCCCATGATCTTTTTCCACCCCGCGTAACGGGCCACTCTTCGGATCGCCAGGCGTCTTAAACGGATCCACGGAAGTCAACCCCACCGGAGGCTGCACACCGGCGAATTCCTCGCCAAACTCCTCCGACGATTCCCGCCCCACGCGATAGGACACGCCCGCTTTCGCCAGCAGATCCCCTTCGTAACTGGCATCAATAAAGATCCTCGCCGCGACGCGCAATGCTTCGCGGGCTGCGGGTTCCACAACCGGCGTCCCCAGTTCGTCAAAGGGAGCCCGATCGAACAGAGCCGCCTGAATCGCTGTTTTTTCTCCCGCCTGAGGCGTACAACCGGCAATGCGATGATCGAAGATCACCCTGATCTTGTGCGCCGCGAGCAGTTTCTGAAAGTCTTCGCGAATCGTCTTCGGACTGATCTCCGCCAGCACCCGGCGGTTCTCAGTTCGATCTTCGGTCCAGTTCGGCTGCCCCAGGCTTTTCAACAACCCCCGTGTCATCCCCCCGGTCGCCGCATAGTTGGGACAGTCCTGCATCGGCTTAAGCCCCGACCCCAGAATGCCCCCCACCCAGCGGCTCGGCTCCACAATCACCGCCGACCGCCCCGCACGCTGCACCGCGACCGCCGCCAGGATCCCCGACGGAGTCGCCCCGTAAATGCAGACATCCGCCTCCACGGTTTCAGGCTGTGCCACAGCAGTACTCGTTCCGGAAAAGGCGACC
Organism: Gimesia benthica; assembly: GCF_009720525.1. Taxonomy (NCBI): domain Bacteria; kingdom Pseudomonadati; phylum Planctomycetota; class Planctomycetia; order Planctomycetales; family Planctomycetaceae; genus Gimesia; species Gimesia benthica. The sequence goes on from NZ_CP043930.1 coordinate 179,251, forward strand.
AGACATAGGATCGCCAGAAAAGACCATTGACGCAGGCAGGATAATATCATGATGGCAGACCAGGTTTGCAGGATCAGTTTTCAGCAGGAGTAAACAATCCTTATGGTTTACCGCCGGAGGCCAGACGAAGCAACACCATGCTTAACGTTCTTGAGAAATCGAACCGGGGTCAATCCTCATCTCCCTCTGCCTACTGGAGGTCCTCTTCATCCAGTGCCTCCCATAAAGCCTCATGCAATAACTCAGCATTCCGGACCTCTTTGCTCCAGGCAGGGGACTGATGCAGTCGCTGCTTGGCTTCCGCCAGCGTAAGGCCCCGACCGGCGCGTAGGGCCTTTATCGCTTCGATCGGTCCCGCACCGGCGCGATGCAGCTTCTCGAGAGCCACTTCCGTCGAAGAACTCTCACGCGCAATTTGCTCATACATGGTCTGCCTTCCACAATACGAAGCTGGAACTTTACCCACTCAACAAAACAGACAATGCCCGCCCAATAGACAATCGATCCCATCCGTCGCCAGATGCCACAGACAGCCTACCGCCACCGCGCGCCAGTGCCAGGAAGGAATACAGAGTAGCGCCGCATACACGGCCGCCGCCCACCAGGTATGCAGTGGATGAAACCCCAGGCTGCAGCGATGAGGATCAAAAATCGGATCGGCCAGCAGGTGATCGACGTCAATCAGCATCGTCGCCAGCATAATCAGCCCCGCCTGCACCCAGTGTTCCTTCCAGAACAGGCGCGCTATCAGAAAGGGAACCAGCAGGTGACACGCATAATGAATCAGATGCCGCACGACATCCGGAACAGCTTCCATGGAGTGGTGATTCCTTCGACCAGATCTTGCTACTTCGCCTCATACCCGGGCAGAAACTTCACCACGAATACGCCTTTGCCCTGTTCTTCGTGGCTCCAGGCCATGATCTCGGTCATGCATTCCATCAGCCGGTCGTAGTCGCCGACCGCATACGTTGACGTGGAGCCCGGGGTCACGCGGAGACCGGAATAGGTCTGCAGTTTCGCGATGAATTCCTTGATAAGCGGTTTGTATTCTTCCTGCAGGGGATAGAAACTGATTTCGGCAGTGCTGATCATGATGGGGCAGTCCTTTGATAATGAAGCGTCAACGAGGGCCGTTCCTGGGAGAACAGTCTTCTCAAATCGTACCAGACTCAAGGTGACTGTCAACAAACGGATCGAGCCACGACGAGTAACACAGACGCTAACCGATCCAGTATTCCCGACGGTTGAGTACCTGCGAAGATTCCACCTCCCCTGTAACGCGTCCCAGCACACCAGAACAGAGTTCCTGTACCATCCACGCTTCCGCGTATTCTGCCGGCAGAGGATGCGGTGCCTGCAAACCTCGCACGCCCGCCGGTTCAAAACCAAACCGTGAATAAAAAGCAGGGTCCCCCAGTACAAATACCAGTTCGACTCCCGTATCGCGCAACTGGGACAGACCGACTTCGATCAGCTGTCGCCCCACCCCCTGTTTCCGGGCAGAGGGAAGCACCGCCAGGGGTGCCAGAATCCGCGCGGTGACAGACTCGGTACCGTGAACAACCACGTTCGTAAACAGCACATGTCCCAACACATTTCCTGTCTCTTCAGCCAGGAGCGAGAGCAGCGGCGCTGCCGTCGGATCGGGGAACAGTTCATCCAGCAGCGCGACAATGATGGGGCCTTCTTCAGACCCGAATGTCTCGCGGTGGACCGCTTTGACCGTCTCAAGATCCGTTGCCGTCGTTGCCCTGATGTCCATCCTGGTCCTGTTTTCCTGAAGAGTGCGTCGCTAATCGGAGTTCACGGAGCATCGAACGTTTTTTGGTCTGATGCGCCTGCATCCGTCTTAAAATATCATCCAGCGTCTTGACCGCATGTAATACATGGGGTCCCTTGTTGAGCATCACGCATTCCGCCCGGTGCCCCATCGCGGCATCGGTGATTTCCGCGCGAGAGGGCATGCCTTCTTTGGCCAGCGTCTCCAGCACCTGTGTCGCCCAGATTACCGGAACGTGGGCGGCTTCACAGATCCAGAGAATCTCTTCCTGCACTTCCGCCATCCGTTCGAAACCGCACTCGACTGCCAGATCGCCGCGGGCAATCATAACGCCACAACAGGGGAACGCATCGCCGTCAACAGCATATCCGGCAGATTTTCAAAACCAAGCCGGGTTTCAATCTTCAGGACGATCGCCGGCTGCCGTCCGTCCAGCCGCTGCAGTTCGGCCTGCAACTGTTCGACATCACTCGCCCGATTGGCAAACGAGAGTTCCACCACATCCGCATGCTGCGCGACGAACGACAAGTCTTCCAGATCCTGTTGCGTCAGAGCGGGGAGACTGAGTTGACTCTCCGGCAGATTGATCCCTTTATCGGCCCTGAGCTTCGCCCCCTGCAGACGGGTCTGTGTGATCCGGACCTGCACCTGATCCGGTGCGACTTTTTCCACAACGCCGCCAATTTTACCATCATCAAACCAGATCGACTCACCTGACTGCACATCATTAAAGACACTGGGAATGGAACAGCCAATCCGGGCCGGCGTCAGAACCTGTCCGCCGCTATCCCGCACCTCGGGACGTCCCGGCGTCTGATCCCGGGTGACGATCAACTGATCTCCCGGATGCAGCAGCAGACAGTTTTCGCGGGGCGATACCGCGACGATTTCTGTCGCTCTCAGTTTCTTACCTTTATGACTCCGTAAGCGTAATGTCGTTCCGGGCACAATGTAAGTTGTCTTGTTCGCTTCGAGCCAGCAACCCTGATCCAGGCAATCGACCACGCGGAAACTCCGTCGCGAGTGGCGGGCATCGATCAGCCTGATTTTATCGCCCACTTCCAGGCGTTTCAGCCAGGACAACTCGACCGGCAGACAGGCATCCGCGGGGCAGGGGAGGTCGCTGGTTGCTCAGCCGGGTAGAGCCAGATGCGTGCGGGAGCGATCACCCGACCATACTCATCGCGGCGGGGACGCACCTTGACCACAGCAGCGCCCGGCTCAAGCGGACCGGTCCGCAGTTTAGGGCCTCCCAGGTCCATCACGACCCGGCACCGCTTTCCCAATGCATGCTCAGCCCGGCGGAGATGCGCAATCATCCGCGACCAGGCTTCCACATCATCGTGCGCGCAGTTAATCCGCATGCACTCCATGTCCTGTTGCAACAGGTGATAGATCAACTCGTAATCATTGGCGGCCTCGCTGGGCATCGTCACCATAATCCGCACGCCGCGTCCCGGGGCAGCAGGCCCTAACAGAGATTCTGCATGCGCCGCCAGCAGTCGTTCCCCTGTGTTGAAATCAATTAATGATTCGGTGGAGTCTGTGACATCTGTGGTCTTAGCAAGCAGTCTCTGCAGCATTTCCAGAACGGCATCGATGGTCGCCATGACATGCGATTCCGCCCGTCCCAGGGAAGAGAGTCCCAGAGCCGCCAGTCGTATCTGTAAAGGTCGCAGATCGCGGCGTCTGAGTGCCAGGTAGTACAACAGGTTCCGCGCACTCTCGCGATGTTGCACGTGAATCTGATCCAGCAGAGGCTGCGAGCAGACGACCTCTGACACCAGTCTGTCTCGCACGACAACCAGTTCCTCAAAGACCTGTTGATACTCCTGATGACCGGAAAGGAAATCGGAGTCACCTTGCTCTGCCGACAAATGACAACCTCGTGAAAAACCGTTGAGATCTCTGATTCAGAAACAACGACTAGGTCGCTGATATTACTCTGAACGATGAACACAGAATCGCAACGGATAGCAACAGGCAGTACGCCTGATTTCACTAAATCTTAACAGGACTGAACAGCGCGAGTCAGCCGCTCAACCCTCTACGATCATAGATCGCCAGGTAAAGCTGTCAACAGAATCTCGCACCGCGCAAAAGAAAAGGCAGATCAACACACCACAGTGGTTAATCTGCCTGGAACAGCCTTTATGTCAATGGGATCAATAAGCGTATTCGGGAATGTATTGATCGTAATAGCCGGTGCCAATCGGTCCGTTGTATCCCCAGTCGCTGTTGGCAGGAATAAACTGATCGAAGTAAGCGGTACCGATCGGACCGTCATACCCCCAGCTGCCATTGGCGGGGATGAACTGATCATAATACGCTTTCCCGATGGGACGGACGGCTCCCCAGCGGGCGTACTCGGGGATGAATTGATCAAAATAGGGCCCCAGCGGATTTCCCCCCGGCCGTGGCAACGGCGGTACTGTGTAGAAGGTCGGATCAGCCACTTTCCAGGCTCCGTCCTTATGGACCAGCCATTTGCCCTCTTCAGTCTGATACATCCAGTGGCCGTTCATGTATTGATAGCGAGCCCGGGTCGCGTCATCCAGATTCAGATGGGCTGTTCCCTCTGCCACAATCGGATCGAGTTTGACGTCAGAATCTGCAGTCACTTTCTGTGCGGACAGGAGCAGAGGACTGACTCCCAACGCCACAGTTACGGTCAATACTTTCAAACAAAGGTTTTTCATTTGAATTTCGTCCTTTTGTTTCTGGAACAAATTAAGTCCACCTGCCCGACCAGTTCACCACAAACAACACACATCGCCGGAACACCCCAGGCTACCCGAAGCAACACAGAAACTCGACTGTGAAATCATTATTTTCCCATCCGCGCACGAAAAAAGGCAGATCAGCTTCAGGGCTCGGCTGATCTGCCTTGAACATACTCCTTCATGGAATGATCAAACTAAGTTGACCAGATTCCTCCTTGTCGAATTAAGACTAGTCGGCAACTTCGGCACCGATTCCGGCACCAATGGCAGCTCCGGTTCGACCACCAAGTGAACCACCGATTGCGGCACCACGGCGGCGGTCAGACCAGCCACGGTATCCGGTTCCATGACGACCATTGTTCCAACCCTGGTTCCAACCACGATTGTTGTAACCACGGCCATAGTATCCGTCACCATAGTAGCCACCGTTGTAGTAACCGCGACCATTATAGAATCGACGTCCACGGTTGTTGTAATAGGGGCTTCCATAGTTACCACTATAGTACGAACCATTGTCGTAGTAGTAACCATTGTCGGATGAGTTGTCGTAATAGTAAGCACCTGAATCTACATCAACCTGGGCATTCCCGTCACTGTCGTTCTGAAACGTCTGTGGCGGTGCCATCTGCTGACGTGGGTTCCGGTAGGTCATGGGATCAAATGATTCCCAGCTTCCGTTATTGTCGAACAACCACTGACCGTTTTCGGTCTGATACCACCAGTGACCGTTGTGGTAACGGTACCGGGCACGGGTTGCTTCGTCGATATCGAGATGAGCAGTCCCTTCTCGAACCATGGGATCAATGTCTCCATTGACCTGTCCCTGCACGCTTCCTTCAGCATCCATATTGGGGCGGTTTGTCCGGCGACGCATAGGACCGTCGGCTTTCATCTTCCCCTGGATCCGGGCATCAGCATCGTTCTGCAGATTGACTCCATCATTCAGATCGGCGTCAGTCTTATTCTGCAGGTTTGCTTTCCCTAGCAGGTCAGCTTCACCAGGCGTCTGAACGTTCGCCTTGCCCTTCAGATTCGCATCTGATCCAGTCTCCAATTTAGGACGCGCCTGATCCAGCGCCTTACCGGGTGTCTTCGTTTTTGGCGGAGTAGGTGCGGCATCTCGGTTGGGCGTCTGCACGGCGCCTTTCGCACCGGCATCAGCACCAGCGGCAGCTTTGCTACCGGCTCCCTGAACAGCCTTGCCGGCTGCTTTGACCCCTGCGTCGAGTTGTGCACCTGTCTCTAACTGTGCGGACAGAAGCAGAGGACTGATCCCCAGCGCTGTCGCTGCTGTCAATACTCTTAAACTCAGGCCTTTCATTTGAAATCCTTCCTTTCAATTATTGTTATTAGTGGTATTTCCTGGCCACGCTTTTCGACAATCGCAACCGGCATACCAACTTGAGAAAAAGACCTGAAATCACCTTAAAAGCGACAGAATGTCGGAGTTTTGCCTCTCACAGACAGATCAGCAGCATTGAGCGGCGAACGATGAGCGGTCATGCCGGTCTGAAAACCGCCAGACTATTGTCCGTTGTAAGACCAGCCACCCGTTGATCTTGTCTGAACTCTGAACAACGAACCAGTAAGAGAGCGCAGGTGTCGGTTCCTCATTCGCAGATCAGATCCTCGCTGCGGCTCCCGGAGCAACGGTCAGTCTCCCCAGCCACACGTCCTGGATCCTTGCACTCCACTTCGCAGAAATGCACGGCAGACAGGATGAACTGACCATTGAGTTCATCCGCAGGGACACAGATTGAATCTCCTGTCAGAATCAGCGCAGCAAAAAAGGCAGATCAGCAACAAGCTGCTGGTCTGCCTTAAACACACTCCTGATTGTTATGACCGTCCGAAGTTCCTGATGAACGTTTCATCTGAGCTAGTCACTTCGTGCAGTCAGCAGCTCCTGAACTCCGTCAGCTGACCTGATTCCTGGCCTCGCGGCGCTATAGGCCCTATCAGGTCAGAGCCGGACAGGATTAAACTCAGTGAGCACTCCAGCCACGATAACCGGTTCCCCAGTGACCAAACTGTGCCCCACCAAAATGGTGGTGACTGAATGGCTTGTGGGCACCAGCCGATGTGTACTGGGTTCCATAGTAGTAATTACCACTCCCCGTGGTCTGGGCGTTACCCGAATTGTCGTTCTGAGTCGTTTGCGCAGTTGCAGATGGGGACTGAGAAGTGTAAGTCATGGGAGAAAACTCGACCCATTGACCATTCTGTTCCACCAGCCAGCCATTCTGGGCTGTCTTAAACCACCAGTGACCGTCATGGTAGCGATACCGGGCCCGGGTTGCATCGTCCAGATTCAGATGCGCGGTTCCCGCACGAACGACCGGATCAATCTGCATCTGATCGCCCGAATTCGGTTGTGCATCGGGAGGAGTTTGGACCTGGGCTGACAACAGCAGAGGACAGAGCCCCAACGCTGCAGTCACAGTCAACACTTTTAAACTAAGGCCTTTCATTTGAGCACCTTCCTTTCAAGTGGATGAAAAATGAATATTCCTGGCCGCGTTACTACTCATGAAAAGCAAACCCCATACCGCGTTTTAAAATGCAGGAATTCCCCTGAGTTCCTGCATAGGTATTTTTCCTATCCACCAGTCTCCTGACAAAACCTGACTCTCACACCTTAAACATGACCGAAGTAAATCAAATCAATATGGTTGCGATCTTTTTACCAGATTGCATACCAGAGCGAGTCTCACGTTAAGAACCTGTATGGATTCGTAGCTGATGTTACATTTTTTCTCTCTGCAATCGTAAAACTAAGGGGATTTTGACCAGACAACCATCTGCAAATTTTTGCTCTCCTCTGCAATTCTCTGCCCGGGACACTCTGGATTGTAAGAGAAGATTTGCACAAGGGCTGGCAATATCACCGGTTGGAAACAGACCATAATCTTCCGTTGATTTGTCACCACTCCCGGATTCTGCTAGATTCTCAGCCACAGAATTCAAGACATCCCATCACCATTCACATTCATTACCCAACACGAGGTTACCGTGGCACTCACATTAAATGATTTGACAATTAATCTGGAACAGGTCGACTGCAAGGTCCTCCTCGACGACTGGACCTGGGCCATGCCCGAATCGATGCAGGCCGTTCTGGTCACTGCCATGGGGGACGTCTTCGCGCAGGGGGAATCGGGGGCCATCTACTTTGCCGATATGGTCGAAGGCAAAATCACCCCGGTCGCCGAAGACAGCAGCGAATTTGAAACACTGCTCCAGGATCCCGATTTCGTCACCGACCTGTTCTTTCCCGCCCGTGTACTGGAACTTCGCGAAGCCGGCGTCAGCCTGGAACCGGGCCAGGTCTACGGCCACCAGACGCCTCTCGTCCTTAGTGGCGAAGATGAACTCGATAACATCGAACCGATCGACGTCGCGGTGCACATCAGCGTCCACGGCCAGATCCACGAACAGGTCAAAGACCTCCCCCCGGGCACCGTGATTACCGATATCGAGTTTGAAGAGGAAGCCTGACCCGGAACTGAGACGGGGCACATCAACAGACTCTAATCAGCCTGCCTCTTGAGAAATACACTCAGCCGTCCCAGTTGATCGGTATTAATATGATCCACGTCCGCGGCCACCAGTTCCCGCCAGACGGCTTCTGACTCCGGCGTTGCCCAGAACCGCACCCGCCGCCCCGCGGCATGCGACTGCTTCACAATTGAACGCAGTTTGGTGCGTTCCGCCTCAGACATCGTGCCTTTTCCCCGATATTTGAAATGGGACGTCCAGCGGTCGCTGATCAATGGCATCAGTTCTGCCGGCTGCTTCGAGTCCAGATCACTCAACCGCCCGTCAATCCCCATATACCGCGGGTTGGCGGCGGCGATCAGTTTCTTCGGCCGGTCTCCTGAAATTACAATCTGCACCGCCCCCGGAATCGATCTCCCGTCTTCAACCCTGCAAAGCAGCTGGGCATAGTCTTCCAGTTGCTGACGTAATACCGGATAAACCGCCGCCCCATCCGTTTTGATATCCACCAGCAGAGTGAAGGGGGGCGTTTTCTCCTGACTGGAAAAAGTGTGTTTTTGAAAATACGCCTGCAACGGATCCAGGTAAAGTTTCCGCAGCGTCCGTTCCGGCGTTACATCAGGCCGATCGTGGGCCACCAGCAGCTCACCATCCACCAGGTAAATGTCCGCTTCCACAGACCAGAACCCATGCTCCAGCGCATCGTGCAATGGTCGGGCATGTTCATAATCATTATGAGCATGCGCCTGAAACAGAGGCGCCTGTGCTTTCTCCTCTGCCTTCAATGATGTGAAGCTACAACTGATGACCAGCAACACAACGATAAACAAGCGGCTGAAACCCATTGACGCAAACCTTTGAAGAACCAGACTGATAAGGGAGTCAAGAGCTTAATGGTCACGCATCCGGGGTTCCAGTCGCACGCGCGGTGCTTCACCGTTTCTTAACAGGCTTTATGGTTCAGCAGACAGTAGAGAGATACGCACTGCATGTTGCCGCCGATTGACTGCGTTCACGATGACGGAACAACGCTCACCTGGTGTGAGTGAAATATTTTGCGAGCATAACATCGCATATGCCCCTGGCATCAGTTCAACCAGATAGCCAGGCCGCCCATCGCATCGATCTGCCTGATCGACACGACGGATCACTTTTGACGAAAAGACTGTTCCCACTTCGAACTGATTGGACTCCCAGGGGTCCGCATACATTCCTTTAATCGTACCAGCAATCCGACCGCCTGCCGCATCAACATGAATGATCTCAACCTGTAACAGGTCTCCCACAGATGCAAACTGCTCACACGAATTAAAAGAAGCGATCCAGGAGATTTCCGGGATGAGCACCTGGATCTCCTGCCTGTCATACATACAAAACATACCGAATACGCGCACAGCCTGGACCTCAACAGTCACGATATCCCCTGAAACCAGCATCGACCTACGCTCCCTCCTTATGGAAATGCCCCCAAACTATCATGCCGTCTAATTAAAAACCTACAGGGTATTCTCAAGATGTTAGCAATTCCGATTCAGAGACTCTTACCAACCCCATGCTCAATTCAATGAGTGATTCATTTTCCGAACCAGGCCGACGCGGAATCCATTATTTCCAGCGTATCATAGAACCACTCTTCCGCGACCAGCGGCATCTTATTGCTATAACCATTGAGGTGGCGATTCAAATCCAGGCGAAAATCTAGACAGCGGCGTTTCAGCTGGAGATTACTTTTAGGAGGTTCGCCTCCCTGACATGCAAGCTCCTCCGAAATTAATCGCATTTTTGCATCCGCTGATTCGATATACTTCATTAACACCAATGCATGTGTCAACGACAACAGCTCCATCTGTTCAAAAGCAATACCAGACAGAGGCTCAGCGGAATCGAGTTCGACTACGTTCTGTCCAATCGGCTGCTGCAAGTCGTCAATTACCAGTCCACGGTGCAGATTGAGATAATCACACAACCGTCGCTCCAGAGAACTAGCAACTGCTCCTGTCATGTATACAGGAATCGTGCCATCCGGATAGTCACTCAGATATTGAACCAGCGCATCCATCTGTAACAGTCCCAGGTCGTCGATCAAAGTTTGCCTGGAGTCAGAATTCATCCCACTGAACGGCCCCCATAAATCGACCAGATCAGACTCATATTCTGACACCACCGCCACGAAGTATGCGATCCGTAACAGAAAGCAGGTCTCAGGTTTCAATTCGCCTTTGAGTCGAGTTCGCACATAAGGAGACACAATACCAGCCAGGGCAGGGATCTGGTTTTGCCACCAGATCAATAAATCATGGGGGCTAACTTCCTCTGCCTGCATTAGAGTCCCTCTCTTAGATGTGAAAACAAGTACTTCCGGCTACTTCGATCATACTACAATCTGTTTTGTACATTACAATGATCACTCTACACTCTCGCAACCTAGTGAAGCGGGTGTTAGAGACTCCGATTTCCTTTTTTAAGATTTCATTTGTCCTACATGAGAAAATACCTGATGAATTTGAGCTACTCTGTTAAAATAGAATTTGAATAGCTTATTCCTCACATTCGTCTCTGAAAATGATTTCACCTAATTCAAGGCGCTCACCATGTTCCTCTTCAGCTCACTCATCCTCGCTCTGACCGGTGCAGTCGCAGACGCCCAGCCCACCACCGCCGAAGTTCGGTCCACCGTAGAGCGCAGCATCCCTTACATTGAAAAGCAGGGGCTGTGGTGGATTGAGGAAAAGAAATGTGCTTCCTGCCACCGCGTGGGAACCATGCTCTGGAGTCTGCAGAATGCGAAGCAGCATGGCTTCACCGTCAGCGACCGTCTGCAGGAATGGACCGACTGGGCCAATGACAAGGCACTGTCCAAAAATGACAAAGGCCAGATTGCAGGAACGACTAATAAAGAAGGCGTGGTCCAGCAATTGTTCGCGTTTACTCCGGCCAACTCAGATCCGGAAACCCGCAAAAAACTGATCGGTCTGCTCCGCGTCGATCAGAAGCCCGACGGTTCCTGGAAAGCAGGCGGGCAACTTCCCTTTCAGAAGCGAGCCAAACCGGAAACCGACGCCGTCAGTACCATGTGGCTCACGCTCGGTTTGCTGACCGCCGCCGATAATCCCCAAAATCAAAAGACCATCCAGCAGGCCCAGACTTTTATCGACAAGAGCACTCCGGGCAAAAGTACCGAGTGGTACGTCATGAAACTCCTGCTCGCGACCAGCCAGAATCAAAACCAGCAGCGCGACCAGATGATCCAGCAGTTGCAGAGCCTGCAACACGAAGATGGTGGCTGGGGCTGGCTCACCAGTGATCCCAGCGATGCCCTCGGCACCGGCATGGCGTTGTTCGCCCTCCGTAAAGCAGGCGTTAATTTACAGGCCGAACCAGTCCGCCGGGCGGAACGGTTTCTGATCTCGACTCAGAAAAAAGATGGCTCCTGGCCGGTCAAGGGCACCAAAGCCAAGAAGAAAGATCGCATCGAAGAGACTGCCGTCTACTGGGGGACCACCTGGGCGGTGCTGGGTCTTCTCGAATGCCTGCCGCAGTAAGCGATCGCCGATTCACATCGTTGCTTCGGAATCTGCTTGATCCCGACTGAAAAACCGTATATCGTCGGTAACAACTGTGAAACGACATCCGCGCGTCCCGTCACCGAAAGCCTGCTGCCGACCTTGTCCGAACCCGAATCGAATCAGACCACCTCTCGCTCCAGTCACTGGTGTCGCTGGGCCCTCGCCGGGATTGTCATCCTCTTTCTGATCTGGCGGGTCCCCCTCGTACTCCGCGAGGCAGGGGGGCAGGATGAAGAATGGTTCGCCATTCCCGGCTGGACGATTCTCGAGACAGGCATACCCCACGTCCCGTATGCCCCGCAACGACAGACCGGCAGTGCCTTCTATCAGGCTGACGAAGCGCTCTTCGCACTTCCGCCACTTTACTTTTATGTCTCCGCACCGCTGTACGCCGTCCTGCCTCCGACTTACAGCACGACGCGGCTCGTCTCCATCACGGCTGGGGTCGGAATCCTGATTCTGATGTACCTGCTCGCCATTCGTATATTCAAAGACCCGCTCGCTGGACTGATCGCCGCGGGTCTCTTCAGCCTCTCCCGGCTCCTTTATTTCCCGGCTGTTATCTCCCGTCCCGACATGCTCTGCTGCCTCTGGGGACTGCTGGCAATCCTGATGATGTACCGCTGGCATGCCAGCGCACGACGCTACCGCGACCTGGGCCTCGTCGGCCTCCTGCTGGGACTGGGCATGCTCACGCATCCCTTTGCGCTGGTCTACTGCATTCAGCTCGGCTGCTGGGCACTGCTCGTCAACGGGACCTGGCAACAACGCCTGTTGCGGGGCACCGTGATCACCGGTTGCGCCCTGGCGGTCTTCGCCTTATGGCTCCCTCTGATTCTGGCTTACCCCGAACCCTTCCGCTATCAGTTTTTCACCAACGTGCTTGACCGCTCCGGTCCGGGACTCGTCTCCCGTCTTCTGTTTCCCTGGCCTTACTTCGCCACGCAGTTTCAGTTGCTCCGCGAACACGCGGGCACGATTCAGCTCTCACTCATGGCCGCAGGATTAGTCATCGGCACTCTCCTGGCCTGGCGCTCCCGGGACCATCGTCAGCGCATCCTGCTGCTGCTTACCTGGTCCTCTATTTACCTGCTCATTGCCTGCCAGGGACACCACCCGACCAAAGGCTACTGGTCGTATCCCGGCTTGCTCCTGTTCCTCTGCCTGGGCTGGGGGCTGAGCCGCCTCGCTACGCTACTCTGGAACCGCAGTGTCGTCTGGCGTCTTCCGGTACTAATCGGTGCAGCCTGTCTTGTGCTGGCAATGCTTCCCGGCTCAGGAATCCGCACATGGCGCGCTCACATTGCGAACTGGTCGAATGTGAATTACAATGCACCTCGATTTATCAGTCGGATCATTCAGGAGTTACCTGCAGACGCCCGTTATACGGTCGATCGCGCCTATGTCTTCAACTTTGCAGCCGCGGGACGTCAGACGCTCCTCGGGGACAACCGCGAATTCGCCTTTGATGCACGTCCTTTTCCCTACGATTACCTAATTGTCAGCCATGACATGCAGGACAGGGGGTTAAGTAAAGAGTTCAAAGGGCGTCTCGTGGGAACCTGGGGAGATCCGGATGATCCCTTCAGCTGTTTTGTCGAAGTTTATGTGCCGGAAGACAGCCCGGTACAGAGCCTCGATCAGACCAGTCAGAAATGACAACCATCATCACCAGCACAGGAGTCACCGGTTGAACGCACATGAGGGACAGACAGAGACGACACAGGTGCAACATCCTCTCCGCGTGGCCATCATCGGGGGAGGCGGTCATGTGGGACTCCCTTTCGGCCTGGCCTTGTGTGACTGCGGACACACGGTGACGCTCGTCGATCTCAACGAGGCGCAGCTCGATACGATCCGCTCTGGCCAGATGCCGTTCCAGGAAATCAACGCTGACCAGCTTCTGCCCCGAGTTCTCGAATCCGGTCGCCTGCATTGTTCCACGAGCTTCACGGCGCTTTCCGAACAGGATGTGATCATCGTCACCATCGGCACCCCGGTTGATGAATATCTCGACCCCAGTCTCAGAGCCTTCGATCAGGTGATGGAAGATGTCTTCCAGCACTGCCGCCCCGGTCAGTTATTGATCATTCGCAGTACGGTCTTCCCCGGAGTCACCCAGCGTCTGGGGCGACTCGTCGCCGAACGTGACCTGCAGATCGAGGTCTCTTATTGCCCCGAACGGATTGCCCAGGGCCGGGCACTGCTGGAACTGACACAACTCCCCCAGTTAGTCAGCGGCTGTTCCCCACAGGCAGCACAGCGGGCGGCCCGCTTCTTCTCCGATTTCGGTCAGGAAGTGATCGAGCTTTCCCCCGTCGAAGCCGAACTGGGTAAGCTGTTTACCAATTCCTATCGCTACATTAACTTCGCGATCTCGAATCAGTTCTACATGCTGGCCCAGCGTTACGAGGCCGACTTCGACCTCATCTATCATGCGATCACCTACAAATACCCCCGCATGAACGGCTTTGCCCGCGCCGGATTTGCCGGCGGCCCCTGTCTGCTCAAGGACACCATGCAGCTGGCTTCCTTCAATCACAACCTGCTCACCCTCGGTCAGACCGCGATGGCGGTCAACGAGGGACTCCCCGGCTTCATTGTGGAACGACTCAAGAAAAATCACGACCTGACCGGCTTGACGGTCGGGATTCTGGGAATGGGCTTCAAGGGGAATTGCGATGACCCGCGGAGTTCTTTATCTTACAAACTCAGAAAAGTGCTGACGCTGGAATGCCGGCGGGTGCTTTGTACCGATCCCTTCATCGACAGTTCCGATTTTGTTTCGCTCGAAACCATTCAGCAGGAGTCAGACATTCTGATCCTCGGGGCCTGTCACGACGAGTATCGCAGTTTACAGACCACCAAACCCCTGATTGACGTATTTGGATTTACAACAAGGCAGGAGCCATGAAAGTTCTGATTACCGGCGCCGCCGGGTTTATAGGCAGCTATGTCGTCGGAGAACTGCTGGAGGCCGGCTACGATGTCGTCGGGCTGGACAATTTCTCCAAGTACGGCGAATTGAGTCCCGCTCACCAGGGACATCCCCGCTACGAATTCCTGCAGGCCGATGCCAAAGACATCGACCTGCTCAGTCGGCTGCTCAAGGGCTGCGATCACTTCATCGCCGGCGCCGCGATGATCGGCGGTATTTCCTACTTCCATAAATTCGCCTACGACCTGCTCGCAGAAAATGAACGCATCACAGCGGCCGCTTTCGACGCGGCTCTCGCCGCCCATCGCGAAGGACAACTACAGAAAATCACCGTCATTTCCTCGTCGATGGTTTTTGAATGTGCGCAGCAGTTTCCCAGTCAGGAAGGGGACCAGCGCACCTGCCCGCCTCCCGAATCGACCTACGGCTTTCAGAAACTCGCCGTGGAGTATTATGCCCAGGGAGCACATCAGCAATACGGTCTGCCTTACACAATTGCCCGCCCCTTTAACTGCGTCGGCATCGGTGAACGCCGGGCTGTCACCGATGAAGATGTCAAATCGGGCGATATTGAACTTGCTCTCAGCCATGTCGTCCCCGACCTCGTCCAGAAAATCATGAAAGGGCAGGACCCGCTGCAGATTCTCGGCGACGGCTCTCAGGTCCGTCACTACACCTACGGCGGAGACCTTGCCCGGGGTATTCGGCTCTGTGTCGAACATCCCCAGGCCCTCAACGAAGACTTCAACCTCTCCACCCCCCAGGCGACGACGGTCCTCGAACTGGCCGAGACGATCTGGCAGAAAATTCATGGGCCCGATAAACCTTTCCGCTATCAAAGCGAACAGCCATTCCCGCACGATGTGCAGTATCGCTCTCCCGCAGTCGAAAAGGCAAAAGACATGCTCGGCTTCACCGCCGACACCACTCTGGATCAGATGCTGGACGAGGTCATCCCCTGGATCAAAGAACAGATTGCACGCGGAACCATCTGATGGAGCAGGCAGCCACTCCTCTCTCGGTCATCGTCCCTGTCTACAACGAGGACGAAAACTTCCCCCGCCTGATCGATGCCATCGACCAGCGGCTGCCGCAACCTTTCCGCGTGCTGGTTGTCTACGACTTTGACGAAGACACCACGGTTCCCGTGGCCCGCGAACTGGCGACCACGCGTCCCTATCTCTCACTGGTCAAAAACGAACTGGGCAGGGGACCCGCGAATGCCATCCGGGCCGGCTTCCAGGCAGCAGACAACGGACCGGCCCTGGTCATCATGGCCGACCTCTCCGACGACCTCAACGATGTCGCACCCATGCTCGAGCTTTATCATTCTGGATGCCGGATCGTCTGCGCCTCACGTTATATGCAGGGAGGCAGGCAACTCGGCGGTCCGCTGCTCAAACGCACGCTCAGCCGCCTGGCGGGACTCTCACTCTATTACCTGGTCGGCTTCCCCACCCACGACGCGACCAATAATTTCCGCCTGTATGACGCCGCCCTGGTCAATGAACTGCAGATCGAAAGCGAGCAGGGCTTCGAAATCGCCCTGGAGTTGACCGCCAAGGCCTTTGTCCGCGGCGAACAGATCGGCGAGATTCCCACCACCTGGAAAGACCGCGACGCCGGCGAGTCCCGCTTTCAGCTCTTCCGCTGGCTCCCCAAATACTTCCGCTGGTATCGCTACGCCCTCTTCGGCCGCTGGTTCGGCAGGAAAAAACAGCGCTGATTGAAACTTACTTTTTAATCAATGCCCTGCCAGGTAAATTCCACGTGCCCGGTATCCTTGTTATAAATCAGCTCTTCCCGTTCGTGCACGAAGTATTCTGAAAACTCGCGATGATAACGTTCCAGAAATCCCATATCTTCCTGCCGCTGGAGACCACGTTTCAGAATCCGCTGCACCGTCTCACGGCTCCCATTAAACGACAGCCGGATCTGTCCCGCATCCCCCAGGATCCATGTAGAAGACTTCAACTCGCAGACATCAGCTGGTGGGGCAAAGCCAAGCTGCCGTTCAAAGACGGCGGCTGGACGTGATAACCCGTATTGCCAGATTCCCAGGGCACTGCAGTAAATCACAAACGCCCCCAGCAGCCACCGCCACTTTCGATTGACACGCAATAGAGATAACGCCCCCATCAAAATCAGCGCAATGATTGCAAATCCGATCGTGAATAAAATCAACAGAAAGATGATGTTTGCGAATACAGCCATCCCGTCATGATAAAAGAGCAGGGGAGACTGTCAATTGCTGTTCGCTGCAGCGGATCTTTCGACATCTGCTCTATTTCGACCTGTCGATATTCTCCCGGCCTGCTGTGTAGCGTAAAATAAGTCCCAGCGCGAATTTTCCTCTCTGCAGATCAAGCGAACTCATGAACGAAACAGCCCCCGTAACGACCAAATCTCCCAAAAGTAATCTCAGAATTTATGTAATCATCCTGCTCATTATTCTGGGAGTCGCCGGCTGTGTGCAGTTGAGCCATTATTATGTCAGTCTGCCGGAAATCGATCGGCTGGGAGCTTCCGGCCATATGAAACAAGAGGCAGAGCGGGCAGTCCGGTTAGCGCAAGACGTATTTCAGGTCGACCTGGATTACTCACCCGAATCCGTTGAGCAAGTAGAACAGATTCTGGCCAAATCGCGGGAACACTATCTTCAGGATCCAAACGCGGACCGCTCGATCACGCCGTCTGCGCGGAGCTATCTCTGGGGAGCCTATCTTGGCGAGGTGATTAAAACAGTCAAGCCGAGTGAATGGAAATACGATCCCGAAACAGAAGCCGTCACACTCCAACTCACTGAGGAGGCCGGACAGCCTGTAATCAATCCCATGCGCTGGTGTTATCAGCGCATTGCCAGAGGCGAGCCGGAAGATAATGTGTGGTGCAACTTCCTGCTGGTCACGGTCGAGCCCGACCCCAGCCAGTTGCGTAACACGCCTCCGCAGCAGGGGGTACCAGGCCAATAGCCTGTCTGTTGCAAGGCGCCGATTCAATCAATGTTCAGAGGGCTCTCGATTTGACTGCGCCTTCAACGCAGGCCACTCAGCGAAGGCGATAAAGAACAACAGGACGACATTCAACATCGGAACCAGAATCAACAGGCTGATCCAGCCCGGAAAGCCGGCATTGCTGCAAATCATCCAGAAAGGAACCACTCCCAGCACTGCCATCGAACAGACAATCAACAGCTCAAAAAAACCAGGCATAAATGCAGCGACGCACATGGGATACCTCCGTTGGGCACAGTCATACATCCGCCATCATAGTCCGTGCAAACCGGCATTCAAGAACTATTTCCAGCCAGCATCCCCCAGACACGTCCAAACAGCGATAGACAGATTCGCGCTCATCCGACTATGATTCCGGCCAGTAAATTTTCAGCACGGAGGTTCTCTCATTCCACTAACCCCGTTTCATTTCAGTCCCGGCCTGCTCACCAAAGCCTGTGGTCCCCGTTCATTCTGGCTGACCTCCTTCATGGCGGCCAACGTGCTGATTGATGTGGAAGTGCTCTACTATATGAGCCGCAATGAACTGCCGCTCCACCGCAGTCTGCATACCTACCTGGGAGGCAGCGCTGCAGGTCTCGTGGCCGGTCTGCTGATGTGGGGACTCATACTGTTCCTGGCCCGACTCATGCCCCCAACCTCACGCTGGAAACAGCGACTCGCGCAAACTTCCCAGACACGGCTGCTTTTACAGTCCCTCCTCGCTGGCTTGATCGGCGGAGTCTCTCATGTCTTCCTCGACAGCCTGATGCACGCCGACATGCATCCCTTCTGGCCACTCGCTACCGGCAACGTGCTCGCAGGTTCGATCAGTGTCGCGGCGCTGCATCTCGGCCTGGGACTGCTCGGCCTGTTCTCGATTTTTCTCTGGTTATTCCTGCGAGATCCGTAGTCTTAATTTGCACTGCACATTCATCTGAACAGGCTCTTCAAAAACCGTATTCTCAGCCGCCTTGCTGATCGATTGGCAGCCATTTCTCTGACGTCCCTGTCAAACCGCTGCACTCCCACACCTCACATAACCCACTGAAATACAGTCACTTACAACACACCCGACACTCAGTGGTCGTGAATGGCATGCGGTTCGCTTTTGCGAAAAGCATACAGAGAAGATTTGAAGCGCATCAAAATGATCGCAAGCTGATTCAGAGCAATCTGAGAAAAGGACATTCAACGATGAACAGCGATAATGCTAATCTGGGTGAAACCAATCGTAATTCAGATGAGGACGATGAACCGAGCAGTTTTCCGATCGTGGGCGTCGGTGCGTCAGCAGGTGGACTGGAATCCCTGGAGGAGCTGTTCACGAAAGTTCCCGTGAATAGCGGCATCGCTTTTGTCGTGGTACAACACCTGTCCCCGGATTTCAAAAGTGTAATGGATGAGCTTCTGGCGCGGCGGACTGACATCCCCATCCAACAGTCGGAAGATGGACTGCCGATCTCTCCCAATCGGATCTTTCTGATCCCGCCGAAGAAAGAGGCGATCCTCGCTGATGGACGTTTTCGTCTGCGAGACAAAGATCCCAAAGAAACCCTGACGCTACCCATTGATTATTTTTTCCGCTCACTGGCTCAGGAAGCAGGCTCCCGATCGATTGCGGTCGTGCTCTCGGGCAGTGGCAGCGATGGTTCGCGCGGTATTCGCGACGTCCACGATGCGGGAGGACTGGTGATCTGTGAAAGTAATGAAACTGCAAAATTTGATGGAATGCCCCAGTCGGCACGAGAAACGGGACTGGTTGATCTGATCCTGAAACCAGCGGAAATTGCAGGGGCCATTGAAAAGCATGTCACCTTTCACAGCAACAGCCTGACTTCGAATCAGGTTGAAGAAAAACCGCTGGACGAGGGAGTCGAACTGATCTTCGGGCTCCTGAACCAGGAATACGGCATCGATTTTTCCCATTACAAGTCCAGCACCGTCGGCCGGAGAATTCAGCGTCGTCTGCTGATGCAGCAGGTCGATTCGATCAATGACTATGCAGAACAGCTGCGGGAGAATTCCCAGGAACTGAATTCGCTTTACATGGACCTGCTGATCGGCGTCACCCGTTTCTTCCGCGATCCGGAAGCGTTCTCGATTCTGGAAAAGAAGATCATTCCGAATCTGCTCGACAGTATCCCGCCTGAAGAAGAAATCCGTATCTGGATCGCCGCCTGCGCAACCGGGGAAGAAGCATATTCCATCGCGATTCTTTTCCACGAACAACTCGAAGAACGCAGCCGCCCCATCAACATCAAGATCTTTGCCACCGATGCACATAAAGCCTCACTCGAGTTTGCCAGTGCGGGTAACTATGAAGAAGACGCCTTCAAGGAAGTTTCCGACAGACGTCTGAAACGCTACTTCAATAAAACACAGAAGGGTTACTCTGTCGATCCGGACCTGCGTAAAATGATCGTCTTCGCACCCCATAACGTGTTGAAAGACGCTCCCTTTACCAAGCTGGATCTCATCTCCTGCCGGAACCTGCTGATCTATTTCCAGAGCCGGGCACAGAAACGGGCTCTGTCCCTGTTCCACTTTGGCCTCAAAGCCAACGGCATTCTCATGCTGGGCCCCAGTGAGTCCCCCGGGGAACTCTCAGATGAGTTTGAAGTGATCGATGGACACTGGAAGCTATACCACAAACGTCGTGATATCCGTCTGCCCGCGGATATCCGAGGCCCGTTGACCCACACCAGTCTGACTTCAACCAAAGTCGAAGAAACCAGGCAGCCCGCAACTAAGAAACGCGAACTGATGGATATCAGTCTGCTGGGTGCTTACGACTGGGTCCTCGCACATCACATGCCGGCTGCTGTCCTGATTGACGAATCCCGCGAACTGCTGCACGTGTTCGGCGACGCGGAAAAATTCATGAAGATCCGCAAAGGCCGTCCGAGTAAAGACGCACTCGATCTGTTTACAGACGATCTCCGCACAGCGCTGCTGGCAGCCATGCAGAGCATCAGCAAAGACCAGGTTCCCGTCTGCTATAGCGGCATGCGCGTCGACTCGGGTAGTGCAGAGGGCCTGTATCGTGTCTCCATCGAGCCTGTCGAAAACAAACACGCGACTCAACAGCAGTTGTTGATTATGTTTGAAAAGATGGATGATGATGAAGCGGATACCAGCCGCGATTCGAGCTCCCACATGAAAGATTTCAGTTCGGAGCGCATCGCCCGGGAACGCATCAAGACTCTGGAAACCGAATTGCAGCACACCAAGGAAAGTCTGCAGGCCACTGTTGAAGAACTGGAGACATCCAATGAAGAACTGCAGGCAGCGAACGAAGAATTGATCGCCTCCAACGAAGAGTTACAGAGCACTAACGAAGAGCTCCATTCGGTCAATGAAGAACTCTATACCGTTAATGCCGAGTATCAGAACAAGATCAATGACCTGACGGACATGACCTCCGACCTGGACAGTCTGATGGAGAGTACCGATGTCGCGACCGTCTTCCTGGACGAAAACCTCTGCATTCGGAAATTCACTCCCCAGATCGGACCCATTTTCAAGCTGATGTCGCACGACATGGGCCGCTGCATTGACAGTTTCGCCCATCATATTGACCGCCCCGGTTTAATCAAAGAGATTCGAAATGTATTGCGGACAGGAGAACCGCTCGAAGAAGAAGTCCAGGATGATGAGGGACGCTGGATGTATCTACGCGTCCTGCCGTACCGCTCCAAGCGGGATCTGAAGGGCGTTGTACTGACTCTCATCGATATTAACACTCTGAAACGGACCCAGGATTCGCTGGCTGCGGCAGTCAAAAATCGCGAACAGTTCCTGGCCATGCTGTCTCATGAACTTCGCAACCCCATCAGTGCTGTCTTCAGTGCGTCTCGATTATTGAACAATCGCATCAGCGAAACTGAAGAATCGCAGAAAGCGGTTTCCGTCATCCAGAGACAGGCCGCTCACATGGCACGCCTGCTGGACGACCTGCTGAATATTTCACGCATGACCCAGGACAAACTGGAACTCCGTAAGAAGAAGTTTGATCTGCATGATCCCCTGCAGGAAGCCATCGAGTCGATGCTGCCTTCCATCAAACAGCAGGACCAGGAACTGGAACTGAATATCACAGACGATCCGCTGAACCTCTATGGGGATGAAGACCGCTTAAGGCAGGTCGTCGTGAATTTACTCGACAATGCAGTAAAATACTCATTTCGGGGCGATGTCATTCGAATGAATGTCCGCAAGGAGTCGGATGGTGCCGTTCTGGAATTAAAAGATAACGGTAAAGGGATCTCTAGCGAGATGATGGAAACCATCTTTGAACCGTTCGTCCAGTCGCATCGCACTCACGATGATCAGGATGGCGGCATGGGCGTTGGTCTCTCCCTGGTCAAATTCATCATCGATGGGCACGATGGCGACATTCAGGTCAAAAGCAAAGGCATCAATCGGGGTAGTGTCTTCTCGATTCGTCTGCCATTGCTGGAGCAACAGGATCTCAGCCAGATTGATGAAACATCCAATGGGGGGAACGGCAAATCGAAACCCTCAGAGGGGAACGGAAAATCGAGCAGTCACTCTCATCGCGAACAGTCCAGGCAACAGATCCGCAGCGTTGTGGTCATTGAAGACCAGCAGGACAACCGCGAGATGCTGAATGCCTTACTGGGCATGGAAGGTTTCGACGTGAGTACCGCGGAGAACGGTAAAACAGGTCTCCAGCTCATTCGAAATACCGATCCCGATGCAGCAGTAATCGACCTGGGACTCCCCGTACTCAATGGTAATGAAGTCGCCCGCACACTACGATCCGAACGCGGTGACGACCTGTTTCTAATCGCCTTAACGGGCTATGGTCAGCCAGAAGACATCCAACGTGCAAAAGAGGCGGGATTCGACGAATACCTGGTCAAACCTTTGGACCTCGACCGACTGTTAGCCTTGCTCAAAAAAAGCGGTAATTAGACCGTAGTGATTGAGCCAAACGTTTCCTGGCGAATCTGCCCGATCATACGTGCGGGATCCAGCGGCTTCTTGAACCAGCCATCCACACCTTCAGGACCGATGGCTACGCCGGCTTCACGAGGATCAGCACCACTGACGCCGAATACTTTCAGGTTTCGCATCCAGGGAGTTTGGCGGATGTGACGTACCGCCAGGGGACCATCACAGACAGGCATCGCCATATCCAGCAAAACCACATCCGGCAGTTGATGTTCCTGCAGGTATTCCAGTGCCTCAACACCATCGCCGGCGGTCTCGACATCATAACCGAACGATTTCAGGCAGGACGCTAAAAGTTCGCGTTCGTTGCGATCATCGTCGACCAGCAGGGCACGCAACTTCTGTGGCGAGCGTTGCGCGGCCATGATTTTCTCAGCTTCTTTAAAGCCTTCCACCACGGTCTCCAGAGTTTTAGCTGCCTCAGCGTTATCGCCCTGATGAATCTGTAACTGAGCCAGGTAGACTGCCAACCGTGCTGTGTTCAACCGGTTTCGCAGATCATGCTGACTCTTATTGACGAGCATGGAAGGTCGGTCAGCAAATGAGGTCGCGCTTCCTTGATTGGTAGCAACTTCCTCTCTCAAAATTTCCAGTTCACGAGGGGCATCAATGCCGATTTTGGCAACACCGCCTCGGATCTTAAGCACATTGATCGTGACACCGATGGAGGGAAAAACGATCTTTTGATCGGGACGTCTCGACAGTACGAGCATTGTTCGGTTCCTTTCCTGATCGAAATCGAACCATCTGGTTTCAACTTCGCATCTTTTCTTCGGATCACTGACCTGTGACGAGCGAGGTAAGCGGCGACGTCTTGTCGGCTTTCTCGCTATCAGTGAGCTTGAAGGGAATCCGTTCCGTTACACTTACCGCGTCTGGAGTTTATGCCTCAGAATCAGATTGTCAATACAGGATCGTAAATAACCCTGAATCAAACTTATTTTCTGAATTCACAATCAGATTCGTTACTCTCTCCAGTCATCTACCAAAATCATACCGATCACACTTTGAGTCTGTTATGACAGCTTGAAGAATGACTACATCTGTAGCAGCTCGTCTCGTTTGAAATCAATAGGGCTGCACTACGACATTCTTACGCAGTGATCAATTTATTGATTTTGTTTTTTTTCAAGTACGGTCAAAACACACGATCTCAAAGACGATGTCCAACAGTTTAAGAAACACACACTCGAAGCAAGCGTGTTGACAGCTGAACATTCTACGACCAGAATAGCGTTCATTGTCCTTTCTGAATTCCCCGATCCATTCGCAGGACCAGTCATGAGCGATCCGCAGCAGCCCATCAACTACCGCCTGTTTATTCCCCTGATGATGATTTTCATGAGCGGTTACCTGTTCATGAAAGGTCCCTCCGCTAACACTGCCCAACTCCTGTTCCGCGTAGGTACCCTGGCCGTGGGACTGATGCTCCTGCTGTTTCTCAATCTCCCCAAATCAAAATCAAATGCAGAGAAAGATAAAGGAGAGTGACATGTCCCCCCACAGGTACCGACCGACACCAGGCCTACGATCTGGCGACCCCTTATGTCGAACATGCCTCCCGCTATAAATTTCGCAACCTTAAAGATCACACAGCACTCGTGCCCGGTTAAATCACTTACTTCGTCTTCTGATAATCCCGATGGACAATCTCACCTTCAACGACGAACTCCTCGCACGCCAGCCTGCTCGTGGTATTGATGTTGAAACCACGCTCGCGCACTTCGCCATCATCACCTGTCTGATCGACCCGGCAGTACTTCGTCCGTTGATCCATCCCCGCTTCCAACTCGACCTGGTGGAAGTCGATGGACAGGAGAGGGCACTACTCTCAGTGGTCCCCTTCATGGATCAGGACTTCCGCTTCGTCCGCTTTCCCTGGATCAGATGGCGTTTCGGCCAGACGAACTATCGAGTATACGTCACTGATACCCAAACCGGCGAGCACGTTGCATGGTTCATCGGTACGTCCCTGGACTCCTGGACCGTTTCCATCCCCCGACATCTCTGGAAACTCCCCTGGCATCGGGCGCATATCAGCTTTGACTGTAACTACGACGAGACAACACGCCGTTATACTCGCTATCGCATGCAGACAACTGACAGTTGGGCCGACGCGGAAGTCGAACTTCAGGATACCGGCCAGCCCCCCCACCGAACTGTCAGGCTTTGATGACCTGGAAACGGGACTGGTGATCTTAACCCACCCCCGCAAAGGTTTTTATTATCGCCGCGACGGGCGACTGGGCACATATCAGATCTGGCATGACCGGCTGCAGCCAACCGTCGGCAGGATCACCTCGCCGCGCTTCTCACTTCTCGAGGAACGGGGATTTGTTGCATCAGGAGCAGAACCAGCCATCCACAGTGTTCTATTACAGCACGAAACTGAGTTCACGATCTATCTGCCTCCACACACCTTATAATCGGTAGTTTTACTAATTGAGATGAGTAGTCCCGTTCCCCCCTGACGATCACGACATTATGTCTCACCTCATGCGACTAATTTGCTTCTCTGCCATCAGCTAAAATGAGGCATATTCCTCAAACCAGACTAAAATCAAGAAATATAATCAGTACGATCTTGTATGATTATACTTCGCTAGATAGCTTCACTTCACATCCAAAAAAGAGTCCTCATAGTTGTTCTCAGCAATATTTTCTGGGTATCCAGATCTCCCCTTACGTATCATCACAAATATTTTTTATCTCTGATATTCTCTAGTGTTAGCATTGGGTTTGTAGCAGGACATAGCGCACTGCACGAATCAGTAATGCCAGACTGATTTCTTTCAAACCGCACGTCGATTGTTTATTAACATAACAGTTTCGCGTCCTATGATGTCATAATCTCACTTGAACACATCACATTATCGCTAATTTTATACCGATCCTCTCTGCGCCTGAAACATTGAAGTCACTCAGTCCCGCCTGACTATGCACCGTTTCATACTTCCTTCGTTTTCATGTATCCTATATTTTCAAAGTGAGTCTGCCGATCACACGACAGACTCAGTTTTCGGAGGATTTAGCCATAAATTCTTTTCAATACCACGCCCTGATTGTTGATGATGAACCATCCCTGCGGCAATTGCTGGCCCGGGCACTGAGCAAGGTTGGTATTCGCTGTGATACGGCAGAAAACGGTATGGCTGCCCTGGATATGTGCCAGCGCCATACTTATGACCTGGTGATCGTTGACCTCAAAATGCCGCAAATGAATGGACACGCCTTATGTCTGCAGTTGATCCAACGGCAGGACCAGCGACCGGAAATCTGTGTGCTCACCGGCATCATGCAAGACTTAATTGACGAAGATCTGCGGAAGCGGGGTATCAAACACCTCTATCGCAAACCCGTTGATTACAAAGAATTTTCGCAGAACATGCTGGAGATCCTGAAGAAAAGTGCCGCTGCTCACACAAAAGATTCGAAACCGATTCAAACGGCCTCTGCCGCCGCAACCCCCTCCAGCTCGAAGCACAATGTCGTTGTCCTGAGTCCCGACACGTCGTTCTGTCACCGTATTGTACTGGCTTCCGCTGAATCGCCCCTGGATGTAATCATCGCCCTCAGCACTGATCACCTGCTGGAGATTGTAAATGAAAAACGAGTTGATCTGCTGATCATTGATCAGGAAATCTCGGGATTCCTGCGGGGAAATCAGATTGTCGAGCGCCTGCACGCAGACCTGATCAATATTCCCGCATTCCTGAGAGGCTCCCGGGATTCCATCGAACGACTCAACATCGATAACTGCCAGGGAGTGGAACGGACCATTGAAGAGGACACCAACGAAACCGAAATTCTGAACATGGCCTACGGCTTCATGTCGCGTCTTTCACACCATTGTCTGATGATTGATTCCGCGGCCCGCCGCCTGGTCACCGAATTCAGTGATGTACCTCCCATTCCACATGTACTCACCAGGCTTGCCGAACATGCTGCCCGCTCGTCTCTGGAAATTTCGATCCCGCAACTGGTCAGCGAAATTGAAACCGACTCGCGATTGACTTCCGAGTTGATCAAGGTCGCGAATTCATCACAGGTTGCCGCTTCATCAAAACAGAAAGATCTCAAAGGCATCGTCACCCTGCTGGGCCCCCGACAGGCAATTGCCATCTGTCTCTCGCTGGGACTGCGGACGGTCCACTCCAAACTGATGAAGCCCTGGGCGGAAGAATTTCGTCACTGGTATCTCAAACGCACCTCGCTGATCGCTGCCACTGCAGAATCAGTCGCCCGTTATTATGATTCTGTCCCACCGGAAACGGCCTACCTGCTGGGGATCCTGCAAGATATCGGCATCCTGGTGCTGGCTGAGCACTACGGGGAAGTCTATTTTGAGCGGGTCGTGAAACGAGTCCGTAATATCCCGACCTTACAGTTCACCACTTCCGAGAACATGGTCACCAATACCGACCATGGGATGGTCTCGGCAGCCGTGCTGCAATCCTGGAGTTTCCCGTTTTCCATAGTGCAGCCCGTGTATGCGCATCACAAGGATGACAGCGACATGAACCTGCCTATCATGACACAGGGGCTGGTCCGCTGCATGCGGGTCGCGGAAGCCTTCGCAGAGATGTGCGATCAGCCCGTCCCACAACGGATTTTAAAAGTAAATCAACTGCTATCTGAATATTACGATAAAGGAAGAATGGATTCGCAGGATGTCTTTCTGACCGCGATTGAAAAAACAAACAAGATGACGGAAGTCCTGCACACACCGCCTTTGTCCTCTGATGAACTGGAAAAAATTGTCAGTCAACTTCGGGAAAGTGATCCAAAGCATTCATGAATTTCTCATTTGAAAATTCGATCGACGTCAACACTCTGAAACAGGTCATCGAGAAAACCATCAATGCCGTGGTTGTTACGGACAATCGTGGTCTGATCACCTGGATCAACAAAGGCTTCGAACGGATGACCGGTTTCCAGTTCGATGAAGTCATCGGGAAAAAACCGGGGGATCTCCTGCAGTGTGAAAAAAGTGATCCCGAGGTGATCCAGACAATGCGCACGGCCATCGAGACTGCAGAACCCTTCGAGGTCACCATCTATAACTACACAAAGCAGGGAGAGGGGTACTGGAACTGCATCGAATGTATGCCCCTTTACGAAGCAGACGAACACACCGGCTTTCTGGCCATTCAGACCGATGTCACTTCCCGCATCGAATTTCAGAATCAGTTGATTGAAGCCAATCGTCGAGCACAGGAAAACTCGGAACGGTTGCTGCTCGCGTTTGCCGGTGGGCAAGTCGGCAGTTGGGACTGGAATCCAATAGAAGACGAAGTCTATTTCCATGAGAGTTGGGAGAACCTGGTGGGTGCCAGACCTGGCTCCCTGGAGCATAAACTCGAAACCTGGGAACAGCGTATCCATCCCGATGATATCGACAGCTTCACGCAGAAGTTGGCATTCATCACACGTGATAAACATGACACATTTGTTTCTGAGCACCGCCTACTCTGCAAAGAGAAGCATTACCGCTGGACCATGGCCCGCGGGCAGGTAGTAGATCGCGATTCGGACGGCAATCCCACCCGTCTGGTGGGAGTCCATCTGGATATTTCTGAACAGAAACGTACACAACGGTTACTGGACGAAAGAAACGACCTGCTGCAGACCATTCTGGATGTCATTCCATTTGCCGTCTCCTGGAAGGATGCTGACTCCAATTACCTGGGCTGTAATGATCGTTTTCTTGAGTTTTGGGGATTTGATTCCTCTCGAGATGTTATCGGCAATTCAAATCTGAATTTATCGCTGACAGGCATTCATTCTGAATCAAACATCGATGAAGATCAGCGAATTATGCAATCTGGCGATCCGGTAATGCACAAGATCGAGACCAGTGTGTCAAAAAACGGTAGGCCTATGATATTAGACACGAGTAAAGTTCCCCTGAAAATGCATAATGCTGAAACAGGATTACTTATCATTTCAATCGACATCACGGAACTGGAAACGGCGCGAGAGACGTTACGACAAAATGAACTTAAAGTTCGGCACAGAGGACGCATGGAGGCCGTTGGGGAACTGGCAGGGGGCATCGCTCACGAATTCAATAATCTGCTACAGGCAATTGGTGGGTTTGTTTCATTTGCCCGCGATGATATCAGTTCCGATTCGCAGGCTCATACCGATTTAAATCAAAGCTTGACTGCCATCAGTCGCGCGACTCAATTGACCAACCAGCTTCTGCGATTCAGTCGCATCGACGAGGTTGAAAAATATGAATGTAATTCCCTCTCGATCATCGAAGATCTGAAAGTATTACTCCGCCCCTTACTCCCCGAGAATATTAATGTCGACTATCAATTAAACGGCACCTTGCCCCTCATCATCGCGAACCCCCTCCTGCTGGGACAATCACTTCTCAATCTCTGTTTGAATTCCCGTGATGCCATGCCTGCCGGAGGAACCATCACTATAGGCAACCGGCTCATCACGAGCCAACAAAAAACCTTCATTGGCTTTTATGTCCAGGATAACGGTTTGGGGATCCCGGAGTACTTACAGGATCGGATTTTTGATCCTTTTTTCACCACCAAAGAGGTCGGGCAGGGAACCGGGCTGGGGCTCTCCATGGTCTATTCCACTGCCCAGGAGCACCGAGGGTCCATCGAATTTGAATCCCTTCCCGGCCAGGGGGCCCGCTTCGAATTGCTGATCCCTGTCATTTCAGACAATCATCAGCCTGAAGATTCAAATCAGACTGATTCGGTCGATATGAAAAACACAAACATCAAATCCATTCTGGTGGCGGAAGATGATTCAATTGTCATGCGGGTCACTTGTCGTATGCTTGAGAACCTGGGTCACCAGGTCTTCTCTACGAACAACGGTCGGGAGGCTCTGGAAATGTATCGTCAGGAGCGGGACAATATTCATTGCCTGGTATTCGATGTGTGCATGCCACTCATGACCGGCACCGAAGCATACGACGAGATCTGTCGCCTGGGCAATCCTCCGCCGGTTGTCTTCTGTACCGGCTATGATTCCGACCAGAAGCTCAAGAACAACCTCTCCCAGAAAGGTTATCGCCTGATCAACAAACCGTTTGACCAGTCGACCCTCGAAGGGGCCATCAACGAAGCACTGCACGAAGCCGCTGGAGAGGAATGAGCGGCCCTTTCCTGTGCAGGACTTTGTTATCCTCCGTCTCTCTTGAATTAATCCTCATCAGCCCGATCATAAGGGTGCACAGGATCAATATTTCCCTGAACCAGACCGAAGAACGGATCATCCATTTCTGTCAGTACGCCATGCAGTAAACGGTGGACTCGAAACACATTGTCATAATCCATCGGTGGATGACGGCCAATATAATTTCTCTCCCGCGTGTCTTCATCGTCGTAACAATAAAACAGGCCATAGCTTCCCGGGCCGTGTGTCTCGATCCAGTCGAGCATCTCCCACACTGCAGACGTTCTGTGATTACGTGAAACGCACCATGTCAGCAGGCCTTTTTCATTATTTAACGACTCACACAGTTGCCACTGGATAAAACATTCTGCAGACACATCCATCCATGTTCGAAATTCGTTCCATAATTTCTGATCTGCGGCATCGATTTCTGCATCGATCCGATCAATGTCAGACAACCTCGCCTCCCTGATTGCTTCACGACTGCTCCGCAGATGACACCAGCCAAACCCCAGTAACATGGTCGTTTCCCCTCTTTGTTATTCCGAAATTCTTTAAGCCAGCGGCGTTTACCCACAGGACTTACCGCAGCATTGACAGTTCACCGCCATTCGATATCTTTAGACATCCACTGAACCTCTCTGGTTCGACACATACCGAATTTCGCAAGACGTCTCTTGATACGGGGTACTGCAAATCATGTTAACCTGTTATCTGGCTCTGGGAGTGGCAATCGTGCTGGAAGTGATCGGCACGTCTGCGCTGCAGGCTTCGCAGCAGTTCACACGCCCGGTCCCCACGGCAATCACGGTGGTCACCTATCTGAGCGCCTTCTATTTTCTCTCCCTGGCTTTGAAGATGATCCCGGTCGGCATCGCTTATGCCATCTGGAGCGGGGTGGGCATTGTGCTCATCTCCTGCGTTGGCCTGATTCTCTTCAAGCAGAAACTGGATTTGCCCGCCATTCTGGGATTGGCACTGATCATCGCCGGAGTTCTCGTGATCAATCTGTTCTCTCAGACTGTCTCACATTGAATGCGCAACAGCGTCTATACAAACCGCTCACGCTTTATGGTTCCTGTTGAACCAGCTCTTCCGGCGTATTGACGTAGCGGGGCTCCCCCAGTTGTACCAGCAGATCAGCCGGGTATTGTCCCGCATCCGCACCGCTTCGGAAGACCGGCGTCGTTTCATCGGAGTAAAACAGCATTACATCCCCCAGCTGCAGCACTTGAAACAACCGTTCCAGAAATGCGGGGTGCCGGATCGGACGGGCGACCATGATCCCAGCGACATCGCCGCTGTCAGCCGCTTCTTTCCCACCCAGATAAATATCGACTACATCATCGGGCTCCTGAAACCAGACCCGCAGACAGCCGTACTGATCCAGAGACTCTGTCTGGTCAGTTGAAAGTATTTCGCATACTGTCGCATAATCAAACCCGATCGGCTCGCCATCACGATAGTTCCAGATGAATGCTTCTATGCTCATTTACAATCTTAACCACATTCAAAGACCGAGATTGTCTCCAGACATTCAAAGCAGAAAAAGACAAAGATCATCCCCACATCGCCAAACATCCATTTCTGATCCTCAGATAAGCTATCAACACGATGAGGATTCGAATCCCAGTCATGCTCAACAGAGTCGATCTGTGCTGTGAATCGCATCTTGTTCTTACAATGGGGACAGCCCGGCCATTCCTCTTCATTCCCCTGTATCCAGTCAGGACTGCCCCCCAGCTTGGTCCGCTGTCCGTGGTATTCATAATGTGGTATATCTTCCCCCTTCGGATAAGCCTCTTCTCCTTCTTTCACACGCTCCAGAGAGACTCGAAACTCGGGTAACTGATTCACTTTATCCATTCGTTTTCCCACCGATCATGGTACCTAAAATACTTGTCTGAAAAGGCCCTTCATTTCTAACAGACAGCTCCCCCTCAATTAAGTCTGTACCGAATGGGCCATCACACCCACCAGACTGCCGGCCTCAGTCAACCCGACCACAAGCCGCGGGAACACACAGCCGAAATTCGTAGCACTCATTTTATTGCCATCTCCCACTGCAACGAATACGGGGGAGTGGATCTGTTCCGTGCGTTCACACCAGGTAACCAGTTTCCGCCACTGGGCAAGCCAGGCGGCATCTTCGGCGACAAAACTTTCCCACAGCAGGCTGTATTCCTGAAGCACGGAACTCTGAATTTTAGCCTGTGGATAGATCGCCCTATTGAAAGCGGTGCGAATCAGGGAGGCGGTAATCCGCGTCGGCTTTTCCACTCCGCGATTGATGGTCACAAAAAAGGGATCAAAGGTGCTGGAACCTTCTGAATAATTCACCGACACACCTTTGAGAATGGAAGCCATCGCTGCAGACAGTTTTTCACACAACACGATCTCCTCTGGATCATGTTCGTGCACATTGGGTCTGCCCGGCACAAAGAGACAACCACAGGAGTAAACAGCCAGGTGCGGGTGCAGGGTGCTATGATTCCATTCGTCTCGTGGAAATTCCGGACCACAGCACATCATACAGGGTTCAAACGGCTTGAGACGTTCCGCCACCAGGTGACACCCATTAACGGTTACCGGGGGCGTTTCCACCTTTTCAGTTGAGCTCAATTCAAGAGCGGTCTCCTGATCAGCCGACTTACAGCCGCTGATCATCGAACCGGCAGCCAGTGCCAGAATCGTCCGTCTGGAGATCAGCATTGTCTCTGTGAGTTCCATAGCCGGCCTTTATTTGCTTCAGAGAGACGTCAATCTGCTAACTGTGACTCTGTCGGACCATTCTACCGCGTCTCTCATCAGGCGGAAACCGAAATCACTTCCCTGAGACAGGTTCGATAAAACCACCGTCCCACTCGATGCGACAGCGGGGCAGCGCAGCCGCCAGTTTGCGGACGCCTCCTTCTGTGACGGGGCAACGCACGACATCGATTGCGACCAGTTTTTTACAGACATGTAATTCTTCAAGGCCGGCATCGGTAACTCGAGTGCCACTAAGCCCCAGCCAGACCCAGCGAGGCGTCTCAGCCAGCACGCGGCAAGCTGCGTCGTCGATATTCCTGCATTCCTTCAGGAGCACGCCGTGATTGCTCAAATAACGCATCTGCTTCAGCCCCTCAGCTGATATCTTCGTCTCAGACAGAATCAATCCAAAGAAATGATCGGTCAGATGCCGTAACTCAGCGACAGCCTGATCGGAAATTGAAGCCCCCTCTGCATTCAAATTTGACAGGTAAGTAATCCCGGGAAAGGACATCAGTCTGGCAAATACCAGATCGTCAACAGAAGCCCCGACAAAGACCGCATTCCGAACCCTGGGAGTATTTCGTAAATTCTCTACATTTTCAGCATTCAGTAAACGGATTCCTTTCAAATCGACTGCATGTAGAAAAGTGATCTCTTCAGGCAAAGTACCGCCTGGACTGACTTCAACTCGCTGATCACCGACAAAAACCGTAACATTCCCTCCATGTAAAACCACCCATTCTAATGACGAGCGTTGTTCTGGTGGAATTTCAATACGAATCTCCGGTGGAGGCATATCTGCACGCACTCGAACCAGACGAAATCCCGCCTTGATCGAAACGAGGCCTGGAGGTTCCTTTCTATAATCAATTGCGCGGCACCGATTCGAACTTTGCTGCCAACTCCCACCACATTGCACATATTCCTGCTGTCCCTCAGGAGTTTTTACTCCCAGGCACCATTCCGATACATTCCCATGCATATCATGTAGACCAAGTCGATTTGCCGAATAATATCCCACTTCCTGAGTCCGATTCAGACCGAAATCAATATTGGCTTCTCCCGTTAAGAGTTGATCGACGGGCTTTTTCAGATAGAAATCATGACTGCCGTTTGAATAAGTACCCCGTGGTCCTACCCGACATGCATATTCCCATTCAACCCGGGTTGGCAGGCGGTAGATCCATCCCTGATCCGCATATTTATCATTCAGTACATCGATAAAATACTGAATATCGAAACAGGAGACGCTCTCGACAGGTAGATCCCCCTGTTGTTCTACTGAAAGCGACGCGATCGCTGCTTTACCTGCTCCCTCAGCAGAAAAGTGGCTGTGATTCTTACCCACCACAGCCAGCCATTCCCGTTGTGTTACCTCACAGGCCCCCATATAAATATCTTGTGAGAAGCTCACATGCTCCCAACCTGCCAGTCCTCCATAGCCACCAAGATACGCACTCCCGGCCGGGACTTTGATGAAGTTCATTCCAAGCTGATTCTCAAACTGATCGGGAAGTGAAACCTCAGTTGTACTTCTCTTGGTGGGGGCTGCCGATAGTGGCACCTCCCGACTGACACGAACCACTTCGCGCCCATCTCGTGTAACAGTTATCAGCTCCCTCTTCAGAACTTCCCCGCCTTTTGTAGCCTCGAACTGATACTGTCCCGGTTTCAGTCGAAGCTCTTCGACTCCAGTCCCCTTGATTACCAGTTCCTGACCGTCGATGGAAACACTCACACCGGGATCTTCGACTTCAATCACCAGAGTTCCCTCGGGTGAGAAATAGCGGATTACAGTACTGTGCAAGCGGGTGATGCCGGTTGCGTCGGTAAAGCCAAAACTCGACAACAGCACGATGAGGATCGCCGCAACCTTCATCCACGATAACCGACTCTGCCTCAGTTTTTTTAATTTTGCCGAAGTCGACTCATCCCTGGTTTGACGCATCGGTACTGCTGCTTCCGCACCTCCGGCTAATCGCTCAGCAACATCCTGTGCAGACTGAAATCGATGATCGGGGTCTTTTTCGTGCAGTTGACGAATGATGGCAACCAGCCAGTCCGGCACTTCAGGAATGATCTCCCGGATACTCCGGGGTTCCTCATCCACGACCCGCTTCAGCACAGCCAGAGTCGACGGGGCACGGAAAGGAGGGCGTCCGGAACACATCACATATAAAACACTCCCCAGGCTGAACAGGTCACTCTTCCGGTCCAGCTTGAGCCCCTGAACCTGCTCGGGCGACATATACATCGGCGTACCCGCGATGATACCGCTCTGAGACCGGCTCGCGTCATCTGCGGCGCGTGCCAGACCAAAATCGGTAATTTTGACACGTCCCGTTCCGGACTCGATCAGGATATTCCCTGGTTTAATATCCCGGTGAATCAATCCCTGCAGATGGGCTGCTTCAAGACCATCTGCGATCATCCGCCCAAACTTCACGATGGTAGTCAGATCGAGCGGCCCATTGTCATCAATCATCTGCTGCAGTGTCTTACCGTCAATGTATTCCATCACCAGAAAGGGCAGGGGGGCTTCCTCGACCGCGTAAATATTAACGACGTTCTCATGACGTATGGCCGCGGTGGCCCGCGCCTCGCGCAAAAACCGCTTGCGAGCAGGAGAAGTCGCCGCCATGGCCGGGGTCATCACTTTGATGGCGACAATCCGGTGCAGTCGCTGGTCAAACGCCTTAAAAACGATACCACAGCCCCCTCGGCCAATCAGATCCTGAATATCATAGTGCCCCAGTGCTCCCAGCGATCCAGCTTCCGTCGCCGGCTGTAGAAATCCCAGGTCGAGATCATTCAGTCCAGGCTGGGCCCCCGCATCTTCCCCCGCGACGCGTGTTGCTTCGCTCGACCGTCGCATCTGCTCCAGCACAGGGACGCCGAGAAATTCGCCTGACTGTTCCGTCTCATTCAGCAAGGCAGCCACCTGTTCCCGCAACTGACGATCTTCGCCGCACACCTGATCGAGGTAGGCCGCCCGCTGCTGAAGATCTTCAATCTCCAGCGCGGCAATAAAGATTTCCTGTTCGTTCATATAAGACTTTTCTCTGAAGAAGTGAAGCGCTTAAAATTCTAGTTTGCCCACCGACCATTTTTGAAGTGACGCCAGGGATAATAACCATGTTTCAGTGAAACCCGGTCGTGATATAATCGGAGTCGCGTGTCTGTTGTATTGTCTTTTAACTCGATGTAATCCGGCTTGCGGGCCACTTCAGTAAAGCGAACATGATTCTTACCCCGGTTTTTGACTTCCAGCCAGCTTTGATCCGCCTGGATTGTGAATATCCCGCCACCCCCGCGAACGTATTTGCGCCGCCCGTCAAATACGCAGGGAGACAGCTCATTATGGGCCTTCGTCTTCAGCAGGGATGCCTTCGCCTGATTTCCATTCCGTGCACACTCCGCGATTTCATGCTGGTAGGCTTTCTGCATCGCCGTCACCGCGACGACCATCTCTTTTTCGAAGTGAGTGGTATTGATGACCGAGGGTAAAACCCGTTTCTCCTTAAACCGTCTGCGTTGACGTTCAATCAAATCGGCAGCATGTGTATTCCCCTGTTTGATGGCAATTGCCTTCTGTTTGTCAAACAGTTCGTTGATCGCCTTCATGGCAGTCTCAACCCGCTCCTGAAACTCTTCCCGGGCAGCATCCAGCTCTGGCTTCGCCTGACCGGGACCCGCTTTAGCCAGGATAATAATCACCTTACTCCGATTTTGACTTGGAAAATTGGCCCGTTGCACATGCCCCGACTTTTCACTTGAGGAGGGCAGAGTGGTAACCTGCGAACCGGCTTTGCCGTTCTGCGTTTTGCCATTCCAGCCGGCCCCCGTCTTCACTGCTTGACGGGGTATTTGTCTGAAATAATCGGCAGCCTGCAAAGCCGTAACATTCAGAACCAGGAACAACAGACAGATCAGATTTCTGGTTTTCAAAGACACGATTTGACCTCATGCAACAGGGGGGAGTCTGTAAAACAGAACAAAGTGGATCCAAATGGCCCTCTTTGAACCTCGCTACCCCTCAGTGCGAAAACCAGCAGCAGAGGACGTCATCAAATCTCAGATATTTCTGAATTTCTCCGCATTTCTCTCCGTAGCCAGGCTTTGGCATAGGCCCATAATCGATCAGCTGTGCGGGGGGAAACCCCCATCACTTCTGCAGCCTGACTTAATGTAAGGCCAGAAAAATAAAGCAGTTGCACTAATTCTGTAGCCCGGGGATCTACTGTAGAGAGCCTGTCGAGGGCTTCGTCCAGCGCAATCAGATCTTCTACGGGTTCAGGCAATGTGGATGGCAGCACCTCTTCCAGATCTAGACGAACTGCATTTCCACCACGCTTGAGACTTCGGCGGGCCCGTGCATTTTCAACCAGAATGCGGCGAATCGCGATTGCGGCGGCCCCGAAGAAATGTCCTTCACCATTCCAATCCTCGTCATTCCCAATCAGCCGCAGATAAGCTTCATGGACGAGGGAAGTGGCCTGACGCGCATGTCCTGTCGGCTCATTCGCCAGATATCCTGCAGCCAGCTTACGGAGCTCGTCATAGACTCGGGGCAGCATTTTTTCAGCTGACTCACGGTCTCCCGCCTGAACGGCACGCATCATTTCGGTGAATTCAGACATCGCAGACTCGAACTTTCAGATTGGGAGGTCATCCAGACTTTGCTTTACGGGTGAAGGACAGGCACACCAGTCATTTCAGACAACTCGCAATGGATTCTCGCTCCCAGGGTCCACACTCGACAACAGATCACCCCATGTTACAATACTGTCTTCTGATTCACAAACCTCAAAATCTTCGCTGCGGAGACATCATGCGGAACGCCAGACAGATCTCATTTCTGTTACTACTCATTTGTTGTACTGGGTGCCAGGACCAGGAAAATGCGAACGTTCCGGGACCCACGCCACAACAGGAAGCTACCAACCAGGCAATTATGCAGGAGATCCAGAAACTGGAGCAGGAATCGGCCAGTGCCGAACCGCCTCCCCCGGTGTTTCCACTCCCGAACCTCCCCGACTGGAAACGCTCCGCTCTCCGAGCCTTACCGGCCGCCGACCATGGCTTCTCAGTGTCCTACGATCACGCGGGGGGCATGAGGGTGACCTTCTATCAGTTTACGCGCGGCCTGAAAGAGATTCCCGACAATCTCAACAGCGAGCCCGTGCAAAATGAAATGAAGCATGCCAAAGCCAGCATCGAACAGGCAGTGGAACTTGGACTCTGGAACTCGGCGACAGAAACCGATCACGGCACCGTCTCGCTGGGTGACTCACCACAAAAAGCACTCTGGTGCCGCTACCAGCTCGCTACTGACCAGGGTGAGGTCAACTCCGACACTTATGTCTGGTCCCATGCGAACACCTTCTTCAAACTCCGCTGTACCGGCCACGCAAAGAACCCACTGGACGATGTGAAGACGCTCACTCCACTGTTGACCGCCTTGGGCGATGCCTGCAGTGAGAAGCAGAAAGCCCCCGCGGAGAAGTGAACTTCACACTGGAATACTTCATCCTAAAAAGATGCCCAGCCGCTCTCGTCACACAACCAACCCACAAAAGGGATGATTTACCCCGCTGGAACTGAATGGATTTCAAACCTACCTGTCACTGTCGCCTGGCTTACTCGGACGGATACCCTGAGAGCCTTTCCTGCCTTTCGTATCAAGTGCAACCGTCAGTGCCTCTACCGACTTTCCCCGTTTAACCACCATCTCTCTGGAGATTAGGATCATACAAAACGCAGTTAAGGCGAACGCACCTCCGATCCCCCCAGACGTAGAATGACAGAGAACATTTGGAACAAGGCATCAATCCCCACCCCTCTCCGACCTATAAGCATGTTGGAGATCGAAACATAAATTGCATAGACTGTTATCACTGGCAGAATCAATGTCGCCACCAAAGACAAACAGGACGCCCATTCCCAGAATCTCCTGGATTTCTTCATCTGCGATAATCGCTCAGACCGGAATGCTGTCTGTTGCGCCTGTCTCATCAAGCTTTGTTTCTCTGGTTGTCGCCTACTGTTATTCATTGTCTTTCACCAACGGCAAAATCAGTCTGTGTGGATCGGGCAGTTCAAATGTCTCAATCCGCAGAGGCACTTCCCTTGTGAGCAGCAATCGGTCGTTTTCTTTCCTACCCGCCGCGGAGAACTCGCTTATCGGTTTCGTCTTTCTCGGGCAGGTAACACTGCAACTGTCCCTCCAGATCATCAACATAAAGCCTGCCACAACTCGCACATTGCCACATCCCTCGGACTGGAGAGCAGATCAGTTCTCTCAGCTTCATGCAGGCCGCTTCAAACGAAAGCGTTCCCGCAGCCAGACGTTCCACAACCTGGACCTCCAGCGCATCAAACATCGCCAGCCAGTCCTGATCCGGTATTAAACGCCCCTTTTGAGGCAGATTGTCCGTCGAGTCAAATATTGTCTCCCCGCAGTAGCAGCTAAATTTCATCGCAACTCCCGTTGATCCTGGTATCGTTTCAGTGAATCCTGATAATTTTAATGTCACTTGCGTTTCAGCCCTGAAGTGGGTTCTGTTTCAAGTACAGTATCCGCTGATAATACATCTCAAATATGCTCTCTTTCACTTCGGCTGTGCCGGCAGCGGCACCTTCGCCTGCTGCAACACACTGTTAAATGCGTCTGCTGGTGAATCCGTAGGATTGAAGGCAGACTCAGGTTTGTCATGCGGATACCACCTGATATGGTAACACTGAAAGCAGATTACAAAATCATGTTGCTCACCATTCTGCTTCAACCGGATCCCGTGCCGGGGCGAGAAGCAGGCAGCGACGACCCCCGGATTCGCAGCTACACTCGCTCGCAGCGAATCCAGTAGCTTTTGACGGGTTGACTTATCTTTGATCTCCACACTCCCCAGCACTTTCCAGCCATGAAAGGTCTCGGGGTCTTCTTCGTCCAGTTCCACATCCGGGTCGAGCGAATACAATTCCCACACCGGTGCCTGTTGCAACGCCGCGTCCGCCTCCACAGGAATCTTGTCTCCCGCAGGGGGCAGTCTCTCCTGACACCCCCACAGCATGACGCCGATTAACAACAGTCCGGTTCTCATTTATTTCTTCCTGTCGTCGTGCATTTTTACATTCGAGCCAGCCTCTGCGTCAGCAGCCTTACCTGTTTCTTAGTAAATGCGGGAGGACTCTCAAGACTTGGTGGCAGCTCTCCCCATACTAAGTTATTCAGCACAAAAATAAGACAGCACATTAATCGAAGAACACACTGCCTCGACGCACGAACTCACAGTCTTCGAGGTCAAACGAAGTCTCGGGCTCGGTATCACCGCCTTTCGGCAGTTGGATCGTCACTGGTTGATCGGTCACGGGAACCCGGCAAAGATAGACCGTGTAGCCCCCTTCGACTTCGTGGGTGTACTCGAAGAGTAACTCCCCCTCTTTGTGCCCCAGCGTTTCCACAGTCACCGATCCCAGCGAGAAGCCATAACTGATTTTTTGCTTTGAATCGACAGCCGGATTGATCGTAATCACGCCGGAAGCTTCATCAAACGAGATCGCAGGCCCGGCAGAGGGAGTGCTACCTGAGCATCCAGCGAGCAAGAGTAACAGTAGGATGATTCGTCTTTTCATAACGAAACCCGCTAACACAACTGCAACAACTCAATCCGTGTTTTCCGCGATCCGCCACAATACACCGGAGGGGTCATATAGTACAAAGTCCCGCATCCGCCAGGGGCGTTGTTCCGGTTCGGTCACTGTCACGCCATACTTCTCGGCAATCTGCTGTTCTCGCACGTGCTCCCGCCAGTCATCCACATTCTGGACCGAGAGATGCATCATGAAATTCTCAGCCAGCTCTCTGACGTAATATTTCTGCAGCAGAAACGTGCAATTACCACAATGCAGATAGGCCAGTTCATCCGAAGACCAGGGAACCTGAAAACTGAGATCCGAGTAAAAGCGTTTGGAAAGTTCGAAATCCTTCGCAGGCACAAAGGCTTTCAGTTCGAGCGTTTCCAGATTCAATTCGTGTTCCGCATTCATCCCGCCGGCTCCTGTTTCAGATGGATCCTATGTCAGCATCCTTTCATCGTACCGCGAGTTACAGGTCCAGCAACAGAATTTCAGCAGGATCAGATCGGTTCATCGAAGTGATCAACTCATTTAGAGTTGAACCCTGAGGCATTGTCCCTGAGTTGGACAGAGTTGCGAGGGACAGAACTCGGTCTGCAAATCCGTGCGGGGAGTCACAAAGATCAGACAGCCTGCATACCGCACGCGGACATACGCATGCAATCTCCGCATCCCTGCCAGATCCATGCCCATCGTGTCATAGAGCAGGACTTCGGGGTCTTTTGACAGGGCTGCAGCCATGCCGAGAAAGCGGCGTGGATTCGCAGCGTTTTGTGAAAGCAGGGGAGCGACCCGGACGGGGAAGTCGCCGATAGTCTGTTCGGCTGAAGTTTGAGAGAGACTGGAATTCTGCACCAGCCAGTCGACCGTAGCGGATTCTTGAAACAGGCGTTTTCGCATCGAACGCGGGTCAGCTTCTTCAGCGACTACGACCTGTCGCCCCTCAGACTGAAAACGTTCGTACAAACGCTGCTGCAGTCGCTTCACACCATCCCCGGGATCTGCATGCAGACACCAGACAAAGCCGGGACAATACAGGATATCGTTTGTACCGTAGAACTCAGACATGCGCTCTTCCCATGCCCCCAACGCAAACGAGCGGGAATATCAAAAGACATTCCCGCTCGGCATCGTTTTCTGGTTAAAAAGTGGGCACGGGCGGGATCGAACCGCCGACACCAGGATTTTCAGTCCTGTGCTCTACCAACTGAGCTACATGCCCTTCGTTTCCGCTTTGAAATCACTGGCGTTAACTCCCTGTGAATTCATCGCTTAATGGAAGCGAGATGGAAATATAAGCCATTCCGCGATCAGTTTCAAGCATAACCACCGTTTCTGATTCAGGAATCGTCAGTTTTCCCGGAGAAGTGGATCTGGCTCTGCAAATATCGACAGTTTCACGGCTTATGAGGTTCGGATTAGCAGCAATTTAACGGTCAGGGCAGCTTAAACCTGCCCGTAAAACAGTTCTGATGACAGATCGATCTCATCTTTGCCGGGGGTGGGCAGGGCCTGATCTATTTGCAGATCACTCTGGCGGAGATCAATAATGCAATTCGGATCCAGGGGATCGGCCTGTTTGCCGTCCGCGGTCTGGATGATCTGTACGATCGGACTCGTATAATTTTCCCCGTTACGACGAATCACCCGGGCCGCACTCCCGTCTGTCAGGGTGACGAAACTTCCCACCGGAAACAGCGAGAGCAGGTTCAACAGGGCCCGCATGGAGGAAGAATCGATCGTTTTCGTGTTAGTCATCCGCAGCATGTATTCCATGGCCGCATATGGCATCAGGGCAGGGCGGTCCTCCCGGGAACTGGTCAGTGATACATACCAATGCGCCACATTTAAGATCCGGGCGAACAGGTGAATCATATTCTGAGTCCGTTGACGAGGATACCCGGCACCATTTGGCTGTTCGTGTACCTGGTAACAGACGACCGGCACAATACTCGGAATCCCGGCCACATCTTCCAGTATTTCCAGAGAAAAGATAGGATGCTTCTGCAATTCCATCCGCTCCAGCGGATCGAGCTTGCGACGCCATTTACCGATTTTGGCCTGCACCTTGACCATGCCCCAGTCGTGCACCAATCCACACAGACCGATGTTTCTTACGTTGGTTTCATCCAGGTTCAGTTCGGAACCAATTGCCATGCCTAACAGCGACATCTGCAGACAGTGCTGCGAAAGGGTTTCGTCGGAGCCAGCTTCCATGGCAACTGAGATCACACAATCGGCATCGGAAGTCAGTTGAGTCAGGTAATTGGCAGCGATGCCAGCAATTTCAGACCCCTTCGGCGTGCTTCCCTTGAGAGCACCACGCATCATATTATCCAGTGACTCGCCGAAGGACTGCTGCTGAGCGAACAGGTTTTCCCGATGTTCCCGGTCATATCCTTTACAGCCATGCACCACCATCGAATCACGGAGTGCTGGCCCCGTATTGGCGACGAACATCGACCCCGATTCGATCAGCTTATCCAGCTTCTCTGTCAACTCGGTCGAAAAAATCCCCCGATTGGGATCATCGACCAGCGGATTACCCACCAGCGCATTCAGACTTACAGTAGCAGCATCGTCACCGTGCAGTTCCACATGGCTCTGTTTTCGCTCGCGCAATAAATCTTTGAAACGTGAGGTAATCACGGAACCTTCAGCCAGCAGGAGCACACCATTCGCGTCATGGATCGGATTTTGAATCGTGCGTCCCACGATCAGATCTTCTACACGAATCGCAACGGTCTCCTGATTTCCCGCTGCATCACTGTGAGTGAGTTCTGGTTTTTCCTGAATTTCTGTAATCATAATCGGAACCTGAGCGAACCATAAATAATAATTGATGAAACCTGACGGCTTTGAGCGTCTGTGTGAGCTGCCGATCACACCATGGTTCACCTGAGTAGAGACTTATTTCAACTCTAGGTCAGAATTCTGCTCCCTCACCCGAGGAGGGATGTCCATGGCAAAAATCTCATTCAGGTCCTGACGGTTATAACAGTCATGCTGTTTCGCCAGAAATCACCTAAGGGTTTTACCTGCTAACAGATAGGCAAAACAGGCGTGAGCAGGCTTTCGAGTTGCTGCAGCACCTCTGCTTCACTGGGCTGAGGCGTGGCAATCAGTGCACGTAATGGAAGCGGTGTTCCATCAAAACGGTAGAGGGAACCGGCTGAATGGATACCAGAGATCCCCGTCGGAAGGAAGACTTCCGGCTCAAGGTCGCTCAGAGGAGCAGGGCCGACATGAATCAGCGGGATCTGTTGTAACTCCTGCAGGGCCAGTTCCGAAAGTCCCGTCAAAGGTGCATCACCAATCAGCAGACAGACATCAGCCTCTTTCTGTTCCAGCATGCGAACAGTCGCATATTCACAGGGAGAAAAACGGGGATACCCGACTGCAAAGTTCACAGCCGCTGCGTAACCTGTCTGCCAGGCCAACACCGGTTCGGCTCCTTTCGCAGCCCCTGCAGCAGGAACATTCATGGTATGACAGCGACGTTCAGACTGAATCTCCCGGGCCAGTAATGAAAGTGCTTCCAGCTTACGATGGAACAGGCGATCTTCAGAGACAGCAGGTCCGAAAAAAATCACGATGTAGCGACTCTGCCGAATCAGCGCTGCCAGTGATTCCAGTTCTCCTGCTGACAGACCTGAGGGGACATCACCATTCAGAGCAATCCCCCTGAGTAGTGCCCGTAACCGCCAGAGGGTTTCAAATTCCCCCTCAACAGGAACACGGAGTGCAAGATCAACATCAGCACTTGCATCTGACGCGGAAGCACCAACGGTGACGAATTTCCTTGAAATCGCGTCGGTCCCGGAATTCAGGCTCTGCTGGTGATGCGGATTCGCCCGTAGACTCTCCGCGTTCCAGTAGATAATCAAATCAGCACGACTACGCACTTCTCCTAAAGTGCAGGAGGCTTCTCCCACCTGCTGGAGTGCACGCGTGGAGGCTGAGGCACCGCTGTCGATCGTGGCTCCGATTCGATCCGCCAGACTGATGGCAGCCCGTTGAGCTTCGGTCGCGGATTGTCCCATGCCAAAGAGCAGGGGAGAGGTCGCATTTTGAATCAGCTCTGCAGCGCGAGTCAAAGCATCTTCCCGAGATGCTTCAGCGCCACTGATCAGGGGCTGTAACTGATTCGTCTGGCGGGAGCGCGCAAACCACGCCTGCCCCTGGGGGCAGGTGGTCTGCACGTCTAGTATCTGTTGGCCGTCTGTCGTGACCTGGATGTTATCGCAGACGCAGCAACATCCGGCACAGGTCACATCTTCAAACACGTTCTTCACAGACAGTCTCCGCCAGCAGTTTCAGGAGAAACAGGCAGCATTCAGGCCAGCTGTTCTTTCAGCTCTGTCAACAAAGCGACCGCTTTGCCGATATCAGCCTTCTGCTGATCCCGCTGCTCGGGAATTTCCCGTTCAATGGTCAACGGGCCAGTGTAACCGATTTCATTGAGAGTCCGCAGGTAAGTTCCCATGCCAACATCGCCGTCCCCCAGAGGCACTTCTGCTCCCCAGGCCACGCCACGTTGATCTTCAGGAGCCCAGGTGGCATCCTTGCAGTGCACACTGCCGACCAGATGGCCAACCCGTTTCAAGGCAGCAATCGGATCGCCCGTCCCGTACAGAATCATGTTCGCGGGATCAAAGTTGATTTTCAGATT
This sequence comes from Gimesia benthica, assembly GCF_009720525.1. Classification (NCBI taxonomy): domain Bacteria; kingdom Pseudomonadati; phylum Planctomycetota; class Planctomycetia; order Planctomycetales; family Planctomycetaceae; genus Gimesia; species Gimesia benthica. The sequence goes on from NZ_CP043930.1 coordinate 223,945, forward strand.
GTCACGAGCCACATCACCGATGAAATCAAGCAGATGATCGGCGCTTTCCTGCCCGGTTTCGAGGTTCAGATTCTGGCCGTTCACTTTGACATGATCCAGCAGATCCTGGGTGGTTTTCACCAGATCCTTGTAATCGTCGCATTCACGATCTTCGGGAACGAAGCCAATGTGCAGCGCCACGGTATCACAACCCAGCAGTTTGGCGAAATCGGAAATCTCTTTCATCTCTTCTGTGCGGGCGGCCCGGGTTTCGGCAGGAACCAGCCCCACGGTCTTCTTCGTTGTTTCAATATCTGCGTAGCTTTCGCCATCAAAACCACCGAAGACGCAGGTCAGCTGAATGCCGGCATCGTTGCATTTCTTGATGAAATCTTCTGCAACTTCTTTCGTCCGAGTCTCCGCATGGGGGGCATGAATCTGAATCGTGGGGATTCCTAACTCCTGGACGACATCGAAGTGTACCCCCAGTCCCGCGTCGACGGATGCGAATACACCAATAGGCCATTTTTCCATTCTTTTGCCTCCCCGATTGATTGTTTCTCTAGGTCTCAAATTGTTCGGTTTTCATTACAAAACAGGCCCCCGCCTCTCGGGAGCCTCAACTCATCATAAGGAGATCATCCCGGTTTCACAAACCACGACCTCGGTTTCTTAACAAAAAAAAGAAACACTTTTTCGAATGTCGTTTCCCGCTTCCCCCGTCTATTGTTTCCAGCACGACTCCCCTTATAATGGAGCCTGCTTGCAATGATTGCCCCAGAATAATTTAGTCGGCCCGGCCACTGAAAGGATACCGCTCATGATTGAAATCAATAAAATCCTCATCCCCACAGACTTCAGTGAACCCTCTCAGGCCGCTACTCAATACGCCGTCGAACTGGCAAGGAAATTCGATGCCCAGCTGCACCTGCTGAACGTGATTGAAGACCCCGTGGTCTACATGCCCATGTTCGAAAGCTATGCACTGCCGCCCAAGGAAGACTTCGAAAACTTCTCCAAAACCCGTCTTGAGAACTGGATCCTGGACGAAGATAAAGAAGGGCTCGATCTGGTTACCCACTGGGTACACGGCAATCCGTTTGTCGATATTCTGAAGTACGCGAAAAAAGAAGACATCGACGTCATCGTGGTCGGCACACACGGTCGTTCCTTCACCGCGCACCTCCTGCTCGGAAGCGTGGCAGAGAAGGTCGTGCGGAAAGCCCCCTGTCCGGTTCTGACCGTCCGCCCGAAGGGACACCAGTTCATCCATCCGGCACAGGACTAAGCCTGATTCGGCACGCTGATTCAACCTGTTGACAGTGCCTGCTCCCCAGTGAGCGCGCCTGCTGATAATCCAGGGACACTCTCTACGTGATTGGCGACTCATCACATACTTCAGAAAGTCGGATTCCCTTCTACGGTAAATTGTTCAGCCTGATTGCGTTTGTCATCATTCTGAATCTGCCGACGCCGGACGATATGTCCTCTGCTGCGCAGCGCCTGGCTGCGGTGACCGCACTGATGGCGATCCTCTGGATGACGCAGGCACTGCCCATTGCCGTTACCAGTCTGGTTCCGCTGTTTGCCTTTCCTCTGTTCGGTATCCAGAACCCGGCGACGGTCAGTCAGGCTTATATTAATCAGAATATCTTTCTGTATATGGGTGGGTTCATTATCGCGCTGGGCATCGAAAAATGGGGCGTCCATCGCCGCATTGCCCTGCATACAATTAATGTAGTCGGGTCGAGCCCCCGCCGGGTCGTGCTGGGGTTCCTGTTTGCAACCGGCTTTCTTTCGATGTGGATCAGTAATACCGCCTCTACGCTGCTCATGCTCCCCATCGGCATGGCGATCATCGGTTCCATGTCCGAACTCGCACTGTTCGATTCCAACGTCGATTCTTCTAAAGCCATTCGCCATTTTTCGGTCGCGCTGCTGCTGGGCATCGCATATTCCGCCAGCATCGGTGGAGTCACCACGCTGATCGGCACGCCCACCAATATCGCCTTTCAGCAGATCTGGCTGGCTCAGTTTCCGCAAGGCCCGCAACTCTCGGCAGGGGAGTGGATGATCATGGTTGTCCCGTTCGGGGTGACCTTCATTATGATCACCTGGCTGGTTCTCTGCTGGAGAATGCCATCGCTCTCCAGTTCCAAAACATCCTCTCGAGATATTATTCAGGAACAGATTCAGAAGCTGGGACAACCCACCCGCGCGGAAGCCCTGATGCTGTTCGTCTTCGCGACCACCGCCATCCTCTGGGTCACGCGCAAACCATTGATCTTTGGTGAATGGGAGCTGCTGGCTGGCTGGGAACAGTTACCCATTCACTTCCTTAAGAAATGGGGCATCCCCGCAGACCAGGCCTCAAGCTGGGTCCACGATTCGACCGTTGCCATGGGGATGGCGATTCTGATGTTTGCTATTCCTGCCCGGAAATCCGAAACGGGGCAGACGGAATATCTCATGGACTGGGAGACCGCGGAACGACTGCCCTGGGGCGTCCTGCTGCTGATTGGCGGCGGCTTTGCCATCGCGGGCGCATTCAAATCGACCGAACTCTCCGACTGGGTCGGGCATGTCTTCTCGCAGGTAATCGCCGGCTGGCCCGCCTGGGCTCTGGTTCTGGCCGCCTGCCTGATGCTGACCTTCCTGACCGAATTCACGTCGAACATCGCAACCGTGAATACGGTACTGCCGATCCTGGCTGCTACCGCGGTCAGTCTGGAAATTGACCCTCGGTTGATCATGATCCCCGCAGCGATCTCCGCCAGTTGTGCGTTCACCATGCCGATCGCTACGCCCCCGAATGCGATTGTCTTTGCTTCGGGAAAGATCAAGATGTCCGACATGCTGACTTACGGCATCATCCTGAATCTGATCGGCGTATTCCTGCTCACGGCCTTCATGTTCTTCTACTTCATTCCGCAGATGGGCATTCAGCCGGGAACTGTGCCGGACTGGCTTCACGCTCGCTGACAGTCTGATGCGACAGTTTATTTACCGATGCAGAACTTGCTGAAAATTCGATCGAGGATGTCATCGGTGTAAACCTGGCCGACGATCTGCCCCAGATGCTGCAGGGCTTCGCGTATTTCAATCGCCACCAGTTCTTCTCCGAGTTGCAACTCGGCAGCTTCTTCCGCAGCCCCCAGAGATTCACCCGCTGCCCGCAGGCTTTCCCGACACCGTGACGCGGTGGAGCCGATCAGATGCCTGCCCCCGCGATGCGTCTCAGACAGCCGTTCCAGTATCTGATCCTGCAGAGCTTCCAAACCAGTCCCCTCCGCAACACTGATCTCCAGGTCGGCCTCTATCGAATGAGAATCCACAGGGGCAGGAGAGAGATCGCTTTTCGTACGCACCGTCAGAACATTGCGAACGGCTGCCAACTGATCGCGCTGACTGCGGTCCTCGGCACTCATTTCAGGCGTCAAATCAGCGGCCGTGCACCAGACCACCAGATCCGCCTGTTGCGTCTGTGCCTGACGAAAATTCTGAGCACTGACTGAAATTTCATGTGCTCCCGTTTCCAGGCCGGCGGTATCAATCAGGTGGATACTCTGACCTTTCCAATTCAGCGGTGTCACCAGGTAATCGCGGGTGGTACCTGCGACATCCGATACGAGTGCGGCTTCCGCATCCCCGACCAGCGCATTATACAGTGTGCTTTTCCCCGCATTAGGGAGCCCCGCCAGCACCAGCGACAGACTCCCGGTCGACTCCATCCGCTGTGCCGAATCGGCATATAGCTGTTCGCAGAACTCGCGAATGCCTTCCAGACGGGTGACCAGCGTCACGCGGTCTATGAATTCAATGTCTTCCTCGACAAAATCGAGCCCCGCTTCCAGTTCGGCCAGCAGTTCCAGCAGTTCAATGCGTGCCCGCCCGATCCGGGTTGAGACACCTCCCGCCAGCTGACTGAGTGCCAGGTTCAGCTCTTCATGATCGTGCGCATCAATCACCCCCAGCACCGCCTCGGCCTGCATCAGATCGACGCGTCCTGCCAGAAAGGCACGCAAGGTGAATTCTCCGGGCCGCGCCATGCGGGCACCGCGGGAAGCGATCTGCTCGATGGCGGCTTCCAGCAGAGGGGGAGAACTGACGGTATGAAATTCCGCCAGCGGCTGACCGGTAAAGCTCCGCGACGTCGGCCAGTAATAGAGTGCCCCCGGCAGGCGGGTTTCGGAACCTGCCAGTTGCAGTGTTCCCGGATACCGCTGCGAGTGTATGCTCTGCTGCCAGTCCGTTTCCGCTTCAAAACAGGCTGACAGACAGGGTAGAATCTCGCGACCACTGATGCGAATCAGGCCGGCTGCGCCTGCTCCGGGAGCAGACGCCAGTGCCACAATCGTATCGTCAAACTGCAGATTCATGTCGCGTCTCTCAGGACGTCCTGACTATCGACGTTTCTTGGACTTCTTCCCGTTGCCTTTGTCGCGGGGATTCTGATCACGCTGTTTTTCATTCAGCGCTGCCTGGGCCTGAGCCTGGTCGGCAATCTCCTGCAAGCGGGCAAACCAGCCTTTTTTCGCAGGCTGTTCATCCTCTTTGTCCGTCTTCTTGTTCTTGTTCGGCGAAGACTTCTTCGTCTCCGCTGTGACTTCGATCACATTCGGATCGGCACTGGTCGCAGGATGACGTTTGGCCTGGAAATCCAGCAGTTTCCGCTCGCAGATCCCCCACAAACTGGAAGCAATGAAGTACACACACAAACCGGCCGGCACGCGGTAGAACAGGAAGCCCATCGCAATCATCATGTAGTTCATGATCTTGTGCTGCAGCTCCTGATCTTTGTCGGTTGGAGGCGGCATGAACAGCTTCTGCTGTACCACAAACAGTCCTACAGTAATCAATGGCAGCAGGTTGAAGTTATCTCCCAGAACCGGCAGATTGAACGGCAGCTTGAACAGGGCATCCGGAGCAGCCAGGTTGTCGATCCAGAGGAACGGGGTTCCTCGCAACTGGACGGCATTGTTCAACGCGGTGTAGAGACCAAAGAAGATTGGCAGCTGCAGGAAGATCGGCAGACAGCCAGCCAGTGGGTTGTAGTTATTCTTGCTGAACAACTCCATCTGCGCCCGGCCCAGCTTCTCGCGATCGTCGCCGTATTTCTTTTTCAGCTCGGCTATCTGCGGCTGCAGCTCTTTCATCTTCTGAGCGCCTACAGCCTGCTTCCGCGACAGGGGATACAGACTTCCCCGCACGATCACAGTCAGGCAGACAATGGCAATCCCGTATGACAGACCAATGCTGTGCAATGTCGTCAGCAACCAGAGCATCAGCTTAGCTACGGGACCGAAGAAACCGAAGTCCATGATCTCGGTCGCCTTCAACGGCGGTCCGAGCAACGATTCCCGTTTGGGGCCGGCATACAGAGCATAGCTGTGCTCGGTCTCACCGCCGGCGGGCAGTTCGATCTCATCAGAATTGATTTTGACCGTGATGCGGCTCTGTTCTTCAGTTTTCACATTCTGCTGGATGAGCACCGGCTCGACACTCGCAGAATAATTGGACTGCATCTCACCGTTGACCAGTTCCGGCTTATAGTTCTTGCCATCCGGAGTAAGCAGGGCGGCAAAATATTGAACGTCCACACCGGCGAACTGAAAAGCCCGTGTGTATTTCTCGACGTTCTGTTCCTGAATTTCTTCGATAATGTCTGCAGCGTATAAGGTCGTGGTGTCGACACTCATATCGTCCTGCAGGAATCCAATGCGAACATCGCGGAACTTACGCGTATTGTCTGCGTTCTCCAGCGGAATTCCCACGGGACCCAGCAGCTGATAATCCAGCACCTGCCCTTGTGAGCTTTCGTTAATCAGTTTGAGATCGAAGTGAATCAGGTAACCGGCCTGCTGGGTATTGCGGAACTCGCGAAAATCCTCTCCCTCAGGTTTGCGGTATTTCTTCAGGCTGAATACCTTCTGAACTTCAATACTCCCATCCGGAGCACTGAGTCCCAGGCGGACCGAATGAATGATTCCGTCGGCATCTTTCACTTCTTCCAGCACCTTCCAGTCAGCGCGACGGGTATTGGTGAGGAAGGGGGCCAGTTTCTGGTCCAGCTGTTTCATCTCGATCTGTAAAGACCGCGAAACCTCTTTGGCACCACTGAATTCCCCCAGGATCTGCAACTGTTTCTTGTTATCGTCCAGGTCTCTGTAGAGTGGATCGTTCAGAGAGGCTTCCAGGACAGCAGCCCCCTGAGTCGTGATTTTCGCCTGCAGAAAGTAGCCTGAGTCCGGGTCCAGTGAACCGAGTACAATTGTCCGATTGGGATTGCGGGCAAAACCGGCTTTCTGTTCTGCCGGCTGTTCGGGCAACGGCTTGACTTCGCCATTAGTCGGCGGCTTTTTCGCGACCAGGGGCAGATCGGGATCCTGCTCATCCTGCGCAGGCGCGTTCTCAGCCTGCTGTTCTGCGACAACCTGAGGACGGGGAGCAATGCGGGGGACAATGAACATCTGCCAGAAAAAGATGACTGTGGCAGACAGTACTACAAAGAGTAAAAGTCGTTTTTGTTCCATGATTATCGACCGTCACGCAGACGATCGCCCAAAAAGTTATCTAAATCAGGGATATCGTAAATCTTCTCGGCGGTCGTGTTGAAATCGTATTCAACCCGGCAGAAGGTCACCTTCTCATCATCGATAATGACATAGGAAGAGCGGCTATCCGCATCACGGGGCTGTCCCACCGAACCGACATTCACCAGGAATTTTTCCTCGCCGAATGAGTAAACGTAATCAATCTCATCCGGAGCAAGGAAATTCATGCTTTCTGTAAAAATGCCGGGAATATGAGTGTGTCCCTGGAAGCAGTACTGGTCGACCAGACCAAAAATACGTTCCATTTTCCGCTGGTTATAAATGTCTTCCGGGAAGACGTATTCGTTTAGTGGATTACGGGCGGAACCATGCACGAACAGCAGTTTATCCTCGCGAATCATCCGCGGCAGTTCGCCCAGAAAATCCCAGCGATCCTGGTTTTTATTGGCATCACCCGTCTCCAGCATCTTCCGAGTCCAGAAGATGGCGCGTTCGGCACCGGCATTGAAACCTTCCGGATCAAACAGGGCAGCCTGGTCGTGGTTCCCCAGCAGAGACTTCTTGCATCGTTGTCTGACCAGATCGATGCATTCCCGCGGATTGGGTCCATATCCGATGATATCACCCAGGCAATAAATCTCGCTGATCTCACGGCGATCAATGTCAGCCAGGACAGCTTCCAGCGCCTCGAGATTACCGTGAATATCACTAATTATCGCTCTTAACAACGGACAACTCCCACTTTGTTTGACCGGGAATACCAGTTCGAAAGACTATCCAGGCAGTTTGCTTTTTACGGAGCATGACCACCCGAAGTTCTCATCAGAAATAAACTGCGACGGGTCAGATCTGTCAAAACAGACATGAATGCATTCACACAATGAAACACCGCCGCGGCACCGCGAAAGAAAAGCAGCGGTAACATGCAACGGGACACTGAGTCTGACCGGGTCTGACAAAAGATCACTACAGCTCTGAGAGACCGTCCAAAATCTTTCCACCAAAGTCCCAATAGTAGCAGTACAGGGGCACCATCTCAAGGCTCTGTTTACAGTTATCATTCGTTACCTGTCAGTAAATCTTCTGATTTCATCTCAGCTGAATGCCTTCAAAAAACAACATTGCCTCATTCATGACTGAAAAACACACCAAAACTCTCCCAGATCACCAAAATCGGTGATGATTTCTCTCCCCGGATTGAGTCAAAACATAGGAAACTGGGATAATACTGGCTAAATAGCGTTTCAAATGGCGAAATCAGGGATTGTACCGACTTTCAGGCCTGAAGCAGTTCTGCGGGGCAATTGAGCCACTGCAACACAGCGCGAGATCCACTGCGATCCCTGCAAGCGGCATTATCCAACCATCGCCGACCTCAAGCAGTGGTCACATTAACAGTTTCCTGAACCTCAAAGATGCAACCGAGGAACAGCTGCTTCCCAAAATCAACAGCCGCGTCGCTCCCGATGTTGCCTGCAGGAAACTGTGGTCTATGTTTTGGTACCCCTTCATCATGATTGTCTCCCAGTTTTCAACTCGGGTCGCACTGTTCGCCGGGATGGCGGACAAGCAGCCTGATTTGAAACCCGGTCTCTTCACATGTTCCCCGGAGCAGGTGAGCGATTCCGCCATCTGCGCTGTCGAACCGTCTGGACGGTCGCTGACAGTGCCAGACACTGGTTCCAGTGAGATCTAACATCCTATTAACTTTGATCCATCAAATCAGTTGTACGACGATTACAACGCTACAAGCACCTTTTGGCGAGACATAAATCAATGAAGACAAATTCAGGCTCATTACTGGTAGTTGATGACGACCAATACATTCTGGAAGCCATGGCAGACTATCTGCGTAGTCTGGGGCACCGTACAGAGACCTCTCTGACCTGCCTCGATGCCATCGAACGACTGAAAGAATTTCCGTTTGAAGTCGTGATCTGTGATGTCAACCTGCCGGATCAGGATGGATTCCATCTGCTGGAGTGGGTTGAGCAGAATGCCCCCGACACCGCCGTAATTATGCTCACCGGATACGGCACGATCGAAAGTGCAGTCGAAGCAATCCGCCTCGGGGCCTTCGAATATCTCACCAAGCCGGTCATTGATGAAGAACTCAGCCTGACCATTGAACGCTGCCTGGATCAGCGACAGGTGGTCGAAGAAAACAAATCACTCAAAGCGCAACTCGATCAGCGTTATGGCCTGTCCAACATTGTCGGACAGGACTACAAAATGCAGAAGATGTTTGATCTGATCGAAAGCGTCGCCGATACGCGTACCACTGTTCTGATTCTGGGAGAGAACGGAACCGGTAAGACAATGACGGCCCGCGCCATTCATCAGTTGAGCGATCGTGCCAACAAACCATTCGTCGAAGTCGCCTGCGGGGCACTGCCTGACACGCTGCTCGAAAGTGAATTGTTCGGACACAAAGCCGGTTCGTTTACCGGAGCGACTCACGACAAAATTGGTAAGTTCCTCCAGGCCGACGGAGGCACACTCTTCCTGGATGAAATCGCGACCGCTTCTCCCAGCCTGCAGGTCAAACTGCTGCGTGTTCTACAGGACCGTGAGTTTGAAGCTGTCGGCGATAACAAAACACACTCCGTGGACATCCGCCTGATTCTGGCCACCAACCAGGATCTGGAAGAGATGGTGGCGAAAGGGGAGTTCCGGCAGGACCTCTACTACCGTGTTAACGTCATCACACTCACCCAGCCCGCACTGCGGGAACGCATGAGCGACATCCCGCTGCTGGTGGAACATTATCTTAAGGTCTACAACGAACAGATCGGAAAATCGATCAAAGGTTTCGATCCTTCCGCCATGCAGGCCCTGCTGAAATATTCCTGGCCAGGTAACGTGCGGGAACTGATCAACGTCATCGAACGCTCGGTAGTCCTCTCTAAAGGGGAGTACATTCGCGTGCATGATCTGCCTGAGCAGATCCGTCAGGAACAGTCCTACTCACTCTCCACAGAGACCAGCAGTGGCGGACGTAGCTCGCTGAAAAATGCCCTCGCCAATCCCGAGCGACAGATCATCATCGAAGCACTGGAAGCCAACGGCTGGAACCGTCAAAACACTTCCAAAGCCCTGGGTATCAACCGGACGACACTCTACAAGAAGATGAAAAAATACGAGATCGACTTCGAAAAGCAGTTGATGCACTAAGCAACCGCCAACTGTAAATAACTGAAACAACACAGGTTCTTCTGAATCTCCTGAACCGGAAAGCACGCCTCACTGGCGTGCTTTTTTTACGTTAGCGGCAAAAGCGGTATTCCCTTCAAATCAGGAAAAACGAATAAAGTTGCACTTATATACCTGTTTTCACATTTCAGAAGTGCCGATATCTGAAGAGAGAATTTATTGTTTCTGACGAAACAGGTAAAACATTGAATCGTCTCATTTTCAGGAGGGGGAAGAAATGAGGTTTGCGCTGGTTTTCTATTCCACGCTCGTTATCCACATCTGCGGATCGGCAATTTTCGCCGAAGAACCAGCAGCACCCAAGTCCATTGAAGATGTCTTTCGTGAACTCGAACCTGCGCCGGCACCCTCTCTGACAGATCCCGCAACTCCAGCGCAACTCCCCCTGGAATCCCAGGTCGAAGCCATTACTGCTCCCACTGTGCAGCCTGCCGCCTGTCCCGGCGGAACGGGCTGTAACTGCGGTACCTGTAATTGCCAGACTCCGGTCTGCAGCTGTGAATCCTGCCAGACCTGCACGCTCTGCGATCGCATTCCTCTGCTGAATCGCTTTCCCAGCGACCGCTGTTTCGAAGACTTCGTGATGCCGGTCAGCAATCCAGTCTGGTCTATCGATCCCCGCTCGCTGACTTATGTTAGAGGCATCTTCATCAATCAGATGATCGATTCCCAAACGCCGGTTCTGGGGGCAGGGGACCTGCAGGTTTACGCACTTCAGCTGGGAGTCGCGCTCAACGAACGCCTCTCAGTCATCGCCGTCAAAGATGGTTACAACACCCTGCAGACACGGGGAATCGGCAACCGAACCGGCTGGTCCGACATCGGCCTGGGACTGAAATACGTTCTGGTCCGCGATGTGGAAAACCAGTTCCTGCTGTCGGGGGGACTGATTTACGAGGCTACCAACGGCAGTTCACGCGTCTTCCAGGGGAATGGCGACAGTGTCTGGACTCCGTATCTGTCGATCGGTAAGCAGATTGGTTCTGGGCACCTCATCGCCTCCACCGGATATCACGTTCCCGGAGATACTGCTGAAGAATCGCAGTCGATTTACTACAGCGTGCATTACGACCACCCCGTAACCAGCAAACTCTCTGCTCTGGCTGAGTTGAACGGCATCGTCTACACCAAAAGCGGTCAGGCTCTCCCTCTGAATATCGAAGGGGGCGACTGGATCAACCTGGGTTCATCCAGTGTTGCTGGAAACAATGTCCTGACATTCGCCTTCGGTGCCGACTATCGCTTCAATAAGTGTCTGTCATTCGCCGCTGCCTGGGAATTCCCGCTGTCCAACAGAAAAGATCTGCTCGACAGTCGTACGACCGCCACTTTGACTCTGATGTTTTAATTACGAGTTCAACCGTAATCAGTTCGGCATTCACTCGGCTGAAGCAGCCTGACGCTCACGAACTGTCTGCTCGAGCTGATCCAGGACTTCCTCGATTGAAAGCTGAGAGGTATTGATTTCCACCGCATCGTCGGCCGGTTTTAACGGGGCGACGGTGCGGCTTTCATCCCGCTGATCGCGCTGGTGGATCTGCTGCAGTATCTCTGCCTGGGTAATCTCCTGATCCTGTCCCTGCATTTCATCAAAGCGACGCCGGGCACGCTCTTCGGGGTCGGCAATCAGAAAGAACTTGCAAAGTGCATCTGGAAACACCACCGTCCCCTGATCGCGTCCTTCGCTGACAATATTCACCCCCTCAGCAGCCTGTCGCTGCAGATGCACCAGAGCTTCCCGGACCGCTGGATACTGCGCGACCTGCGACGCCGCTTCCGAAACTTCTGCAGTTCGAATTGCCTGGGTGACATCCTCTCCGTTCAGAATCACATGTGCGTCAGCAAAGGAAATACGAATCTGCTGACTGACGTCGCCGACGGACTGTGAGTCTGCTGGATCGATGCCCTGGTTCAGGACCGCCAGCGCCACACAACGATACATGGCCCCGGTATCCAGAAACTCGAAACCCAACCGCTGAGACAGCCCCCGCGCTGCGGTGCTTTTACCCGATCCTGCAGGACCATCAATCGTCACGATCATCTGTCAGTTCGACTCCTCAAAGAAAATTTCGATCTCAGCAATTTCATACAGCGACATTTCGACCAGCACCGCATCCTCTTCTACGGGGAGCTCGACAACGGTCTTCCCCTGGAAATCACGCTGTCGGGCGCTCACAGGGGATTTGAAACAACGCAGTTTTATTGAACGATGTACGCCTTCCGTTTCGAGCAGACGTACGGCAAACCCTTTCCGCGAATCATCGGGTCGCAGCTCATCGCGTTTAAGATCCATCACCCGGGTGATCTGCACGTTACTGGCCGATACATGGAACAGCCAACCCTGATCGCCCATTCGCGGCGGACCTGCGGGACTGGCATACTGAGCTACCGGCACCATCGCATTTCGAGCCAGCTGCATCGGGAAGTTCTGGTTCAAGGCAATCGAGAATTGGAACTCGCGTCTGGTTTCCCCTTCGACCACCAGCATACTGTCGAGCATGCGGGGACCGGTTTTGCGATGGAAGGGCAGCCCGTGATTTAGAATCGTCACCCGCTCCTCGCCTTCGGCGATTTCAAAATAGTGCGGGCCTTCGAAACGTTCTCCCTGAAACGCGTGGGCACTTTCCAGGAGCGAACGCGTCAGGGACGCTGTGCTGTCTCCCCAGGCAAAACGGGCCGCATAGTAATGGTCCCACGGATTTCCTTCGGGCTGTACCTGCACATCCAGCTCAATTTTCACATCCAGTACCGGACGCCCCCGCCACAATTGAAATGTCTGTCGGAATGTCGCCAGGGGGCTGTCGCTGACCTGATCATACAATTCACCAGTGGTGACAATCTCGCCCATTCCGGGCCCGGCACAGGTCAATTCGGCCTTCACACTTCGAATAGCAGCATAGGGTGTTTTCTCATCCCAGTCCCCCAGGGGATCGGGGCGGGGAATATTCCGCTGATAGGGGAAACGATATGACAACTGCTGACTCAGGCGATTAGGCTTACGACCATACTCTTTGATCTGCGCAATCCCGCCGGTCTCTTCATGGATGTGCACCTCGAAGAATTCGTTGCGTAACAGGAGCGGCTCACCGATCGGAATATTACTCTTAACCGCCGGTGCCGGCTTCTTCCCAGGCTGCAGCCAGACGAATCCCGCACCTGGTATTTCCACCACCGCCTGTTTGCGCTGCCCGTCGAACTGAGTCGCCTTGATGTAATCCCGCGGCTCCGGTTCGAAGGGAAAATCGGAGAGATCGACAACGACACGCCGGTTAAACGAAAGTGAATTCAACAGCAGCACACCGGACTGCGATGAGTCAGCTCCCTGAAGAATGATGTCGGCCAGTTTTTTGACACCCGCGTCCCGGAAACCCTCCAGTGCTGCACGTGCCGCCTGAATCATCTCTTCCTCAGCGTCCGGGTGTGCGTCTTCAACCTTTGCTTCCAGCTCTAATAAAGAAGGCTCTTGAATCGGCTTCCCATAGATTGCCTGGGCCACTGTCTGAAACCAGCGTCCCGCCATAAACTCGTCATGTCTTTGAAAGCAGTCAATGAAGCGACTCAACGGGTCCGGCTTCCGCATCGCCACCAGTTGGCTCAAAAAGGGAGAGAGATACTCTCGCGCATCGTAGGAAGAATGCCGCCCTGAAGATTCGGTATCCTGAAAGAAGTCATTCAGCAGGACGAAGCTACCTAATACCGGCGCGTAGCGATGAATGCGTTTCATGTCCTGATAAAAGGGCGATTTCACATCAGGCCAGCGGGCAAACATTAATGCCCCGACCTGATCTTCCTCCATCGACTCCGCCATTCGTTGGGGGAATCGCAGATAGCTCGCAGCACCTTCGGCTGACATCGGAATCCGAGAGTAGGCATCCAGAATGGTGCCGTCTGCCCCCTCCCAGTGAATCTTACTCTGTTCGTAATCCGGATAAATCCCGTCATCCAGAACCAGGTGCAGGGCTGAATGGAATCCCGATCGATGCAGGAGCATCGGCAGCAGGGAAGCCAGTCCGAACCGTCGTCGCGCCCAGGTCGTCGGTGCCCGTCCTGAAAGTTCGCGAATCTTCTCTGAACCAGCCTGTAACTGCCAGATCAGCGATTCCACCGCAATCACAGGGGTGGCAATCTCTTCCCGCTCACCACCGATGACTTCCGTCTCCCTGTTATCACAGCTCTTTTTCAAGACCGTGATCAGGTCCGGATTCTGTTCCGCAACAGTCTCCAGATCCTGCGCCGTAATCAGGATGTTCAGAGGTTGTTCGTCTTCGATCGCCTCTTGGAAACTCTCCTTGGCCCATTCTGGAGCCACCAGACAAAGGTCAATCAGGTAACAGTCGATGGGATAAAACCGTTCGCGGTTTTCCAGCAACACTTCGAAACAGGCCTTGAGATGCGCCCGGGCAGCTTCTTCATCGTGAGCGAGGGCAGCATCGGCGGCGGCAATTGCTTCCCGTTGAATCGTAGCTTCATCCAGGCTACTGAAATGGTGCATGCAGCGGGTGAGCAGTTCCAGCTGAATATAACAGAAACCGAGTGCGTAAAAATCAGCGACCAGATCTGCTGACAACTCGACCACTGCAGGCGAATCAGGCTTCTCTGTCTCAGATTCACCTGACTCCTCGGTGGAGTGCAGGGGGGCTAAGGCCGCCTCGGTATATTCGTCGCGCTGGATTTTGCCGCTGACAACGGTCGCTCCGTTCGACTCAGCCTCTTCAATCCATCCGTAAGGCAGCCAGTCCTCCGCCGTCTTGGGGACCAGCAACAGTCGATCGGTCAGAAACTGGGGAGGCTCATCGGAGCGGTGCCAGCTCGGAATCACCCGGGTTGTTGCCAACAATTCCGGATGCCAGGCAACCGCAAAGGCATTCAGCAGGCTTTCCGCCTCTTTTTCATCCAGCTCTGTCGGGAAGTCATCCAGACTGTGGCACGGAATCAATATCACAATGTCATTGTATGTCATTTCACTGCAATACTTTACAGAAGATATAACTTTATGAGATTACGCGGCAGGCCTGGTGTCGGCACAAACCGTCACAACAATTAGCATACGTAAACTGGTTCCGAGTATCCATAGTGCTGATTCCCACAGGGGTCAGAAATCCCAAATGCATGCTGAAACAATACTTAAATACAGCCCCATTTCACCCGCTCACAGACCATATCTCACAGCGACTAACCTGATTCTGTGGATGAAATCCAGCAAAAAATCTGGAAAAATCGTACTAAAATGATGTTTGCGGGAACTTTTCGCCCAGAAGCATCCGTCCAACATTTCGAGAGGCAGATAAAAGGCCACTCAGGAGGCCCAAAAAGAGCATCGTTAAACCGCTTTTCCGGGCTTCCAGTTGCAGGGAGCAGATTGATAAAATTTGATGAACTCGATGGCAAAACCCGTTATTTCATTGACTTTATACAAAACCCTGTGATAGCCTTATGTTAGGGAATTATCTCTATCGATTTTTTCCTGACCTGTCTCTACAGAAATGACTGAAATCAGATTCTTCCGGTCGCCTGAACAAGCTCTCTCATCCAGGTGACGGGAATTCACTTCGTACATTCAATTTCGAAACACGATTCGCAAGCACTCTGGTAGTACTGGTTCCAGTTCCACCAGAAAGCAGGAGTAACCAGACACATGGCAGAAAATCAAGCTGTTTGGGGCATTGAAATAGGACAGGCCGGACTGAAGGCCATCCGACTACGGTATGCCGAAGCGGCCGACCAGGTTATTGCGGTTGCCTTCGACTATATTCTGCATCCGAAAATTCTCAGCCAGCCCGATGCAGATCCCGAAGAATTGATCAGTCAGGCACTGGATACATTCCTCTCCCGTAATGAAATCAAGGGAGATGTGATTGCCATCAGCGTTCCGGGGCAGACATCACTGGCCCGTTTCATTCAACTGCCGCCGGTCCAGTCCAACCGTGTTCCGGAAATCGTCAAGTACGAAGCCAAGCAGCAGATCCCTTTCGCCCTGGAAGATGTCATCTGGGATTACCAGCCTCTGGGAGGCGGTATCGAAGAGGGGGGCTACATGCTGGATGCCGAAGTCGGCATCTTCGCCATGAAACGAGATCAGGTCCTCAAAACCCTGAAGCCGTTCATTGATCGTAAAGTCGAAGTGGAACTGATTCAGATCGCACCACTGGGTCTGTACAATACACTCTGCTACGACTCACTCGGCATGCGGGTCGATACCGATTACGACGGCAACCCGGAAGAGTCATCCATCGTAGTTGACATGGGTGCCGACAGTACCACCTTGATGGTAACGAACGGCAGCAAAATCTGGATCCGTAACGTCCCCATCGGCGGTAACCATTTCACACGTGCTTTGACCAAGGAAATGAAACTCACCTTTGCCAAAGCGGAACACCTGAAATGTAATGCCACCCGCTCCGAAGATCCCCGTGCGGTCTTCCAGGCACTGCGTCCCGTGTTCAACGAATACGTCTCGGAAATCCAGCGTTCCATCGGATATTTCTCCAGTGTGAACCGCGAAGCCAAGATCTCTAAGGTCTACGGTACCGGCAATGGTTTCAAACTCGCCGGTCTGCAGAAATTCCTGCAGCAGAACCTGCAATACGAAGTTGAACGTCTGGATGACTTCCAGGGGCTGGTCGGCGATGCCGTCCTCAACGAACCCCTGTTCCAGGACAACATCCTGACTTTCACAGTGCCCTACGGGATCGCCCTGCAGGCACTCAAGCAGACCATGATTCGCACCACGCTTCTGCCACCGGAAATTGCGACGGCCCGTAAAATCCGCCGCAAGAAACCATGGGCGGTGGTCAGTGCTGCTGCTTTGATGGTCGGCCTGTGTATTTCAGCCGTTGGTTACAGCAACGTTGCCAATTCGGTCAGCAAAGATCGCTTTGGGGAAGCAGAAACAAAAGTTAATAACCTCACCACACAGGTCTCGGGCTATAAATCCAGCTATGACTCCGCTGCCGGGGAATTCACAACCCTGATCGAAAACGGCAACAAACTGGTCTGGAACCTCGATTCGCGCGAGAACTGGCTGGAAGTTTACAAGGCCATTGATGAGTGTCTGCCACGTGATGTCGGCGATGAAATCGACAACGAACAGATTGCCAAGAGCAACCGCATCAAGTTGCCCGGTATCACAGTCACCCATCACAAAGATCTGGCCCAGTGGTTTGAAAAACTCTCTCCGCAGGCCAAATCGCTGTTGCCACCTATTGATAAAGAAAAGCCACCCGAAGGTGAAGGCTATGTCTTCACACTGACCGGCGTGCATTACCACAACGATGAATCCAAACCGACAACTGATGTCGGCGTACTCTATGTGCATGAAACACTACTCAAGAACCTGCAGTCATGGACTGTTAAAAACCCGAATTCTCAACCCGTGGATGTTCGCAAAATGGGGATTTCCCATGCGGTCATTCTCAAGGACGAAGTTCGTCCCTTCCAGTACTATCCGTACGGTAAACCACCCGGTATGCGCGGCACGGACGGCGGTATGGGCCGCGGTTTCGCGGGACTGGGAGGCGGTCAGCCAGGCATGGGAGCGCTTCCGGGAGAAGATGTCGGCTTCGGTTCGTCTCCAATGGGTCCGATGGGACGTCCGGGAGTTCGCCCGCGACCACGTCCCGAGAAAGAAACGAAAGTCATCCCGCTGAAGCAGACCACCTTCACGCTGGAGTTCGTCTGGCAACCAATTCCAGTGCTGGAGCGAGAAGAAAATCCACCGGAAGCACCTGCTGCTGAAGGAGAAGGGGGAGAGACTCCCGGCGCTGAAGGCGAGGCTCCTCCCGCCTGATCCGCGAAAACGGATTCGACTTTTGTGATGACTGATTTTGAAGTACAAGTAAAACTGAAAATAAACTGATTCTCTTCGGAGTGTAGAGGAAACCCCAATGGATAAATTGAAACCTCTGATTACTCATAAATTCTGGATCATCCTGTTCATCGCCCTCATCCTGCCTGTGGTAGGCTGGAGTATGGCAACGGGAAGTCTGGCTAAAGAAATCGATGAGCGTAAAACCGCTATCGATAAGGCGTTTACCGATGCCCAGATTCAGCCGAATCCTCCCAATGAGACCTGGTCCAGTGCACTTCGGGAAATCAACAAGAAGAAAGAGAGCTATATCGGTGAGTCGAATAAGTTCGTCTGGGAAAAGCAGAAAGAACTCTTTGTCTGGCCGCCGGAAATCACACCTCTGATGTCAGATACCCCTTACCGGGGTGAGATCACCCGTGTACCGCGTAACCTTTATCGTAGTGCCTACAAATTTGAAATCCTGCGTGCACATAAGGCCGCCAATCCCTTTGACATCAAAGATGGCACAGGACTGGTTCAACTTTCGCCGAATACCATTCCCCACGTTCCCCTGGACAAATGGAAAACCCTGCCTCCGACATCCGAAGAAATGTGGAACGCCCAGGAAGATGTCTGGCTGGTCACATCCATTCTGGAAGCGATCGCCAAAGTCAATAAAGGTGCAGCCAACATCAGTGAATCCCCGGTACGTCAGATTTCCGTTCTGGAACTGCGTGGTGGAACTCCCGGTGATGACGGCAGTGCTCCGGCCGGCGGCGACATGGAAGGAATGGGGGGCATGGATCCCGAAATGATGGCTGGCGGTGGTGGCATGTTTGGCGGGGGCAGCGGTGGTGCTGGTCCCGGTGCAGGCATGGACGGTGGCCGCGATGGCACACTCTCCATCGATGTCGATATGGACTTAATGAAGATCTTTGGTAACAACGTCGACGGCTCCGCCGGAGGTGGAGAAGGAGATATGGGTGGAGACATGTCCGCCGAAGGCATGGGCATGGTACCCGGTGGTATGGGAGGCGGCATGGGCGGCCAGTCCCAAAACCTGAAACGCTATTATAATGAGGAAGAAGACCTCCCCTATAAAACGCGCGCCTTTTATCTCAAAGCAACAATCCAGTCTTCCAAACTTCCAGATCTGCTGGCATCCCTGAGCAGCATGCCCTGGCCGACCAAAATTGTTCGCGTCCAGATGGCTTCGATGTACTCGGACAACATGCAGCCGATCGTCGCCAACGCAGGCGGTGGAGCCATGCGGGGCGGTGCCATGGGAGGCTCCGGTGCTGCAGGAGGCTTCGGTGCCGAATCTGGTTTTGGCAACGATAACTTTGGCTTACCTGGTGCAGGCGTGTCTGGTGGTTTTGGAATGGAAGCGGAAGCCGGAGGCGTTCCTGGTTCCGGTCTTCAACCCGGTGCGGAAAACCGCAGCTTGCTCGATGCAGCGATGAACGACCCGGAACTGGCAGTCGTCACTGTCGCCGGACTGATGACGCTTTATAAACCATATGTACCACCCGAAGGTGCTGAAGTAGCAGAACAGACTGATGGAAATCAGCAACCTGCCGGAGAAGCAGATGCAGCAACCGAAGGGCAGCCGGGCGATCCTGCTGCGACAGATGCTCCAGCAACAGATACTCCAGCGACTCCCGGTCAACCAGCAGCCTCAGGCCTGGCAACTCCAGGAACGACACCTGGTCAACCGGCAACGCCCCCCGCAACTCAGGGAGATACTCCCGCAGAGCCAGCGGACGGTAATAACAGTCCCCCTGCAGCAGAACCTGATGCAGGCACACAACCAGATGCATCCCAGCCGTCACCGCAGAACGAAACACCTGCTGAACCTGCTGGAAACCAGTAATGTAAGATTGATCTGAACCTGAAGTTAATCAGAGACAGTAAAACTCACTTAACGGAGAAGGTCCCGTGAAAAACCTGATGTCCAATCTCAAAGGAATGAATTACAAAGAATTTGCAGTGAACCATGCGGAAAAAATCGTATTGGGCTTCGTTGCATTGTTTGTACTCTTCGCCATCTTTACCTCCAAATGGTCGACCGAACAACGGACTCCACAGGAGTTAATCCAGAAGGTGGATACCTCTGAGTCCATGGTGGCTAACAGCCAGTGGCCTGAGGACAAACGGAAAGAATTCCTCAAACAGGATGACTTACGGGAAAAAGTGAAAAAGCTGATGATCGATGGCGTCGAAGCTTCGCCTTATGCTTTTTCTACCCCACTGGATTATCAGATCTACGCTAAAAAAGAACGCGCCAAAGAAGTGGACTGGCTCCCCGTGGAAGACCTGGTCGCCTCTTACGGACGTTTCATCATGATGACTCGTCCTGTTGACGCAACCACAGAAGAGGGAGCAGAAGGTTCAGAGTCTGGTACCGAAACTGAAAAAGCTAAACCGGATGAACCGGAATATGATCAATTCAAGCGTCGTACTACGACTGCCGGAATGGGCATGGATGGCATGGGCGGTCCCGGTTCTCCCACTGGTCTGACCTTCGGTGCGATTCCTGGCGAAGCTGAAATGATGGCCGCTGGTCCTGGTGGTTATGATCCGGGAATGGTTCCTCCCGAAATGGTAGGCGGCGCATTGCCGGAAGACCCTGCCATGATGGGCGCGGAAGGGATGGGCGGCATGGGAATGGCTGGCCCGGCCCGCGAAGGACGTGGTCTGCGGTTTGTTGCCGTCCGCGGTGTCTTCGACCTGGCCACACAGCAGGATAAACTGGAACGTTCACTGGGTGATGCCTACTCTCTGCAGAACATGCAGACCGGCAAACTGCTGGAATTCCTCGATTTCGAACTGGAACGCAAGAAAGCCGTCTCCGGTGCAGATCCCTGGGCTGGTCCCTGGGAAAAAGTCGATATCGATGTAGCCATTGAGACTCTCAACCAAAGCTCTGATTTCGATCCCGAAGTCGTCAACACAGGTATTACCGACCGGGTTTTCACCATGCCACTCCCCAGCCGTATCGCTGGATTCTGGTACAAGGTCGCTACACACCCCCGTGTTGAAAACTTCACCCTCAGCCAGGAGGAAATCGAACAGGAACTGGAAATCAATCGTCGCTTCCTGGATCAGTACAAGAAAACACATGCGAGTGAACGCGTCTTCAAAGAAAAGCAGAAAGGGTTCTCCACCCTGCAGCTTGACATGCGTGGCATTCGCAGCGACTTCATGTACGGCAGCCAGCCCGAAGCCATGGAGAACGTTTTCAGTGGCATGGTCGATGACATGAGACAGCAGCGTCCCGGCGAAGCCTTCGATGAAAAGAAATTCGTTCAGAAACTGAAAGCGAATGTGAGTGCCGCAGGTCGTCTGTTGCTGTTCCGTTACTTCGACTTTGACCTCACTCCCGGTGCGACCTACAAATATCGCGTCCGGCTGGTCGTGCGAAATCCAAACTACCAGCGTCCCATCGAAGAAGTGGTCCTGCCGGCTGTCGCTGAAGGGGAAACCCGTATGACTCCCTGGAGTAACGAAACCGCTGCGGTTACTGCTGAAGAAGATGTGCACTACTATCTGGAAAGTGTCCGACCTCCTCGGGGCATCAACGGCAAGACGGCGAACTTCGAAGTCTTCCAGTGGTACCCCAAAACCGGAACGACGATTCACTCTGTCCTGAAAACAGCCGTGGGTGAAGAGATCGGTGGTGAGCAGGTTGCTGAACTGTACGACGTCGCTAAAGAAGAATTCGACGAAAAAGCAACTGTCGAATTTGATACACAGAACTACCTGGTCGATGCCGTGGCTTCACCTTCCATTCGTCTGGAAGACCACCCGGACCTCAACCTGCCGGCGAACACACGCGGCAATCTGCCCATCGATGCAGAAGCCATTATCGTGGATAACTTCGGCAATCTGAAAACCTCATTGCCAGCAGCCGCTTCACGCGACTACGAGACTGTTAAAACCCGCTTCGGTCGGGAACGCAAGAGTCTTGAATGGGTTAAGGAAGCCACCGAAGCCCGTGAAACAGCTCCCACTGATGGCATGGAATTCGGTCTGGAAAGCATGAGTGCTGACTTTGCCGGAATCGAAGCAGAGATGATGGCGCCCACTCAGAAGAGTAAGAAGAACAAACGGAAACGGAATCCGATTCGCGTCGGACCGTAATCTTTCGAGTTCTGGATAATACCAAAGGGAAGTGGCTTCAGTGCCACTTCCCTTTTTTTCTGCGCATACGATTACGGTAGAGAGCGTACCATAGGCTCAGTTGAACACGGGGGAACCTAACAGGTTCCGGACAGCAGCACTTCATCGGTTTTACCGAGGAGCAGTTCCCGCATCTCTGCTGCGATAAAAAAGGAACCCGTCACGCAGATCAAAGTTTTATCTGTCGCTTCTGACCTGGCGCGCGACCAGGCGGCTTCGGGACTGGCAGTCACGACCAGTTCAGACGCGTTCCCGATCTCCCCTTGAATCGATCGAGTGATCTCATGCAGTTCCTCTACAGGAATCCGCCGCGGGTTGGAAAGATATTGTGTCAGAATTACTATCTGGAAATGAGGCAGCAGTGTTCTTAACATCTCCTGCACATCCTTGTCCCGCGTGACCGCGAAAATCAGCACCCGGTCCGGTTCAGAAAAACCGGCCGACAGTGTATCAACCAAAGCCTGAATAGAAGCACCATTATGTGCTGTATCCAGAACAACGGGAGGCTGCTTCTGCACCAGTTCAACGCGGGCGGGCCATTTCAGGTCGGCCATCCCTTTACGTAACAGATCCAACGGGATCTCGACTCCCTGTTGACGCAGATAGTCCAGAACGGTCACCGCCAGAGTCGCATTGATCGCCTGATGCGCACCCAGCAGGCTCACTGGAATCTGCTCCAGCCTGGACCAGGGGGTTAGCACTTCAACCTGCTGACAGGGAAGTCCGGTTGCCGCTGACAGCACCGGCATTTCAGCTGCTTCCACTGACCTTCCGGAAAAGTCCCGCTGCATCAAATAGAGCGGAGCCTGTTTCTCCTGGCTGATTTCCTCCAGCACGGCAATCGCCTCAGGCTGGGTGACACCACTGAAGACTGGAATCCCCGCTTTGATAATCCCCGCCTTTTCACGGGTAATCTGTTCGATTGTATTTCCCAGCAGGGCGGTGTGATCGTAGCTGATATTCGTGATGACTGTCACCAGAGGCGAACAGACATTCGTCGAATCCAGTCGACCTCCCAGACCGACTTCCATGACCGCGAAGTCAACCGACTGACGGGCAAACTGCATCCAGGCCAGAGCTGTCGTCAGCTCAAAAAATGTCGGGCTCAGACCAGTCTCTGCCTGGTCCATTTGCGCAACGACCTGGGAAAGCTCACTTACCAGCTCTACCAGTTCTTCCTGCTCCATCTGCTGACCATTGACCAGAATCCGTTCTTCGTAACGAGTCACGTGTGGAGAAGTAAACAGTCCCACGCGATAGCCGGCTGCTGAAAGCATTTCTGCCATCATTACCGAAGTAGAACCTTTTCCTTTGGTTCCGGCGACATGAATCGTGGGGACCCGATTCTGAGGATTCCCCAGAAGATTCAATAACGCCTCCATTCGGCTCAATTTGAAATCCTGGGTGGAATACTTGCTACTCCCCATCCGTTCATAATTGAGACGACCAAATAGAAAGTCCAGACTCTGCTGGTATCTTTCTGCCAAGACTCCCATGTCAGGCAGTTTCCTTATCTAACGCTGAAAATTGATCTGTTCACACTCAGGATTCCAGTCAGTTCAACCACAATCCCGATTCTTGTTCACTTCTGGCTGATATTATAGTCAGCCCCTTTTCCGATGTAGACCGTGAGGTATACAATCCAGCAAAGAATTTCACAACCGCCACACCGTCAGAACAACAGGGTGAACAGAAAATGAGTATCGATATCGCCACCATCCCCGAACTGCTCAAGTTTAACCGGGCCATGACCTTAAAAATATTGGATGAAATCAGTGAGTTCTCCGATCCGACGAGCGCACTGACCTTTAGACCTGGCCCCGGACGGGCACATATCGCCTGGCAGATTATGCATCTGGGCATTACGGAGGAGCTTTTCGCCTCACAGCGTCTGCGCTCAACAGATTCGTCCCTTACTCAATGGTTCGATTCGTACCAGAAAGGGACTAACGCCAGCGACGAAATCCCCTCGATCGACACCATTCGTTCGGTGTTGAGTGAATCCCGGGAAAATGTCCTCGATGCAATCTCTCAGATCACCGCAGCTGATCTGGAAACGGTTCCTGCAGGATTGAGTGAGCGTGGCTGGACCAATCAGATGGCATTACAGATTCTCTGCTGGCATGAGCCACACCATCAGGGGCAGGCCCATTTAACATTGAACTCCTGGAAAGCGCAACAGTAATTTCCAGGACTGTCTTCTGACAGAGCAGGGTACTGCTGAATCGCTATTGACAATATCCTGGTATCCACCGACAGTACGGCTTGGATACCAGGACATTTTTGCTGAAGAGATTCCACCTGAAGTGAGCCTTTGCACCTCTTTCAGTTGAAGGATCAGTGATCATGAGTTCGATCAATCCCGGAGCTGTCAATATTAACAGCTCATTCGCGGGTGCCCAGCGTAGTGATGCCACAGCCGAAAAACAGAAGTCTGATTCGGCGCAACGCAGTGGTGAGATCACCCAGAAAGAGATTACCGATCACCAACTGCACGATGTCGGTGACGCTGACAAATCCGGAGACCGCGATGCCGACGGACGCATGCCTCTGGGTTATGATGAAGGCGACGGTCAGGAACACCCACCTGGCAAGGACCAGCAGAGCGAAGAGGAGCATCCCCGACGGACTCCCGACGCAGACGGCACTCTCGGAACACATCTCGATCTGGATGCCTGAGGGTGTGCGGCAACCTACTTGGAATGATTCAGGAACCCAAAGAGACTCTTTTTCTTCTTCGCGGCTGAGTCTTCATCATGGGTCAGGCTGTCTCCACCCACGTGTGCAGCCAGCTGCATAATACTGCGGGTGAGTTTGGCCTTGGGAGCCTGCATAACCAACGGAACCCCGTTATTGCGGGATTCAACCATTGTGGCGTAATCGT
This sequence comes from Gimesia benthica, assembly GCF_009720525.1. Classification (NCBI taxonomy): domain Bacteria; kingdom Pseudomonadati; phylum Planctomycetota; class Planctomycetia; order Planctomycetales; family Planctomycetaceae; genus Gimesia; species Gimesia benthica. Next base: position 248,543 of record NZ_CP043930.1, read on the forward strand.
TGGGGATCTGCGCGAAAATCTCGCGGCCGATTGTCTCCAGAGCTTTGTTTATACTGATCTGTGTATCTTCCAGCCCCAGACGATTCATGACCACCTTCACTTTATCAGCGATCTGATCATGGTTGTCAAAGAACTGGGAAAGGCGTACCACATTCCGTAAGCAGGGCAGGTCCAGCTGTGCCACCATTAAAACAGAATCGGAAAGTTCCATCGCTGCCAGGTCGAGACTGTTATAGCTCTTGCTGACATCAATCACCAGATGGGTGAATGTAGCCCGCAACAGGGCGATAATTCGCCTTAGTACGTCCGTATTGATTTGTGTGGACATATCCATCTGCACGGGTCGCGGCAGCAGAAACGCACCACAGTTATGTTTGGTCAATGATCGTTTCAGCAGCGAATAATCCAGCCGGGAAATGTTCTCAGCCACGTCCTGAATCGTGTAATCGGGAATGATATCCAGCCAGACATCAGAATCCCCCAATGCGAGATCCAGGTCGATCACCGCGACGCTGTTGTGTTCGTTACTCGCCAGACAGCAGGCCAGATTGATGGCCAGTGAAGTACAGCCCACGCCGCCACTCACACCAGCCACGGTAATGACCTGGCTGGAACGAGGCGCTTTATGTTCGCCACCCTCTGATTTCCCTGAAGAGATCTGGATGCGATTCAGCGCAGAGAGGAAGTCTTCCAGCACCAGCGGAAAGCCCAGGAACTCTTTCGCCCCGTTCCGCATGGCACGCAGAATCAGGCTGCCTTCCTGGGATCTGCTGACCACAATTACGCTGCAACTGGGCAGGTCCCGGGTTACCTGGGCAATCAGATTCAGGGCCATTTCCGGATCTGCGTCGAGCGAAATCAGAGCTATGTCCGGCTTGGTCTGTGAAACCACCTCAGTAAAGAATTCATATCGACTGCACTCAGCCTCGAGCCAGACCATATCGACACCAATCAGCATGTTTTTCAGCTCATTGCGCGTCGCCTCATTCGGATCAATAATTGATAGTCGAACTACTCCACTCATAAGTGATCACTTCTGCTTAAGGTATTAATTCTTCCCTCTGATTACTCTATTATCGAATCAGAGCGGGGCGGGTTTTAAATTTTTTCTAGCCCCCCGGTCCAATTAAACCAGGCTGTCCTTTGGGTGGTGTACTTAAAGTCCCCGGTTTAGGAGCCGGTGCCGGATTTCCCGTTTTCTGTTTGGGTTTCCACTGTCCCTGCGTTCCCTCGGTGAGGTCGGGAACCTTCATCCCCTGAGCACCAGCGACTGGTTTCGCGGGAGCCTGTTGCATCTTCTGCTGTTCCTGCAGGGCTTTTAGTTCTTCAGGAGACATCGCAGGCTTATGAATCACCTCAGACTGGATCGTCGGTGGTGCAGGGGGAGGCGGCATCTGCGACCGGGAAGCCGGAGGCAGTACATTATCTTCCATCTGCATCATAGACTCAGGACTGATTGGTCCAGGTACTGAATAGCGGCAGTCAGGACATTTGTCTCCATAGCTGGGAACTTCCAGCACACCATCTCCGTACAATTCACGATCGGTTGGTGTCGCGGTGAACCGCCCTGGTCCTCCCGGAGGAATCTGTCCCGCTTTCAGTGGCGAGACCAGTTCCGGCGTCACCATGATCACGAGTTCCGTTTCGCCTTCCGTATAACGTACCCGGCGGAATGCAGCTCCCACGACAGGCAGTTCGCCCAGGAAGGGAGTCTTGGATGTCTCTGCCGTTTTGCGGCTGGAGATCAGACCGGCAATAACCATGGTCTCACCAAAGTTCATTTCCACAGCAGTATTGGCCCGCCGCACAGTCAAACCGGGGACCGTAGTTCCGGAAACCTGTACCGCGTTAGAAAAGTCACGTTCACTGACTTCAGGTTGTACTTCGAGTCGCAGACGTCCATTTCCCAGTACGATGGGAACCGCTTCCATGCGAACACCAAACTCACGCCATTCAATGGTCACCGTCCCCAGACTCTGAGGTACGAGAATCGGAAATTCACCACCAGACAGCAGGTTAGCAGGGCGGCCACTGGTAGTAACCAGTTCCGGTTCCGCCAGAATCTTCAGTAAGGCTTCCTGTTTTAACGCTTCAATGAAGGCCTGGAAGATGCTGTTATCGCCAACGAGACCAAAGCCCATTGTGGCATTCCCCAGCAGCTGCTGGGAAGCTGTCAGAGCAGGTGGACCGCCGAAGGGAACGGAAATCCCTGTTAACGGTACCAGTGACCCCGGGTTGCTGTAAACATATCCGCTCTGGTTCAGGAACAGCCAGTTCACACCCAGCTGCCGAATCTTGGAACGCTGTACTTCCATGATTTTGACTTTCAGCAGAACCTGCTGCACACCAGCCAGCTTCATCTGATTCAAAACGCCGTTAGGGAAAAACTGTTCTGCGATTTCGACCATTTCGGTAATCGCTTCGGGCTCGGTTACCCAGCCTCGCAGCACAACCGAATCCTGTACCTTGATTGCGGTGACAGAAGAGCGGGGAAAGAGCTCTTTAAGATAGGCCTGCAGGTGACGGGCATCACCACTGACGAAGGTCTCTACAGAATAGATCTTTCCGTTTTCGTCAGTAATGACCAGAGTGGTCACTCCTGGCACCAGAGCCTGCACTCGAATTTCGTTGGGAGTCAGTGCGGTGACATTCAAAACCGTGGGGTCGAAGCCGTCGACACGCTTAATCTTGCCGGGAAACTTCAGAATCTTGGAGAACTTTTCTGTCACTTCCAGTTTCATCTGCTCGGCTGAAACCTGGACAACCGGCTCACTGGCTCCAGGTGGAACAGGTGGTTCGCCCTGCGAGTAGGCCGTGGAACCGATCAGGCTGAAGACCAGTGCCAGACAGAGTGAGAGTTCATGAACTTTGAAGGTTTTGTTGAAGGCCAGCATCCGTGCCCCTTGCTTTTTCAAATGAGTCAACCAGTGCCCCCTGAAGAGGGCCCTGGTATCACTCAGAATCGGTTATCAGTTTGTGCCTGCCAGGCCATCCTGCCTGTCTGGGCGACCCCCTGTCTGGTGAAACAGAGCAGGGGCTCACACTTCAATTGATTTTCTGCTTCTGTCTTTTCGTAAACGAGTCCCACAGATTTTTCAGAGCTGCCTGCTGATCACTCAGTTCCTCTTCCAGCAGTTCCACTTCCTGAACAATTTTTTCTTCGCCTGAATAAATTTCAATCTGCCACATTTTCTTTTCTTCTTCCATCGGCTCGACTTCGACTTCAGCAGAGGTCATCATCTGAGGCTCCTGCTGTTGATCGAGAAACTCTTTTGCCGACTTCGTGTTTTCCTGTGACTTCTTAACAACAGGCTGTTTGTCTTTCTTTACATCGCCCTGTGCCTCTTCACCATCCTGCAGGTATTCACTGCCATCTATTGAAAAGACCTCTGCCAGTTCCTGATCGTCAAACTGAACGTCCTCAGTGTCGGAATCATCTGATTGCGACCGCAGGGCGAGGTGAACTTCTCCTTTTTTCTCAGCCAGTTTCAGAATTGCTCCTTCACGGGGAGAGAGCAGTAACGATATGTTCTTGGATTTGACCTGGTTGCTTTCGGTTCCACCAACGTCAGTGAGATGATCCGTGGCAAAGATCTTGACGCGCTCCAGAATTACTTTAGTGATGGTCGACAATCCCCCCTGTTGCTTTCGCGCCGTGAATGTCACATACACATCAACAAAGTCACCCGGGAGTATCAAACCACTGTGTGTTTTGGTCATATCGACCGATGTCGTAAAGACCCGTTTTCCATCTGGAATTTCAACTGATGCGCCCCTTACACCTTGTTCACTGAGCTTCGCTTTCATCACGATTTCGCCAGGAACGGCCCGGGTTTTAATTGAGCGCTCTTTATATTCTTCCAGCTTTGTAACTGAGCCTTCTGGTATTTGATCAATGGGCCATGATTTAAATTTCACATTGGATTCCGTCAGGGGAGTCCCGGGGGCAATCTCGGAAATGGTCACCAGCACATTTGCTCGTTTAACCTCTTCCTTTTGATTATCCCGATTCAGGACCTGTCGGACGCCCAACATCGCAACTAAACCACAGCCGACTGCGACTACCAACATCATCAATGACTTCAGTTTCATTTCTGTCACCCGTAAAAGAGAAACACATCAGCGACACTCATGTTTCACACAGGCTCACAGGAGCACTGTGAATCGAAGTGACTGACCCGATGGGTAACTGCTTTCACAGTAAAACAGAAAGAACTTCTGCCATCATGGTCAACATCGGCACTCAGAGAGCGTTCGCTTCAATTTATAACGATTTTATCGTTTAAAATAATCATTCCGATTGGAGCGACCTCTTCGGCATGACAACCGAAGAGGTTCACAACCCCTGTTTTATCTATTTTCACAGACTTCAAATTTTCCAGTCTTACAGCAGGCCGGCATAGAAGAAGTAAGCGATTGATCCGATGCAGATCGGAATCCCGTAAGGCAGCAGGTACATGGTAGGCTTGCGTTCTTTAGCAATCCGCGACAGTTCCCGTGGGTTCTTGACGGAACGCCATTCGTCCAGAATCATGATCGCCTGCCCCAGGTGCTTGTAAAAGCTCTTGCGGTAGAGCACCATGGCGACAGCCATCACAGCTCCCACAACGGTTGTCACACAGAACGCATAGAAGGTGATTTTCACTCCCAGCCAGGCACCGATGCCGGCCATCAGTTTCACATCACCCGCGCCCATGCCACCGACGCTATACAGCGGGAGCAGAGTAGCCAGTCCGACAGCCATTCCCAGCAGTCCCCAGCCCAGGCCAGCCAGACCACCGGTCCAGGTCATGTAGACCAGACCAGACAGAACCATCGGATAGGTAATCCAGTTCGGAACCCGCAGTTCTTTACCATCAATGTAAGCAGCATAAATCAAGACGATGGAAACAAACTTAACATGCCAATTCTCGAGAAGTAACTGATGCCAATCCATCAATCTGGCCTTTCTTATTTCATTCTGAGTGAAATGCGGTTGAACACATTTCCTGAGGGATAGTTCTTGTCAGTAAATTTCACAGCCCAGGTAAGTCTCATTTTCTGTGAGTTCCACCGCCGTTCGAAGCAGAGGAGCTGAGCTGCGATCAGTTGTATGCTTATTATTCAGTCTAGGTCACAGACCGGGCAGGGCAGGGAATATCTTGAAAAAACAACGGTTTTTCCACGCCACTGGAGGGCCTGCATGAGAAGGCCACACTGTCTGTTGAAACGCCGGATTATTGAGACAATCGACGGCAGAATCACCGGCCAGTCTGCGAGACTGGTCTGACAGTGTGCCATTTTTTTGATCGGGCTTTAGATGCGGCTGCCGGTCAGCAGTGAAGTGAACCAGACAATGACCATCATAATCATCATCATAAATTCCAGAACTGCTCCCGCGTGGGCATCGAAATAATACGGAAACATACTGCACTCTCCTTGATTTTTAACAGTGATTGAAACACATGGGGATTTCATTGCCGGGGCAGGCTGAGGCCCTGAATTTCAGTGTCCCGTTACGCAAGAAAACGCTCAGCCGAATGGTTCGACTGAGCGGTTTTCTCGTAGTTTCGTTGCGATACAGATCGCCTCGATTAGGTCAACGCGTCACGAACCTGTTCGAATTTCGCATTGGCGTTTGTACCAACAGCCTGGATGGCAGTCAGACAAACGATGACGATCAGAGCCAGCATTACAGCGTATTCAACAGCTGTAGGACCATCTTCTGATACCAGGAAATTCTTGATGCTCTTTGTCAGATTCTTCATTGTTGCTCTCTTTCTTTCCAATTGGAGTCGAGTCATGAACCACATGCATCGACAAAACAACCAAGCCATGGTAATGAACCACAGCTCACCCGAAACATTGCCTCCCTGAGTGACGTCCTCGCAGGAAGCGTCCAATATGCCCCCTCTTAGAAGAGCTTAATTCTGTAAACAAAGAATGTTCACAGAAAATATTGGTGTAGATTGAACTCATATGAAAACGGAAATCTCTTTCCGATATGATGTCAAACTTGTTTTGCAGAGCTGATCCGTTTCACTTTCAGGATCAAACTTTTGCTACCTAAACCTAGGTCACGGGTTAAAACAGTCAAGCAGAGAAAGAAAAGATTTTTGGATAATATTTACCGGTTTCGTAAAAGAAACACTCAAGTCCGCGCAAACCGCTGCCGGGATAGCGTCTGTTTTTTACCTGTTGAGAATCGACAACTCGAAATTATTTTCGCGTCGCAAGCCGGTAATTTACCTGGAGAAAGCAAACTTGCCCTCGCAGAGTGATGGAGCATCTCCACAAGGGCGTTATTCTGCCTGCCAGTCCTGGAGCTTCTGCTCAATCCGTTCGCGGTCCAGCCGATCCGGATGCGTGTCGCGCAAAGCCCGCTTGAGGATCTCAACCGCCTGTACGGACTCTCCCCGCTGGTGATAACTGTTCGCCAGTTGAATCTGCACGACGGGTAACTGGGGCACCTGCTGCGCGGTATATTGCCACAAGTTCATGCCATTTTTCCAGACACTCAGGTAGTGAGAGGTCTGCAGACTGAAACGCGTGAAGAGTGCCAGCGCGAGGACACCAAACACAGCTGGCACCAGATAGCCTGACACACGCCGTCTGCCAAAATATCCGATAATCACACGAATTTTCAGTTGCTCCAGAATCTGATACAAGCCGCTGAACAGCAGTGCAAAAAATGGGATGCAGGGCAGATACAGATAACGGTCATTCATCAGAGTCGTGATCGGGAACAGGTTCAGCACCGGTAACAGCAGGAGCAAAAACGTGGCGCCCGCAAACAGAATCAACGGATTTCGTCTGCCCATCCGTACAAACAGCGCCGCTGCGATCAGCCAGCAGACGACCGACAACAGTACCAACTGACCAATGCCTGAAACAGGCGGGGCGTACAGTACCGAACGGCTCTGAGGCCAGATCAGCATCTGTACATATTTGGACATAATTACGCTGTCTACGGAGAGTATTTCGAGCTTGCTCATACCGAAGTGGTCGCGCACGCCCCCCAGTTCACTCGTCTGTGCCAGCATGGTAATCAGCAGTAAAAGCAGGGCACAGCAGCCGGGGAAGATCTGTCGCTTGACCGCTTCCCGGAAGGGAACTTTTACCACCCAGTAGTCGTAACAGAAGACAATCGCCGGCACGACGACTGCCAGTGCCTTGGAAAGTAAAGCCCCAATGAAACAGACAAATCCCCAGGTATTCTGTTCGAGTGTCCGCTCTTTTCTCAGCCAGTACCAGAGTGCTGCCAGGATGAACGCTCCGGACAGCAGCCCTTTGCGTGAAGAGATCCAGACCACGGTTTCAACCTGCACTGGATGAATCGCGAAGACCGCCGCCGTCGCCCAGCCCACCATTCGATTACCACTGAGTCGGGTGACCAGCAGATAAGCCAGCACTACATTGATCAGGTGCAGCAGAATGTTCGTCAGATGATATCCGCCGGCCCACAAACCATAGAGTGTATGATCAACCAGAAATGAAAAGACGGTGAGTGGCGCATAGTTACGCGTCACCACTTTTGTAGCTACCAGCTGCAGGTTTTCGGGCTGCCAGCTCTTGATCAGCGGATTGTGAATCACGTACCAGGGGTCATCCCAGTTGACAAAGTCAAAGGTCACAGCAGCGCCATAACTGACCAGCACGACCAGCGCCAGCGAGATCAGCGGCAGTTGCTGACTCTTGATGGCCAGCCAGATTTGCCAGGGCAGTTCGATTCGCTTTTGACCATTCATGAGATTAACACCATTTCTATCTGGATCCGCGGACGGAGTATCACGTACCCAAAACATAGTTTGAAATCCGTAAGCTGCAGACGCTTTGAAGAAAATGTTGCCTGAAGACAACATCCTCAGCGGGGACGGACACGAGAGCCGGTAAAATCGATAGAACCGGAAGCATTTCAAAATCCGCAGGACAGCGTCCTCTATCCCAGCGGCGAAGAGAGCGAATCGTGAACTAAGCTTAGATACAACATGATTTAAGCTGCCCGGCAGTGATCTACTTCACTTCTTCTCGGAGAGTAACGTGCTCGATTCATCCACCAGTGCCGATAGCAACCAGAGTGTCGCCGTCCCCGTCTTTGCACCTGACAGCGCCGAGATGATGGCCCAGTTCCAAAACCTGGAACCACTGCTGGCCGAAATCGAACAGTCCTACACTCCACAGACTGATACGCCACCGACTCCGGCGGAACCAGTTCCCACGACGGGCAAGACCGTCGTCGTCATGCCGGCTTATAATGCCGCTTCAACATTACTCAAAACACTCGCTGATCTACCACAGGATGTCGTCGACGAAATCATCCTGGTTGATGACGGCAGCACAGACGCCACCGTGGATCTCGCTCTGCGGGAAGGACTCACGGTCATCAGACATAAAGAAAACCGGGGTTATGGCGGGAACCAGAAGACCTGTTACCAGTATGCCCTGGAGCATGGCGCCGAATACATCGTTATGCTGCACCCCGACTATCAATATGACAGTCGCGTGGTGGGACTCGCAGTAGAGTTACTCAAACTGGATATCTGTGACGTCGTAATGGGTTCGCGGATCCGCACACGTAAGGAAGCCCTCGCGGGAGGTATGCCAGCCTGGAAATATCTGGCAAATCGTATGCTGACCATTACTGAAAACATTGCCCTGGGACAGAATCTGGGAGATTTTCACAGCGGTTTCCGTGCCTATCGCAGGGAAGTCCTGGAAACAATTCCATTCGAACGTAATTCCAATGACTTCGTCTTCGACAGCCAGTTCCTGGCACAGGCTGTTCACTTTCAATTCCGCGTGGGTGACATCCCGGTTCCGGTCCGCTATTTTCCTGAAGCTTCGAGTATCAACTTCCGCCGTTGTGTAAAGTATGGCATCTGCACTCTGGCTGTGCTGGCAAGGTTCTGGGCACAACGACTGCGAATTCGTCCTTCAAAAATATTCTTCAGTAAGCGGACCGATTCAGATACTGAGAATCGCGAAGAACTCCAGCAGGCTTCACAAAAAAAGACAGGCACGCCGGAAAATTAATTCCAGCGAATGCCTGCCTTGAAGAAGCTCTTAACGCGGTTTCGTTATTCGGCCGCAGGGGGCTGTTCAACCGGCGCCGGCTGGCGTACGAAGTGCACCACAATTGCGAGTCCGATAAAGATCCCCAGTGCGGTAAACCCGTATCCGGCAAAGCTGCTGGATTTGATACTGAAGAGTGAACCGAAGGTTGCCAGCAGGGTGGCGACCCCCATCGCGATGTTCCAGGCGAGCCGTTTGCCGCCTGTGGGAATCCGCTCGCCCAGGATCTGTTTTGAGTTCATCATAAAGAAGAACGTCAGGTAGGCGATCGGCAACAGCACCATTCCGAACATCGAAGTGGGAACTGCCAGCCAGGCCTTGGCATCCCCTTTCCAGAAGAAGGAGCCAACTGACCCCGTAATTGCCGGCATGAAACAACCAATCCGGTGATACATCCCTTTGGGTTCTACCCCCAGCATTTCGCAGAATACGAAGCCGTTGATCAACATCAGAATGATAATGGTGGAAACGGCCATCGATAACACACCGATCCCGAAGACCAGCTGTGAGACAGTGGCTCCCGCCAGCGGCTTCAGTGCAGAAGCCAGTTGGAAGGCATCTCGGTTGACCAGCATCGCAGCCAGCTTACGTTCCGGCAGGGGAATTGCATCCCGCTTCTGCTCCAGTGCCTGTTGATCGCTCGACAGTTCCTTCCACTCTCCGGGAGAAACTTCCGCCTGAATCCGGCTGTCCAGCAGCTTATGGTACTGTCCCAGCAGGCCCGGATCGGCTTTAACAACCTGTCCCTGTTCGTCTTTTTCCCCCAGCAGGCCCGCCGCCGGTTTCGCGTGGAACTGGGAAGCAGCTGCGATCACAACACAACTGGTCGCCAAAACGAATGGCACAAACAGACCGGTAGAAAGGTCGAACATTGCCAGACCACGGAAGTCCTTGTCCCAGCCTTTGGCCCGCATGGAGTATGGTAACAGGAAGGTCATATTGATACCGACGGCTGTCGCTGCCGCGGTGATCATCACCTTCTGCTGATTGCCGACAATCAGATTTTTCCAGTAATCGGCGTATTGTCCCGCTTCGGATAACACACCCGCAAACTCAGGAGAGGGATTATTAAACAGACTGAAATTAGGAATATAGCCGGCCAGAATCCTGGCCCAGTCCAGATCGTTTGTGGAAACACTCATCTTGATGACCACACCAAAGAAGCAGATCACCACGATCCCGACCAGGATCTTCAAAATTCCTTCAAACAGCTTGATGCCCCATCCGCCCGAATCGTAAAACCAGATCACAATCCCGGAAAGAATAAACATCATCGCGACCGCTAAGATTTTCCCGCTGTCATCATTGGTAAACAGTTCGGGGGCCAGATTCTGCTGGAGTGCCGCGGTTCCCAGTGCATACTGAGGCATACACCAGACCAGGTTGGCCATCAGGGTTGCAATCGCCCAGCCCCAACCCAGAACCGGGTTAATGTGTGTATTGATCGCCGTGAAGGGGCGTTCTTTGGTGGAGAGTGCAACGTAACCAATGGCACTCAACATGATCACGCCCATGATCATCGCCAGTGGCTGCAGCCACATCAGGTGATAACCGGAGAGAATCCCCAGATACAGACCACCGGCCAGTGACCCGCCCCCCAGTGTGATTGCACTCTGCAACCAGCCGGGACCAGAAAGTTTTGTGTATGCCAGTAACTTGGCTCCCGTACCACGCTGTTTGGCATCCAGAATTAACTGGCGATCTTGTTCAATCCGGGAATTGTCTGCTTCGTCTGTCATTGCAAACTCTTACTATATCTGTATTTATCGGGCGAGTAAAATCGACTTTGTTAATAAGACAAGAAGCCCAAGGTAACCAGTTCCAGAGCGAGAATCAAGCATCGTTGATTGAAGGCATGTGACTTTCAGCTAACAATCAGCCGTTGATCGATCACAGTTGAAAGCAACTACACCACGCGAAAACAGCTCAGCCGGAAACAGGGATATAGTAAAGGAAGTTAAATAAGAGTTGCGGACCATTAATCAAAAAGAGCGGCTCAAACCATTCCGTTTGAGCCGCTCGAATCAGTTTAGATTAACGATCCGCAGATCTAATCTGCTACTTCTTCAAACTCCCGGAGACCGTGATGATCAGATCTTTGGGGTTAATGAATTTAGCAAACGCCTTCTGAGCCGCTTCGGATGTGACCGCATTGATCTTCTTTTCCAGATCAATGTAATAAGTCATGTCACGATCGGCAAACAGGTTCGTCGTCAAAATTCCAGCCAGTGAAGCATCGCTGGTCCGAGAAACTTCCTGTTGTTCCAGGTAGCCTTTCTGGGCATTCGCCAGTTCTTCACCTGTGATGCCTTTGGCAATCAGCAGTTCCAGCTCTTCTTTGATCGCAACTTCGACCTTTTCCATATTGTCCGGGTTGCAGCTGGCGTAGATGGATATCGATCCGCGGGGATCGACATTGTCTGCGTGAATGAACGCTCCCACGCCATAAGCCAGACCTTCCTTCTGACGTACCCGGTCACCCAGTCGTGAGGAGAGACCACTGGATCCTAAAACAGAACCGGCGACAATCAGATCCGGGTACTCGGGAGACATGCTGTTCATCGGAAAAGTCAGACCGGCGAAGTAGAACGCATTCGCTTTATCGGGAATGATGATCTCTGTCAGTTTGCCAGGAATCTTGTGTGGCTCTGAAGGAATATGAGCATACTCGGCAGGAGATTTCCAGTCGTTCAGCACGGTTCCCAACTGCTCGAAGATTTCCTCTTCTGCGAAATCACCGACAACGGCGATTTCCCCCACGGAGGCGCCCAGATAATTCTCATACAGAGACTGCAGATCACTCTGCGTCAACGCTTTGACGCGGGCAGTCTCTTCATCGATATCCGGAACATAGCGGGGATCTTCGGGTGCATAGGGCCGCAGTTGACGCCGTACCGAGAGAATGGCCCGCGACTGAGGATCGGTTTTCTGCTTATCCAGCATCGCGACCTGCTGTGTTTTCAGCAGTTCCAGTTCGCTGGCGGGCAGGGTCGGCTCACGCAGAATCTGACGCAGAATATCGAGCACTTTGCCCAGGCTGTCGCGGCGGGTTTTGATTCCTACATTCACTTCACCCGGCGAACCGGAGAGCGAAAGTTGTGCACGCAGCTTATTCAGTTCATCTTCAATCTGCTGACGAGTCAGGTTCTTCGTGCCCCGCTTCATAATCGCAGGCAGAAACTCACAAGCGGTCCGCTTGCCTTGCAGATTTTCCAGGTTACCGTAACGCAGGGTCATTTTCAGGTTGACCTCTTCGCCACGCGTCTTCTTAGACAGTAACGCCACTTTCACACCGCCGGGCAGTGTTTTAATGGTGGTCCGTTTCTCGATATTCTCGGGAGAAACGTCGAAGTTTTCACCCGTCGCGACCGCTTCCCGGCCTTTGTAATCGCCAATCATCTTTTCGATGTCAGCCACCTGTGGGATCGCGACTTTCTGGCTTTCCTCTACGGGGACAAAGATCCCAACCGTCCGGTTGTTCTCTTTCAGATATTCATCGGCAACCCGTTTGACATCTTCGGGAGTCACTTTCTCCAGAGCATCTCGATACAGGAACCGCAGACGCCAGTCGCCCATCGCCACCCATTCAGAGAGCTCAACGGCGAGACGGGAACTGTTGTTTTCGGCCTGTTCGTACTGTTTCAACAGTTTCTGTTTGGCGCGGGCCACGTTTTCGGGAGAGATTCCTTTGTCCCGGACTTCCTGCAGGGTATCGAACATAATTCCCAGTACCACCTGCGGGTCATTACCTTTGATGACTTCCACCATCAGCCGCAGCACGCCTGGATCGTGTAACGCAAAAATCGAACCCGATACGCTGGATGCTTTTTTCGTTTTCACCAGGGCCTGATACAGAACGCCGGAAGGATCGTCTGTAAGCGTTGATTCGAGCACATCCAGAGCCGCCATGTCTTTGTGTGCCGCTGCGGGGATGTGATATGCGACACCGACAACGGGAACTTCCCCAATGCGTTTCAGTGTCACGATCCGCTCGCCTTCCTGGGGAGGCTCTTCAGTGTAAGTCTTATCCAGTTTGCGCTCGGGACGGGGGATGGTGCCGAAATATTTGTTGATCAGTTGCAGAGCCTGATCCGTTTCGAACTTCCCGGCTACAATCAGCACGGCATTATCGGGCTGGTAATATTTTTTGTAGAAGGCTTTCAGACGATCGATTGGCACACGCTCAATATCAGCCCGGTTACCGATCGTCGACTTTCCGTAGTTATGCCATTCAAATGCGGTCGCCATCACCTTTTGCATCAGCATGCGGGACGGGCTGTTTTCACCTCGTTCGAATTCGTTCCGCACAACCGTCATTTCTGAAGCCAGGTCTTCCGCCTTCACATAACTGTTCAGCATGCGGTCGGCTTCCATCTTCAGAGCGAATTCCAGATTGTCTTCACTGGCGGGCAGCGTTTCGTAGTAATTCGTCCGGTCGTACCAGGTGGTTCCGTTGAACTGGGCACCACGCGCCTGCAGTTCTTTGGGAATATTCTGATGCGTGGGTGTCCCTTTAAACAACATGTGCTCCAGCAGGTGCGCCATGCCCGTCTCGCCATAGCCCTCGTGCCGTGACCCGACCAGCAGTGTCAGGTTGACGGTGACCTTGGGGCTGGATGCATCAGGGAAGAGCAGCACACGCATCCCGTTACCCAGCTCATACTCCGTGATCCCTTCCACGGTACGAATTTTCTGAGGAGGAGCAGGGTTGTCTGCAGCAGTCACAAACGAATGGGAAACAAAACTCATTACAAACAGTACCCCTGCGGTTAAACTCCATTTTTGTCGATTCATCATCCGATATCTCGCTCCACTTGAGAGGTTCAGCAATATTAGTTGTTGTTCTTGACTCAGTAGTGTCGGCAAACTCTTACGAAATTATAGGCGATTGGCGGGAGGGCAACAATCACTGACAGCAGATTTCAGCCAGTTCGATTTGATTTGCCAGCCTCGCGCCACCACGTGGATGCCAGCCCGATAACGATGCCGGTCCCCAGCCCGAAGCCATGTGCGTAATTAGCCACATTCCCGACCACACCGGCGATACAGAGAAAAAACCAGCCAATCAGAATGATCACCATGTTGGGCGGTATGAAAAAACTGGATTGCGGATCGTATAAGCTTTTCATCCACATGTATCCAAACAAACCATAAACAACGCCCGACAGGCCACCGAACATGGGGCCCGAGAACCAGTACTGCGCCAGGTTAGATGGAACGGCGATCAGAATCACCATCGCGGCCAGTTTCAGACTGCCCCGATTGATTTCAATTGCCCCACCTAACTGGTAAGTCATGATGCAGTTAAACAGAATGTGCAACGGACCAAAGTGAAGAAAAATGGGTGAGACCAGACGCCAGAGTTCGCCCTTTTGAATATCCAGCAACCGGGTATCATAACGCACCATATCGCCCGACACCTCGAAGGAGCAGATACTCAGTGCCTGGCGAATGGGGATGTTGTAGTCATTGGTTTGCATCAGCAGAAACACCACCACACTGACACCGATCAGCAGGGATGTTACCGGACAGCGACTGGTGAAAGGCTGATTCCAGGTGTCACGCACTTTAACCTGACGTTTGACGGCCGCCCGGGCCTGGGCGATTCGTTCATCCCGAATGGCTTCCGCCTGACGGGTGGCTGCCTGGTACTTCTCTGCACCAGGATCATCTGTGAATGCGGCCAGTTCCTGCTTGGCCTGTTCGACCTGATCTTCATCCAGGATCCAGATGTTCCACTCGTCACCGGAAGTATCGATGTTGGCGCCGATCTCCTCTGTGAGCAGAAAGTCTTCGAACAGTTTCGCCTGCTGCTCTGAGGGCAGCGTCCCAATTTTTCGCATCGTGTTTACAATCCATGCCCCTGCTTAACAACATTGACTTCCATGTCAGGCATCAACGGACCCGCAGGTAAAACGGGAGAAATCAGTCCTGCTTCAGGGCAGATAAGTGAGTTTGAATTTGTTGTTCTAAAGTTGTGCGATCAGACCACGGAGTATAATGGGCCCGCATGATAAAACCATAGGCTTCGCCCGGCTGATAGTCCGGAATAAACCATTGAAAATCCCAGGCGGGATTCTGCTTTCCCCCTCCGGTCGGGGACTGGGCAAACCAGATCTGATCCTGTGATCTGAATAGCTGAGTATAAGCATAATTGTCACGAATACCATAGTACCACGGACGCGAATACACATAAGCTGAGGGGTGGTTGACCAGAGTCAGCGGAAAATCTTCAGCAACGCGGGGCAAGAACCGGACTCCTGCAGGGGGATGTGTACTCTCGACTCCATGTGCGGGTGTGCGGGTATGTAAAAATTGTTCGCCCTGATCCGTTCCCTCTTTCCGCCTCCCGTAAAAATGGATCCGACGATCCTGGGGGCCTGGATGTAACTGGCCCAGAACAGACCGATGTAGCCATTTTTGAACACATCCGCATGCGGAATACACTCAAACGTGTACTCGATCGTTCCGTCGTCCAGTATCTGATATCGACCGCAGCTCTCCAGTTTCCAGTTCGGCGTCGGTGCCTGGTAGAGTTCCACCGTATCCTCGGAGATCACCCGCAACTGCATGCGAAACTTGCGCGGTTCAAACTTCTCCGGCAGCCGGGTCGTTCCATCGTGAATGTGCTCGAAGTTGAGTCCAGCCAGCGCGGGGACAAACAGATTCTCTTTCTGCCCTTCATACTTGAGCGAAGCCAGACCATTATAGCCGGCGCGGTGTCCCGGCAGCAGTTCGGTATCGACGGCCGCATTATCGACAATCACCGCAGTCACTTTGCCGCGTTTTAATACGACCGCATGGTCGTTGGTCGTGCGATATTTGACCTGTGGGTTGGTCAGACTGGTGACGCCCGGCGCTGCCTGGGGATGCCTGGCTGATAACGGGCTCACCATGAAACAACTTAATACCAGACCAGCCAGAACGCACCGGATCCAGTTCATATCAGCTCTCCCCTCAGGCAGGTGCTTGAATTCAGTCCTGCTGCATAGTGTCCAGGTAGTTACGAAATTCGTGAATCCGCCGAAGATCAAAACCTTCCGGTGATTTCTCCAGCAGATAATCGGTATCGGCAATCGCCTCGGCGATCCGTCCCGTCTGATAACGCAACACAGCCCGCAGCCAGCGTTCCTGCAAGAGTTCTTGGTCGATGGCAATCATCGTCTCCACGTAGCGAAGCATGGCCTGCACATCCTCGTCGTCTCGGGCAAGATTCAACAGGTTGCGCAACATCCGCTGGATGATTTCTCGTTTGGGTTGCGCCTTGAGAAACTCGGCGTCGAAGCGGCCTCCATTCGCAGTGAGAATCATGACCTTGGCAGCTTCGTCACTCAGGGGTTCGCCCCCCTCGAAGACGTCCACCAGTTCTCCCTGTTCCGAAATGGAATTCACGCGGACCACAAAATGTCCCGGCAGCCCCACG
This sequence comes from Gimesia benthica, assembly GCF_009720525.1. Classification (NCBI taxonomy): domain Bacteria; kingdom Pseudomonadati; phylum Planctomycetota; class Planctomycetia; order Planctomycetales; family Planctomycetaceae; genus Gimesia; species Gimesia benthica. Next base: position 265,017 of record NZ_CP043930.1, read on the forward strand.
CCATCAATGTCGAGTCCCAGGCGTCGTCCCAGTTCCATATACAATACGGAAAGTGTAATCGGCAGCCCTTCACGATCCTCAATCGTCTCGTTGATATAACTGTTGGATCGGCTGTAGTAGTTCGTACGGCTGCCATGGAAGCCCGTTTCATGGAACAGATACTGATTCAAAGCATTGAGCTTTGCTTTTGCATTCGCATCTTCGGGCAACGTCTTGTTGATCTCATTGACCATGCTCTTCATCTGGCCGAGGTAGACCTTAGGATCCACTTCATTATTGTCCAGACGTGCGATCAATAAAGCGGCTTCCATGAGATCAATGTCCGCCTCTTTTTTATCGCTGGCGAAAATCGCTTTGAGTTCATCGCGAACGGCACTTTCATGAATTGACTGTGCCAGTTGTTTCAGACGCTCAGCCTGTTTCTGCAAGAGACGCGCCCGCTCCTGTAGAGCCTGCTGTGCCCGTCGCTCGTCAGTTTCCTTCACCACCGCTTCGATCAGATCTGCCTGTGGCGGACGATCCACGCGGAGGTCTTCCGTCAGATCCAGAATTTTCTGTGCGGTCTCTTTGGAAGGGCGGTAGGGGGGGATCTCGGAAGCAATCTGGAATCCGCGGAACGAGGCCACCGTATTACGAAACTTAGCCAGTCCGACTTTCCCCTCGGTATAGCGCTGGTCTTTGACCTCGAAAACTTTTTCATCGTTCACGAAGCAGAGGATACGATCCTTCTCCAGGCGAACTTTCAGATGATTCCATTCCTCTTCGCGATAAGCGTTGCTCTTTTTCTCATCCAGCACCCGCCACAAAAAGACATCCGGCCCGTCGAAACGGCTGATCCGCAGACTCTTATTACTGGGATAGAAACCGTAGTGTTTAGTATTTTCATCGGAATAGAAAATCAGCCCCGCAGCCCCCGACTCATCATCCAGTTTGACCTCCACAGCCACTTCATAAGGGAGTTCGGGCAACGCTTCCTGGGAGACACACAACGAACGGCTACCCAGACCGGAGCCGAAGCCATCCACCTGGATCCGTCCGGCACGCTGTCGCCAGCGGGAACCGAACAGGGGCTTCCACAGATGCTCATCCAGAGTGCCGATAGTCAGCCAGCGATCGATGGGCACCGGGTTCGGCTTTTCCAGCAGGCCTTTTAAAGCACTGACATTCACAGCATATCCCAGGTTGCGGGTGACCGCGGACTTGAGTGTCACAATTCCCTGCACGCGTCCCTGGGAATCCAGTACCGGACCGCCACTGTTGCCAGGTTCGATGGGAATCGCCAGCTGAAGCATCGGCTTACCATCAACTTCGCGGGTACCCGAGTTGACTCCCTTTACCACGCTGTAACGCAGTCCCTGGGGATTCCCCAGCACAACCACTTCCGCTCCCTGTTTGAGCGTTTCAGGCTCAGCCAGCTTGAGTGGTTTGAGATTATCGACGGCGATTTTTAAGACCGCCAGATCCATCTGCCGATCGGTGGCGTAGACTTCCTGAACTTCATAACTGGTCCCATCTAGGAGTTGCACAGTAATCGGCCGCGCCTCTCCGATCACATGCAGGTTGGTCGCGATCAAGCCGTTGGCGTCAATCACGAATCCGGTTCCCATGCCAGCTTCCTGTCCGTCACGCCCCGCGAAGGAAACTGACACGACCGATTCTTTAGCCCGTAACGCCAGATCTTCTGCTGATACCCCCGGGTCCGATTCTGATGCCTGCGCTTCCGGACGTGGTGCTACCAGGGGCTGTTCCTCGACCGCGGTGACGACCGAGGGCATGAGCAGCATACAGGTCAAACTGAAAACTGACAGGGCTGGGAATGAAACGCGTTCAGCCCGGCAAACTCGTCTGAACATGGGCAGGCATCCTCGTAAGGGGAAGGGGGTGAGCTACTTAATCACTCTGATTGTATGTGACCGGCTGGCAGAATGCAAAAAAGATCGTACTTTTCCCGTTTCCAGACAGGAGTTTACAACACGCTTGACGTGCCTGGACTGAAATGACAAGCTGGAATCCTGGTTTGGCGAATTGTCCCCAACTGTTTATTAAAGGCAGATACTATGCGCTCCGTTCTGTTTTCATTTCTGATTGCTCTCAGCTGCCTCCTCTGCCCCGCACAACAGGCGACTCAGGCCGCCTCACAGCCCAATATTCTTTTCCTGTTTACCGACGATCAGGCCCCCTGGGCACTCGGAAAATCAGGACATCCGCACGCCAAGACCCCCAACATCGATCAGATCTTTCAGAACGGAGCTTACCTGGTCAATTCCTTTACCACGACGCCGGTCTGCAGTCCTTCGCGGGCCAGCCTGGTCACCAGCCGCTACGGCAGCGAACTGGGCATCACCGACTGGCTGCATCCCCGTACGGAACCGGAACTGGGGCTGAAAGCAGATACGATCACCTGGGTCAAACTGCTTAACGACGCGGGCTACCGAACTGGTCTGATCGGGAAATGGCACCTGGGGCTGCTCGATCAACAGCATCCGACGCGCTTCGGATACGATTACTTCATGGGATTTCGCAGCGGAGGCAATGTGCCTAAAGATCCCACGCTCGAAGTGAACGGCAAAGATCAGAAGCTGAAAGGCCTGCTTCCCGACATCCTCGTCGATGATGCCATTCGTTTCATCAGCCAGGAATCAGACAAACCGTTCCTGCTGTCTCTACACTTCCGCGCGCCACACACTCGCTGGCTGCCGGTCGCCGATGAAGACTGGGCGCCCTTCAAAGACCTGGATCCGCAGATTCCAAACCCTGACTATCCGGACCTGAACACGAAACGGGTCAAGCAGATGACCCGCGAATACCTGGCGAGCGTGGCCAGTGTGGACCGGAATGTGGGACGCCTGCTGGACAGACTGAAACAATTGAATCTGTCCGAGAATACGATCGTGATTTTCTCCAGCGACCATGGCTACAACATGGGACACAACGGCATCTGGCATAAAGGAAACGGGCACTGGGTACTCAACCAGAATCCCCCCGCCACGAAGAACATTCCCAAGGGGCAGCGGCCTAACATGTACGATAACTCCATCCGCGTTCCTACCGCTGTGCTCTGGCCCGGTGTCACTCAATCCGGACAAGTCGTTCAAGGAACCGTCTCGAATCTGGACTGGTTTCCGACACTTCTGGAGATGGCCCAGGTCCCGATTCCCTCAAATCTGACAATTCGTGGCACGAGTTTTGTGCCCCTGCTGAAAAAAGAAAACGAGAAAGCATGGGACAACGACTTTTACGCGGAGTATAGCACCAGGCATCAGTCACACACCCACATGCGAATGTACCGCACGCCGGAATGGAAACTGATCCGCGACTTCCTAAACCCTGAAAGAGATGAGCTTTACCATCTAACCACAGATCCACAGGAAGCGATTAATCTCATCCAGTCCCAGGATCCGAAGGTCCAGAAAATCCGCGATGAGCTGCACCAGAAGATCCTTTCGAACATGAAATCGATCGACGACTCCGTGCTGCAGCAGGTCGGGCAGGGCTCCTGAATCGACATTTTTGTAAAAAAGTCAAAACTGCTCTTGCAAGAAAATCCAAACCGATATACATTTCGCGCCAGCAATCAACTACTTGCCCGGCAGGAGCCGGCCGCATGCTCGCCGCTGGAGGAGCGAGCCCTTCCTATATAAGAGACACATGACAGCAAAATAGTTGCTGAATTGAGTCGAACGACTGACTCAATAGTCCTTTTGGTTGCCTGATTCTACCGCCGACACGTATCAGAGTATGTCGGTGCACAGAGCGGAACACAATCGATCCACAGATAGATCGAGTTGCATCCGTACCCCACCCAGGCAGTGTTCGAGTTGTTTGAAACACGTTCTGTTCCGCATTACAAGAAGGAGTCTTTCAATGTTGGTCTTATCCCGCAAAGTCAACGAATCCATTCAGATTGGCGACAACATCCAGATTACGATTATCGAAACCCGCAAGGGAACCGTGCGTCTGGGAATTAACGCCCCCCGGGAAATTCAGATTTCCCGTCCTGAGCAGGTCAAACAGACTGTGACTCAGGAAACCACCACACAGGAAGGAAACCGTGAGAATTCTCAGTTTTCCCTCTCCTTTTGTGGCACGATTTCCTGAACCGGTTTCGCACATCGGACAGCCGGAGGAAGCGCACCCGCGCCTTCCTGCCCCTGTCCGGGCGAAACCCTGACACCACAGCCTGCCGACATCCCTCCACGACTGAATCCGCCCGCCGGTCTCTCTGAATCCTTTTGAATTTTCCAGGTCCCCCTGTCGGGCTCAACGTACGCGCCGACAGTGGGACGGGACCAAGGCAGTAACTCTGGAGAAACAGCTAAACGCATCAATTTCCACTTGTGTGTATCCATGCTCACGGTTAGAATCTAAACAATCCTGCGAAATTCCTGCATCCCGATACCACAATGTACCCACCAAAGAAATTGACGTTCCCGCCTGTACCCACAAGCCAGAGGTAACTTCATGAGTGCTGACCGTTCTGTTTACTGTCCCGGCCCAATGTCACGCCGCAGTTTTCTTCAGGCCGGTTACATGGCACTGGGAGGTCTGGGGCTGGCCGACCTGCTCCGTCAGCGCGTACTGGCTAATTCACTCAATCCCCAGGCAGGGAACCGGGAAGATACCGCAGTGATTTTCATCTGGCTGCTGGGCGGCCCCAGTCATATGGAAACGTATGACATGAAACCCAACGCCCCCAGTGACTATCGCGGACAGCTCAATCCCATCGCCACGCGGGCTCCCGGCATGGAGATCTGCGAGTTGCTTCCGCTGCACGCGAAAGTCGCGGACAAATTTTCGATCATCCGCTCCATCTCGCATGAAGACTCACAACACGCCCGCGGTTCGGTCCGTTTTCTGAGCGGTCGTAAAACACAGAGCGTTAATCCGGTCTCGGAGTTTCCCACCGTCGGTCCTATTGTCGCCAAGATGCGTGAGCACCGTCGCGTCGGCGTACCCAATTATGTCGCCAGCTCTCCACGGGCCTACGGGGGTGGCAGTGCCTACCTGGGGGAATCCGCGATGCCCTTTGTCGTAGGCGGGAATCCGGGTGCGCCGGGTTACTCAGTGCCCAACCTCTCGGTTTCCAACAGTGTCAAAGATCGCCTCGATGACCGGCTGGGACTGCTGCAGTCGTTTGATAACTTCCGCAGAGACGTCGACCTGCACGGTTCCATGCAGGCCCTGGATAACATCAACGAACAGGCCCTGGGTATGCTCACCAGTGACAAAGCCCGCCAGGCTTTTGATCTGTCACAGGAGAGCGAAGCCACCCGCGACCGTTACGGCAGACACAAATGGGGTCAGCGGGCGCTACTGGCACGGCGGCTCGTCGAAGCGGGCACCAGCTTCGTCACGATGTATATGAACAACCCCGACATTCCCGGCACCCAGAAAAACCGCATCCATTCCAACTGGGACATCCACGCTATTAACGGTGACCTGTATTATGACCTGAGCGTGCGGATGCCGCCGTTCGACCGGGCCGTCTCGGCACTGATTGACGACATTTATGCACGCGGTCTGGATAAGAGAGTCCTGCTGGTCGTCTCAGGAGAATTCGGCCGTACGCCCCGGATTGATGTGAAACCCGGCACCAAAAGTAAGGTCATGCAACCGGGCCGCGATCACTGGCCGGGAGCGATGTCGGTTCTGGTCTCCGGGGGTGGGGCTCCCATGGGACAGGTTATCGGCTCAACGACCGCCAAGGGAGAATATGCCAAGGACAACAAGCTGGATCCCAACGACCTGCTGGCCACCGTCTACCATTTCATGGGCATTGATCAGAACCACGAATTCCTGGACCGCAGCGGCCGCCCTATGCCTATCCTGCCTCATGGTTCACCAATCAAAGAACTGATCTAAGCTGGCACGTTCAGTTGCATTTTCCGACGCCAGAGGATAAATCTGCTCTGGAATTTCTACAGGCCGTCTGTCAAAATTCCCACAGGCCCCACTATCAGGTTGAGGGCCTGACTGATTTCCCCATCGATCAGGTTAAGAGCATGAAACGACTCACAGTAAAACAGCAGGCGATCCTCAGTTTCATCCGCGTTTACCGAGCCAGAGCAGGGGCCGCCCCCACCGTACGGGAAATCGGCGCCGCCTTCGGCATCAGATCTACCAACGGCGTTGTCGACCATCTCAAAGCCCTGGAACACAAAGGCCGACTCAAACGCATCGGCACCATGCCCCGCGGCATCGAAGTCATCGAAAACCTGCGCATGCGATTTTCAGGAACCGTTTCCTGAAGGTAGCCAACCAACTGCCGACAGATCAACGTTTGGGTTCAGTCATCCCGGCATCGAGAACACAAAACGTCTGCAGGACAAGACCAGGGGCAAGGTAAGCCGCATAACCAAGCACAATGAAGACAAACCATAATACAGCTCGCAGATATTGCCCCTTGTAAAGTTGGCCCAGTCCCGGGAAGCAACCTGCCAGAATCATCGCCAGCAGTGGATTCCATTTTCTTGAATAAGGGCTGGTCTCCGCATGCGGGGACTCTTCAAGATCGGCTCTCGGGAGGTCATCCCGTGCGCGAGGCGGTTGAGGAAAGCTCCCATCCTCATAGGGAATATCTATTTCATTATTACATCCCAGGCAAAACCCCGGTTGACCTGCAGCAGTATTGGGTACTTTGATGTATTTTCCACACAGGGGACATTTAAATTCGATCATCTGAGTTTCTGGTCTAAGCGTGCCTGCTTTCCCATTCCGTATTCTACCTGAACTATACATAACCAAAGGCCATTGTAATCACAAGCAGAGAATGGTCTTTCAGATCTACGGCTTGCCAATAAAGGTGGTTGACATTCAGGAGGTCAGGCTCATTAATTGTTGGACGCAATGCAATTAATATCCCCCTGAGCAGTCTGACTTCACACACCGCCAGTCCGCTACCGCTCAGCCCACCCGGCAGCATATTCAGGAAAATCAGGTCATGACCAAACAGGCCCCGTGCAGCCGGACACTGCTGACTGTTCAGATTCTGCTCACCACCCTCACTGGTGTATTTACTTTACTCGCGTGGTTGAACGACATCGGTCCCTACTGGAGACTCTATGCCGGCCTGTTCGCAGGCAGCATGACAGCGCTCATCTTTCGCTCAGGGTGGCTCATTCCGTGTACTGTTTGCAGCACACTCTTTGGAATATTTATCGATCCCCCGATCAAAAGTGGCCTGATCGATGCCCAAATGTGGCAGACGGTATCGAATCTCTGGAGTGGTGTAATCGCCGGGCTGGTGCTTGGAGTCACTATAGAGATCACATTGAAAACATCAGATGACGAGCACACCAGCGTTGAAGATTCCACATAACACAACGATGGCCGTCAATCGCTCGCTCGGGAAGATTCAGAAGGGGATGTCGGGAGAGAAGGTGCAGGGCAGTTATGGCCCTTCCTCAATCAGCCCCGTAAGCAGCGGGACAGAAGCAGAGTACCCCCGGCTGGGCTCGAACCAGCAACCTCTGGCTTCGGAAGCCAGCACTCTATCCAATTGAGCTACGGGGGCCTGTTGCGCCAGGTAGACATTTCAACACGTCCACCAGCGAAAAATGGTGCGGAAATCGTTCTAAAACCGCCTTAGAACTGATTTACCGCGTCTGATGCAATCCTACAAGGATCAGGGGCAAAATTTTGGCAGTCTCTGCCAAGACAGGCTGCCCACTCCCTTGTATTCTCACCTGATCTACATAATAACTATGCGAAATCTTAACGATAGTTTCACATTCATCAAGACATACGAACACGATTAAACACTCCCGTTTTGCAGAAAAAGGGGAGTGAGACATCAACCACAGGGTCCAGAAACAACATGTTTGAAATGACGACCACCCTCATTGGCGGTCTGGGAATTTTCCTCCTGGGAATGAAGTACATGTCCCAGGGTCTTCAATCTATTGCAGGAGCCAGTTTGAAACGGCTGATTGGTGCCGTCACTAACAACCGGCTGCTGGCAACAGTTGTGGGCTTCTTGGTCACGGTTCTCGTTCAGTCCAGTTCTGTGACAACCGTGATGACAGTCGGGTTCGTCAATGGCGGCCTGATGTCACTGACACAGGCGATTGGTGTAATCATGGGCGCCAACGTCGGTACGACCGTTACCGGCTGGATTCTGGTGCTGAAGATCGGTAAGTACGGTCTCCCCATGCTGGGAATCGCAGCGTTCGTCTATCTGTTTTCCAAGAATGAACGACTGCGATACGTGGCCCTGGCGATCATGGGGGTCGGTATGGTCTTCTTCGGCTTACAGCTCATGAAAGAGTCTTGTAAGTTCATTCATGAGATGCCCGAGTTCCGCCAGTGGTTTCTGCACTTCCAGGCAGATACGTTCCTGGGCGTCTTCCAGTGTATGCTGGTTGGCTGCATTCTGACTGTGCTTGTGCAGTCCTCTTCTGCAACCCTGGGAATTACGATCTCCCTGGCATCCAGTGGTCTGATTCCCTTCGAAACGGCAGCAGCCCTCGTCCTGGGAGAAAACATTGGGACTACGGTTACCGCTCTGCTGGCTTCAATCGGTACCACAACGAATGCCCGTCGTGCCGCTTACTTCCATTTCCTGTTCAATATCGGCGGCGTACTCTGGATTTCCACAATCTTCTTCTGGTATGTCAAATTCATTCCCTGGTTGATTGACGTCGATGTGACTAAAGAGGTCGTGGTTAACGGCGAAGTGACCTTTCCGGAAACCGTCAAAGCCATCGCGGCCACCCATTCGGTGTTCAACATTCTGAATACGCTGGTTTTCCTCCCCTTCGCGGGCAATATCGCCACGCTGCTCACCAAGGTCGTCAGGGACAAACCGCAGGAAATTTCCCACCTGACCAGCCTGGACATCCGCATTCTGGAAACTCCGGTGCTGGCAATCGAACAGTCACGGGGCGAAGTGCTCAAAATGGGCCGGCTCTGTGATGAAATGGTACAGATGCTGAAACGGATCCTTTCCCAGGACACGCCTGACCCACTGGAAGTAGAAGTCCTCTTTCAGCACGAGGAAGAGTTGGACCGGATGCAGGATGAAATCACCAGTTACATCACGCATCTGCTGGCGATGGATCTCTCCCAGGAAGTCATTGCCCAGGGCCGTTGCCAGTTGAGAATGGCGGATGAATACGAATCGATCAGCGACTATCTGCAGCGGATTGCCAAATTCCGGCTTAAACTGAAAAAGCAGGGCCGAAGTTTCGACGAATCGCATAACGATTCCCTGCTTGAAGTGCTGACGATGGTCGAACACCAGTTGCATCAGGTGACTGAGGCTTATCAACACGAAAACCGGGACATTGTGGATTCGACCGTGCACTCCGGCAATGAGATCAAAAACAAAGTCAAGTCGCTCTCCAAGGAGCACCTGGACTACCTTTCCGAGGAGAAGGTCGATCCCTATATCAACGTCTCTTACACTTCCACACTGAATGCGATGCGGCGTGTCCGGGATCACATCATCAACCTGGCCGAAGCCATGGCTGGCGAAAAGTAATCAGCGTCAGTCGAGCACGCAGGCAAACTCCCGCATATTGGCATGCACGACCGGTTGCGGGCAGGACCAGACCAGGAAGAACATCGCCTCACGAATCGCCCGTTCTGCGGGATGCCCTTTGACAAAACCCGCTCCTTTCACAGCGGCCAGCAGCGCCTGTGAAGACCGCAGCACCAGCGAATTCGATCGCTCGCGGATTTTCTCAGAGAACGTACCGTTCAAGGTTCCTGCTTCCAGGGTCTCGAACATCTCGCGATAAATTCCCGCGCATTCTGCGTGCAGGGGTTCATAGATCTCGAGCAGATCTGTACGTTTTTCTGTTTCTTCCTGCAAATGGGCGATCGCCCGTCGTGCCACTCCCAGTGCGAGGGCAGAGGTCGTCAGCGAGCCGGCGCCTCCCTGGCCATCGGGGCGTTTCATCACCTGTTCTACAGGACCTGCAATCAGGTGTTCTGAGGGAATCTGTACCTGGTTCAGTTTGACCGCCCCTGTATGGGATCCGGTCATCGAGAGCATCTCGATCGGAGACTGCGGGTCTACGCCGTTCGCCTTCGTATCGACGAGTGCCAGAATCTGGGTTCCGTCTTCGCAGACGCCACCGGTCACAATGTAGTCGGCGTGGACGGCCCCGGTGACCCAGGGAACGAAACCATCGAGAATCCAGCCGTTATCGTACGAATGCGCACTCACGGTTGGCTTCTTTAAATGCTGGCGAGAAGTCGTCAAATGTGAAATTCCGACGGTGGCGAACTTCGTTCCGTTGACCAGTTCCTGAAATACGGTGGTTTTGAAATCAGTATCCGAGGACCAGTTGATCCGCTGGCAGGCTGCATTGAACTGGGTCAGCACGAATGTCGTCGTGAGGCAGGCTTCTGCCAGGCGAATATAACCATAGGTCATTTCAAGTGAGTCAAAATCTGCTCCCCCAAACTCAACAGGTACATTCCAGCCCAGGACACCAGCCTCTTTCAGAGCGTTCCAGGCTTCTGCAGGCCAGTTCAACTCGGCCTCCGCACCAGTGGCCAGTTGGGCCAGGGTGGCGGTCAGTTGTTCAAATTCCTCGGTAAACCGTGAGGGAGGGTTCCCGTTCGCTAAATCAGCAGACATCAGATCACTCGTACTTGATAGAATTAAAAACCGTTTCGTAATACACAGTTTATAAAAAAAGCCTCATACTCGAAAGTATGAGGCTGATTTCGACTATCGCAGTCTGCAGGGTGATACTCCTGCAGTGCAATTAGTTACAGGTCGAACAGGCTGGCTCACAGACCTGAACCAGTACCTTTTTGGGTACTCTTCGGCAGACCTGAACCGGTACCTCTTTTTCGACGGTATAGGGCACACAGACTGTGTAAGACTGCTGTACGACACGGGGCACCCGCTTGCAGACAGTTACCTTACGGGTGCAGGTACGCTGCTCAGGAACGCAGACAGTGTAGTTAACCTGGCGAGTCTTTTCCTCTTTGACAAAGGAACAGACTTTGACATCGCAGGTCCGAGTTTCCTGACGGCAGAGTTGCACCTGATAGTTATACTGCTGAGGCACACATTTCACGTCACAGACTTTGACGGTACGTGTCCGGGTTTCAGGACGGCAGAGCTGAACGTTGTAGGTGTACTTCTCGGGAACACAGACGGTCTCACAAACCTGCACGGTACAAGTCCGTTGCTCTGGCTTACAGCACTGAACTTCATAGGTGAATGGTACCTGTTCGCACTGCTGCTGGTAGGACGTGTATTCGACCTTTTTCTGTACAACCTTCGGCACCCAGACCCGCTGTGTGCAGACGGGAGTACAGGCGGGCTGACAACAGTCGCCACAGGTCCCACAATCACCACATGCGGGGGCAGGGCAGGCGGTCTCGATAGGACGGTCTTCCCAGTGTCCCTGGTCTTCACAGACAGTTCGATAGCGTTTGACGGGCACGCATTTCATGACGGTCCGCATGCCGGTCCGTTTTTCGGTGTAAGGTACATTCACAGTGTAGGTCTGCTGGACGTCTTTGGTGACGACTTTCTGAACCATCCGGGTCGCGGTTCGCTGTTCGGTGTAGGGAACGTTGACCGTGTATTCCTGCTGCTCATCCCGCCAGAACCGTTGTTCGACCATGCGGGTCGCAGTACGGGTTTCGTAGTAGGGCACGTTGACGGTGTAGGATTTCTGAGAGGTCTTCCAGATCGGTTTACAGACGACATACTTCTCAGTCCGTGTGCGCACTTCCGGAACATACGCCGTGTAAGTCTGAGTGATCTCTTTCACTTCAGGTACATTGTCGTAGATGGTGACATCCCGCTGCCGAGTTTCTGTTCGATAAGCGGTACAGTGAACCTTGCGGGTTTCTGTTACCATCTCAGGCACCATCACTGTCTGTTCGACTGTCTTGCAGGCGGGTTTGCATGTGATCGTCGCACAGGGATCACATCCGCTCACACAAGGTGCAGAGCTCACACAACACAACTGCGATCGACACTTACCTGCCTGAACTGCAGTAGTCATCATCATGATGGCTGCAGCCACACTCGCGATTTTGAGTATCGATTTCACGATTCCTCCCCTTTTGATCATTGGTCTGACATCATAGTTCCGGAAGACAACGTACCCGTAAAATCAGATCGCAGCGGGTTGGATTTCCCTGAAATTTGAAAACGGTTGTACGCGCATCTAGCATACCATGTTAACATAGGAATTCTACAGAAAATATCAATTATAACGAAAAACTAACAATCACAAAGAACTTACGACCAGACAACCCCATGAGATACCAGATGTCCACCTCATTAAAGCTTAAACCCCAACCAGGCCTCCTGCTGGGATACCTGTTTTTATGCTGCCTGCCTGCTGCCAGTGCGGAAAATCAGAAACTCGCTCCGCACACTCGGATTGTGACATCCAGGGAAGCCGATCTGAAAACCGCGGAAGGCATCAAACAAAAACTCAACCCCGGAGAAGTGGTTCTCATCACGGAAAAGAATCAGGAGTGGCTCTGGGTGCCTCTGCTGGGAGGCTGGGTGCGGGAGACTGATGTCAGAATCCCGGGCGATCTTATTTCATATCTGGACAAGGCAATTCAAGAGAAGCCAATCGTGGAGCGGTACCAGCTTCGAGCCATTGCCCGCCAGGAGCTGAAACAATACGAGGCGGCGATAGCTGACATTGATGCAGCAATCAAACTGAAACCAGACAACGCCCATCTGTATATTAACCGGGCCGGGATTCGACGTTTACAACAGCAGAATCGGGCGGCACTGGATGATCTGAATCACGCGATCAAACTGGCCCCGCACAGCGCACACGCCTATCAGCTGCGTGGCATGCTTTATCTGGAAGACCATCAGCCAAAATTCGCGATCGATGATTTCAATCGGGCTCTGAAACGGAATCCCAAAGCAGTGGACTCACTCAATGCCCGCGGCATCGCGTATCTGGAGCAGGGGAAACCCGATCTGGCGCTGCAAGACTTCGATGAAGCAATCAAGCTCAACAACTTCGTATCGCAAGTATTCGGAAATCGAGCCGGCGTCTGGGAAGAGAAACAGCAATATGCAGCCGCGATAAAAGATTATCAGCGGGCGATTGAACTCAATCCACTCTCACCGATCGTACACAATGATCTGGCCTGGCTTTACGCAACCTGCCAGGCCCCGGAATTCCGAAACCCCAAAGCAGCGGTGCTGCATGCGAAACAGGCCTGTGAACTGACCCAGTCACAGGATGCCAATCTGCTCGACACATTAGCGACTGCTTATCAGGCGAATGACCAGCTCGAACTGGCCATAAAAACACTGGATTCCGCCATCCAGAAAGCTGCTCCCGAAGGTAAGTCTGAAATGCAGGAGAAGCTGTCAAAATACAGAAAAATGCAGGATCTCGCTCAAGATCAACAGGATTAAGCAACCTGAACACCGTTCACAGTCTCATTTTAGTGTCTGAAGGTGGTCTCCGCAGCTATCCAATCTGGCCGGCATGAGCCTTTTTCGGAATTCCCAAATAGAAACCGAAAAGCGACAACGCGACAATCCGCATGCCTTACCTAAAGTTACGCACTGTCAACTAGGTAAACTATTCCAGAGAGTCTGTTCATAATTAAGACACCAAAGAATTCATTCCGATACCCAGTTCTACGGAGCATTGATGGATCGCCTCCGGTCGGTAGATGGAACTAGGACACGCGAGTAATCGCACCGCCACCTCGATGAACTGAGCCACCGAATGATTAAGTGCTTTTATAGACTCACACTGTGCACTCTGATTCTTGCAACAGGAGCGGGTGCCCTATGTGAGCAGAGTATAGCCTCCGATGTACGGAAAACGCCTCTTGTCCGCGCCATTGAGCGTGCTAAGACATCTGTGGTCAACATCCACAGCGAAAAGACTGCACGTACCGACGACTCACTGTTTGGTTCCGGCAAGAGCCGCAAAGTAAACGGCATGGGTACCGGCATTGTTGTCGATCCCCGTGGATACATTGTCACCAATCATCATGTCATCGACGGCGTCGACGCGCTGCGTGTGACCATGATTGACGGCAGCACCTACAACGCCCGGATCGTCTCTTCCAACCAGAGCGAAGACCTGGCTATTATCAAAATCAACCCGAACAAAAAACTGACCGTCATGCCTCCTGGTACGTCCTCGGACCTGATGCTGGGTGAAACCGTGATTGCTGTCGGTAATGCCTTCGGTTATGAACATACAGTGACTTCCGGTATTATCAGCTCCCTCTCACGGGACGTGGAAGTCAACGAAAAACAGTCTTACAAGAACCTGATCCAGACCGATGCCAGCATCAATCCGGGAAACAGCGGCGGGCCACTGCTCAACCTGGACGGAGAAGTCGTCGGCATTAACGTCGCCATTCGTGCTGGTGCTCAGCGTATCGGTTTTGCGATTCCCATCGACGATGCCCGTCAGATCATCGCTGACCTGATCAGCAGCGAACTGATCGATCACACCTACCACGGAATCCATGCGAAAGACATCAAGCAGGGTGACAAACAGATGCTGGTTTTGAAAGTACCGGCAAAAGACAGTCCAGCTGAAAAATCAGGACTTCTGAAAGACGACATCATCATGAAAGCCGGTTCGGTCAACATCGTCGACCGGGCTGACCTTGAGCGTGCTTTCATGGGACATAAACCGGGAGATACAATTGACCTGCTGATTCGCCGTCAGGATAAAACCCAGACGGTGCAGATCACACTGGCTGATGCCGGTACGGTTGCCCGGACGACTCCCGTCAGTGCTCCAGTAGTACGTGCTCAAAACAACGAAATCGCTATGGACCCGACTGCCGAGAAGACCTGGGAAATCCTGGGTATCAAACTGGCTAAGGTTCCTGATACTCAGAAGCACCTGCTGAGTCCTCGCTATGAGGGAGGCATGCTGATCGAAGACGTGCGTCCTCACAGCCCTGCCGCCATGAACGGCATGCGTCGGGGTGACATCCTCGTCGGACTGCACATCTGGGAAACTGTGAACCTCAGCAACGTGTCATACGTTCTGAGCAATTCCAAGCTTTCCAGTTTCAATCCGCTGAAGTTCTACATCCTGCGACAGAACGAAACGCTGTACGGACACCTGCCACTGAATCTGGCCGGAAACCCTTAAGCTCAGTTAACAGATCCATCATTCAGTTCATCAACTGGATCCATCAGCCCGACACGCTTTTTGTATAAGCGTGCCGGGTTCTTTTTTTACAAGCTATGAATTCGATCAACAGGCTACGCTCAGAATCTGTACCTCACCGCCTCGCCAGGCGGGACTCTTGTCTGATATGATGAGCTTCGTTGTCGAACTCACATGGACTCGATTTACAGTCCATCCAACCCCGCTTTTAGAATCACCTATGGCTGCCGCTTTCCACGAATTTGATCTGATCAAATGGATCCAGACCCGTTGCCCGGCTCCTCCGCATGACCTGCGGAGCATCGGCGATGATACTGCCATTGTGCAACCGCAGGCGGGCAGGGAGCTGCTACTGGCAACCGACATGTTGATGGAAGGGACGCATTTCACGTTTCCTCCTGCGACTCCTGAACTGGCTGGTCGCAAGGCGCTGGCAGTGAATCTCAGTGACATCGCCGCGATGGCGGGAGAACCGCATTCCGCCCTGGTCAGTCTGGCGTTACCCCGTTCACGGGGGGCTGAATTTGCCAAGTCTGTCATGCAGGGCCTGATAGACCTCGCCAGAGAATTTCACGTTGAGGTCATCGGCGGTGACACGAACAGCTGGGACGGCCCACTGGTGATCAACGTCGCGGTCATGGGGATGGCTCCGAGCCTGCAGTCAATTACACGTTCCAATGCCCGTGACGGGGACTGGATCTTCGTTACCGGCGCTCTGGGTGGCAGCATGGCGTCACATCACCTGACCTTTACGCCACGCATCAGGGAAGCAATGCTCCTCAGGCAAACGGTCTCCCTGCACGCGATGATCGACATCAGCGATGGACTGGCTTCTGATCTGCAGCATATAACAACTGAATCAGGCGTGGGAGCCGTGATCCGCTCAGAGCAGCTTCCCATCAACGCCTGCCTTTCTGCAGAACTGACTGAAGCAGAGCGTCTGCAGAAGGCACTTTCCGACGGCGAAGACTTCGAACTGCTCTTCACAGTCTCACCTGAAGATGGACAAAAACTGCTCGAGCAGAACCCGCTCTCAATTCCACTTACGCACCTGGGTGAAATCAATACAGGGCAGGGGGCGTTCCTGCAACAACCCGACGGTTCCCGCGTTTCACTGGAACGAAGTGGCTGGCAGCATCAACTCTGAAGTGGCAACCGCTTAATACTCACGCCGCTGTCGGGATGAGGGGATATTCATCGCTTTGCGATATTTGGTTACGGTTCGTCGTGCGAGGTTGTAACCTTCCTTCGCCAGGGCATCGACCAGTGCGTCATCACTGAGCGGTTTGCTTTTGTCTTCCCCATCGATGATCTCTTTCATCTTGAGACGGATAATGCCCCAGGCCACGTCTTCCCCGTCGGAGGTCTTGGTACCACCGCCAAAGAAACGCTTGAGAGGATACAGGCCACGCGGAGTCTGGATCCATTTATCATCGACGGCACGCGAGACAGTCGTAACATGCACGCCAACCACATCTGCGATCTGCTGCATTTTGAGGGGGACGATGTATTCCGGACCGTTGTCGAGAAAGTCGGTCTGGAAGTCGACAATCGCCTGCGCCACACGCTTCAAAGTGCTATGCCGCTGCTCGATGGCTTCAATCAACCATTTGGCAGCATCGATCTTCTTCTTGATGTAGTCTTTGGTCTGATCGTCATTTTTATTGCGGAGCAGTTGTGCGTAATGCCGGCTGATCCGCAGTGGTGGTGTGTACTCATTCTCAAGTTCGACCACGTACTTGCCGTTTTCGTCTTTTTTGACAAAGACATCCGGCGTCACTTTCAAGACCGGTTCTGATTCAAATCCACGTCCGGGAAATGGATCCAGGTAACGCAGATAGGACATCGCATTTTTAATGGTGTCGATTGAGTAGCCGGTCTTTCGCTGAATGACAGGCAACCGGTTTTGTCCCAGATCTTCCAGGTGTGACGTGATCAGGGTGACCAGCACATCGCGATAGGGAGCGTCCGGCTTAAGTTGCAGGAGCAGACACTCTTTCAAATCCCGCGCCCCCACGCCGGGAGGATCACATTTCTGAATGAGGTGCAGGGCGGTTTCGGCCTCTTCCTGCGAAATTGGTTTTCCATAGACCTGCACGATCTCGGGCAGGGAACTCTGCAACCGACCATTATGGTCGAGGTTCTGAATCAGATATTCGCCGAATTCCTTGATCTCGTGAGAACAGGAGAAGTAATGAAACTGTTCCAGCAGGTATTCATTGATGGTCTGCTGGCGTTCTGAAATATTGGCGACCGCATCGTTGTTGCGCTCGATGTCTTCGCTGATCCGGTTCGACGAAGGCTTGGTCGCCGAAGTCACATTATCTTCCGGCCACTGTTCTGCCATCTCGAGCAGTCGTTCGAAATCGGACTCGTTGTTGGTTTCGTTGCCGGCGACCATCTCTTTTTCGTCGAGCTTGTAACTGTTGGCATCGTCGTCAGCCTGACTCCGCATCAGTTCCGTTTCGGTGTCCGTCGTCCCTTCAGTATCACTGACCCGTTCCAAACAGACGTTCTCTGCCAGTTCCTGGTCAATGCGTTCCTCCAACGCCTGTAACGGGAGTTGCAGAATCTCCATGGACTGGATCATCCGGGGAGCCAGCTTCATCTGCTGGCCCAGTTTCATTTGTTGTGAAATATTCAGATGCATATATTATCCGAATTCAAACTCATCATGGTTGTTAAAAGAAAACAAATGAAAATGAAAACCTAGAACCTTTGTCGTCCCTGCAAGGCATCCGCCAACATCTCTTTATTCGCAAATTCCAGGACGCTGCCGGAAGCGATTCCGCGCGCCAGCCTGGTAATCTCTACATTTTCGTGTTCGAGCAGATTCGAAATGTAGAGAGCAGTCCCGTCCCCTTCCAGGGTCGGGTTGGTAGCCATAATAATTTCCTGTACGCCATCCTGCTTGACCCGGCGCACCAGGGCGTTGATCGTCAGATCATCGGGGCCGACTCCTTCCAGGGGAGAAATTCGTCCCTGCAGCACATGATACACACCCTGAAACGAACTGGTGGCTTCCAGTGAAACCACATCCCGGGGCTGTTCGACAACACAGACCAGTTTTTTATCCCGTCGTGAATCAGCACAGATGCTGCAGACGTCCTGTTCGGTCAGGTTAAAGCAGATCTTGCAGGGATGAATCGCCTGTTTTACGGCAATGATGGCATCCGCCAGTTGACGCGCTTCGGCCTCGGGAATCGAGAGGACATAGTGCGCCAGACGTTCCGCCGACTTGCGACCGATTCCGGGCAGCGTAGCAAACTGGTCAATCAATTGCCCCACGCTGGAACCATAAGGATGAGACTGATTCTCTCTTCCACGAAACGCCATAAAAGTGAACTCTTTATAATGAGAAATCGACGAACGAAGCCCAGCGATACCTGGCTGGAAATCAGGGGGAGGGGAACCTCAGCCTACGAATTGGGATTGAACTTGGACAATGCCTCATCGAGACCGGGGATGTTTAGCCCTCCTGTGATTTGAGCCATTTCTTCCGCTGCACCCTCGCGGGCTTTATCGAGAGCGGCATTGGTTGCTGCTGTGACCAGATCTTCCAGCATTTCCTTGTCACCGCTCTCCAGCAGTGTCGGATCAATGGTGACACCCAGAATTTTCTGCTGGCCGTTGGCTTCTACAGTCACCATGCCACCACCTGCGGCGCCTTCGAACTTCAGCTTGGCCAGTTTGTCCTGCATTTCCTGCATCCGTCCCTGCATTTCCGAAAACTGCTTCATCATGCCGGCCAGATTTCCCAGTCCTTTGAACATGGCTATGATTCCTCTTTTTTCTCTTCCGTTTTGACTTTTAAGACATCCACTCGCACGCTCTGGGCATTAAACACAGTCAGTGCCTCTTGCAGAAATTCATCTCCAGCAGGTGCCAGATCTCGTTTTTCCACCCGTTTTTTTTGTGCTAGTGAGTTATTTTCGTCTGCGGCATCTTCTGCTTCTGCTGGTTCCTGAACAATCAGACGGATCTTGGCCCGCTCTCCTGTCAGTTTCTCCAACGCTGCTTCGAGTTTGACCATCATTTCAGGTCGTTCGCAGTACTGTTTGGCAAAATTATAGCTCTTGGAGAATTGTAAATCCAGCTGTTTCGGCCCAGAAATTGCTATTGACGCCACCCCCTTCAGGGAGTCTTTCAACAGATCCCCTGTATTTTCAATAAGTTGCGACAACAGTAAACTTTCCATCCCAGCCCGGAGTGGAATCAAATCCCGGGTAGGAGGTGGGCTTTCAATTGAATTTGACGCTACAACCGATTGATTTTCATTTTTTTTTTCAATTTTTTTTTGATCGACAGCCGGTTGAGGAGCCGGTTCCGGACGGGAAGGGGTTTCCCGGGGAGGGGGAGCAGGAGCTGAAACCGGGGCTGCAGAGACTGCGGGACGGGGGGCGGCGGCCATCGCTGGGACTGCCCCGCCTGATTTCACAAACGCACACAACTGGTCGAGGTCTTCCAGCAGAGACATCCGGATCAACGCCAGCTCGACCAGGGCACGACCATGGCTGGCGCGGAACATTTTATTCCGCGCTTCATTCAAAACCTGAAACGCTGCCAGGCAGGTATGAATTCCCCAGACTTCCGCCTGTCGTTGCAGGCTCTCCCGATTATTTTCCGAGATGGCCAGCAGCGTAACATCATTGGCGCCACTCGCCACGACCGACAGATCGCGCAGGTAATTCAGGAGCTGATCAACCAGCTCATTCAGCTGCACGCCTGAGGTCAGGGCTGCATCAAACAGTGAGAGCGCTACATCCCGCTTTCGCTGCATCAACGCATCCAGTAGTCCAATCAAACGCTCATCACTGGCAGTCCCCAGGATACGGTGCACACCTTCTGCCGTCAGTTTATCTTCACCAAACGACAGCAGCTGGTCAAAAATGGACTGGCTGTCCCGCATTGAACCGCCGGCCCGCCGGGCAACCAGCTGGATGGCATCATCGGCAACTGTGACCCCTTCTGCTTCCGCGATCTGTCTGAGTCGTTCACAGATACTCGTCTCTTCGATATACCCGAAATCGAACCGCTGACAACGGGACAGAATCGTATCGGGTAACTTATTGGGCTCGGTCGTACAGAAGATGAATTTAACGTTCGGAGGCGGCTCTTCCAGCGTTTTCAGCAGGGCGTTGAAGGCCTCTTTGGTCAGCATGTGCACTTCGTCGATGATGTAGATCTTGTATTTGGATCGCATCGAACGCACATTAACATTGGCCCGCAGCGAGCGGATATCATCAATCCCGCGGTTCGACGCACCGTCGATTTCCAGAACGTCGACATCGCTGCCTGTCGCTATGTTCTGACAGATTTCGCACTCGCCGCAGGGGATTCCATCCTGCGTGTTGGGACAGTTCAAAGCCTTGGCTAAAATTCGGGCCATCGACGTTTTACCGACTCCGCGGGCTCCGGTAAACAGGTAGGCGTGTGCGACCCGGTCTCCCCGGATGGCGTTCTGCAGCGCCCGGGCAACCATTTCCTGTCCCACCACTTCCGAGAAGTTTTGCGGGCGAAAACGACGGGCCAGCACGGTGTACTGTAGCGATTGTTTGGACATGCGTAACTTCAGGAATCGAAATCAAATAGAGGCATTGTTTGGCAAACGGCAATCGTCTGACTGCTCAAACATCTACAATAGGAGACTCCGGGCTGTTTATCCAGTGAGAGAGTAGCCCTGATTGAGATCTGCATCGCGAATCGACACGGGAAATGAAAACAGGGGCGAAATACTGCCCCCTCGTACACCTGGAATAAACCGCTGTGGGCTGCTTCGGTTAAGATCTGACCCGGTCAACGACTACCCCACCATACTCGGGGACAGCATTCCGCCCCTGAATTGATAGCGTATCAACGCGTGAACCATGCATTATGGAGCTAATTTTCCAATCGTCAACCCACTGCCATTTGATTTCCGACGCGGAATCATCGAAAATCAAAAAAACCTGTGATAATCCGCACCCATATATCAGAAACCGATTATGAATCTGTTCCAGACACCACCTCAAACCATCGCAGACACACAACAGGCCCTCAAGGCAGGCACGCTCTCGTGCCGCGAACTTCTGGAACAATGCTTCCGAAAAATCGATGCGGAAGAAGATGTCATCCACGCCTGGGCTTACCTTGATCGTGTGTCCGCCTTTCAACAGGCCGATGAACTGGACGCGGAAATTCAACGAGGCATCTGGCGGGGTCCGCTGCATGGCATCCCCGTGGGTATCAAGGACATCATCGACGTCAAAGGCATGCCCACCCGGGCCGGGCTGGAATCGCGGGACGAGACGCCCGCCTCCCAGGACGCGATGGTCGTCGCCAACCTGCGTCTGGAAGGAGCGATCTTTCCCGGAAAAACGGAGACGACTCAGCTGGCCTGCTTCGATCCACCACCCACACGAAATCCCTGGAATCAGGACCACACGCCAGGAGGCTCCTCAAGCGGTTCTGCCGCCGCTGTCGCTGCAGGGATGTGCCTGGCGGCAGTCGGTACTCAGACCGGAGGCTCCATTATTCGTCCCTCGGCTTTTTGCGGTATTGCAGGGTTGAAGCCCACTTTCGGTATGGTTGACCGACAGGGCGTCATCCTGCTCTCCGACCATCTGGATCATGTGGGACCGATCGCACAGACGGTGGTTGACCTGGTGATCATGCTGGACTGCATGACCGACCAGGCGACGTATCTGCCTTTATTAATGGAACCCGTTACCGAACCACCGCGAATTGGCTGGCTGTCGGGATTTTTCTCAGAACGTGCGGAGCCCGAGATGCAGCAGGCCCTCATGATGGCTTCTGATGAATTGAACGCCGCTGGTGCACCGATTCGAGAATGTCCGCTGCCAGCCGAATTTGATTCGATTCTGGAAGAACACATGGCATTGATGGGTTATGAAATCTTTCAGCACATGGGCGGGGATTACGACCAGAACCCGGATGACTACGGCCCTGCGATCAGCAAAGTCCTCGAATGGGGCAGAAGGGTCACCCCCGAACGCTATCAGGCCAGTCTGGACTATCAGAATATGATCAGCCAGGTCATGCGACGCTGCTTCGCCCGTTCCGAAATCCTGATCTCTCCCGCCACCTATGGGGTTGCCCCCACCCCGTCAACGACCGGGAATCCCGGAATGAATGCCCCCTGGAGCCTGACCGGCTTCCCGACAATCACCATTCCTGTTGCTGTCAGTGAGACCGGCCTGCCGCTGGGAATCCAGATCACTGGACATCCCGATAAATTTGACGATCTGCTCAAAGCCGCCCAGTGGTGTGAAAACGTCTTAAGACCGGGGTATCTGGAACAGATTAAACAAGGCTGACTTACTCTTTTATCGTTCAAGCATAAAAAAAGCCCTGACCGGTTTTCGCCAGTCAGGGCTTTTTCAATATTTATTCAATGAACGTGTTTACTTCGCGACTACGATGCCGTTCTTACCGGGCTCCGGATCAACTTCCGGCTCGGCGTTCTTCTGAGGAATCCGATCGTTAACATCGTATGCCTGTCCAATGGCCCGCAGTGCTTTGATGGACCACCAGGTAATGTCGAATTCCCATTTGCGGTGACCGGCGGGTGCTACGGAAGGATGAGCGTGGTGATTGTTGTGCCAGCCTTCGCCGTAAGCGACGATTGCGACCCACCACAGGTTCTTGGACTGATCGGTCGTTTCATAGTTGCGGTAACCCCACAGGTGTGTCGCGGAGTTCACAAACCAGGTTGAGTTGTAAACAAATGCCATCCGGGCACACAGGCCCCAGAGCAGCATTGACCAGGCCATGTACATCCCGCCCATTGCGTATCCAATGCCGAACAGGACGAAGCCGGAACCAACCACCCAGAGTCCGTAGGTCTTTTCGAAGAACTGCAGCATCTTGCGATCTTTCATGTCGGGCACATAGTGCTCGAAGAACTTCTGGTTGACTTCCTTGCTGCGATACACGAACAACCAGAGCAGGTGAGACCAGAAAGTTCCCTCAAACGGAGAGTGGGGATCACCGTGCTTGTCAGATTTCTGGTGATGCAGGCGATGAGTCGCGGCCCAGGTCAGCGGTGAACCTTCACCCGACAGCACGCCACAGAGCAGCACGAAGAACTCAGCAGGAGCACGCAGCTTCATCGATTTATGTGAGAGGTAACGGTGGTAGCCCAGGCAGATGCCAATACTGGCGGTGGCCCAGTGCAGTACCAGACAGGTCACGACGGCCTGCCAGGAGATGAAGAAAAACGCCGCGACAGCACCGATGTGAATGCCTGCCATCCACAACAGAATGACCCAGTCCACATTGCTCCATTTCAGGTTCTCTTTGTGGAACTTGCAAATGATCTGCTCGCGCTCTTCGCGTTTTTTGGATTTCTTCGGCTGAGCTGTAACCGTGGATTGATTCTCAGGAGGTTGCTCTAAGATGACACTCGCCATGATATCCTCATCGTTTCGTTAGGTATCTTGATGGTTTATTTGCAGAAACCAGACTTCCACTGATCTCTCACTTCCACGGAATTCTAACAATGAGGTCGACACGAGGTGTCTGGTAAGGGTCATATAATTGTCAAAGTTATGTCAAAGTAAAAAAAAGTCTGCAATTTCAGGACTTCGAACCCGAAAACCCTTAAGAAATCTCACACTTGTCCACTCGACTACTCCGACATTTCTTCCGGCATGAAGCGATAGCCGGCCCCACGTACGGAAACAATGTGCACTGGTTCGGCAGGATTGCTCTCGACCAGTTTTCGCAGCCTCAGCACGAAATTATCGATCGTGCGGGTCGTCACAAAGGCAGATTGCTCGCCCCAGACGTCGTCCAGAATCTGGGCTCGCGTCAGCACCATTCCCTCATGCTCGATGAAATACTGGAGCAGCCGCAACTCCAGATTGGTCAGGCTTTTCCTCTCGCCATCGACTTCGATTTCAAATGCTTCAAAGTCCACCGTCACATTACCGAACTGGTATTCCTTGGGCATCTTCCGCGTCGTGACTGGTGCTTTCTGGACCAGACTTTTCCGCTTGAGCAGGTTCTTGACCCGGCTCAAAAGTTCGGGCAGGGCGAACGGCTTCGTCATATACTGATCGGTCCCGCAATCGAAAGCGTAGGCCTTGTCTTCACTCAGCTCGCGGGCACTGAGAACCAGGATTGGCACGACTTCGTCGATCCGGCGGATCTCCTTGGCAATTTCATATCCGCTCATTCCCGGCAGCATCAGGTCCAGTACGACCAGGTCAATACTCTCCCCGTCCGACTCATAGCATTCTTCGAAATGACGGATCGCAGTCGGACCGTCCTCGGCAGTCAGTACCGCATAACCTTCCTGTTCGAAGTTGAACTTTAAACCCTGTGCGAGTGCTTTTTCGTCTTCAACAACAAGTAACTTCATTCTTCCGCTTTCCCTGGCAAATCGATGGCAAATACGCTCCCGGGCTGGTCCAGTCGATCATGTACGGTGACTTTACCGCCCAGCAGATGTACCAGTGTCCGTACAATATACAGGCCCAGTCCCGTTCCTGTTTTGCGCCGCTCCAACTCACTTTCCCCTCGATAGAAGATTTTAAAGATCTCTTTGCGGATTTCCGGATCGACTCCTTCGCCATTATCCATCACTCGGGAAATCACCCGGCCACCACTGCTCACGCGCACTTGAATCTGAACCTTCGGCACTGCACCGCCATACTTGATGGCATTGTCGATCACGTTGCGAAAGATCATTTCCAGTAGAATTCTGCGTGTATGTACCGTGGCGGCCTCGATATCGAACTCGCATACCTGGTCGATATCCAGTTGACGACGATTGCATTCCAGCTTGGCACAGTGGCGAATCAAAGGTTCCAGCAGAATGTCTTCCGGATCGGACTGCATCCCCAGCGCATCCAGACGTTTCACCTCCAGGAGCTGCGAAATCAGATGATCCAGTCGTTCCAGCTCAGTCTTCATCGTGACATAAAATTCGCCTCGCTGCTCATCAGAAAGCTGACGAAGCTGTAGTGTTTCCAGGTAAAGTCTCAGCGAAGCGAGTGGTGTTTTCAGTTCGTGCGTCACACTGTCGATAAAATCAGACTGACGCTGATTCAGGCGAACTTCCTTGATGGTCAGCACGAGATACAGTGAGAGTCCCACCAGAATCAACACGAAGACGACCGTACCGATCGCCAGGGCCGTCCACCAGTAAATTTGCGCCGCCAGAATGATCCAGAACACCATGAGTGCGACATTCAGGATCATCAGTACGACACTTAAGGTGATCGGTAACCGTAATCGTCCCCGCCGCACTTTTCTCATCAGCGTTTCCGTCCCGCGATTAGTAGAACGCGCGTCTGCTGCGACTGAAGACTTCGCCGAGGCAGAGCGTCCCTCATTCTGTTGCTGTTCTGCGGATGACTTCACAGTTTCTTTTCCGATGCGTGTTCCCAAAATTCGACGTCCCGTCATCAACACACCTATATCCATCTTCATGGCTGACTCATCGATTGAGCATGATATCGACGGTCATTCGGAACTCAACGCCATTATAGCGAAGTCTCCTTGAACTGAATATAAGTCGTGCTGTCAATCATCATAACTTCATTTTCACAAATCGCCACTCAGAGTCCAGGTCGGTACAATTTGAGAATTCTCTCTCATTTTCAGGAATATTCAGCCAACCCCGGGTCTCCTAAGAGAGAGCACCTGTATTAAAAAGTTATTCCCGTCTACAGTTTCCTGTCTCGCCGGAAGTGGAGATGAATTTTCACGACACCCAATTTCTGAGCAAGCTGGCCGCAGATGCCATCGTGGTTATTCATTTCGCCTTTGTGCTGTTCGTTCTGATCGGGCAGTTACTGATCATGGTCGGTGCCCTGGCCGGGTGGAACTGGATCCGTAACTTCAAATTCCGTCTGATCCACCTGGGTTCGATTCTGTTCGTCGTAGCCGAATCTCTGCTGGGTATTGTCTGTCCGCTGACCACACTGGAAAAATGGTTGCGCGAACAGGCAGGGGAAACCTCCTACGAGGGCGATTTTATTGCCAGCTGGGTCCATGATGCGCTCTTTTTCGATGCGGCTCCCTGGGTCTTTACGGTCTGCTATACGCTGTTCG
This sequence comes from Gimesia benthica, assembly GCF_009720525.1. NCBI lineage: Bacteria > Pseudomonadati > Planctomycetota > Planctomycetia > Planctomycetales > Planctomycetaceae > Gimesia > Gimesia benthica. The sequence continues at coordinate 291,185 of NZ_CP043930.1, forward strand.
GGCTGCTGGTTCTGCTCACATTTCTCTTCGCGCCCCCGCGTCGAAAACCCTCTGTACAGACGCCTGCGGAAGCCTGAATTATCCCGGTTTCCCTCTGCACATCATTTCTTTTCAATCTGATTTTTCGTAAGATTGGGACAGGTTCCAACTGAGGACCCGCCTTGAATTGACCCACCTGTCTATATCACCAGATTGAGAAACAGAAACATGCCAGGATTAGAAAATAAGAAAGTTGTTGTTACCGGGGGAGGGACTGGAATCGGAGAGGCCTGTGCCCTCATACTGGCCCAGGCCGGTGCGGATGTCGTCGTGGGTGGCCGTCGTCAGGAACCACTGGAGAAAGTTGCTGCCAAGGCCGAAGGAAAAGTTGACTACCATGTGATCGATGTCGCCGATCGTGACAGCGTTGCGGCTTTCTTCAAAGCAGCCAACGAGAAACTGGGCCAGATTGACATCCTCGTCCATTGTGCCGGCATCAACTGCCGAGACCGCTCCATGGAAGTTGTCTCCCCGGAAGACTGGGATCGCCTGATGACTGTTAACGCGACCGGAGCTTTCAACTGCATGCAGGCGGTTTTGCCCCAGATGCGGGAACGCCAGGACGGACTGATCATTAATATCTGTTCGATTTCCGGTTTGCGGGCTGCTCTGCTCGGCGGCGTCGCCTATAATGCATCCAAGTTTGCGATGACTGCGCTGGGAACCACCGTCGCCCAGGAGGAAAAAGACCGTGGGATTCGAGTTTCCACCATATACCCGGGTGAAGTTGAAACTCCGATTCTGGACGAACGGCCTGTGCCCGTCAGCAAAGAACATCGCGCCAAAATTCTGCAGCCCGAGGACGTTGCTGCTGCCGTTTTGATGATCAGCCAGTTACCGCCTCGTGCTCACGTTCAGGATCTGACCATCAAGCCGACTACCGCGGCCTTTGTCTGATTGGCTAATTTTAAGTGTGTTCCGCAGGAATCAAGCTGAATGAAGAGTGATCTGGTATTTCCACCGTTTGTGCCGCATCGTCTCTATAAAAATCCTCATTTGCAGACGATCGTGGGGCAGTTTCACTCGCGTGTGAAAACTCCCTATCAGGCAGAGCAGCATTCGTGTCGCCTGCCTGACAGCGACCTGTTAATCCTGCACGATGACTGCCCGGGCCCCTGGAAACCGGGGGACCGCGTGGTGATCCTGCTGCACGGCTTGTCGGGATGTCACCAGAGTTCTTACATGATCCGCCTGGCACACAAGCTGAATGCGCGGGGAGTTCGTGTGTTTCGCATGGATCTCCGCGGCTGTGGGGCAGGGACGGGACTCGCTAAATCTCCGTATCATGCCGGCAGCTTTCACGATCTGCAGGTTGCCATCGAACAGATCGAGTTCATGTGCCCGCGTTCGCCGATCGGCGTCGTCGGCTTTTCGCTGGGTGGCACGATCACACTCAATTACCTTGCCCGTCACAAACCGGGTTCGGAACTTGTCGACCGGGCGCTGGTCCTCAACCCACCACTCCGCCTCGCGGAAAGTGTGCAGGTATTCGGCAAGCCACTCTTTGGTCGCTACCAGCGGCACTTTGTGACGAACCTCATCAAACAGGTCCGCAAGTCGCATCAGTACCAGGAACATACACACAAAATCACGGGCGCAAACTATCCACGCACCCTGCTTGAATTCGACGATCAGTTCACAGCACCGCTGGCCGGTTTTGAGTCTGCCGAAGATTATTACAACCGTTGCAGCCCCTGTGATGTCCTGCCGGAAATCTCGGTTCCGACGCTGATCATCTCTGCTAAGGACGACCCGCTGATCCCATTTAAATCTTACCAGCCCGCGATTGAAAAACTCGCGAACCACGACAAGGTCACCCTGTATCTCACAGAGCAGGGGGGCCACCTTGGCTTCATCGCAGGTCCTTCCAGCGATCCCGATCCGCGGTGGTCCGACTGGCGAATCGTGCAATGGCTGATGGCAGATTCTCCCGAAGCACTGGCCAGCCAGATCCGGGAGCAGACTCACTCCTCACTGATTCAGACCGCCTGATTTTCACCAGACGGTCTGCAGTGAGAGTTCGAATTATATAACCTTTCCGGCTCAGTGAGCGGCCGGCGGTTCGTTCTGGAAGGCACGCGCCCGGAACAGGAACTCGACGATGTTCCCTTCGTGCGGCTGCAACCAGTTCAGAGCATTCGTCTTCACAGGCCCGATATTCAACCGGTCGATTTGTGTTGCATCCAGCAACTGCTGCGTCCAGTCCTGATCTTCAGTAAATACAGAGCAGACTAGCGTCATGCCGATCTTTTTCAACATGTCTTTCTGTTCGCATTTCACGACTGAAGCCATGGGGAACATGTACTCGGTGTTCGCCAGCGTCGCGTCGGGATTGTCACAGTGCACGATGGTCGGACGCAGATAATCGCAGCGTTCCATCTCGATCAGTCGATCACCGTCGCGATATTTCTCGGTGACTTCGGTCACGCCGGACTCTTTCAGTCCTTCTTCTATCTGACCGTTCATCGCCTTGGCAGCACCGGTCATGGTGAAAGCAGCCAGCGGCGCTTCGGGGTCAGTCATCGAAGTCGGTCCGACCGGTCCCAGCCGTTTGGCGATCGCGTCTGCAATCTCTTCAGTATGCCGCGATGCCCATACGCCGGATGCGTTGACGCAGCTGCGACCACCGTTCTGGTAGATGCTGTCTACGATCAGGTCGAGGTAATCTTCCCACTGATCCACGACATCGTCACCGAGCAGAATCTTACTGAAACCAGGACCGTGCGCCTGCACGTTCGGGTTCGCCTTGTACTTATCGATCGTCTGCTGACCGCCGAAGACCATCACCCGCTTACAGAGCTCAGTCACCGTGGAACCCACATCGTGAGGTCCCGGATAGACGGAGATACATTCCCGTGGAATCCCCGCCTGGCAGAAGGCTTCGGTCATCCGATAAGGAGTCCAGGGTTCAGAAGAACCCGGTTTCAACACCAGACCGATCTGCATCGGCAGGATCGGCATCCAGAGTGTATGCACGCCTGGTGAATTTGAAGGCAGCACGAGTCCCAGTACCGGCGAATTGGCCTGATAGCTCAGCATCACGCCACGCTCTTCTTTACCATACCCCTTTGTCAGAATATCCAGTGGCAGACCGCGGGTCAGGGCGTCGAGAATCTCTTCCATGTGTTCCAGCACGAAGGAAACCTTCTTCATGTTGCTGGCACACATCCACTCAGGCATCCCGGTACTGGCAGACTGAATCCGGCAGAACTCTTCGGGAGTCTGCGTTCCGTTGCCCAGCGGAAGTTCCGCCGTCATGTAGAGTTCGGCTGCTTTCTTACAGATTTCCAGCAGCTTGGGAATCGGAATCTCTCGCAGCAGGTCGCGTGCCCGCTGTGCTTTCCGCATGTCCATTTTCACCAGACCGGCGTTGGCCTGATGCACTTTGGCGAGAGGCTCGCCTGTTTCAAAATGAACGACTTCCTGTTGATCGAAACTTTCGTAAGGGGTACCCCAGCGAAGTACAGGTATTTCCAGCACGGCGGCTATCCTTTGTGAATTCAATGCAAATCAGGCAGCAATTTGCATCCAGGCAAAATAGTTCAGAAGTTCAATCCGGTTCAGACAGCCGGAACAACAGCGACCGCCTGAAAGACGGTCGCCGATCTTTGACTGCTTGAGCACTTGCGTCTTAGTAAACGCCCACCGTGGTCGACGAAGCGATTTTGTGGAAGGGACGCACACCACTCACGCCATCCCACGGATACTTGACGTGAGGCATTTCGCGTTCGCCTTCATCGCGTTCCAGGAAACCGGGAATGAACAGTTCTTTAGTCATGGTAAACAGCTTCACGCGGCCGGTTTCACCGTAACCCACCACCTTGGTGTGATCGTCGAAATCAACCACGCGAATCGCAGCACGGGGCTGCGGTGCGTAATAAGTGATTTTGTAGTTGTCAGCCGGATCAAAAGGCTTACCGCAGGCCAGACCCATCAGCGTGTTGCCGTAGGTCGGGGTGATGAAGACGTTCTCACCCAGCAGCTCTTCGCGGGCAAAGCGATACCACTGTTGTGTGAACTCGGTTCCACCGCAGAAGATCCCTTTAATGCCGGCTTCTTCAATGCTCGAGCCTTCGTCCATCAGACGCATGGCGAGAGCTTCCAGCAGTTTGGGAGTGGTAAACATACACTTGATGTCATGCCCCGCACTCAGGATCGTCATTGCCTGATCGATCACGTGATTACTGTATTCTTTAACTTCGTCGATCTTGCCTTTCTTGATCAGCTTGACCACCCAGCGAGGGTCGAGGTCGACGCAGAAGGAGATCCCGCCCCGGTGCTGAGCCATATGCTCAACAGCCAGACGCAGACGACGCGGTCCCGAGGGCCCCAGCATCAGCCAGTTCGAACCTTTCGGGAAGTATTCATCGGGCAGGGTATCGCTGAAGTTTTCATAGTCGATACGGAAGTCGTCGATTACCACGCGTGACTTGGGAATCCCTGTCGTACCGCCAGTCTCGAAGACGTAGGTCGGCTTGCCCTGCAGTGCCTTGGGAATCCAGCGATCTACCGGACCGCCCCGCAGTTCATCATCTTCGAACAGCGGAAACTTGTTCAAGTCCTCGAAGCAGTTCACGTCGGTCAGCGGATCGAAATCGAACGATTTCGCTTTTTCCAGCCAGTAGGGAGAGCCCGTTTCCGGATTGAAGTGCCACTGCACGTGCTCGCGCGTGTGAGCATCGAGTATGTCCTGATGCTGTTTTACCAATTCGTCAAGGTTACTGTTGTCGGTCACTGTGAGAATCACTCCAAACAGGGTAGGAACAGAGGCGGGGAATCATCATGTTCACCAGGAAACATGAACTCTAACGGTTAGTTCATTCTAGAAGTTTCACCCGTTTTTTCAACTAAGGGAAACAGCCACAATTTCAGATCCGACAATCCCGCTGCACCACTCCCGGAACTTGAGTGAAAACCTCGGAAATTGAAATCGCATCTCCTGATTTTCTTCACTGGACGGTTCCAGCCCGCATTTTAAGTAAATCACGCGAACTGCTACCATCGGGTACATCAGCCACGACAGGCACCCGCTTCAGGAAAATCAGCGCTTTCCCGCCGAATCGAACTCCCCAGATTGACACTAGTATAGAGAATGGTAAAATTATATATTCTAGATATCTGGTCCGTTTTCGATCCGACTCCTCGTGCAGCAGCGAGCTTCTCATGGACTTCACCGAAACATACTTTCGTAGATTCCGCATGGAAATCGACCTGCTCAACGCGCGCCTGGTAGACGATCCTCTGCCCGAAGGCTATCGCTGGTGTCCCTGGGAACTGACCACGCTCGACCGTCACGCCATCACCAAGTACCACAGCTTCCGCTCTGAACTCGACGCCCGCGTCTTTCCCTGCCTGGGAGACATCGACGGCTGTCGCAAACTGATGCGTGATATCTCGACGCAACGCAACTTCCTGCCCGGCGGTACCTGGCTCATCACCTGGGACGGCATGGGCAACGAAGAACCCGTCGACTGTGGCACGATTCAGGCCATCGTCCCCAGCCGCATCATGGGTGCGATTCAGAACGTCGGCATCACCCCCAAACACCGCGGACTCGGACTCGGCAGGTCACTGGTCAACAAATGCCTCCTCGGTTTCCGCGAAGCCGGTGTCAAACGGGCTTACCTCGAAGTCACCGCCGAGAATGAACCCGCCATCAACCTCTACCGGTCGATCGGGTTCCGCCTCACACGGACCCTCTACAAACCCAGCCACTACGTCGAAGCTCCCTCGCTCTAAGCAGAGATCACGCTCCGGTTCTTAACCGGTTTGCCCCAAGTCTGCAGCTGGCTGCCGTCGCCTATCCTTTGATTAATAACGGCTTGGTGTTCGACTTCTGATACAGTTCTTTCCATTCCTTTGAACCGTCGTTCGGAACCAGTCGCGTATCGACGCCCCGCTCAAAGTAAGGCACATTACCATCGCGGGCCGGGTTCAGGACAAAGTTGACTTCACCCGTATTGCCGAAGTACATCTTCCGTCCGTCTTTCCACGTCGTTTCAATCAAACGCGGCGGTTCGGGACGAGACTCTGGTTTATCAACACGCAACTTCTCAAGCATGTCCCGATTCAGTTCATATCCCAGTCCCGGCTTGTCAGGGACTTGAGCAAACCCTTCTTTGACCACAATCGGCTCCGTCAACAGATTGTACTTGTACAACTGGTGACAATTCACAGCAGGCCAGGTGGCATGACTCAGCACCGCACCGAAATGCAGCGAGAAAGCAGCCGTAATCCCCGTACCCACCAACTGTAACCAGAACGGTTTATCCGCCATCGCAGCCACAGCTCCCGATGCCATCAGCTCTCGCGCACCATGCCCGATCACGAAGCCATCACAGATGTTTTCGCGAATCGCAATCAGCGGGTCGGGGGTTCCATAATGCATGGCGATATTCACATCGGTCGCCGCCATCAGAATTTTGTTTCCCGCCACGTCATCCTGGAAAATCGGTGACTCAAAAATATCGACCTGCGGATACTGAGCCAGATCTTCCAGGATCGGCAGGGCACGCTCCGCATCCAGTAGCGTGTCGTTGAAGTCCATGTCGATCTTGAACTCCTTCGGCACCACTTTGCTGGCCTCTTCAACCTGGGCCCACACGTCATACCACGGACGACCTTTCGTCTTATAGGACATGTAGCCCTGCTTGTAAGCCTCGGCACATTCCAGCGCCATATCCTCGACCGAAGTATCAATATTCCACCATGAAAGGGGTGTCTTGTCGTGAACCTTCCTCCCCAGCAATGCATGCACGGGAACTTCTGCTGCTTTCGCGACCGCATCAAACAGCGCCATCTGCAGCCCGGCTCCCAGATCGTCGTCCCACATCAACTCGGCCGCATTCTTACCCTGCGCCCGCTCTACGGCTTCATCCGAAGTCGCGTTCCAGGTGTAATAGAGCAGCGTCTCACCGAAGCCAACGTGCCCCGATTTCAAATGCACTTCCACAATTTCGGTGTACTGCCAATGCGGTAATTCGCGTGCCATGTTCCGGGCGGGCACTTCCCGATAGGGAACTTTCACCGTCGTTCGCTCGATCTTTTCGACGCATAAATGCTGGGGTGATGCCTTTTTCTCTGCAGCCTGAATTGAGTCGGAGATCATCGTCATTATTCCCATACCTGCCACTCCAGCCAGACTCCGGCGCAGGAATCGTCTTCTGGAAATTCGGTTCATTGCTATCGACTTGTTATGTGCTCGCACCAGGGGATTCCTTTGTCTGGGGGATTCTTCGGGAGGGACTCAAGTTGAAACGGAAACGCTGCCGGAATCATCTCTCATCCCATCTTAACATCAACAACCCCCAATATGTCCAGCGCCTGACATTTTTTTCTCACTTTTATCAACACCACTGAAACTCAAATGGGTAGCCCCGAATGTAATTCGGGGCGAGCACAGCGAGCAGGAAACTGACAGTAATACATTGCGAAAGCGCCCCGCAGCACCTCCACACCGGGTGGTCTCGGATGCAATCCGAGATTGCCGCAGGCAACAGGAGGTCCCAACTCAACGATACAATCCATATTCAACTCCCCAACCCCTTCCGTAGGGCGCGGACCCACGTGTCCGCCCGCCTCGCGATAATCGAACAAAGATCCCCCTTCGAAGGGACCACAAACCGCTCTCAAAGAACTGGCATGCACACCTGCAGATCATTTGCGGCAACACTCCCATCCCACCCCGAAATGACACTACCAATTCACCAGCTGAGTCGCTAAGATCGCCCCAGTATTTCAGATAACATCCGACTGCAGAACGACAAACGCTGTCTCCCTTCAGACGAGACCCACCGCGACACCCGTTCTGCTCACAGTTTATATCGTCTCTCCAGTCAGGAAGGTTGCAACCCGTATGGGCAAACAACTGATTCAAACGCATCGTTTTCCAAACGGGCTGACACTGGTGACCGAGTCGATGCCCGACGTCCAGTCGGCCGCATTCACGATCATGGTCCCCGGCGGCAGCATTTACGATCCCCCCGACAAACGCGGCACCGCCAGCATCCTCGCCGATCTGATCTCCCGCGGAGCAGGGGAGTACGACAGCCAGCAGCTCTCCAGCGCCCTCGACAACCTCGGCGTCCAGCGACATGAAGGGGTCTCCAACGCCCACATCACCTTCACCGGGGCAACCCTCGCGGACAAAATCGGCGAGACTCTCAAAATCTACGCCCACATCATCCGTGAACCGCATCTGCCCGAGGACCAGTTCGACGCCTCCCGCGCCGGCGTCGCTCAGGCCCTCTTGTCGGTCGAAGACGATGCCCGGCAGAAAGCACTCGTCGAACTCAAACGCCGCGCCTTTCCCGCTCCCTGGGGACTTCCCAGTGACGGCGAACTCGCGCACCTGGCAGGCATCACCATCGACGATGTCCGTAATCATTACAAGGAAGGCTTCCACCCCGACGACACCATCATCGGGATCGCCGGCAACATCGACTTCGACGAAGTCCGCGACCTCATCGAAAGCCTCTTCGGCGACTGGGAACCCAGCGCCGGCCGCGAAGAACCCGCTCTGGATTTCCCGACCGAGAAAACCTTCTTCACCGAACAGGAAACCACTCAGACACACCTCGGCGTCGCCTATGACGCCGTCCCCTACGGCCATCCCGACTATTACACCGCCTGGGCCGCCGTCGGCATCCTCAGTGGCGGCATGAGCGCCCGCCTGTTTACCGAAGTCCGCGAAAAGCGGGGGCTCTGCTACACCGTCTCCGCCTCGCTCGTCGGCATGCCGGGCATCGGTCGCGTCCTCTGTTACGCAGGCACCACTTCCGAACGAGCCCAGGAAACACTCGACGTCACGCTCCACGAACTCCAGCGACTCGGCGAAGGCATCGACATCTCCGAACTCGAACGCTGTAAGGCCCGAGCCAAAAGCTCGCTGATCATGTCGCAGGAGTCGACTTCTTCCCGCGCCGCTTCGATCGCCCGCGACTGGTTCTATCTCAAACATATTACGACCCTCGATCAGATTCACGACGAAATTCAGCAGCTCACGACCGACCGTATTCTCGGTTATGTCCACGCTCATCCCGCCGCCAATTTCACCGTCTTAACGATCGGTCCCAAACCGCTGGAGGTGCCCCGTGATCTTTCATGAAACCAAACTGGACAACGGCCTGCAGATCATCGCCGAACTCAATCCCAACGCACACAGCCTCGCCATCGGCTACTTCGTCCGCACCGGCTCGCGCGATGAAACCGCCGACGTCTCCGGCGTCAGTCACTTCCTCGAACACATGGCCTTCAAGGGGAACGAAAAATACACGGCCGACGATGTCAACCGCATCTTCGACGAGATCGGTGCGAACTACAACGCCTCGACCAGCGAAGAGATCACCCTCTATTACGGTTCGTTTCTCCCCGAGTACATCGACACCGCAATGGAACTCCTCTCCACACTGATCCACCCCAGTCTCCGCCAGGACGACTTCGACATGGAGAAGAAGGTCATCCTCGAAGAGATCGGCATGTACGACGACCTGCACAGCTTCACCGCCTACGAAAAAGTGATGCAGGCCCACTTCCAGGGACATCCGCTGGGGCAGAGCATCCTCGGCTCCGTGCAGTCCATCACCGACCTCACCGCCGAGCAGATGCGCGACTACCACGCGAAACATTACCTCGCCGGTAACCTCACCCTCGCGGTCGCCGGCAATGCGGACTGGCACAAGGTCCTCGAGCTCGCACACAAATTCTGCGACCACTGGCCCGGCGGACAGACAGACCGTCCCACCGACGAAGCCCAGCCCAAAACCGGCACGCAGATCATCACCGAGAAGAAGACCCAGCAGCAGCACATCATGCAGCTCGCTCCGGCTCCTTCCGCCCGCGACATCCTGCGGCTCCCCGCAGAAATCCTCGCGGTCGTCATCGGCGACGACTCTAACAGCCGCCTGTACTGGAAGCTGGTCGACCCCGGCCTGGCTGAATCCGCCGAGATCGGCTTCAACGAATACGACGGCAGCGGCACCTGGCTGACCTATCTCTGTTCCGAACCTGATCTGATTGAAAGTAACCTCCAGTTGATCCAGCAGATCTTCGACGACGTGAACCAGAACGGCATCACCCAAGAAGAACTGGACCGTGCCAAAAACAAACTCGCCTCGCGACTGGTCCTCCGCAGCGAACGCCCCATGGGCCGCCTCTCTTCCCTGGGAGGCAACTGGGTCTACCGCCAGAAGTACTACTCCGTCGCAGACGATCTCGAACTCTTAAACAACATCTCACTGGACGACATCCAGGAACTCCTGAAAAAATACCCCCTAGGCCACAGCACCACCGCCGCCGTAGGCCCCATGACAACCGTAGTCGACTAACCAGGAAACCAAACCTCCTGAGCGGCAACGCACCGGGTGCCACGGTTGGCTCGTCCAACAGTGCCCTAAATATCAAAGTCCTCAACACACCGGGTAACCCCGAATGTAATTCGGGGCGAGCACCGCGAGCAGGAAACTGACAGAACAACGTTGCGAAAGACTCCATCAAAACCTCCCCACCGGGTGGTCCCGGATAAAATCCGGGATTGCCGCAGGCAACAAGAGGTCCCAGCTCAACCAAACAATCCACATTCATCTCCCCAACCCCAACCGTAGGGCACAGACCCATGTGTCCGCCCGCCGCGCGACAAACAATCCCGGAACACTCCCCAACCGCACCAAACAAATCCCCAAACACAAATCCCCACACCTGACCAGACCGCACTTGATCCCCTCCCGCCGAACCGTATCCTCTTCGAAATCTGGCTCGCGCGCGAGGCACCTGATTGAGCACCGAAACACGCCGCACCAGTGACACCTCAACACCGGAATCGCCGCCCATGTTCACCCGCTCCACACCTGTTTCTGCAGCACCAGTTCGAAAAATCGAGCTTAACAGTCGGCCACAGCCAGACAGATTCAGGACACAGCGGGACAAATTCCGGGACAGACCAGGACAAAATCCGGCCACATCGGGACAAAATTTTGTCTTGACCCCCACGTCCCCATCGCCACAATCAAACCGCAAGCCACACACCAGACAACAGACAAACCAGCCATCCATAACCAACTCCCATTCCATCAAAAATGTAAGGTGCGACCCCACGTGTCCGCCCACCGCGCAGCACACAACCCAGGCAAACGCACCAGGGCAAACATAACAAGTAGCCGCTGCTCTACCGCCTCTCCGATACTCAGCAACAGGGACAACACAAAAGACATCAGCCGCAGGGCCTTAGCCCCGGTTGAAACGTCTCAGGCAGAAACGCATCGCCTACCCGGACACGACCGGCCCCCCAGCTATCAGAAAAAACCACGCACCAGCGCACGCAACCAGAAATCATACCGATCGGCACAGGGGAGGGAAGGGGGATATGGAGTAGTGCTCAACAGATAGTACTGAAAGGAAGAACTGGTCCGTGCGAAAAACAAACTCGCATTGCGACTCGAATTATGCAGCGAATGCGTGCCGGCTTCCGCGCACTGTTTGAGTAACTCATCTGTCAAACCCCCAGTTCCCACATCAGTCGCTCCTGTTCATCCCGGTGCAGGGTACCGATGCTCGTCCAATGCCCTTTCAAATACCGCCGGACCTGGTAACTGCCGGGGCGAAGTTTTTCCCCGGGATCAGGATCGTGAAATCCAAAACCGTCGCTGCATCAGAATTGGGAAGGCTGGGCACGTGCCACCGATCGCCACATCGCAGCTGACTTGCTCGCTCCCATCGCAGGGCTCCCGTTGTGATTTCAGATTCGAAGATTTACGGCTTTATTTCGACACATAACCTATAGTACACTATCCGATAGCGCGATGCTATCGCGTTCCACTCAACCAGTGAAGGGAGACGCCGATGAACCTGTTACCTGCACTCCGCGGCTGTTGTCTGTTCGCCTGCCTCTGGTCTTATTATGCTGCCTCCCGGCGTTCCTGAATCCTTTACGAGATCCCCGTGATTCTGATGCAACTTCCACTCGCTTTACCTTGCTTACGAACCGCGATCGCCAGTCTGGTGTCGTGTCTGTTGTTATGTCTTACTGGATGTGCAGATCCCCCACAGGAGCCTCAACAGGTGCAGCAACCAGAGCCAGCCGTACTGGAATTTCATCAGATCGTCAAACAGGGAACACCGGACGAGATCCGAAAACACCTGCAGAGCGGCGTCGAAATCAATGCCCCCGGGCATGTTGGCGAAACCGCGTTGATGGTCGCGCTGGCAGCTAAGGACCTTGAGAAAACCAAACTGCTGCTGGAGCAGGGTGCCGACCCCGAACTGGCTGACAACTTCAATAACACGGCCCTCCGCCGCGCCGTGCAGGAAGAGTTCGCCGAAGGGGTCCGTCTGTTGCTGGACCGGGGTGTGGATCGGGGCTATCACCCCAAATACCCGCTAAAGGTCATTCGCTACACGCAGGAGCCCATCGACTTCTCTCAGCTCAAAATGCCCAAAGAACTCGAAGGCCAGATGACCAGGGAAGAATGGCAGCAGTCGCTCAAAGAGACACTGGGGCCAGAGGCGCAAGAGACTTCCGAACAGGAAATCGAACCTTATCTCTACCCGGTCATTGAAGATGTTTACAATCTCGAAATCCTGGACCTCTTCCTGGCAGCCGGCGACAACCTGAGCCAGACCTCCAAGGAAATGAAACGGCACCTGCTCAAGCTGGATGACTCAGCAGAATTTCGCGCCACTCCCGCAGACTACCAGCAGTGGAAATTGCCCCGCTTCGGCGCAACCAATCCCCAGCGAATGGACAACCCGTTCTGGGACGACATGATTCGCTCCGGCAAGAACGCCTATCTCGCACGCGAACACTTCAAAGATAAAAAAGACTTTAATAAACCGGGAGCCGTCTGGTGTTTTGACCGCTTCGGCTCATCCCTGACGAAACTGCCCGATGGCCGCTACGTGCAGGTCGGCGGCGAGCATGAAGATTATTACGATCCGGACTTTTACATTTACAATGACGTCGTGGTTCACGACGGCCAGGGAAACTTCGAAATCTATGGTTACCCCCAAGCGGTCTTCCCTCCCACCGACTTCCACTCGGCCACCCTGGTTAAAGACGAAATCTACCTCATCGGCTGTCTGGGATATACGGAACAGCGCGTGACAGGTCAGACCCCCGTTTACCGCCTCAAGACAGACACCTGGCAGATTGAAAAACTGGAGACCACGGGCACAAACCCCGGCTGGATCTTCCGGCACCGCGCCAACTACGATCCACAGCGGAACGTCATCCGCGTGGAGGGGGGCACACAGCAACTCGCCACCCCGGCTGAAGAATCAGATCAGGTGGAGAATCCAGACGTCTACGAACTCGATTTGACCACCCTGAAATGGCAGAAGCAGGACTGAGGCCTACTCAACCACTTCGCCCAGTTCACGCAGATGCTCAAAGGTAAACAGGCCCGTGTTGTGACCATCGCTGAAGGTGATGCGGTAGGCGTAGTTGCCGGCCAGTGCCATGCGGTCGATTTTGAGCGGTGCCAGTTCGGTCGGGGCGAGAATCGTCAGCTGCTGGGGTGCGTGTTCGGCTTCCTTCCGTTCATTGCGACACATCACACAGGGGCAGGCTTTACGCAGATCAGAGACAGCATAGCGTTTCCGCTGTCCGTCGCTCCAGGTGATGAGCAGCGTCTGGTCGTCGAGGCGTTTGAGTTCGGTCGGGGTCAGTTCCATGGGTCTCTATCGGTGTCCTGTTGCAGGCAATCTTTCAAGCATGTTTGCCTGGCGCCTGCGTGCTGATCTGGTAAGTTCTCAGCCCCGAAGGGCCAGCCGACAGTATAACCATCCCGCAGCCTGGATGAGAGTGTACGAGAGCACGCAAGCGAAGATTCAGCCGATTCCAGCAGCCTGCCTTCAGCGCAGCCCCGGCTCGGCCTCGTCTGCCTGCGATTGTGCTTTGACTCGTTGCTCGTACTCCTGCCGCATTTCGATGCTGACCTGAATCACCGTTTCCAGGGCCTGTCTGGCTTCGGGGCTCTGCAGGTCAAACAGGAACATGGAGTAACCGACCCGCTTCAGGGGAGTCAGCGAACGGAAATCCTGATAAGGGTCTTTCCCGGAATACAGACCCTGCAGATAGTTGGCCGAGATCACAAGATACTTCCAATGCTCCGGATTGGTCGGCATCCGCTCCCGCATATTGAAGGCTTCAATTCCATACGATTCCGGCAACGCAGTACCAAAGTAGCAGATCAGACAGCGTTCCCGGTCTGCGGGGGGAAGTTCCTCCAGGGCCGCTCTGGCCGCCGGCAGATCCTGTCCCCAGTCCAGATTGGAATCGAGCAGGTACTGATAGCCCGACTCGGGACCACCGGCGAGTCGATTGAAATACGACAGATAGTGCGGCCTGACCGTCTGCAGCGCAACAATTTGAAACAGGATACAACCTCCACAAAACAGGTAGAGCACCGCTTTCTTCTTCTGCAGCCAGGGCCAGATCTGATCGACGGTAAACAGAATCAGCAGCGGATAGAAAATCAGCAGGTAACGTTGCCCCAGATTCAATCGGCTCATCAACGCCAGCGTCAGCAGTACCGCTCCCGCCAGCAACCAGACACAGGGCGCGTGTGGCGTCGGCGCGATTTCTGTGGTTTCGTCTTCTGTGGAGGGTGCTTCGATCTGATCCCTGGCTAAAGTGGGCAGCAGAGTTTTCCGGGCAGGCTGCCACAAAAAGGGAATCAAAATCAGTGTCAGCACGGTGAAGACCAGTTCGACCGGCGTACTTTTCCAGAGCCAGACCAGCAGAAAATAATACCACCATCCATCTTTGGAGACCTCTCCGTGGAGATACGCCGGATGCCCCTCCGAGTTGTGTTCGATCTGATGCAGAATGCCCCACAGGGGAGCCGGACTTTTGAGCTCCCGGTGAGCCACGTCCATGATCTTTTGCGCCGTAGGGCCGCGTCCGAGAATGCGGATCCAGGGTGAATCGTCCTGCGTGCGGGCATAGGGCATCGCCTTCAATGGTCCCGCGAAAGCGAACAGATGAAAGGCCCAGGTAAGCGGCATCATCAGCAACAGGAACAGGGTAAACACAACAATCACACGCTGACACAACTTCCACAGCTGTGACGCGGAAAGCTCCTTAAGCTGCTGCTGTGCTGCTGCCAGGACGATCACAACCAGCACGCATGGCAGTAGAAAAATACCCGAGTACTTCGCGGAAATCGCCAGCGCCACCGTCAATGCCACCCAGAACAGGGTCCGGATCAACGGTCGTTTCCAGTAGCCGGTTAAAGCCGCCAGCGCGAGCAGTGCCATCAGTGTAAAACAGGAGTCTGTCGTGGCCAGAGAAAAATGAGCCAGCATCACCGGTGAGAACGCCAGCAGAGCCGCCCCCAGCAATCCGGCCAGGTATCCCCGTCGTCGATAAAGCCACACATATACGACGAGCATGCTGGAAATGCCGACCAGCAGAGCATTCATCAATCGGGCCCGGTTGATCAGCGGAGGATCGGTCAGTTCCCCCTTCCAGATAAAGGCGCGCGAAACACCACCGGTGGCCCAGACTGCCGGATAGTAATTCAACAGAATCGGCAGCGGTGCCACTCCCTTGCGAGGCAGACGCTGATCCAGTTCCCCCTGATGTACTGTCTGCAGCGCTGCACTCAGGTAAAACGTCTCGTCAAAAGTCGGGCTTTTCACCGTGCGAAAGGCACCAGTCTGTACGAGGATCAACAGGGAGAAGAACAGGGGAGTTCCCCAGACGAGAATCCGCATACTCAAACTGTTAGCTGGTCTGGGCTCGGGAGCTGTCATCGTCTTCGGTGCGGCAATATCAGGGAGGCAAAATCATGAAACAGTGATCATTCTGCCATCATAATCGCCCCCTGGGGCAATTCCCATCAGATTTTTGCCAGTTTCACCGATTTGCAGTGCTGATAGACGCGCGTCTCCCCGGACGTATCCTCAACGCATCGATAGTACCGATTTACCGGATTAATTCCGCCTGCAGAGGCAGACTGGGGGCAACGCTTTTGATGTCGCTTTCTACCTGGGATGACTGCAGCGGGACGATGTAATATTTCATCCCGTTAATCTGCTGCTCTTTCCAGCCCGGAGGAATCGTAGCTGGAGGAGTCACGTTCTGTTGCAGATCTCGCAGCTGTACCTGGGGATATGTCGGCATGATCGTCCGCGGGCGGGTCCCTTCCAGCTGCTCAACCCGCTGCTCCAGCTGTTCGATACGTTTCAGCAGAGCCTGCACTTTGTCCTGATCCGACTCCGCCTCAGGTGCACTCCACAAGCTGTTGGAAACCAGACTGACGACAACCAGCACGACCAGTAGAGGAACAGACCAGCGTTTCATCTCTTGAACTCCTTGTCAGATAGTGAATTGCGATGCAGCGTCCCGGCAGAGTCGGCGACGGTCTCACTCAATGACGCGTGTCGGCACAGTCAAGTTCCCGCATTTTCCAGAAACGGCTGACTGAGGCCCGGACTCTAGCTGATTATTGATAGAGCGGCAAGAGGTTAACTCAACAGCGGCTGCGCCACGTTTCCATGCACGTCGGTCAGGCGGTAGTCGCGGCCCTGGAATTTGAACGTGAGTTTTTTGTGATCAATTCCCAGGCAGTGCAGGATCGTCGCATTCAAGTCATGCACGGGCAGCGGGTTTTCGGTGATGTTATAACTGAAATCGTCGGTCGCCCCGTAGGTCATCCCGGGCTTCATACCGCCGCCCGCAGCCCAGACCGTGAAACACCGCGGGTGATGATCGCGGCCATAATTCGACGCGGTGAGCGTCCCCTGGCAGTAAACGGTCCGACCAAATTCTCCCGCCCAGACCACCAGCGTGTCATCCAGCATTCCCCGTTGTTTCAGATCGAGAATCAACGCCGCCGTCGCCTGATCGGTCTCTCCGGTCAGCTGTTTGATCTTACTCGGCAGATTAAGATGATGATCCCAGCCCCGGTGATACAGTTGAATGAACCGCACACCCCGTTCGGCGAGCCGCCGGGCCAGTAGACAGTTCGCGGCGTACGTGCCCGGTTGTTTCGCCTGTTCTCCATACAGCGCAAAGGTCTCGGCTGATTCCTGCGACAGATCGGCCAGTTCTGGAACCGAGGTCTGCATCCGAAACGCAAGTTCGTACTGGGAGATGCGAGTCGCGATTTCGGGATCGCCTTTTTCCTCGAGCGCAATCCGATTCAGCGTCCCCAGTTCATCCAGCATCTCGCGTCGCAGCTCGGAGTCGATCCCCGGCGGATTCGAGAGAAACAGCACCGGATCACTGGAACGTCGGAACTTCACCCCCTGATGTTTCGTGGGCAGAAATCCGCTTCCCCATAGACGATCATACAGAGGCTGTCCGCCCGCTCCGGAAGTGAGTGCCACAAACGTCGGCAAATCCCGGTTCTCGCTCCCCAGTCCATAAGATATCCAGGAACCCATACTGGGGCGTCCCGCCTGAATACTGCCGGTCTGCAGAAACGTGATCGCGGGGTCGTGGTTGATGGCTTCGGTGAACAGCGATTTGACCACGCAGATCTCGTCGGCAATTTTCGCGGTGTGAGGCAGCAGTTCACTCATCCAGGTACCAGCTTCTCCCTGCTGGGCGAACTTGAACATCGAGGCTGCAATCGGAAAGCTCTTCTGGCCGGAAGTCATCCCCGTCAGCCGCTGGCCCTGGCGGATCGAATCTGGGAGTTCTGTCTTGTGAAATTTCTTCAGTCCCGGTTTATAGTCCAACAGATCGAGCTGCGAAGGTGCCCCCGACTGACTCAGGTAGATCACCCGTTTCGCCCGTGCGGGGAAGTGCAGACCGCTGCTGACAGCCGGCTTCGATTCAGCCGCCTGCAAAATGTCTGTCTGTGATTCCGTAAGCAACGTCGCGAGCGCTGCCAGCCCCACACCGGCGGTGTTCTGGCGCAGAAATGACCGGCGATTGACCTGCATTGTCAGTTGATCTGTCATGTTCTGCATCGGTTATTCCCTGTTAATGGTCTCATCCAGGTTTAATATCAGACTGGCAATCACCGTGTAAGCCGCGTGCTCCGCAGGGTCGTACTGAATCGCCGACCGCGACTCACCCACGTCGAGGAACTTCCGCGCCGCTTCAGGCTGGGCTGCGAATCGGCTGTGATAATGCTCCCAGCCTTTAAGGAAGATAGCCAGCTCGCGTTCGCTCGGCTCACGCGCCAGCACGACCCGCATCGCGAAACGAATCCGTTCCGCCGGCGCCTGGACTTTCTGTTTGAGCATCCGCTCGGCCAGCTTGCGGGACGCTTCGACATACGTCACATCGTTGAGCAGCGCCAGGGCCTGTAGAGGCGTATTGGTCCGCGAACGTTTGACGATGCAGGTCTCGCGAGACGGGGCATCGAAGGTCGCCATCGTCGGGGGAGGCACGGTGCGTTTCCAGTAGGTATACATACTCCGGCGATACAGATCGGCTCCGGTTCCCGGCTCATAGATCTGACTGGCGATCTCCTTCCAGACTCCTTGAGGTTGATAGGGTTTGACCGAAGGACCGCCGATCTCGGGACGGAGCAGACCGGAGACAGACAAGGCCTGATCGCGAATCATCTCCGCAGGCAATCGCAATCGGGCCGCCCGCGCCAGCAGTCGGTTCTCGGGATCCGCTTTCAACAGGGCAGGCAAGACATGCGATGACTGCCGATAAGTCGCGGATGTGACAATCAGTTTCTGCAGTCGTTTTACATCCCAGCCGGTGCGAATGAACTCGGTCGCCAGCCAGTCGAGCAGTTCGGGATGTGTTGGCCAGGAACCCTGGGAACCGAAGTCTTCGGTTGTCTTGACCAGGCCATTCCCGAAATACATCTGCCAGTAGCGGTTCACGATCACCCGGGCCGTCAACGGATTCGCCGGATCGACGAGCCAGCGGGCCAGCCCCAATCGATTGCGGGGCAGGTCGGCGGACAACGTTCCCAGGCTGGCCGGAATGTCGGCAGAGACCTGCTCGCCCGGTTTGTCGTATTCACCTCGCATGAGCACGAAAGTGGGCTGCTTTTCGTCCTGCTCCCGCATCACCATGCTGGTTGGCAGACGACGTTCCAGGGCAAACTGTTTTTCTTTCAGAGACCGCAAATTAAAGAAAGCGAGACGGTATTCCGTCGGCGCCCGATATGTCATGAAATAGCGTGTCACTTTCAGCTGCTGGGCTGCACTTCGTTTGTTAACAGGAATCTTCAGGATTTCGGGGACCGACTCTCGCACCAGGTCGAGGGTCACCCAGTCTGAAGTCAGCTGCGTTCGGTAGATTCGGAAATCGTCAACCAGCCCGCGAAAGTAATCGCGATCGTGATAGGCCCCAAACACAAACGGCGCAGGAAACGCAAACCCGCCGGTCAGATAGTCGAGTTTGACTTCCAGTTCGTGTGGCTCTCCATTGACATACAGCTGGAAGTCGCGTGCCTGTGAATTCCCCGCATAGGTGAGAACCACATGCGACCAACGGTTCAGTTCGAGCTTGTCGCGGGCTGCCAATAATACCGCATCGTCGAGCCAACGCGGCCCCATGTTGATCTGCAGTCGTCCGGCTTCCAGAAAGATCCGAAAACCGCTCTCATCCTGCTTCGGTGTCAGTGATGCCAGAATCGTCCCGTCTGGCTGCGCAGGGTTGACCTGAAAGACGACCGAGAACGGATCTTTGTCACTCAAAATCGGCTTCGCGTCCCCTTTCAAATGGACAGGCTTTTGACCATCCAGTTTGACACCCTGTGGCTCTCTCAACTCTTTAACTTCATGCTGTTCGGAGCCATTGAGTTTCAGCGCCTGTCCTTCTGCAGTCGGCTCGAATTGGGCCTGACTGGTCGATCCATCCCGATCGTATCTCTCCACATCACTTGAAGCGTTGGTCCGGTTTGCATAGTAATCCATCTGTTGTTTACCGATGACCTGCAGCTTCAGCTCGCCGTTAAAGTCAATCCGGTAGGCCAGGTGCTGCTGCGGATATTTGAGCTCCAGGTCGGCTGAAGGCTGCTTCGCTTCCCATTGTTTCTGCAGACTCTTCAACTCTGGCTCTGCGGACTTGAGCTTCCGTTCCAGTTCGCTGATCTGCTGATTCAATGCTTCCAGTTTCTGCTGTTGGGCAGCAGTCGGTGCTTTCACGAAGGGGGCCGCATTACCATATTTGATTACACGACCCCGTTCGGGAATGTTATTGAAAAAGGCGATCAACTGGTAAAACTCTTTCTGCGAAACTGGATCGTACTTGTGCTCGTGACAGCGGGCGCATCCCACCGTCAGTCCCAGCCAGACCGTCCCCGTGGTCTCGACCCGATCGACCGCGTATTCCAGCAGGTATTCATCAAAGATGATTCCCCCCTCGGAATTGGCTCGATGATTGCGATTGAAACCGGTGGCAACCAGTTGATCCAGCGTAGGGTTCGGCAGCAGATCCCCGGCCAGCTGTTCGATGGTAAACTGATCAAAAGACTTATTGCTGTTGAATGCATTGATCACCCATTCGCGCCAGCGCCACATATGCCGTTCCCCGTCGGTCTGATAACCGCTGGTATCAGCAAAGCGGGCCGCATCGAGCCACTCCAGCGCCATCCGCTCGCCATAATGGGGTGAGGCCAGCAGACGATCTACCCGGCGTTCGTAAGCTTCAGGAGACTCATCCTGAAAAAACGCGTCCTGCTCAGCCAGGGCAGGGGGGAGACCGGTCAGATCCAGGCTCAGTCGGCGGAGCAGCGTTGATCGATCGGCTGCAGGAGAGGGTTTCAACCCCTCTGCTTCCAGCCGTGCCAACACGAATGCATCGATGGGATTACGCACCCAGGCCTGCTGCCTGACCTGGGGAATCTCGGGACGTCGGGGCGGAATAAAGGCCCAGTGTTTCTGCCAGCGGGCACCCGCATCGATCCAGCGTTTGATGGTATCGATCTGGTCTGCAGTGATCTGCTTCTCGGACGACGGTGGAGGCATTACCAGTTCCAGGTCAGTCGTCAGCAGCCGTTTGAATAATTCACTCTCAGCCGCGTTTCCGGGAAGCACCACTCCCGGGTCAGCCGTAGTGCCCAGGAGACCGCTCTCCTGATCGAGCCGCAGTTCGGCCTGGCGTTGAGAGGCATCGGGGCCGTGACACTGAAAGCAGAGATCGGAAAGGATCGGCCGCACATCGCGGTTAAACTCGATCTCGCCTCCGCGTACAGAGGACGAGCCCGTCAGAAATAATCCGAGCAGGCCCGCAGCGCAAACCAGTCCCGGCAATCGCAGTCTTATCACAGCAGTCCCCACTTTGGTTAGAACAGGAGGCGAACCACAGTCTCAGCGACATATTAAGATTCGTTTATTCTAACAGGTGACCGCAGCCGGAACCATAGTCTCAACAAAAGTCTGGGGACACAGATCTCCCGGACCAGACTCATAAATGACAATCTCGCTATTCTTTCTCCTGCTCGTCCATGTGGTCCTGATAAATTTTCAGGCACTTTTTCAGGGCCTTTTTCGCTTCCAGACTCTGCAGATCAAAGACGTAAATCGAATAGTTGGCCATTTTGAATGGTTCCAACTTCCGGAATTCAGCACAAGGATCGTCCCCATGCGCATATAGTCCCTGTAGATGATTCGCCGAGATAATCATGTATTTCAACTGGTCTGGATCAACAGTATGATGGTCGCGGATGTGAACTGCTTTAATCCCGTACAGATCTGGTCGGGCGGTTCCGAAGTAGTAAATCAATGAGTTCTTCTGATCTTCGAGCGGCAACTCGTCCATAATCTTCTTCAGAGCAGGCAGGTCCTGACCCCAGTCGAGGTTTGAATCCAGCAGGTATTTGTGCCCCGCACGAGGTCCGCCAATTCCATCATTGAAGTAGGACAGATAGTCGGGTTGAACTGAAACGATGGACTGCACCTGAAAACCGATCAAGGCCACGGACAATGTGACCAGCAGTACCCGCTTTCCCTCAAACCAGCGCCACATCTGATCGATGCTGAACAGACACAACAGGGGATAGAGGAGCAGCAGGTAACGTTGTCCCAGATTCAAGCGGCTGGTCAAAGACATCCCCATAAAGACCACCACAGCCAGCACCCAGATCAGGGGCGCGTGGCTCGTTGGTGTGTCAACATCGGTCTGCTGTTCTTCCTCTTCGGGAAGTTCAGAAACAGGAGCGGAGGCAGGCCTCACCAGCCGTTTCAGATCGCCCCACAGAAAGGGGAGCAGGCACAGGCTGATCACCGTTAACAGCAGTTCCACGGGTGTACTTTTCCAGAGCCAGGCCAGGGGGAAGAAATACCACCAGCCACCCTTAGAGAGTTCACCCATCAGATAGGCATCATGGCCTGCCTCGTTATGCTGGAACTGAAACAACACCCCCGCAAAGGGAGCAGGCCGTTTAATATCATTGTGTGCGATTTCCATAATCTTCTGAGCCGTCGGGCCCCGACCGAGCATCTTGACCCAGGGAGAGTAATCGGGGGTTTCGGCATAAGGCACGTTTTTCAAAGGTCCCGTGAACGAGAACAAATGCAGCGCCCAGGTCAGCGGAACGAACATGAGCAGAAACACTCCAAAGACCAGTGTGACCCGTTTCGTCAGAGACCAGACTGCCGCTTTGGAAAATGAGGTCCATTTCTGCAAAGCGACCAGACCAACAACCAACAACGTACAAGGCAGCAGCAAAATCCCCGAGTACTTCGCGGAGATCGCCACAGAAACGGCCAGAGCAACCCAGAACAGATTCCAGCCGCCGGGTTGTTTCCAGTAATGGACCAGCGTCGCCAGTGCAATCAGCGCCATCAGTGTAAAACAGGAATCCGTCGTGGCCAGGGAAAAGTGAGCTTCCATCGTCGGGGAAAAGGTAATCAGCGCGCCTCCCAGCAGGGCCGCCAGATAACCCCGGCGTCGGTACAGCCAGCAGTACACCAGCAGCATCGTCGGTATTCCCACCAGAATTGAATTGAGTCGCCTGGCGCGTCGAATATACGTGGAATCTTTCTCATAGCTCCCCCAGGGATTCTCACGCAGGCTGCCCTCTTCATTCCAGACGACCGGCAGGTAGTCCATCATGATCGGCAGCGGTGCGACGCCTTCCCCACTGATCCGTGTATCCAGAAACCCTTGATGAACCGTCTTCAGAGCGGTGCTCAGATAGTAGGTTTCATCAAAGGTTGCACTTTTGGAATTGCGAAACGCAGCGGTCTGCTGCAGGATCAGCCCGGCCAGTAGAAAGGGAGATCCCCAGATCAGAAGGAGTCCCACCAGAGTATTTGTGGAGAGGGCCGGTTTTGAGCTCATAATCGATCGCACTTAGATGAGGAGAAAGAGAATCAGCCCGAATAATACTACCCTGGACACAAAAAGCATACACAAGTTTCAGGGTTTCCCGTTACGCTGTCTGATGACCTTCCCGCATACCCCGCGTAGACGGTCAATCCCGGTAACAGGCACGGTACCAGCGAAAGAGCTGCCTGAAAGGGGGCGTGAAACCTTCCGCGTTTTCATCCAGCATACGTTCGATGTCAGCCAGCTTGAAAAATTCAGCGCGTTCAATCTCAACCGGATCAAACGTGAAGGGGCCATCGGAAACGGTGCGAAACAGCACCGTATGCTCATAAGCGTTATGGGGTGTTCCGGGAAATTTCGCCAGTCGCTCCAGGGGTGTCGTGATGCCGATCTCCTCCTGCATCTCACGTCGAGCCGATTCGGCATAATCCTCGCCGGCACTCAGATGACCGGAAGCGGAGGAAGTGTAGGTCAGGGGATACTCGTCTTTGGTCGCGGCGCGATACTGCAGCAGCAGTTCTCCGCGGGAATTGAAGACAAAAATATTTGCGGCACGATGCAGGAGCTTGCGGGCGTGTACGACCGAGCGGGGCAGTTGTTCCAAGACCCGGTCGTCCGCATCAACAACATCAAACAGTTCTTCAGAGTGAGACATGGCTGCTTCGATTTCTCAGTAGAAATTCAACGTGCAGGAATCGATTCCACTGCACTGTCAGCCAGGGGAGAGGTCCGCCTTCAGGCGGAATCGTTAAACCGGGTTCTCGGAGAAATAGCTCTCTTCGAAACTTTCCTGACCTTCGCCATCATAGTAACTGATGACATAGTTGGCCATTCCGATGGTCAGAATATCGCCCGGGTAGAGGGGAGCTTCATGCACGGTTTCCGAGTTCACCATCGTACCGTTGGTCGATTCCAGGTCACGTACGCGAACGGAGTTGTTCAAGAAGGTCAATTCACACTGCTGGCGGCTCATCATCGGATCCAGCACACGCAGATCACAATTGTTACTTCTTCCCATTACAACGGGTAACTCATCAACACTGACCTCGATATCCGGTAAATCGGGATGATCACTGATAAGATGAATTTTCATGGAAGGAACCTTCTTACGCTCAGGCGAAACATAGTCCAAAGTCTTGGCTCAACAATGTTTGCCTTCAGGGGCGGGTGTGTAGGGGGCAGGTGTCTTTGGGGATTGTATTAGTTGTGCAGGCTCACCTTACATACGTGAGCTCTTATGCGTAATTCTACAACTTCCATTCTACGCATGCAATGGGAAACAGGAAAAAGATCATAAAATCTGAATTTCCCTCAGAATTCCACAAATCTGCGGTTCCCCTAATAGCGTGGAATCTGGGCTCTGCGCTCACTTTCTTCGAGGATGGGACCGTTTTCGCTGAAATCAACAACATCTGAATCTGCTGTGATGATAAAATTCGATTGGGCCATCTAGTTTCAACATCCAGAGCGCAGCATCCTCCCGCGAAAGGTTAACCGACAACAATGAGCAACTTTGTTGGTGCATTCATCCTGTTTCAGACTACCATCGAGGGAAAGCCTCACTGGCTGGTCCACTGGAACTACGAACGTCAGGAATTCATGCTCCCCGGAGAACGGAAGCGTCCCTATGAAACCTTTCAGCACTGCCTGATTTCCGAGCTGGAAAAATCTTTCGAACTGGCTCCCTTTGAAGACTTTATCATCGCCAGGGAACCACTGGCCCACCTGGCCTTCACCCTCAAAACGGATGCAGACAATACTTCCGAACACTATATCGTGGAACTGTTCGACTTCCAGGAACTGAATAGCTCGGCCCGCGAGCAACTGGAAAAAGACCTCCGCAACCGCTGGGTGAATGAACTCGAAATCGAGGCCAACTGTACCAGCGATGACTTCCCCATTTCGG
This sequence comes from Gimesia benthica, assembly GCF_009720525.1. Lineage (NCBI taxonomy): Bacteria > Pseudomonadati > Planctomycetota > Planctomycetia > Planctomycetales > Planctomycetaceae > Gimesia > Gimesia benthica. The sequence goes on from NZ_CP043930.1 coordinate 316,321, forward strand.
AACTGCTGGGCACCCTCTACCACAAAGCCAACCTCGCCAACCGTCTCTCCTGAAGCCGTTATTCTCCCTAATCCACCAGCTGTCCGCTTCATATAAATCAGCTTCCCACCTGCAATCCCTGCAGGAATCACTTCTGTGCAATTGATTCTACTCAGGCATCAATGTAATATTTAAGTAAGGTTATCATTCTGATTCGATAACACTGGAGGGATCGTAGTGTTCTCGCACGAGGCGACGAAAAGCATCCTGTGTCTGTTTTATTAACTTACGAGCCGTGCACATTGCCCGGATCCCAAATGAGGGAGAGATTGATGAGAAGCCTCACGACCATGACCCTGCTGGCAAGCATGCTGGCACTGACCTGTTCCACTCTGATTGCCGGTCAGGATGATAAGAAATCCGTTCCCCCCGTACTCGATCGCACCATGAAGTCGCTGGACGGCAAAGATGTTGATCTGAGCAAGTACAAGGGCAAAGTTCTGCTGATCGTCAACACCGCCAGCAAATGCGGCGCGACTCCCCAGTACAAAGATCTGCAGTCACTGCACGAAAAATACAAAGACAAAGGACTGGTCGTCCTCGGTTTCCCCTGCAACCAGTTTGGTGCCCAGGAGCCCGGAACCTCAGTGCAGATTTCTGAATTCTGCACCAAGAACTACGGCGTCACCTTCGACATGTTCAACAAGATTGACGTCAACGGTAAAGACGCTGACCCTCTCTACAAGTATCTGACCTCGCAGAACACCAAGCCAAAATCCTCCGGTCCTATCAGCTGGAACTTTGAAAAGTTCGTGATCGGCCGTGACGGCGATATCGCTGCCCGCTTCCCGACTCGCACCAATCCGCAGTCCAAAGAAGTCGTCTCCACGATCGAAGCAGAACTGCAGCAGAAGTAACACACCGTAGTTCATACGGTCCCGGGGATACACTCCTTTCAGTGTATCCCTTTTTTTATGCCCCGTTCCTCGCGTGAAGTATCACCGATGCAAGCCACGGGCTGTATTTTTCTCATACACAAAAGACAGCGCCATGCACTATGATTTCTTTGCTCCCCCGCAGATTCATTTTGGCTGGGATCGTTTCCAGGAAGCAGGCACCCTGGCCGCATCCCTGGGCAGTCGGGCACTGATTATCTCCGGTTCGCGTTCCCTGGAAACTAACGGCGTGCTTGACGAATTGAAGTCGCTGCTCTCCCGCGCGGGCATCTCCAGCGAACACATCCGTACGATCTCACATGAACCGGAAGTAACCGACGTCGACCAGGTCACCAACATCCTCCAGCACCATACCCTGGGTGCAGGGGACTTTCTCATCGGCATCGGCGGTGGTTCCGGCATCGACCTTGCCAAAGCGTGTGCCGCGATGATCACCAACCGGGAAAGCGAAACCGTGCTCGATTACCTCGAAGGGGTCGGGCAGGGGCTGCAACTCAAAGCAAAACCGCTCCCTTTAATGGCAATTCCCACTACGGCAGGCACAGGCAGCGAAGCCACCAAGAACGCAGTCATCTCCAGCTACGCCCCCGCTTTCAAGAAGAGCCTGCGTTCTCCCGAAATGATTCCCGACATTATCCTCTGTGATCCGAAGCTGGCCTGTTCGGTGCCCCCCGAAATCACCGCCCGCACCGGCATGGATGCCATCACCCAGTTACTGGAAAGCTACATTTCCTGCCGTGCGCAGCCCATCCCCCAGGCACTCAGTCTGCAGGGTCTGAAGCTGGCCATCCCCGCCTTGCCTCAAGCTGTCGCAGATGGCAACTCCCGCACGGGTCGCGAGAGCATGGCTCACGCCGCCCTGCTGTCCGGCATCGCACTCGCGAACTCCGGACTGGGCATGGCACACGGCGTCGCCCCCGCCCTGGGAACCCATTGTCGCATTCCGCACGGCCTGGCCTGTGCCGTCATGCTGCCCTCGACGCTCAAAGCCAACCGCAGTGTCTGTGAAACGCAATACGCGGACATCGCCCGCCACCTCGATCCCGGACTCTCCCTCTCAGATGCGGACGCCGCCGATTCCCTGATTCAGCAGATCGAAGCCTTAAATGCCAGTATCGATATTCCCGCGACTCTATCAGAACTGGGCGTCACACGCGAACAGATTCCCGCACTCGTCGCTGATTCCCGGGGCAACAGCATGCGGGGCAATCCGCGCGAAATCTCCGACGATGAACTGACCGGTATCCTGCAGGATCTTTTGTAAGATTACTGAGGCTTCTTGAAAAATCCGCTCTCCAAATTGGGCAGTGCGCGCTCATTTCAATCTGCCTGCTGATAGGTTAAACTGGGCCTGTTAACTAATACTTTACTAGCAAGTCTGCCTCTGGAGATACCGCGCCATGCATCTGTCCTGTTTGAAGCTGCTCACAGCTGGACTCTTCCTCTTCACCGCTCTGTTTTCAAGCCAGGCTGCTCCGCCTGCTTACCACGCCGTCAAAGCCGAACAGGTGAAACCCCGTCAGGGCCTCGGCAATGTGCTTCAGAAACTGCAGCAGGGAAAAGAAGTCAACGTCGCCTATCTCGGTGGCTCCATCACCGCAGCCAATGGCTGGCGCGTCAAAACGACCAGGTGGCTCAAGGAAGCATTCCCCAAAGCGAAGATTCACGAGATCCACGCCGCCATCGGGGGAACGGGCAGTGACCTGGGTGTCTTTCGACTCCAGCGCGATGTCCTCGATCACAAACCCGATCTGGTTTTCGTCGAATTCGCCGTCAATGACGGGGGACGTCAACCCGAGGCCATCTGGGACTCGATGGATGGCATCGTGCGACAGATCTGGCAGGCAAATCCGCAGACCGATATCTGCTTCGTCTATACCTTCCGCGTGAACTACGAAAAGGAACTCCGCGAGGGAGAATGCCCGCGGGCCGCTTCCGCCATGGAACTCCTGGCCGACCATTACGGCATCCCGTCCATCAATGTCGCCCTCAAAATTGCCGAACTGGAACAGCAGGGAAAACTCAAGTACCAGTCCGATAAACCGCTGGCAGACGGCATCATCCAGTTCTCCAAAGATGGTGTTCACCCACTGGACCAGGGACACGAAATCTACACCGAAGTCATTGCCGACGCCATCCAGAAAATGGAAACAGACTCTCAACCAGTCGACCATGCCGACAAGCTGAAACAGCCTTTCGTCAAAAGCCACTGGACCAATGCCAAGATGATTCCCCTCGAACCATCCGTGCTTACCGGCAACTGGAAGAAGCTGCCCGCTGACAATATCCTGCAGAAACGCTTCGGCAATCGCATGGGACAGATCTGGGAAGCCGACGAACCCGGCAGTCGTATTACCTTCCGCTTCCGCGGAACCCAGGCAGCCCTCTACGACCTGCTCGGCCCAGACGGGGGACAGGTGCTGATCACCGTTGACGGCAAGCCGAGCCAGAAACCGGTGGCCCGCTTTGACAGCTACTGTACCTACCATCGAATTTCGACGCTTCGACTGGCACAGAATCTGGATCCGAACCAGGTTCATACCGTGACCGTTGAAATTCATCCCGAACAGCCAGACCGTACGCCGGTCGCATTTCGCCTCAAAAACCCGGATGAAGAATTAAAATCTCCCAAATACCAGGGAACCCACATTCGCGTTGGTCAGATTATGCTCCGTGGCGAACTCGTTCCCTGAACCCGTTCCCATGGATCTTTGTGAAGGATTGATACCATGATTATCGCAGCCGGCTTAAGTCCGGCCTGGCAGCAGATTCTGGAAGTAAGCTCCCTGGAAACAGGTGAGGTCAACCGCTGTCAGTCTGCGCAATGGACCTCTTCCGGGAAGGTCATCAACGTCGGCATCGCGGTGCGGCACCTGGGAACTCCCTGCGAGACGATCTACCCGGCGGGAGGCTTCGCGCGGGAGCTGATCTCGAACGAACTCGAACAGCTGGGCGTCTCATCCTGCGTCATCCCGCAACAGACGCCGACCCGGGTCTGCACGACGATCCTGGATCGTTCCACCGGTAAGACCACCGAACTGGTTGAAAACGCACAGCCGATCACCGCAGAGGAACTGGCGGCTTTCAAAACGGAATACCTGAAGCACCTCAAGTCTGCCCAGGTAGTCGTGCTCACCGGCTCGCTTCCCGCAGGGACCCCCTCCAGCTTTTACAGCGATCTGATCGCCGAGACACATTGTCCCGTGATTCTCGACGCTCGCGGGCCGGAACTGGAAGCAGCCCTCGAAGAAAAACCGTTCCTGGTGAAACCCAATCACGAAGAACTGGAACGCACCCTGATGACCAAACTCGCTGATACCGAGACGCTCATCAAGGGTATGCAGGAGATCAACGAACGAGGCGCCACCTGGGTCGTGATTTCGCAGGGGAAAGACACTCTCTGGGCCACCTCGCGGGAACACGTCTATCGCTTCACCCCCGCCCGGGCGGAAGTTGTGAATCCGATTGCCTGTGGCGACAGCCTGGCTGCGGGCATCGCGGTGGCCCTGCATCGTGGTAAACCGGTCCCTGCTGCCATCCGCCGGGGAATGGCAGCTGCCGCCGACAACCTGACGCAGCTCCTGCCCGCCCGCCTGTCGGAAAAGCGGATGCAGACCTTTTACGATCAGATCGAAGTGGAGCAGATCACTTGAGTGACTCGACGGAAACAGACCAGGATTGTCTGCTGGAAGCCTGCTCCATCGGCCGCCAGACCACTGCAGGGGAGTGGCTCGTCCGAGACTTGTCACTCCAGGTCCATCCCGGCGATCGGATCGCGATTGTCGGTCCCACCGGTTCAGGGAAGTCACTGTTCCTCCGATCCCTGGCCATGCTGGATGAGATCCAGGCGGGAGACATTCTGTTTCAGAATGCCCCCGTCGCCGACAAAGACCTGCCCGCCTACCGCAGCCAGGTCGTCTATCTGCAGCAGCGGCCCGTGCTCATCGAAGGGACCGTGGAAAGCAATCTGAAATTCGCACTGCAGTTTCATATCAACCAGGATAAATCCAACAATGTCGACGCGGTTCTGGAACTGCTCAGCTCCTTTGAACGACCCAACGGGTTCCTCAAGCGGAAATCCAGTGCCCTCTCAGGGGGAGAAGGGCAGATCGTCGCTCTGCTGCGGGCCCTGATTCTCGCCCCGCAAATCCTGTTAATGGACGAACCGACGTCCGGCCTCGATCCACAAACCACGCGGCAGTTTGAGCAGATCATTCAACAGTGGCTTGAGACCTCTAACCAGCGTCCGGCCTTCGTCTGGATCACCCACGATCACGCGCAGGCAGAACGTGTCGCCACGCAGCTCATGTCCTTTCCAGCCGGCACCCTGGAACCAGTTCCGACAACTGCCTGAACCAGGGCAATCGGGTTTATCAAGGAACAGTGAAATCTGTCCATTACGAATTGGAAACCAGCCCTGATTTAATTATGCTGGAGACAGTAAGTATTTCTCTCACATTTAAAGGAGACAAGCGATGTCACTTGAGATCATACACCACGCGACCGAGAACTACGTGGAAATCAGCATGTCCGGCAAGCTGGTCAAAGAAGATTACCACGACTTCACTCCTACGATTGAAACACTGATCCAGCAGCACGGCCCCCTGCACATGCTGGTCGTGCTCCACGACTTTCATGGCTGGACCATGGAAGCCATCTGGGAAGACATCAAGTTCGACGTCAAGCACTTCAAAGACATCGGCAAACTGGCCATGGTCGGCGAGAAGAAATGGGAAGAGGGCATGGCCATGTTCTGTAAACCCTTCACCTCCGCCAAGGTCAAATATTTCGACCTGCACGAACTGGACGCCGCCCGCACCTGGATTTCGGAAACGGAATAATTCACCGCTTCCTCCAGCATTCGGTGTCTAACCAGTCACCAGTTGAACCAGCATTTCAGTCGTCCATTCCTGCTTTGTAGGGAGGACGGCTGAAACCGCTTGTTCCTTCGCCGTCAGTGGTTCGCGGACATCGAGCTGCAATTGCAGCACATCCCGAGTCGCATCCGAGGGATCTTCTTCGTACGCCTGCCGGTCTTCGATCCGCTGCTCCAGCACATCCTGTTCAGCTTCAAAACAGAGCAGCACAAACCGGACTCCCCGAGCTGCCGCCAGTTCGCTGAACAGGGAACGCTGCCAGACCTGCAGCGTCGTCGCATCGACGATCACCGACCAGCCCGCGTCCAGAATCGTCTCGGCCAGTTCCACCAGCCGCTGATAGGTCAACTCGGTCACTTCGGAAGTATAGAGACGCTCGTCGGGAATCTCCTGCTCCGTCTGTAATCGCTTCCGCTCCACATCCGAACGCACGCGAATGGCAGACATGCCTTCCAGCAGCAAACCGGTCCCATACGATTTCCCACTTCCCGAAACGCCATGCGTCAGAATCAACAGAGGCTCATCCCGCGTCACATACTTGCGGGCCAGCTTCAGATAAGACCAGAACTCCTCACGGATCTCCCGGGTTTCAGCCGGCGAAAATTCATGCTGACTCAGTCGTAACGCCGCCACCTTGGCGCGAACCATCGCCCGATACGAGAGATAAAACCGCAGCAGAGGCACACCGGCGTAGTCACCCGTCAGTTCGAAGTAGCGATTCACAAACCGCATCGCAAAATCGGGGCGTCCCCGGTCTTCCAGGTCCATCACCACGAACGCCACCTCGCTCATCACGTCGGTCCACCGCAGGTCGGCGTTGAACTCGAGGCAGTCGAAAATCGTCACCCCGCCTTCATTGAGGATCATATTTCCCAGGTGCATATCGCCGTGACATTCCCGAATAAAGCCCTGCGTTTTCCGCTCCGCCAGCAAGCCTTTTGCGGATTCATGCCAGCGATCATTCTCGGCGCGAATCTGCTCCACCATTTCGCGGACCTCGTCATCGTCGCCAAACAGTTCGTCCACATGCCGAAAGTTTTCCTTAACGGGCGCCATGACCTTATCCGGCGTTCCGTAAGGCAAGTCACTATCCGCGACCGCAGCCCGACCGTGAAACTCAGCGACTTCTTCAGCCAGGCGATCGATGTGCCCGGCAGTTAACCGATCTTCACCAATCGCTTTACTCAGTAGATCATCCTGAGAAAACTGGACCATCTGCACCGCGTAATCGATGACTTCCCCCGCGCCATCCAGTTCCGGTGCTTCTTCAGTTCCGGTGATGGGAATCACCTTGAGATACAAATCGGGCGCAAGACGTCGATTCAGCCGAATTTCCTCGTGGCAGTACTGCTCCCGCAAAGCGAGTGTGGTGAAATTCACAAAGCCCAGATCGACCGGCTTTTTGAGTTTGTAAGCATACGGCCCCGTCAACAGTACCCAGGAGATGTGCGTCTCCAGGACCTGGAACTCGTCTACCTCATGTGCGAAGAGCGATGGATTCTGCAGCGATTCAATCAACATCTGGTCGGCATCCTGTACGTGGCTCTGATTCTCATTCGTGACACACCGCGTATCATAACAGAATCGGAACCGAGCGCAGAGGGCAGCCGACGACAGTCACCATAGATTCCGTTTAATCCTCAGACGGGCTTGCGGACAATCAGACTGTAATAAGGTACTTTCAGCAGAGGCACAAACGGCAGACTTCCCTGACACTCTTTCAGTGAAACCAGTTCAAACCGGTCGAGCAGGTAAGGCAGGTGGTCCGCATTCAGAAACACGTTATCTCCCGCAAACCAGGTCGGCCAGAAATGACGTTGAAACCAGCTGTGCCGTCGCAGGGTTTCAGCGGGGTACTTGCGGGAGACATAAAAATCGACAATCGCCAGCAGCCCCCCGGTCGTAATAACTCCCAGGCCCGATTCACCGCCTGAAACCAGTCGGGAATCATCGTCAGGGAATAGGAAAACGTCACGAGGTCCACCTCCGTTTCCGCAGGTGCGAACTGTGTGGCATCCGCGCAAACCGCAGACACCCGTTCCCAGCCCCGGTCCGTTATCCGCTGCTGACAAACATCCAGGAGAGGCTGACAGAGATCGACCAGGTAAACCTGACGAAACTCCTGCAGGCGAGGTCCCCACAGTTCAGCATTTTCTCCCGTGCCGGCTCCCAGATCGACCCAGACGCCATTCTCGAGAACCGGCAGACTTTCGAACAACTCACAGCGACCATGCAGCAGTTTCCGACGAAACTGATCATAGCCCGCTGCCTGTCCGGAATAGAAAGAGTCCAGCCGTTCGGCGTGCGTCTGCCCTTCGATCCGCGAGGCCAGCAAATGCCACAGCGTCCGGACATCATTCCAGCGTCCACTCAGATAACTCATCGGGCGATTCCTTTCCGCGCGAGTAAAAGCCGCTTCCTCTTCGGCATCAGATCAGACCTGCAGATCGGCAATATAAAAACTACCATACGTATTCACGCGATCCCGCTCGTGCAGTTCGTCCGCGAGTTGACTCTGGTAACGGAGCATTTCTCCCACCCGGGCCGTCTTTCCCTGGTGCTGCACCTGCAGCGGATCGATGAAATCGACCTGCATGCCTGCACTCCGCCAGATGATACGCGTCTCTTCTGCCGCCCGGTTCACAATCGCCTGCCACTCACTCTGGAGTAACTGAGGTTGAGCCCCGGCCATCCAGTCCATATGATCCAGCAGCACATAACGGGAAATCGTACCCTGGTGCTGATTCAGGAACCCTTCCACGGTATTCGTATTCACGCTGATCCGGTCGACCAGTCCCCCTTTGAGCCGTTCGAAGTTTTCGCGTTTGAGATACTCCGGACAGCATTCGGGATCATAACTCCCCGTCAGATAGACGCGCCAGAAATAGTTATCCCGCAGCGAGCGACTGGTGAAGACCGTCTCAATCCGATCGATCACGAACTGCACGATTCCGCCCGGATACCCCTGGTCAATCTGAGTCCGTTGCGCCCGGGGCACACCCAGCATTGAGAGCGTCAGATCGCGCCGCATCCACCATTTGATCATCCGCGTCCAAAGCTGTTCATTCAGGTTGCGCGACTGATAAATCGAGGTCTGCTCATCGATGTCCTGTGCGGAGAGCAGGGAATTGATATCTTCCCGGATCTTAGCCACCCGGTCGATATAACCGTTGACCATCCAGGCAAACAGACCGGAAGAGCCGCGAAAATAAAAGCTGGGGCGTTTGCCTTCGCTGGAGAAGAAATCCCCATGTCGGTCCCAGTATTTCCGCGTGAGCACGGACAGCTCGCACCGCAGCTTCTGACCATACAGGTGCTCCCAGTTGGCAGAATTCCCGCGACCGAACAGATCGAAAAAGTCTTCGAAATCCAGGTTGCGAATCGCAGCCAGTTTCAGTTCAAGCAACGCATTCTGCTTGGGATTCATATCCACCGCATGCACCCGTCGCGGTTCGTCGAGCAGATAATCCAGAGCATTACACCCCGCGGATGTAATCACCATGACTTCGTCATCCGGTCCGAGTTTTAACGCTTGGCGGTCCAGGCGCGGGTCCTCCCAGCAGGTGTTATAAACGAGGTTTCCCTGATGAACCCATTGAAAACTCTTACGACTGATCCGTTCTGCAATCATGGAATCTGCTCCGACTGGACAATAAAAAAAGGCTGATCAGCGTCTGATCAACCTGAAGGGATGACAACGTTTCCAGAACCGACTCAGCAGTCCTGACATTTCGACCTCGACCTGGGGTCTCACCCCCTGGTCCGCGGTCCTGGTTTTGACAGTTGGTTTCTTCACGGGGGCGACATTCTGATCGAAGTACACAATCTCCAACGCACCGTCGCTGTATTCAATCAGGGCAGTGCAGTGCTCGACCCAGTCCCCGGTATTGCAGTAGTTAATCCCGTCAATATCGAGAATATTGGGCGCATGAATGTGACCACAGATAATGCCCTCGCATAACCGCTTGCGGGCATGGCTGGCCAGCTTCTGTTCAAAATCACTGATGAACCGCATCAGCTGTTTAACCCGTGACTTGATGGCGGAAGAGAGCGCGAACTTCGCCTGCCCCTTGCGTCGAAAGACCCGGTTAAACAGGGTATTCGCGGTCAGTAGAATGTCATACGCGAACGATCCGAGCACCGAGAGCCACTGGGCGCCAGTCTCGAATTTATCGAACTGGTCTCCGTGGATAATCAGGAAACGCCGCCCGTCCGCCGTGATATGCACGAACTCATCGGAGAGGGTTACAAAGCCAAACCGCTTACCAAAATCGCGGAGAAAATTATCGTGGTTTCCAGGGGTATAAAAGACCTCGGTTCCGGAAGCACTCAGCTCTTCCACACGATCGAGGATCGCGTTATAGCTTTCCGGCCAGCGCCATTTTTTGCGAAGCTTCCAGCCGTCAATCAGGTCTCCCACCAGATACAGGGACTCAGGCTTGTGGGCTTTCAGAAAGGCGAGAAATTCTTCCGCCCGTGAGTGCATGCAGCCCAGGTGGACATCGCTGACAAAGATCGTGCGTATCTCGCGACCAGCCGTTGTGGATCCCCGTTCCTCGGACACGATCATATCATCCTCCTTAATGACATTGCTCCGCGATAACGCATGCCCTGCATGCCTGGCACAACTCCGGCCGTGTGCACCTCTTTTTGTTTTTCTGATTTCATTATGGCGGGGGATACTACCAGAAAATTATTCGCTGCTGATGAATGGAAAGTTAAGGTCTTGCGAATTCAGAAAAGGCGGGAAAACACTGCAAATTGAAGATCCGGTTAAGCCCTCGAGATGAAAAAATGAAGCAGCCTCTGCTACAATCCCTGTTCGTAAACTGATTTGCGTTTCTGATGAACCCGTACCCCCAGTCTGTCCCGAGCAAGTTTCATGTACGACTTAACAACCCTGAATCTGGTCCTCGCCACGTCGCTGGTCCTGGTGAACGGTATCATCTCCGTCTGGCTCAAGCTCGACATGGAGAAGCGGTTACTGATAGCCACGCTCCGCTCTATCGTGCAACTGCTGTTGATCGGCTTGATCCTGGAGTGGATCTTCGAGCTCTCCTGGTGGTCGGTCATCGCCGCGCTCATGTTTACAATGACGCTCATCGCGGGGATCACCGCGGTACAACGTTCCCAGCGGCGCTACCCGGGGATCTGGCTCAACAGCATTGTCGCGGTCTTTGCCAGTTCCTGGCTGGTGACCGGCTTCGCATTGACGGTCGTCATTCCGCCGCACAGCTGGTCCGACAGTCCCGCGCAATATCTGATCCCCTTACTGGGAATGATCCTCGGGAATACCCTCAATGGAATTTCACTGGGCCTGGATCGACTCAGTGAAGAACTCGTTCTCCGCCGGGCTGAGGTGGAACTCAAACTGACGCTGGGTGCCACCCGCAATGAAGCGGCCCGACAGGCTCTGCAGAATGCGGTCCGCTCGGGTATGACGCCGATTATCAATTCCATGATGGTCGTCGGCCTGGTCTCGCTGCCCGGAATGATGACGGGGCAGATTCTCGCTGGTGCCAGTCCGCTGGAATCGGTGAAGTACCAGATCGTGATCATGTTCCTGATCGCATCCGGCACCGCACTGGGGACGGTCATCTCTGTCGTGCTGGGATATCGTCGGTTATTCAACTCCCGCCATCAGTTCCTGTTTGAACGGATCCATAAAGCAGGGGAGTAGTCTGGAACCAAAAGACGTGCGCGGAACGGTTATTCAACAACCAGTTTCTCGAACAGAGACTTCAGCGTCGCTTCAGGGTAGAGCACAAACGAAAGCTCGCGGCTCTGTATGACCTGATTGGCCTGCCGCTGTTTCTGAATCGTCGCCAGATCTTCTTCGACCTGACTTCGCAGTTGTGTCGTCAGTTCGGCCAGGGCAGCGTCGACTTCGCGAATTTCGCGGAACCGCTGTCGGTTCTCACGTCGGCGGGCAGCCGGGCTTAACTCCTCATCGGGAGCAGCCTCCTGCTCCTGAATCAACGCCTGTTTGCGTTCCAGCAGGGGAGCCGCTGCCTTCTGCTGCTCCGGATTCAGGTGCCGATCCGAGTTGAAATCCAGATCCCGCAGGATCCGTCTCAGACAGGTTTCATCGCACTCCTGCACATTAAAGGCCTCGCAGAAGGGGAGGTAACGGGTTGCAGAGAGCGTGAGATATCGTGGAGGCACCAGATGGAAGAACCGGGTAAAAATCCGATCGGTCATTTCATCATACTTGGCGCCGCCGATGCCATGCACGAACAGATCGCCCAGGAACAACCGGGCAAACAGCGTCGTGGTCAGCGCCCGTGTTCGCAGGCGGATGCCTTGCGCGGGAAGTTGTTTCAAGACTTCGATAGCCGCTGACAGGTCGCACTGTTCCTTCAGCGGTAAGCGGGCGATTTCACGCGTACCGTCCGACAGCAGTACTTCCTGATCTTCCCGTTTCACGAGCAACTGGTGCCGTCGAGTGGCGCCGGCCTGCCAGACCCAGAACGGGGTTTCCACCCAGCCCTCAGACTCAGAGAGTTCGGGCACCGGATGTGTTTTACTGCGGACCCGGTTAACCTTGCGGTACTCTCCCAGGACTTCATTGTGTATCTTGCGGAACGCACTCGCATTCTGAATCAGGTAACAAGCAAACCACAGGAACGGTCCGGTTTCCGAGAGACGACTGATGGGCAGTTCCAGGTTTTCAACGCCCCAGCGGGATTCCATTGCATGTCGGGCAGCAGTCAGACAGTCAACCAGGCGATCCGAAGTTTCCAATTGCGCGACGGCAGCCGGCCAGATCTCTTGCAGCAGAGGTGCTCCCAGGTCGGGCCACTGCTGGAGTGCCTCGCTGACACGTTTCTCAAAAGAGCAGAACAGCTCCCGGTTCTGGACGGTCGTCTCTTCCCAGGGCTTTTTTTCAATGGTTTCATCAAAAGGGATTTCGACCAGTTCCGGATCGGCCTGTGTCCCCTGGGGTACTCGAATCGAAGTCGTACTCACCAGGTCATTATCGACGATCAGGTTCAGACTGAGGCCCCCGGTCTGCCGGGCCACGTTTCCGACCAGCAGGTTCTTCACCCAGACGCCCGGGTGAAACAACGCCGGTTGATGTCCCGTCATGAACAGCAGACGCTCGTCGAGATCGGTCGGAAGTTCGACTGGGGTCCCCGTCAACTCGCTGGTGTAGCGGGCCGCCTCTTCCAGAACCGCTTTTCGGGCCCAGCTCCGCAGGCTGGAGATAATTTTGCCGCTCCGTTCCCGGGAGCAGGCTTCAAACATGCTGCGGTTCGCTTCGGCATCCGCGATGATCTCCGAGAGATCGGGCCGCGAAAAGACCACATCGTCGGAGCGGGGCACACGCAGATCCTGTTTTTCCCACACCGGTTCCGGCACCGCGGAACTGGATGTAAATCGGGATTCAGGATTCTGGCAGGGAAAAGGAGTCACTGATGACATTTCAACGCTTTACGGGTGTGCGGAATGAATCAAAATCAGGTACGGGCAGGCGAGAAGATCCGTCAATCGGCTCTATCATAACAGAACCACCGCCCGAGCGGTATGGTTGAGCGGCTTTCAGTTTGATGAGTGCACAACTGATTGTCGAGTCCTTTTGAATTGAATTCAGAGGGAAATCGCCCGATGCATCCGCAGAGGCTGATCTGAACCGAATACCCGGCAGATCACTCGCTGAAAGAATCGGTACGATCGTTACAACAATCAGAGGCACAGCAGGTCAGCCCGGCTGCCTGCATTTCCCGGTCGAGCACTTCATCGTAGTATGCTTTGCGTTTGATCGCATCATCGAGCGAACCGCCGAAGCTGCGTTCTTCTTCGAGGTAGACCAGCGGAACGGGGAATTCAACGATCTTCATTCCATGAGCAGCGGCCTGAACCCAGAGTTGCAGCGGCATCGCGTAGCCGAGATCGGTCACGTTGAACTTCGCCAGTGCTTCGACCCGGTATGCCTTCAGACCACAGAACGCATCCGTCAGATCAAAGCCCAGTTGTTCGTTGATCCGACGCGTGACGGCGACGTTAATCTGCCGACGATCTTCGGGAGGAATGCTGGCACCATCAAACTGCTTCAGATAACGACTACCCGAAAGCATGTCGATTGGTCCGTCAGCTGGTTGTTCGCGCATCTGCTGGACCAGATTCGGGAGCAGGGTGGGTTCGTGCTGACCATCGCAGTCAATGGTGACCAGGATGTCGTATTCATCCTGGTGAGCAATCGCGTAATCGAAGGCACTTTTGAGAGCGGCACCATATCCACGATTTTCCGGATGCGTGAGAACTTCGATGCCCGACACTTCTTTGAGCAGCTCTGGAGTCCGGTCCGAAGAACCATCGTCGACGACCAGAATCGCCTCGGCGTACTTGCGGACTTCGGTCAAAACCTCGATCACATGACGTTCTTCATTGAATACGGGTAAAGCAACCAGAGCTTTCCTGTGCATAATCAGATCCTTTACAAATCCGGAGAATTCTGTCGAATTTTTTTCGGCACGGTTTTATTGTAGAACCCACCGGTTAAACGTCAACTATGCACATCGGCAGGAAGCAGGCTGCTGGCGCCAATGTGAAAACTTATCGACCAGTTGGTTGTGAGAATCAGATAATCCTCTACAATGGGGAAGAAGGATGTATTTGCACACAGATCCGGTTATCTCTAATGATCTACTGGATTTGAGACGCCGGGCAATATACGTAAAGTCACTCACAACTTTAGACTATTTACACCGAAACACAAAGGAGTTTGTCGTATGTCTTACTCACTTCCTGACCTGCCCTATGCCTACGATGCCTTGGAACCTCACATCGATGCCCGCACGATGGAGATCCACCACACCAAGCACCACCAGGCTTACATCACCAAAGCCAACGCCGCCCTCGAAGGCCACAGCGACCTGGCTTCCAAGTCCATCGAAGACCTGATGAGCGACCTGAGCGCCGTTCCTGAAGATATCCGTACTGCCATCCGCAACAACGGTGGCGGACACGCGAACCACAGCCTGTTCTGGACCATCATGTCCCCCAACGGCGGTGGAACTCCCGGTGGTGACCTCGGCGATGACATCAACGCCACCTTCGGCAGCTTCGATGCCTTCAAAGAACAGTTCGCCAACGCTGCAGCTACCCGCTTCGGTTCCGGCTGGGCCTGGCTCTCCGTCGATGGCGGCAAACTGGTTGTTGAAAGCACTCCGAACCAGGACACACCACTTTCAGAAGGTCACACCCCGATTCTGGGACTGGACGTCTGGGAACACGCATACTACCTAAACTACCAGAACAAGCGTCCTGACTACATCTCCGCATTTTTTAATGTGATTAACTGGGATGAAGTCGCCAAACGCTATGCCGCAGCCAAAGGTTAAGCACTGGTTCCGGGATTTGTCTGATTTTTAATCGACAGCCTTCCCCTGAATCGCCGATATTACGAAAGCGGCCCTCTCCAGTTGAGGGCCGCTTTTTCTGTTATTCGGAAGGGAATCCTGGTGCCTCAATACAGCAGATACATGCTGATTCTGCTTGGCCTGACCTGTCTGCAGGTCGGGTGCCGCAACATTCCCGACTATCATCAGCCCGCCGGTTTCAGCAGCACCTATCACAAGCGGATCTACCCTGAAACCGCAATCGCTTCCGCCTCAGATGCCTCTGCAGCCGCTGCGCCACAGGACCGGGGCGTCTTTTATCCGACCGACGTAAAAGTCAAACAGCCCAAATACGTCGCACCGCTGGCTGAAGTCAGAGGCCCCATTACCAGCGAAGAACTCCAGCAGGAACAGCGTAAACTTCAACTGGACAGCATGAAACGGGAAGACGACTACATCAACCAGGAACCGATGTTTAACGAGAACTTCCCGGCTCCGACCGCCTGGTAAACCAGGTAATCCACTCACCGCTACGCCCGGTTGTAAAGTTTACATAATTCCAAAAACTCAATTTCAGCTCTCCTAACTGATTTTGACACAAACTTTGGAACAGGCTATCTTTCCGACCTGCCTGATTGACAAATGGATTTGTGGAGCTCATCAGGCTTTACCGTGGTCATGGGAAGGAACCCTCAAGTGGTAAATGGTCAACATGTTGTCGTCCTGGATGGATTACACGAAACGGAAGAAGTTCTTAAAGCAGTCCTGGAACCCCAGGGATGTCGCGTCAATCGCATCCGCAAGCCACAACCGGGGGATGTCATCACCGAGAACGAACTGCCCAGCATTGTCGTTCTGCACGATGACGACCTGGCCGCCTCTTCCTCAGCACAGCCAGGCTGGAATGAAGTCCCCAAAGTTGTCATTGGTTCAGTAAAAGTTCCTGCCACTCCCGAAACCGACCAGTCCACCCGCTTCCTGGTCCAGCCATTTCAATACGCAGAGCTGATCGATTCGATTGAAAGCCTGCTCAATCAGCCCCGATCTCACCAGTAGTCCGCTCAGATTCTCCTGACAGATCTCACTCTAAACGGATGTTGGGATTTGAACAGCGCTCCCGGTTGAGATATGATTCTCCGTAGGGGCTTTTCTGTAAAGGATTTCCCTTCACAGAGAACTCAGGAAAACGGAATCGTTTCCCGGGCGTTCCTCGACTGAAACAGACTGCACATTGAATTCATGTATCACCGCGCAGGTTGCAGGAATTCGGTGCAGCGTACGTTTACCTGATGAGCAGGTCCAGTCATCGACTGAGAATCAGAGACCATGAAAAGGCTGATAGCAAACGCACAAGAGGGGGGCAAAGCGACCCTGCTGGTTATCCAGGGAGTGGACCTCGGAACCCGCTTCCAACTGGGAACAGATCCTGCCAGTGTGGGTAGAGGAGTGCGAAACGAGATCCGGATTCTGGATACGGAAGCCTCCCGTCAGCACGCTACGATCTCCTTCAAGAACGGCTCCTACATCATCACTGACCAGAACAGTTCCAATGGAACAATGGTCAACGGGACCCAGGTTCAATCCACCCGGCTCAGTAACGGTGATCATATCCAGATCGGGCGCAGTCTGCTGCTGTTCTCCAGCCAGGCGATCGACGAAGACTCCCGCTACATGGCGGAAAAAATCGACCTGATCAGCAGCGAGGATTCAAATCAGTCCAGCATTACCCACGAAGTCAATCACGAGTTTGACTCCATGGTACTGGACACGGCAGATCTCTCCGGAATTGTCCAGCAGCAGGATGTGCAAAACGACCTGCAGGCCTTGTACCGCATCGCAGAAGCCGCTGTCAGCCCGACCATTTCACAGGAAGAACTACTCAAGCGCATACTCGACCTGACCATCAATACGGTCGGCGCTGATCGGGGCTGTATGCTGATCACCGACCCGCAATCGGGAGAAATCCAACCCCAGATCTTCAGCAGTAGTGCCGAGAAGAAGTCCGGCGCACGCATGCCGGTCTCCCACAGCATTGTCGACTACGTGCTCAACAAAAAACAGGGAGTCCGCACCTCCGACGCGCAGCGCGATCAGCGATTTGAAGGGGGCCGCAGTATCCTGCAGGCGGGCATTCGCGAAGCCATGTGCGTTCCCATGCAGGGACGCCATGAACTGATGGGCGTCATCTACGTCGACACGACGACTTCTCATCCCGAAGCTTTGCTCAAGAACGGGGCCGTCGAAAAATTCAGTGAAGAACACCTGCGACTCCTGGTCGCCATCGGTCGTCAGTCCGCTTTGGCCATTGAAAACTATCGCTTCCAGAATGCCATGTTGAAAGCGGAACGCTTTGCCGCCATGGGTCAGACCATCGCCACCCTGAGCCACCATATCAAGAACATTTTGCAGGGGGTTCGCGGCGGAAGTTACCTGATCGACATGGGACTCAACAAGTCCGAGGAAGACCTCGTCCGCAAAGGGTGGAACATTGTCGAGAAGAACCAGAACAAAATCTATCACCTCGTGATGGACATGTTGACCTTCAGCACAGAACGCAAGCCGGCCCTCGAACCAGGTTCCATCAACACGCCGGTCAAAGACGTGCACGAACTGATGCAGGCCCGTGCCGAAGAGTGCGGCGTTCAGTTGAAATGCGAACTGGATCCGGAACTGCCGGAAAGCGTATTCGATCACGAAGGTATTCATCGCGCGATCCTGAATATCGTCATCAATGCCATTGATGCCGTCGAAGGCCTGGAGCAGGGGATCGTTCTGCTGGAAACCCGCTACCTCGCGAAACCCGATCAGATCCTGATCATGGTCTCCGACAATGGCCCCGGTATTCCCGCGGATCAGATCAGCAAAATCTTCAACCTGTTCGAATCCACCAAGGGCGCCCGCGGCACCGGTATCGGCCTGGCAGTCAGCCAGAAAATCATCCGCGAACACGGGGGAGAAATCAGCATCGAAAGCGAAGCCGGCAAAGGTTCCCGTTTCACGCTGACCGTTCCGCGTCTGGATGAAGATCACCCCCACGCCACGCTCTCGAATATCTAAGAAATTCCTTAGAACGAGCGTTTCTTGCGGGCCGCTTTTGCCCGGTCCTGCGGATTGCCTTCCAGCATCGCCTGCAGTGCAACGGGATCAGCCCCCAGCGGTTGCTTGAGGTCTGACCAGGTCGCCGCCTTACAGGCAGGGAGCAGCCGAAAGTGAACCGGCTGAATCTTCGTCAGGGGAGGCAGTTTCTGTTCCTGCAGCAGAACCCCGCCCGGCATCGCCAGTGCATGTTGATCTGCCTGATCACCGAAGACCTGGGCGAGCGTCTGTTCAAAATCGCCGCCAGCCCCCGCAGACAGCGAACCGGATTCCCCGAGTGCCTGCAACCGCTCTACCATATACCCATTAGCCGAACCCCACCACTGTACCTGCTTCTGCAGCCCCTGTGGGAGCCGAAGCAGGGAAGCGGAACGGGAAGAATCAGAGCGACCGCCTGACGCGGCTGGAACAGGTAGAAACAGACATTCTTCCGCCAGCACCCGGGCAGCAGTTCCCGTAGATTGAGAACCGTCGCTTTCCTTAAAAGCCAGCACCGAATCGCGAGGCGCCAGGGTACTCTGATTCAGAGAAACCCGAACCCGCGGACTCGACGACGGCTTCACCGCTAACGCAAACAGATCATTCTGGCTCAATAATAGACTTCCGGAGACTTCCAGGTCCAGCTGCGTCGCCTCTGAATTGACAACCGTTCCCGAAGTCGATAGATAGGTGCGGCTCAACAGCACCTGGTTTGGTTGACTTCCCGTTCCCCCGCCAACCTGCACAACGGACTGAAAGCGTTTGTCGTTGAGCAGCAGAGCATCCAGGGCAGAATCTTCAAGTGCCAGCTGACTGTTCTGCAGCGAAACGAAAGCCCGGGGAACCACACCTTTCCGGTCGGCCGAAATCCGAAATTTCCCGCCGTGAATCGCCAAGGTAGAATTCTTCAGGGCAATAAAGGAGTCCACTCCCGCACTGCGGGAATCACGTGACCGCGTCTTTCCTGTGGAGGGCAGCAGCTTCAGTTCCACAATCAAAGGAGCCGCACCAGAGGGCGTGTCGAAATTCAACTGCACCTGTTTGTTTTCCAGCTCGATGGGAGCCGTATAACAGACGCCCTGTCCGGTCACATTCACCCGGGTGGGTCCTGAAACAGCAGCGCTGTTGAGAAAGTCGCTCAGATTTCCTTTCGACATATCGAAGGAAACCGTCTTCGATTTTGCGAACTTGCCGGCGATTGCTTTTCCGATCTGAGGCTGGCTCACGTAGGCCTGAATCCGCTCCTGCTCGCCGTCAGAAAGCGTCGCCAGACGGTTCGGATCGCAGCCAGGTACTATCCCGCCTGAAGAAACACTATAGACATTTTTGACTTTGGAAAAATTGAGCAGGCTGCTGTCAAAGGCCGGCTTCCGCAGTGCAGCGTACTTAGATGGTAAATCAGCATCGAAAGACTCAACCGCCACCGGCTTCCCCCAACTTTGCTGCCAGGTTCGATGGGCATCAATCTCAAATGTACTCTGCGGACTGCCAGGTTCGGTCGATCTCAGATACAACGGCCAACCCCAGAACATGACGCTCTCCAGCTGCAGATCCAGGTCCTTGAAGCGACTCTTACTCTGCTGGCGCAGTTTATCCTGCGGCCAGTCGACGAGCGTCAGCATCGCGGCCTGTTTTGCCTGCGGATCTCCCACGAGTACCGAATTGATCACGATCAGGTCGGTCTGCGTCTTCAGAGTCTCCTGGTTCTCGGCAGCAGGTGGGGCCTGTTTTGCCACCGGCCCGATCAGCTCAAAGATCGATTGATCAGAGACGAGTGTACTGGAAAACACACGCAGCGTGCGGGGAACCTTCCGCGCCTGCAGCAGACTGCTGATATTCAGATTGGGATTCAGCGCCGCCAGCTCCAGGCAGGGGGCTTCGGTCACAGAAAAATAACAGTTGGAAAGCATCACATCGGAGTAGGGCTGATCCACTCGCACCACTTCCAGCTTTCTGCCGGTAACGACACAGTTCTCCAGCAGAATCCGCGACTCCCCCTCGGGCCGATCGGTCTCGGTGCGGGGGACTCCGGTAGAATTGATCAGTCGAAACTCACGTGTCCCGGTTCCTGTCAGTGAAAAGGAACATTCCTGAATGGTCAGATCACTCTGGTTTAGAGCCAGCAGGTTACAGTCGCCATTACCAGTCAGACGGCCCGCGTCACACAGGAAATGAATTCCCTGGAACCGCAGCAGCCCTCCGGAAAAACTCAGGTAATCAGAGATCGTCTGCGAATCAGAACCGCCCTCCGGAGTCAGGATCACCGTCGGCTGTTTCTGGCTGGAATCCGCAGCCAGGATGATCAATTGCGAAATTCCTGCGAGTCGCTGAGGACTCATTGAGAACGGACCGGGACCGTACAGACGAATGACTGCCCCACGGTTGGCCACCTCCGCCAAAGCGTCATCCAGGCTGGAGTAGATTCCCTGCGCCGAAGATCCATGGGCGACTTTAAGCAGGGGCAGCTGAGCTTCCGGCTGGCTGGCATTCGCCCCCGTCAGCGCCGAAAAGCCTTTCCCCCACGAGGGTAGATACTGTTTTTCCTGCCCCCGCACAGCCGCCTCTTCCCATCGGGAACCAGCAAACTTTTCCTCAGTTTTTGTGACTTCGGTACTGGTCTTTTCCGTTTCCTTTTCCGCTTCCGCATCTGCTTTTGGCTCATCCGCAGCGGCGACCGCAGTGCTTTCGGCCGGCGCGGGCGCCTCGGCATTCGGATCGAATGGGTTACTGCCCGGTCCCTGTTGCGGTGCGGAACCAGACCCCATACTGCTCACAGCCCACCAGATCAGCATGATGACCAGCAGTAACCCGCCCAGCACCAGACCAATCTGCCGGTAGTCGAGTGAAATCTCACTCTCGCTCGCATCGGCGTCGCCGTTCATGACCGGCGACGTTTCCCGGACCGATTTGCGGCCCCCGCTGCTGCGTTTCGTCGGTTGAGGCCGAGCCTGTTTTTTACCCGCTGCAGCAGGTCGGCTCCGCTTACCCTGCGAAGAGTCCGGCTCACTTTTGCGAGTACGGTTCGCCTTCCGCGTCTTCATCGCGGAATCGGAGATCACGGAGCCTTCTTCCGGTTCGTCAACCGGCTGCCGGGTACGCGAACGGTCGACTGTTTTTTGTGGTCCCGATTTCGAGCGGGATGATTTCTTCTCGTTTTTCTTCTCGTTTTTCTTCTCGTTTTTCTTCTCGTTTTTCTTCTCGTTTTTCTTCTCGTTTTTCTTCTCGTTTTTCTTCTCAGGCGTCGACTTGGGGGAACGCTTCAGCCCAGGCACCGTGACTTCAGACTCCAGTTCCACTTCTCCCGCCAGTTGCTGCAGATCAAAGCTGGTACTCAGACGGTTCCCGCCATCTGCATCTGCATGATCGTCGTCGTCCTCATCCGGCTGGCTGTTGTAATCGGGAATGAACTGATTAATCTGAAAATCGCTGCTGTCAGCCGGGAGAATAATATCGACCTCACGCGTCGGATGCTCCCCATCCGATTCATCTGAGGCCAGTGCTTCCAGCACATTATTGTCGACATTGGAACGCTTCAGATTTGGGTCCTTCAGATCTTCCAGCAGTTCTTCCGGCGTCTGGTAGCGGTCGTTCTTGGACTTGGCCATCATCCGGTGAATGATCGCCACGATCCCTTCGGGCACGCGTTCATTCAATTCCCGCGGGTCGGGAGGGGGAGTAGTAGCATGTGCGGCCAGTTTATTGGTCAGGCTTCCCTCGGAGAAGGGGGCCCGTCCGGTCAGCATGTGATACCAGGTGCAGCCCAGCGAATAGATATCGCTGCGAATATCAGCCGCTTTACTGTCCCGTGCCTGCTCGGGAGCCATATAGTCGACCGTTCCCACAGTCGTACCGGCCCGGGTAATGCTGGTTTCGGTGTTGTCATCAATCGAACGGGCCAGCCCCAGGTCGGTCAGCTTGACGACCCCATCCTGGCGAATCAGGATGTTGGCCGGCTTGATATCACGGTGGACGATTCCCTG
This sequence comes from Gimesia benthica, assembly GCF_009720525.1. Classification (NCBI taxonomy): domain Bacteria; kingdom Pseudomonadati; phylum Planctomycetota; class Planctomycetia; order Planctomycetales; family Planctomycetaceae; genus Gimesia; species Gimesia benthica. The sequence continues at coordinate 338,529 of NZ_CP043930.1, forward strand.
CTGATAGGCGTGCGAGAGGGCTTCTGTCACCTGCGTGATAATCTCCAGCGAACGCCGAACAGGTAGTCGGGTCCGCTTGCTGATCATGTTATGCAGGTCAGTCCCTTCGACATACTCGAGGGCAATGTAGAGATAACCGTCTTCTTCGCCCGCATCGTAGACGGAGACGATATTCTCATGCCGCAGGTGAGCAGCCGCCTGTCCCTCAGCCTTGAATCGTTTGACCAGAACCGGGTTTTCCGCCTTGTCGCGGGGCAGAATTTTAAGAGCCGCCAGTCGATTCAGCGTCGTGTCACGAGCGAGAAAGACAGCCCCCATGCCACCGGCACCAATCTCTTTCTCGATCTGATATTTCCCCAGCGAATCCAGCTTGGGCACGCGCGCGGACTGGCGTTTTTTCTTTTCAGGAGTATCTTTATTCCGCTTGGCCATCGCCTGCCCCAGAAATGATCTGATTCGCCGGTGTTAGTAACGCATGTCGCCAGTGTGTGAGAAAGTGTGAATCAACAGGAACTGAAAGTGAGACGCAAAAAATGTGTTGCAGGAAGAGCTTATATAATAAGCATTTGCAAGGGGAGAGTCAAAATAGACCTTGGCCCTTTTCTACGATCCTGCCTAGAAAACGGGTTAGTGCACATCATCACATCTTCGCACCGCCCCCCACACAAACACATTTAAAGTGAGTCGCTCCAGTCCAGACACTGTACCAGCCCTGATTTAGCACCGCAGACGCACCACTGTCCGAACGGGTCGCAGGCGACCTCGATCGCCTCATCAGGAATAATCCCGCCCCACAGCAGTTTGCCCTCCTGGTTGAGCCAGTACAATTCCTGTTCAATGGTCGCGGTGACGATCCGGTTCCCCTGAAAATCGCAGGCAAGGACCTTCGGCGTCCCTTCAAATACCAGCGTTCCCGCGGAATCGCCTTCATGATCGAAGATCAGGATTCCGTAATTGAATCCCGCCAGGTAGATCCGCTGACCATCGCCTGACATCGCCAGCCCGCCGCAATTCGACCAGTGCTTCTCCGTCCAGAGACAGTTGCCTTCCAGGTCATAACAGCAGACCAGGCCGTTCTCAGCCGCCCCCATCAGACGAGGTTCGGTCATCTGAAATTCGAGGTAACTCAGCGGCTTCATCGTCTCAAAGCTGGCCACCTTCTTTTTCTGGGAATCGATCAGAATCGTTTTCCCGCTGGCCAGACTGACGGCGACATAATCGCCGTAGGAATCCATGGCAATCGCCAGGCATTCCACGGAGAAGGAAATCGCCCAGATCACGTTCAGATCGCGATCGAAACAGCAGATATTATTATCGGAGTAGATCGCGGCCCCCCGCTTGCCGTGATCGCTCCAGTGTACCAGCTGCACATCCCTGATCCCGCGGTTCAGATGCAGGAACTGACCCTGCCGATCCAATAAATAAAGGCCGCCGGAAATATCGGCGGCCAGTATTTCTCCTGTTTCACGTGCCAGGTCGAGCGCCAGGAGTGGCGCTTCGGTGGAAAATGACCAGCGGAGGCTGGGAGTAATTCCTTTTCCCTGGGTCAGCCAGGCGGCACGTTCATCCATCATGGTGTTACAGCATATTGCCTTTGCAGAATTTGTAAGCCACGTTTGATATCAGAATCTGCTGCCAGTTTCTGTTCCTGTGACGCCCCATACATGGCCGTCCGCAGTTCATCTTTCTCAACCGTGATTCCGGGTTTGATCCCGATCTTACCATATGTGTTTCCGTGAGGCGAATAGAATTTGGCCGTCGTCAGACGCAATCCCGTAGATCCGCGGATCGGGAAGATACTCTGGACTGACCACTTACCGTAAGTCTTGCGACCAACCACGGTCGCCCGACGATGATCGGTGAGTGCTCCCGCCACAATTTCACTGGCACTCGCACTGTTTTCATCCACCAGCAAGACCAGCGGAATCTTCCAGGTACCAGGACGGTGAGCGGTGTAGCTCCAGTTCTGATCGGATACGCGACCTTTGGTGGAAACCAGTTTGCCTTCATCGATAAATCGATCCAGCACTTCCACGGCTGCAGAGAGCAGACCACCCGGGTTACCACGCACGTCCCAGATCAGAGCCCGCATGCCTTCGCCGTGCAGTTTCTGCAGGGCAGCGTCGAGTTCTGCTGCTGAGGTTTTCTGGAAACCGGTCATTTTGATGTAGCCGATTCCATTTTCCTGATCGACCATCTTCACGATCGGAAAACTGCGAACCTGTACAGCCTTGCGAGTCACGCGGGCCATCCGGACCTGTTCTGTTTTGGGACTTTCCAGTTCCAGTACCACCTGGCTGCCGGAGGTGCCCCGCAGCAGATTCGCTGCCGCATCGGTCGTCATGTGACGACAGTCGGTGCCATCGATGCTCACAATATGATCGCCTGCCAGCACGCCTGCGTTTTCTGCAGGACTCTCGGGCAGTACGTTGATCAACAGCATGCCTTCACCAATCTCGGCTTTCATTTCGATACCGATGCCGACGAATTCGCCTTCGATGTTGTCATACAGGTCGCCCAGACGTTCGGGAGTCAGGAAGCTACTGTAATCGTCCAGGGCATTGCAGCCGCCGAACGTGTATTCTGCAATCACGGCTGAGTCACGCAGACCCAGAGTCTGATACGACAGGTCACAGACCTCGTTGATCAGCTGATGGGCACCGTGAAAACCGTTGACACCTTTGTTCCAGTAGTTCTCGCGAAGAATCCGACGCATCTTGCGAATCTTTTCCGGTGGCACATTTTTCAAATGCACCTTCACAAATTCATCGTTGGCCAGAGCGAGGTAGAGGCTTTCTGTTCCATGAGCGACAAACGAGGTTGTGCTCAACGCGTCGACGAAGTGCGATTGAATCTTCGCTAAAATTTCGTCATACAGAATGAATGATTCGCGACGGGACTGGACCAGCAGAACTTTGTTAAAGCTGTCGTCGTGGTAACGTCGATCAATGCCGAAATGAATCTTGGCACGACGCAGCCCGTACTTGATGCTGTCATTGTCCGGCCATTCCTTGAGCGCTTCTTCATAGTGCTCAATAGCCTTAATCCACTGCCGCGTCCGTTCGAACTCTTCCCCTTTGGCAACCGCCTGGGTCTGAGTAACAGGAATCACGATGGGCAGAGGACCGGGATCCGCATAAGAGACAGTCGTAGTGACCGCCAGCTGACATCCCAGTAACACGATACACAGCGAACTCGAGTAGACTCTCTTAAGAAGTCGCATCTTGGTAGTAGAAAACATTGTTCCCCCTCTATGTCGATGCACGTAATTCGTACTTGAAGGCCACCACAATCAGGGCTCATCACAAGTAAACGAAATGCGAAACACCAAACAGCGCTGCACACGTCAATGCACAGCGATTATTTAAACAGGTAGCTTGCCGATATGTTTAACATAAGCCACAAAAAAACGGTGGTCAAACAATCGTTTTCATGAAGATGTGGTACAATCCCCACAATCGCTACAGCTTAAATAACTGACAGGAGAACAGCACGCCGTCGCCCGATTTCCTTCTGATGCGAATCGTCTTAACTCGTTGCCACATCAGGCGCAGCAGAATGCTTAAGGTCTGGTTGAATTCACCAGCTTCCACAGGCGGAATAACCGGAAGCAGATCGGCGTGTTTCGAAAAAAAAGCGGGTACGTTGACAGAAATCCTCAACTGGACGTGAAAAACTTCAACGTTCCTGGCCCCAGAGAATCGCAAGTTGCACTAAAACATCAACGGCCTTTTCCATCTCTTCCACGGTCGTCCATTCCAGGGGGGAATGCGGATTATGCTGACCGCTGGAAAGATTCGGCGTCGGCAGTCCCTTTTCGGTCAGCAGGCTCCCATCGGTTCCACCGCGGATGATATTCAGGTTCGGTTCCAGCCCCGCAGCACGCGTCGCTTCAATCGCTTTCTCCAGCGCCCGCGGTTCCTTGACTAAACCGTCCCGCATGTTGCGGTACTGCTTATGCACGTCGATCTTGATTTCCGCCCGCGCATATTTCTCGCGCAGCGGCTGCGCCAGTGAATCCAGCAGGCCGGCATACTCGGCCAGTTTCTCCGTTTCAAAATCACGCAGGATCAGCCGGGCCGACGCTTCCGCCACGCCCCCTTCGATATGATAGGGATGAATGAAACCGTCGCGACCGTCCGTCGTTTCCGGGCTCAGTGTTTCGGTAGGCAAGGATGAGATCAAATCGCTCAGAATCCGAATCGCATTCACCATCACGCCTTTACCAACCGAAGGATGCGTATTCACGCCCCGTACGGTAATCACCGCCTGATCGGCCGAGAACGTCTCGGAATCGATGCGACCACTCCCGTCACTGTCCAATGTGTAAGCACAGCAGACGCCAAACACATCCAGATCCAGTTTCTCAATCCCGCGGCCGATCTCTTCGTCACAGGTAAAGCAGAGCCGGATCGGACCGTGGGCAATCGAGCGATCACTCATCAGGTGCGCTGCCGCCGACATCATCACGGCCACGCCCGATTTATCATCGGCGCCCAGCAGCGTGGTCCCGTCCGTGGTGATCACGGTTTTGCCCACCATCTCTTTCAACCGGGGCTCCTCGCTGACCCGCAACACACGCGATGTATCGCCGGGCAGCACAAGGTCGCTCCCGTCATAGTTCTCATGCACGACCGGCTTCACATTCGTCCCGGAAAATTCAGGCGATGTATCCACATGGGCCACCCAGCCGATTGCCGGCACATCCCCTTCGACCGTACTTGGAATCGTCGCCATCACGATGCCGTACTCACTGATCGTCACATCTTCCAGCCCCAGTTGCTCGCACTCTTCACACAGCATCCGGCTCAGATCCAGCTGCTTCTTCGTGCTCGGAAACGAGGGACTGGTTTCGTCCGACTGGGTATCGACTTTGACATAACGCAGAAAACGATCAAGTAATGTATCCATCGGCGGTCACTTTATCTTTCAGAAAATAGTAAGGAGTCCCAGCGAGGGGACTCCTGCTAACTTATAAAGCCATTAGCCGCAGGGCATTCGCCCCGGTTGATTCGCTGTCGTCTGGACGCATCCTTTAACCAGATCCACACCACAACCTAACGTCCGGCAGTAAACTGTTTTAAATCAAACGCCACGAATTCGATTTTCTGATAACGGTCCCGCTCATACAACAGCCCCGCCTGACCATTTTTCAATAAAGCCAGAGAGGAATACGCGGCCGAACCCGGCGTCACCAGTCGCGACGCCGCCCACGTCTGCCCGTCATCTTTGCTCAACCGGACCGTCATCTTTTCCCGTTTTTTACTGGCGGGGTTGCTGAACAGAATCTGACCCGGCGTTCCATATTTGGGAAACGAGACACGAATCAGGCTCGCCTGGCAGACCGGCTCAATCAGTGTCGCATCGAGCGTCACCTCAGACCAGGTCGCCCCGCCATCGTCGGAATACGCAATCGCCCGCCGGTTCTTGCCGTGATAGCTCCGCATATTCATCTGCAACCGACCGTCGCCCAGTTCCACGACCGCACATTCATTGGTCATCTCGCCGATCGGCTCACTCAACTGCCACGTCTGGCCATGATCGTCCGAGTAAATCGCATGCGACCGCCGCACCACCTTTCCGTCCAGCGTCACATTATGATCGCAGGGAATCACCAGCCGCCCTTTATGTGGTCCCTGCGTCAGCTGAATCCCGTTGCCCGGCCCGGTCGCATACCAGGTCCACTCCGGCTTCTTGGTTGTCTCGGTCACTTCGTAAGGCGGCTTCCAGGTCTGACCGTCATCATCGGAATAACTCATATAGACCCGCCGCGTATCCAAACCGGTCTGCGCCTTGATCTGCTTCTCATGATCCTTGCCATGATTCCAGGTCAGCGGCAGCCAGATCCGCCCGGTCGACTCATCCACCACCGGACAGGGATTCCCGCAGGTGTTCTCCCCGTCATTCCACAGCACCGCCAGGGGAGACCAGGTCTTCCCGTTGTCGCTGCTCCGCTTGAGCACCAGATCAATATCGCCGCTGTCGCCCAGATTGTTCTTCCGCGCCTCAGCAAACGCGAGCAGCGTTCCCTTGGGCGTCACCAGCAGCGCCGGGATGCGAAACCCGTGATAGCCGGCTTCCCCTTTCTCAAACACAGTCGTCCGTGTGACTGTCTCAAGGGCAGGGGGTGTTTCTGCAGGTGCCGCTGCCGGGAGAGGGGCAATCGAGAGGAACGGGAGCGAGAGAACCAGACCGAACGCGAGCGATTTCATCATGCGGGCACTCCAGAGCGAGATTCAGGGGTATCAAATGAGCAGATTCGAGTATAACGCCCCCGGAAAAGCCCCACAATCAACGAATTTCTGCGACATTTTCGAATGAAAACGGCGGTTGACTTGCGTACTAACAATAATTTGTTAATCTTGCGACTTCTCAACGGCTTTTTTGCCGATAACGTGAGATATCTAAGGAAGTTAGCACCGGAGAAACCTTTTCTCCCCAGCGAACTTCCACTAGGATAGGAGTGTCTGTCTCAACACAGACGCCCACACCATCCGGCGGTGTAGCTCAGTTGGTTAGAGCAGCGGAATCATAATCCGCGTGTCGGGGGTTCGAGTCCCTCCACCGCTACTTGTGTCAGCCATTGGCACGTTAAGAAAATCAAAAACGCCTGAATCCCAACTTGGGGGTCAGGCGTTTTTTTGTTGAATAAGAATAAGTGATTTGACAGCAGGAAAAAACAATATTAGACAGAAATCTCAGAAGATTTATTTTTAACTTGATTCTTCAATTTCTCAATAAGCAATTTTGTTTTTGAATCAATCACATCATCTTTAGGCGGGTTTGATCGATCATGTAGAGCACCAATCTGTTCTGAAAGCAATAACAAGGTCTCTTCGACCTCATCGTGGTCTTGTCGCCCATTTCGGACTCTCCAGTCATGTATTGCGACACGACTTAAACCTGTCAGATTTTTATTCCCAGGGGTAATTTGATTTACCATTTTAATAATTGTTGATTGTAATTTGATTCGTTTATGCATGATGCCTCACCTTTTCATTTAATACTTCAATCCATCGTTTAGACAAACCAATACATGAGTCTGGTAAAGGTTTCAATAGTTCATCAGCCCATGTCCCCCGAGTTGATGAAAGCCTACTTGCACGCAGGTGATCGTAATGGTCAATACTCATTTCTAAAGGATTGTCTATTTGAAAGGGCGAGTATTTTGAAAAATTAGCCTCACCCATCACAACATAAGAATATATCATTGCCAGATCCCTTAGAGACATGTATAGAAGCCCTTTTGAAAAGACTGAACTATTTGACTCTCGTAGCTCTTTCATTGCATATCGCGCAATGAGAGTAAAAGATTCAAAATCTTTCTTCCAGTTCTCATAAAAAGCAGGTTCCTTCATTTCTCTTATCAAATCAGATCCATCTGCAGAATAAATCATCACACTTTCTCGATATAAATGATGGGCAAAAAGATCTCCTTCTTCATGCATTTTATTAAACGTTTTTAGAGAGATTGTATGGACATTAGAAGGAATGTTTAGAATCGGATTATCAGAATGTAGACACAACACATCGAAGTCAGAATTATTATCTATCTCACCTCTTACAAATGATCCATAAACATAAACCCACATTTTACCGCCTCGAGAGTCTTCGAACTAAACTCGAGACGAAAAGTCCCATAGCAATATATCTGGCAATATTTATCACAGAGGAAGATAACAAAGATAATTTTGCTGACTTCCCACCAACACAAAACACACTAAATGTCTCCCTAATCGAATCGTGAAATGAAATATCAGAGGACAAAAAAATTAAAAGACTCATAACAAAAACTAAACATGGGATTGATAAGAACATCAAAGAGGGGATTTCACCATTTCCCCAAATTAAACGGAATAATCCAAAATTCAAACATTTTATAACATACCATGATCGATTCCAAAAACCGTTATATTCGCTCTTATCTCGGTAGTATTGCTCTCTGGAAAAAGCAGCCTTAAACAGATGACTCCAAGTAGCTTCTAATTCCACTTTAATTGCAAAATTCACACCTTCATAATCACCAATTGATGCATAGTTCATTCTCAAGCTCTTAGCCAAATACATTTTGAGGTTATCTTGAATTGGCAAATTCCGTTTTAATGGTCCCATTCCAATTTGAGTGCGATCAAAGCTCGTATACATAAAGTTACAGCCTAGAAATTCTGCCCCTTGAAAATTCGTATCTGAAATCTTTGCTCCGGTGAAATCACAATTTTTAAATTGACAGTTTCTGAAGTAACATTCATTTATAATTGACTGCTTAAAACTAACATTTTCAAAAGAAAAGTCGACAGCATAAACCCTGATCAACTCACACCTTTCAAAGTTTAAGCTTTCATCATCTTGCTGTATCTCTTTCTCTTTTATCCTTTGTTTTTTGTGAATCTTCATTGATCACAAAACCTTTACATTATTGATTTGAGAGTCGTAAATTATTTATCAGTACAGTATATTTAAATATTCACGAATGTACAACAAGAAAGCATCTAACATTAGGTTGAAGTCTGTTTCTAATTGGCAAATAAATCGTAAAATCCTTCGGAATAAACTTTCACACCAGTGATCAGCATTGACCTGCGTTATTGTATTTTGGAATCAGATTTCGCCTGCCGGGGATTCGAGTCCCTCCACCACTACTTATAAAAGAAAGCCAGAAGCATTCAATCAGTAATGCTTCTGGCTTTTTTATGCGCTGAGTTAAAAGTGATCCCGCCGCTGTCGCTCAGGACTCTTTCACCTTTTCCAGTGTCTTCTTGAAAAGGAACAACGGCAGCACCAGCCCCGCGATCAAAGCGACGACCCAGATGATCAACGGCGCGAGAATCCAGGTGGTGAGGCCGGAGATCTTCAGTCCATCGGAAAACATGCTGGTTCCGATCAGGCCAACCAGGATTGCGACCAGGGCAACGCCGCCACTCATCTGGGGCACGTTCTTGATCGAGATCTTAATCAGCAGGGGAGTAATCACAACCACGATCAGCGTGAAGATCGCCGCGACGATGACGATCGACCAGAAGTCGATGGAGAAGCCGGGCAACAACTTGGCAGCCACGACGATTCCAATCGCATTCCCGAGTACATACAGGACAGTGGAGGCGAGAAGACGAACCATAGAATCTTCCTTTCACGGCGAGAGCCGTTCTGGACCTGCTGTCCGTAGCAATTGATCTGAGATTTTTGAATAGTGACTGGAACCCGATTATCGACTGTGCAATTTCAACTGTCAACTTTTTTTTGACGGGGAGGTCAATCGAAGGTTTTCGATTGGCTGGAAACGCCTCCAACTCGCACCAGGATTTCCCGACCGTTGGTCTCCCTCTTGAACCGATATGCTTACAAATTATCAGTGCCATTCTCATTCAACAGTGGCCTCAATCTCCGCCCAGTCCCCCCAATTCTTAAGTTTTTTCCATCTTGGGGTAGTCAAAATCTGCCGATATTGAGAAAAGGGGGCCACAATCTATCTAAATTACTGAATCGGAGTTCCCACATTGCTGGATGTTGACCGTTCGCAATCCATCTGTGTTATTGGAGCAGGAAGCTCAGGGCTGGCCGCCGCAAAAAACCTGAATGAAGAGGGTTTTGCCGTAGATGTGCTGGAACACGAGCGGGATCTGGGAGGCAACTGGAACTATGAGCTGGATTGTGCCCGCGTCTACCGCTCCACTCACACCATTACCTCCAAACACACGATGCGTTTCGTGGACTTCTCCATGCCCGGCGATTTCCCCGAATACCCCCATCACAGCCAGATCTGCAACTACCTCCAGCAATACGCCGACAGGTTCCAGTTACGCCCGTTGATCGAGTTCAACACAGGAGTCGAGCGCATCGAACCCGAACCGGGTACGGATGACTGGAACGTCACGCTTTCGAACGGACAGATCAGATGCTACGCCGCGGTCGTTATTGCCAACGGCCACAACTGGTCGCCGCGCTATCCGGACTACCCGGGGGAATCGACCGCAGACGTCTTCCATTCCGCAGCTTACAAAACCGCGGGAGTCTTCGAAGGTAAAACCGTGCTCGTCGTGGGAGGCGGGAACAGCGGCTGTGACATCGCCGTCGAATCCGCACAACACGGCTGTCGCACCTTCCACAGCACCCGTCGGGGTTACTACTACATCCCCAAATTTCTACTGGGAACCGGTTCCGAACGACTGGGCCAGCGCATGCGGCGGATTCAGTTGCCGCTGTTCCTGAGGCGCTGGCTGATGCAGACGGTCCTCCGGTTCTCCATCGGAACCCCGGAAAGAAACGGGCTGCCAAAACCGGACCACAGGCTCTACGAAACCCATCCCCTGGTCAACACGCTGCTCCCGTATTACGTCCGCCACGGCGACATCGCCCCTAAACCGGACATCGACCATTTCGCTGGACGCCGCGTGCATTTCGTGGACGGCACCAGTGAAGAAGTGGACGTCGTGGTCTACGCAACCGGCTACAACATTGTCTTCCCCTTCATTGAGAACAAATGGCTCAACTGGCAGGAGGGGAAACCGCGTTTGTACAAGAACGTGTTTCATCCCACATCAGACACACTGTTCGTCGCCGGTCTGATTCAGCCCGACAGCGGCCAGTTTGGACTGGTGGACTGGCAGATGCGCGCCGTAGCAGCCTGGCTGCGGGCCAGAAAAAAGAACCCGCGACAGCTGGACTGGTTTCGAAATCAAAGACAACAGGTGGACGAAGATCTGACCAACGGCGTCAAAATGCAGTCTACGGCCCGGCACTCAATCCAGGTCGACGCCTGGAGCTACCGCCGCGCACTCCAGAAACTGGTCACACGCCTGGAAAGCATTGTCGTCCCATCGCGAGCTGCATAGTTCGCTGCCGGGGTTTTGATTTTCTGGCTCGGTTGGTAAGCGCAATAGAACCAGCAGAGATGTGTCGGGAGTTCGAGTCCTTCCACCATTAGTTAAAAACCAGAATCCTCAAAGACTGTAGTTTCAACTGGTTTATCTTTGCATTGAGTTGAAAGCCATCTATTGTGAGCGATGGTCTTGATTGATCCACTTTCATTCATGAATGCGCACTCAACACGCATCACAGCGACGAAATTCACAACACAGGGATTCGGTTTACGGGGGCATTCCCGGTTGCCGGGACAGTGGAAGCGAGAAGCCGAATCATAGAATCTTCCTTTCACGACGATCGCCGTCCAGAGCCCGGCCCCTTAGCAATCAGCTATTATTTGAACAGTGCCTGAATCCCGGTTCTCAGCTGCGCACTTTCAACACTCAATACGCGAATTCGATTTTCTTCAAATCTCACCGGGGGATCAGGCGATCGATTTGTGGTACCACTTTCGCACCGTATTCTACATACAAATGTTATAACCCGCTCTTTTAAAATAAAGTTATGTGAAGCAGCTGTTTTTTTCTCATCATCAAGTCTCCACTCCTCCCCTGAAACTATGTTTTTAAGTCATTTTATGGCATTCAGCAATGCTTCACATCGACTGCGGAAGCTGTGATTGAGGACACTCAGTACCGATAGTCAGTCAGTCAACCTGAAGGTTGACTGAACTCGAGATTCACTTTTTTGATTCAATAAAATTATGTCAGGGCCCAACTTGGACATCATCGAAATCAACGAAATCAATGGTCTGGTACAAATCTGCAATGACTGGAATCGATTGCTGGCTGTAACTCCGGGCGGTAACTTCTTCCAGTCTTTTAACTGGTTAAAAGTGTATTGGCAGCATTTTCATCAGAAGCAATTTCTGCGCGTGTTTGTGGTCAGGGAGGCCGGCGAAGTGACGGGAATCGTGCCGCTCTGCGTGCGGCGGATCAAAACCAAGATGGGGACGTGCAGTATTCTAACCTATCCCTTTGATGACTGGGGAAGTTTCTACGGCCCTGTATCCGCTAACCCCGAAGCCACCTTGAACTGTGTTCTGAAATACGTGCAACAGACACAACGCGACTGGGATCTGATTGACCTGCGTTGTGTCGACACGGATGGATTTGATGGAGGTGCGACTGAACGGGCACTGGATGCGGCCGGACTTGCGTGTGCTAAATTTGAGTGGAGCCAGACCTACTATGTTGACCTTCAGCAGAACTGGGATGATTATCTGGCAACGCGCAGCGGAAAAGCACGCCAGACCTTTCGACGTGCAGAGAAGCGAGTTGCCGAGGAAGGGACAGTTGAATACTTACGTTATCGCCCCCGCGGAGAAAAATGCGGCGAGAGCGATCCCCGCTGGGATTTGTATGATACATGCGAGGAAATTGCCAGCAGCAGCTGGCAAGGTAGCTCAACCACCGGAACGACATTATCGTACGAAGATGTAGCCCAGTATTTCCGCGATACCCACGAGAGTGCAGCCCGTTTTGGATCCGTCGATCTAAATCTGTTGTACCTGTCCGGACAGCCGGCAGCCTTCATTTACAATTACGTCTACCAGGGAATCGTCTATTCACTGCGGATGGGCTTTAACCCTGATGTATCCAACAAAGGGCTGGGACGTTTGTTAATGGGTCAGATGCTGCGTGACAGCATGGAACGTGGAGACCGAATCTACGATATCGGCCCCGGCTCTCCAGATGCCAAGAAATACTGGTATACCTCGGTCGAGAACAGTTATCGGTATGTGCATTATTCCAGCGAATCTAAAAAAGCAAAAATGCTGCAGATCAGTAATCGCATCGCCAGCTGGTATCGAAGGGACAAGCAAGATCATCAGCAAAACTCTCTGAGTTCAAAAGAAACTCAGACTTCCGTTTCTGGCTAACAAGTTGGGGGGCCTTAGCCATTTCCTGTTCTCCTGCAAACACATTTTGAAAGCATTTTCATGTCCTCACAATCGTCCTTAGTACAAATAAAACTTCCGGCGCCGTTCGAGGTCACACGCAGATTACTGATTATCGTCGGGCTGTTGCTGAGTTTAAGCCTGCTTTCACAATTGGTGAAATATGGCACCGGTCATGATCAGGTATTTGGAATCATTCCTCTGCTGTACGTGGACTATGAAGCCAATTTGCCGACCTGGTACTCTTCCATAGCATTACTTACCGCTTCCCTGGTTCTGCTGCTGATCGCGCTCAGTAAACGCTCACAGGCTGATCGCTTTACCTTACACTGGTTTTTTATGGCAGGGCTGTTTTGTCTTCTCTCACTCGATGAGGTAGCGACAATTCATGAATGTGCGATCGAGCCGATGCGCAGATTAATTGATGCGCGAGGGGTCTTGCATTACGCCTGGGTGATTCCGGGAGGGATCTTCGTCCTGGTTGTCGGAGCACTGATGTCCCGTTTTCTGTTTTCACTCCCCGCCCGGACTCGGAATCTGTATCTCCTCGCTGCTGGAGTCTTTGTCGGGGGAGCCATTGGAGTGGAAATGATCAGCGCATTCCACGCCTTTTCCCATGGCGAAAAGAATCTGCTCTACGCTCTCATCATCACTTTTGAGGAAGCAATGGAAATGCTGGGAGTGATCATTTTTATTCACGCCAGCCTGGAATATCTGTGTGAACATGTGCGTTCTATGGAATTCAGTTTGCCGGAACGCAGCGAACCAACGACCTGAAACCGACACCCTACTCGCCGTGAACAAGGCCTCTAGACTTCGCTGTTTCTCAACAGAATCGTCCCCAGGCAGAAAGCTTCCCTCACGAATTGCCGACATTCACTCAGTCTTCAACACCGGCTGTCCCCACACCGCCAGGTTATGACTCGGTTCGGAACCTTCGCCGGCGATTGTCTTCAGCGTCAGCTTCAAGACCTCAGCCGAGGGCAGGGGGACGTCCAGTTTGACGGGTTCATCCCCCACAAGCAGTGGTTTGGTGCGGACCAGTTCCTTGCCGTTCGCCTCGACCGCGAACATGACTGCTCCCTTCTTACCCGCGGTGGGATGCAGTCCAACATCGCACGTAAACCGCTTGAAGACACTCCCCGGGGCCAGCACGAAGTCCAGTTCGAACGGCGTCCCCATGCCATAGCCGGTTTCGTATCTGGTCTCATTAATCTTGAGGGGATGCAGTTGCCGCCGGGCGTCCATCGCCTGGTTCACCAGGAACGGTTTCACGTAATACGGGTGGGGAATCATCCGCCCCCGGAAATCAGGCAACCACTCTGTCAATGATTGATCAGCGAACAGAAACTCCTGATCGTCCACATGGTCCGTCGCCAGGCAGATCGCGGTAAAGATCACATCCGCCGTATGCCGCCCGTTGGCCAGGGCCGCAGCCGCCCGATGTTCGTCCGCCTTGGTGCCGTCTCCGTGCATCGTGTCCTGTACGATGGGAATGATGTGCGCTGCGGCATTGTTCCGCAGCAGCTTCTGGTGCTCATAGATTCGCAGCGCCGCCTCAGCACGCGTCCGTCCCAAAAGTCGGGGCGTATACGCTTCATCCGCCAGTTGATAATTGCCGGAATCCATGAAGCCACCCGCGCCAAACAGATAGTTATAGCGTGCCTTGTCCTTGGGGGGAGGCAGCAGCGTTTTGAGTTGCAGCTCGGAAACGGGACTGCTGTGTGCCGAGGGACAGCCCGGATCTTCGTTCCAGTGACAGAGCACGCCCAGGTACTTCATCGCCTCATCTGTTTTACCCGCGTTCAGGTTATCGGCGATCTGCTCCAGGTACCACTGGATGGCGGTCGCACTCTGTGTCGGCGGGTTGACATCATGCAGCGAGAGCCGCACGCCCGGCACCAGGCAGTAAGCATCCAGTTGCGGCATTTTTCCACCGGCGTGCTTGTCCTGCAGCGACGTGTAATCCCGACAGAGACGGGTGAGATTTTCCTGGCCAAGCAATTCAGTTTGCCATTCCGGCAGCCGGGCCACCGCCCAGAGCCGAATCAGACGATGTCCTTTCCCCCAGGCCCAGAGCGATTCCGAAGCAGACAGGCACACGGCCAGAATCATCAATCCAGCAACAAGACGACACACACGCATGGCTCTTCCTCTATTATGGCTGAGTTCGGGGAATCGATCGAGAGACTTCGATTCTAAGCCGCCAGAGAAACAGAGGCAAGGAAGCATCACCCCCTGATCTTTCAAGAAGCAACACTAGCTGTTCCCAAATCACAGGTAAAACTGTTCGATGCGAAATGCTTCCCGCGAATTCAGATAAAACAAGCCGCACGTCTCTGTGCCGTTTGCATGTCTCAGCTGAAGCTGCAGCAGACAGTCGCTGTCCGGAGGACCATCGGGATTAAGACGCCCCTCTGCCATGATTTCCAGTTCCTCACCCCCCTCCAACGCAGCAAACGGGCCGCATGCCTGCGTGATGTGGTCAATGATCGTCACCAGTTCCTGTTCCGGCAGTTCTGCCTGTAGCGCGGGAGAGAGCAGGGCATAAAAGTCTGTGATCTCACCCGCGATCAGTTTTTCTACATACGACTCGACGGCCTCCCGACAACCCGGCGTCGGCCGCCAGACCGTCTCGTAACCCCCATCCTGGAAATAATCGCTGATCCCCAGCGGGATTGCCGCCAGCCAGATCAAGCCCATGACCAGTAATAAAACAACGCACGTCTCCAGGTCAGGCAACACCCCCGCGAACGACTGTCCCGCCATCCACATACTGAAGAACATCGCACACAGCCCGATGAGTAGCAGGTACCGGACGATCCACGCGACCATCAAACCAGTGAAGACCAAATTGAACGGCGCCAGCACCACTTCAGCTAACACCGGACGAACTGACTTTCTGAGCTTGATAAATGTCATGATAGCGATACCAGTGAAGGGCTCCTCTCAATCCAGGATTTCATTCAGCCAAAGAGGCAATAAAAGTTGATCTCCCCACGTCGTCAGACCGTTACCAGACTGCACTACACCAGAGAAACAGATTGAACCCGCAACCATAAATATGTATACTACAGAAAAATTCAAACGGCGACACACAATAATAATCCACACCAGGAAAGCTCCATGACAGCAGCGCTTTGCCTTTATGAACTCGATCACCCCACTGCGATGTCGGTACTACAGCAGGTCCAACAAAGGTGCAGTGGACTTGAATTAGTCAGCCATACGAAAGAAGAGTACGATTCCACTAACTCGACAGGCTGGTCCGAGATTCTGGAATACGCCCAAGGTCCCGACAGAATCACCATCGTCGTGGGCTACGAACCCCATCCTGAAGCGCCTCTCATGGATTATTTCGTGATGGTCGATCCCCATTCCCGAATGAAATGTGAGTTGAATCCACTGCACGAAATGGTATTACCGCTCATTGAAGAACTCGTCAATAAATCAAAGAGCTTACGATCAATACAGCAGGATTAAGTTCTGGTAACCAGACAGTCCGCCTCCGCCACTGGTTCACCCCGATCAGCAGAACGATAAACAGGAACAGCCACCATGGCTCACAACGAAACAGCACTGACCACCGTCGCGACAGTCTCCACCGAACTCGAAGCCGCCTTGCTGATCGATCTACTCGCAGAGCAGGGCATTACCGCCACACAGACCGGCGGCCTCACCGCACAATTCCGGGCCGAAGCACCGGGGGGCGTCGAAGTCATGGTGCTGCAGGATCAACAGGCTGCCGCCCGCGCAATCATCGCAGAAAACGAAGCGCTGAACGCACAGTACCAGTCAGCAGTACAGGACGCCGAGTATACCACCAGCCTCAGAAAGTTCGGTTACTGGACGCTCATCATCGGTAATGCCGTCGCGCTGCTCATTCTGCTGGTCCTGGCGATATGACTTCTACTCCCGATGCTGAAAGCGGCTGGATCAAATGTGCCCCGCAGGAAACACGAGTTCTACTGGAGCAGGGGGAGGTGCGATTCTTAACATACACACTCTCACATACCATCGCTGTGCTCCGATTACAATCACACGACGCAGAGCCACAATATCTTGTCTGCACCTGCTGTCAGAGCCTGTCGCTGTCCGATACACAGCAGGCTCCGGTCGAACGCCTGAGCTGCCGACTGAATGACGAGTCCGGTTATCTGCTGTTCGATGAATCAGACAACCTGCGCATTCACTGTTCGGCACTCCAGCTCTTCAACCGACAGTCATTAAAATGGTGGATGGACAGCTATGGCTTCAATCCAGATGAGATACAGCAATCGGATGCGGCCCGGTTGCTGAATGTACTCACCTTGATCAACGACGCCACACTCTGACCATCCCTGGCAGCTTACCGGCGACCAATCAGGTTACCCAGCGAGTTAAACCGGATCCCCAGCATGACCTGGTGTGAGGTCAGGTCGGCGCTGTAATTGCCAGCCGAAATCGTAGGATCGAAATTCGCATGCAAGTCGACCATGGTTGAACCGTAATCCATGTAGCGATACCCCAGGTCCAGTGTCACTCGCTGACTGACATCCCAGGCCACGCCGCCCCCGATCTGCCAGGCAAAGCGATTGAAGCGGGCATCCCCACTCACCAGGGTATCGTCGACACTCACACGACCGCCATTGACACCAATTCCGCCACCGATGTAAATCGTCTTGTTGTTTTTCAGCGGAAAATCGAGCCAGCAGTTGGTCATCACACTCCAACGATCATCGTAGTCAACCACATAGTTCTGAATCGGACCTTCGAGTTGAAAGCTGGTCGTCGTCAGCCCTCCCAGATCGCGAAAGGCGCCTTCGACTTCGAAACGCAGCGCCTTGCGCTTGCAGCCGATAGGAATGCGGGTACCCAGGGCCAGACCAAAGTCATAGGCGACGTTATTATCTGACCCGCTGTTCGCCAGGTAGGAGAAGCTGTTGAACCCACCACTCTCCATGTGATTGACCGAAGCATAGTTATTGGCGGAAATATAGAACGAAACACGGTCGGTCCAGCAGTCCTCGACACAGGGGACGCAGTCCAGTAAATCGTCTTCGTTAAAGCACTCGTAAACACCGGCCTGTGCGTCTGCCGCAGAGAAGAGACTCGCAGACAACGTGACTCCCACAGCCAGAAAGGTTTTAAAGCAGTTCATCCTTCCCCCATGTCAAAAAAACAATGTTTGATTTTCAAAGTCTGTGTATCTGAGCCTGTATCCGAGAGTCGGCTTCGCTGGAGAAACCGTTACAGTTCCTTCTGCGTATCGTCCTCGTACCAGCGTCAGAATCCGACTTTCCCGCAGAACGGGGGAGGGAAACAGAATGTCACGTCGGTCGTAAGCATCAGCAGTGATCTATGCATTTGTCCGCAGGCACCAGTCGTGCTCAGCAGTTTTATCCTGACGTTTCTGGTGAACACGCCAGCTGTGCTCACTGTACCGCTCGGCTGAAATGCGGGGGAGCAGTGCGGTTGTAACAGTTCTCAGCTCATGTGACGCCCGAAACTGGTCCCTGAGTCCTGCAATCCTTACGTAACACTGATAACAGCAACCGCTTCGGTGTCATCCGACTGAAAATATAGCGATTTTAGACAACTTATATGATTTACTTCCGCCATTTTACGTGGTACATTCAAACAGACAGCCGCCGGTGAGCTCAGCTCCTGCAGCGGCTCCTGCCTGCGATTATCCCTGAAATACGTTAATATCCCTGGAATTTCCCCGATCATGAATGTTTCGTTACGTCTGTCTTTGTTTGCACTTCTGTTCGCCGGTCTCTGTTTCACAACGGGCTGCAATCAGTCATCCCCTTCGGAATCCGCAGATTCCAGCAGTGAAACAGAAACCGAAGTTGCCAGCAGCAGAGAGCTCGAATCCCCCGAAGAACTGCTGAAAAAAGTAGAGCAGGCCATCGAGGTCTCGCAGCAGAAGTATCTCGAGTCGGAAAAGCATTCTCCCTGGGAAATCTTCCACGGCATTCTGGCTTTTCGCAAAGACTATAAGATCAAGAAAGACGGCCAGACCGTCAATGCCCTGGAATGGCTCTCTTCCGGAGTCACCTACGACGGCGAACCCTGGTTCCAGAAAACCGAGTTCGGCGGACGTCCCCATCCTTACACAAAAGAGAACGCCTTCGAAGGTCATAAGAATCAGTCACTGGCGATCATGGCGATGGCTGACATCCCCTTAGATCATCAGGTTCAGACTCCCGATGGCCCCATCACCGTGGCAGACATGGTTGAAAATGCCAAGAAGGAGATCCAGGAAAACGAAGAAATCACCTGGTCTCTCTGGGCTCTGGTCCATTACCTCGGACCGGACGCCGTCTGGTACGACAAAAAAGGTGAAGAGTGGCACATGTCAGACCTGGTCTACATGCAGAACAACACGATCACCAACGACTCCCCCTGTGGCGGTACACACGCTTTATTTGCACTCGCTTATGCCCGCAATACCTACCGGAATGCAGGTCATCGTCTGTCGAGCTACTGGCTGGAAGCGGATCAGAAACTGCAGCGTTACATTGAAGAAGCCAAGGCGATGCAGAACCTAGACGGTTCCTTTTCTTACGATTACTTCTTCCAGAAAAGCGCCTGCGAGAACTTCCAGGAGCGTCTGGAAACCACAGGGCATACGCTCGAATTCCTGATGATGGCGCTGCCCGATGATCGCCTCAACGAAGAATGGGTTCGCAAAGCAGTTTCTCTGCTGGCCAACGATATCATCGATAACAAAGGGGAAAAGGTAAACTATTCCGCGTTGTATCATGCCATCGATGGACTGGTCATTTACCGGAACCGGATGGATCCCAATCGCACCGCACAGCTGGGCAGCAAAAGCTACAAGACACCGGATGAATCCACAGAAGCCAAGGCCAACGTGAAAGTTCTGAAGCCTGTCACTCCCGCCGCCCCGGCACTGCCACCAGTGCCAAAGCAGTAGACTACACGCAGCTTATTGCTGCGGAGTTTCTGTATCCTGGGGAGTTGCTGATGGATCCTGCCTAGGCATTCCCGGCAGACTTCCCACGTTGATCAGGAAAAATCCGGTCATCAGCAGGTCGACGCCGAGCAGGGTCCCTACGGCCCAAAGTCCGGAGAGAGGCCACTCAGCCCAGATCAGTCCCCCCAGCAACAGCGAGATAATTCCGCTGAACAGTACCTGTCCCCAACCAGCAGCAGGTTTGAGACTGAAGGACATCAGAACCTTCCACGTCCCTTCAAACAGGAAGAACATCGCCATCATCAATGTCAGGAACGACAACCCGAACAGGGGATGACTGATGATACCAAAGCCGCCGAGGATCATCAAAATCCCCAGGATGATGTGCATCATTTTGCCAGAAGTGTCACCGGCCTGTGATGTCTGAAACAGGTACAGAAACCCTCCAAACAGCAGCAGGGATCCAATCACCAGCACGACCGCTGTCCCAGCTACAGCGGGTGTGATCAGAGAAATCACTCCAAGCACACAGAGAATGATTCCAGTCATTTTGAAGTTTTTGATGACGGGTGGAGTAGTGGTCGACATGGTGAGAACCTCGTCTGGGTTAATAACAAAGTGCCGGGGTTTAATAATTTACAGTACTGTTCAAAGCAGGCAGATCCCACGCTGAAACGGGATACGATGGAGTAGCGCTGCCCAATAATCAAGCATTATCAGCCTGAGCAGAGTCTTGATTCCACCGTTTCATTCTACTTCGGACAGCATTACAGATTCACTCAAGAAAACTCAAAAGTTCTATTTTAATCTGATTATGCACAAAAAAACGGCCAGCCTGAGACACAGCTCACACTGATTGGCACGCTGCTTGCTTAGAAAGATTTATTATCTTTTTCTAATGACTGAACATTCTCAATTCGGTCACGCTGGTCTCTCATGACTGGCAGAGATCGTACAACTGTTCTCTCATCTGTCGTCATCATTCTTTCGCAAGGAGTCTTCTGTGTCCTGTCCCAAACCACGCCGTAAAGGATTTACGCTGATCGAACTGCTGGTGGTGATTGCCATCATCGCTATCCTGATTGCGCTCCTGTTGCCCGCTGTTCAACAGGCACGTGAAGCAGCACGACGCTCAACCTGTAAGAACAATCTCAAACAACTGGGACTGGCACTGCATAACTACAACGAAACGTTTGGTGTGCTGCCTTACTCTGTTTCTCACTCTGGTTCCTGTAGTGCCGGTTCAGCCAGCACTGGCGGTAAAGTCACCCTGAATCACCGCGGCTGGTTGTTACTATTGCCCTACCTGGAACAAAGCGCCTTGTACAATACTTTCAACTCAAGTTATGCCTCAGGGTCATACAATCCTTCAGGCGGCACGATTGTCGCACCGGGGGCCTCTGGAAATGACAACGACATTGTGGTCTCCACTAAAGTACCGGTCTTTCTCTGTCCCTCTGACGCGACCCCCGAAGCCTATGGAACGACCTCCAGCACCCACTATTCAATTTCCCCCGGTAACTCAACCCTGCTGGGTGTGTTTACCAACTATGACTTCAGCACCAACAGCCAGTATTCGACCTGTACCAACTGGGGAGAACTTGGTATCTCCAGTCGCCCGATGTTCGGTTTCAACGGATGTGCCAAATTCCGTGATGTCTCAGACGGCATGAGTAACACTGTCGCAGTCGTCGAGACCACACGTCTGGTTGCCAACGGAGAGGGAACCGCCTGGGGCTTTGCGAAATGGGTCGGCAACGGCACCAACTTCGCGGGAGCGAACATCAACACCTGGTACTCCAGCGGTCCCGTAGGTAATCTCGCGTCCTGGGGCTATTCGGGTAGTTTTCATACGGGTGGATGTCATGTTCTGCTCGGCGATGGAGCCGTTCGCTTCATCAGCGAAAACATTGACGCGACCACCCGTGTCTATCTCTCGTACATCGCCGATGGAAAAGTACTTGGCGAATTCTAATCCCTGACTGACAGTTCCATTGATCAATCGGCGGCACAGTTGTCGCCGATTGATCCTTCTCTAGAAACTTCATTCGAAACGAGTCCCATGGCTGTAAGATTTTTTTGTATCCTGTCGTTAGTGTGCCTGACTGCCTGTGGCAGTTCAGAGACCAAGCGTGATGAATTAAAAACCTTTCCCACCTGGGGAACCGTAACGATTAAAGGCAAAGCGGTGCCGGGTGTCTCTGTGGTTTTCTTTCCTGATGGCCAGACAAGCGGGCAGGGGGGACGTGGCACCACCGATGAGTCAGGCCAGTTCATGCTCTGCTACCAGGACGGCCGCGACGGTGTGCCTCCCGGAAACTACCGCGTGCTGTTCGAACATTTCGTGATGCCCGATGGTTCCCAGGTTCCCGAAAGCGAATTCCCTGCAGACGTCGGTGCTATCAATCAGCTGCCCCACAAATTCAGCGATTTCGGCACCTCGCCTTTCAAGGCAACCGTTCCGAAAGGGGGCACATCAGATCTGGAATTCGATCTGAAATAACGCTCGACCGTCTCGGTTGACTTTCGCCAGATGCATTCAGATCACTTCTGCTGATCCAGTTGATCCTGCAGCAGCCAGTATTCGAAGAAGCGATAGATCTGCTCATTGGATTCCGGGTTCGGTGAATGTTTTTCACGATTGGTCATCGCGACCCGGTTCTTATATCCCAGGAAATCATTCACGGCGATCGTGTGATTCAGTGCCCGCCACTGACTGGGGGGATCTTCCGAACCGCCTGACACCAGGAATGGACGTGGGGCCATCAACGCATGCAATTCATGCAGATCGTGGCCTTCTTTGACGAGCCGTTTATACAGACCGGTTCGTGGATTCTCTTTGGTCGGCAGCCCCCGTTTGCGGAAATCAGGCCCTTCATAACCCAGGTACCAGGGTTCCCAGTAATTCACGCTGGGACGCTTTTCATTGAAGACAATCCCGCCATCCGACCAGGCAGCACAGGCGAATTTATCGTACAGGCAGGAAGCGAACATCGACCACTTGCCGCCATACGAGTGCCCCATGACTCCAATCCGTTCGGGATCGACTTCGCTCCGGTTCGCCAGCACATGAAAGGCATTCGCCGCTCCGTAGGCCAAAGCAGACAGCGGCTGGATCTCCGCTTTCTCGCGATTGGGATAGTAGAGTGAATAGTCATGGCCGACAGAAAATGTCACGAAACCCCGTTTAGCCAGGGCCCGCGCAAAGTCCCGATTTTCGCCTTTCAGGCCGACACCGGTCTCCGGTTCATAATAGACCACCAGTACAGCCGGACGACTGTGATCCGGCTTCGCACCATGGGGAATCAACAGGTAACCGGTATTCGGGTGCCCGGGAGCAATGTCGAACTGGACCGTGTACTGCGTATAACCTTCCTTCTGCTCTTGCTTCAGTGTTTTCACATCGGGATGTTCATTCACGGGCGGCCATTCACCCATCATTGTGTGCCAGGTCTTGAGAATTTCCTGACGACGCTTCTGCCAGTCCGCTTTGGTTTTCACCGGACTGCCATCGTAGAATTTCAGCGGTGTTTTCAAATCCCCCAGGTCACCTTTGAATTCCGAACCGGGTTCAAAAAAGGGAGCGATCTGCTGCCAGAGTTGCTGGGCGCGAGCGGGAGAAACCTGTGGCGCCTCATCGCCGGCCTGCAGCAGAGATGTACTCAACAGACTCAACAACACCAATCCACTTAGAAACCATTGTTTCATCAAAACACTCTCCCTTTTCAACGGTTGTTTTCTCCAGAGCAGCTCATTCTTCACACTCCAGCATCATAGCCCGTCCGGCGATTGAAAGGAACTCCTCGCATTAGATTCTTGATTCCCATCCCAAAACTGCGCAAGATGATCAGAAAGGAATTCGTTTTCTTTTAAACATCTCCTGGTAATTTTCACCCGACATCAAGGATCTCGTCCTATGCAACGCCTGTTACTCTCGCTCGCTGCGGCTTTGGCACTGATGACATCAACAGCCCTGGCAGCAGATCAGCCGAAACCGACCTACGCTGATGTTTCCTATGGTCCCTACAAAATGGACAAGCTCGACTTCTGGGAAGCCAAGGGGGAAGGGCCCCGTCCGCTGCTGGTTTACATCCACGGGGGTGGCTGGATTGGTGGCGACAAAGCCCGTCTGCCCGGCAACATCAAAACATTTCTCGACAAAGGCATTTCCTACGCAGCAGTGAATTACCGTCTGACGGGGGAAGCACCGCTGCCTGCTCCCGTACATGATGCGGCGCGTGCGATTCAGTTCCTGCGACACAAGGCCAAAGAGTGGAACATCAACAAAAATAAAATCGCTCTGACAGGGGGCAGCGCCGGCGCCTGCACATCCATGTGGCTGCTCTGCCATGACGACATGGCCGACCCCAAAGCGAAAGACCCGGTCCTGCGTGAATCAACGCGGGTCACCGCAGCAGCCGTCGGCGGCGGTCAGACTTCCATCGACCCCAAGGTCATCGAACCCTGGCTCGGTCCGAATGTCCTCAAGCATGCCATGATTTACAAATCAGTGGGCGGCAATAGCATGCAGGAAGTCATGGACAACTACGAAAAGCACGCAGCCCTGTACAAGGAATTCTCTCCCTACAACCACGTGACCGCCGACGATCCACCACTGCTGATGACGTACGGCAACAATATGAAACTCCCTTCAGAAAACGCCGGCCACGGAATCCATCACCCGGTCTACGGTGTCAAAATGAAAGAGAAAGCCGACAAGGCGGGCATGGAATGTCATCTCTTGATTCCTGGCGTTTCGCAATCAGAGAAATACAAAAACACGAATGACTTCCTGATCGATAAACTCACAGGCGATGATTCGTAAGCGGCTCGCGACTGTTTGACCGAAATCAAAACACAGAGTCAGCCCCTGAACGGACATGGCTCTGTGTTTTTTTATTGCGTGAACTGTTCAGCAGCGATTCGTGGATCGGACAGATCCAGGCGGTACATGATCTGATTGTAATCGTAACGCGGCGTTTTAACTTTATTCCCCGAGAAGAGCGTTGTATAAGTCCCCTCAAAATAAATCAGCCGTCCGTTTTCCCGGGCAAACAGGGGATGCTGCTTAGGATTGTAAAAGCTGTATCTGTCGTGTGTCACGATCTTGTGGCCCCACTTCCAGGGCCCCAAAGGACTGTCAGCTTCCGAATACCAGATCTCACCCAGCATCGAAGTCCCGTTCTTTTGCGAAGCAATCATCGTCCACTTGCCGCGATAGGCGTTCCAGGCTACCGAACTGTTATGCAGCTGCACACGTTGCTTTGTCTTCAGATCACGAAACTGGAAAAATGCCTCCTCCGGTCGCAGTTGCTGCTCAGCGATCAGCATCTGCTCCAGTTCATAACTCAACGGGGGAACTCCTTTCCGCCAGGCATACTTCACATGTCCCTGGTCATCGCGGTCTACGGTCCAGAGACCTTTCTTAGCCCCGGGCTGGAAATAAGAATAGGTTTCATATTCACTGAGTTCTCCCAGGGCATCCATAGTTGCAGGTACACGGATCAGGGGAATCTCCAGTCCGAACAGCAGATAATCACGCCCCTCCATTTCATACCGGACCGGATGACCAACCGGGTAGAGCGGTGCATCGAAATCGAACGTCTTCCGCTTTTCAAACTGGTTCGTTTCTGAATTGAATTCGACCAGCCCCCGTTCATAGACCGTCAGTGGAGCCTTCACCTTCACATATTTCGCAAACAGACGCTCCCGCCCCGATTCATCCTTCAAGGTCACCAGCGCATCGATCCACGTCGGCCCCGCTCCCGGCATTGGGCAGGTCTGGCTGGCAAAGCCACTCGCATCGACGAAATACTCCAGGTTGATTCCCCGCTCGATCGGCAGGCCTCCCTGGCCGGGCAGTTCCGAGACGGCCCCGGGAACCTGAAAGTTCCCCAGCGGATAACTGGTGCGGTTCGTATCTCCCCAGAACCAGTAGACCCGCCCCTGAAATAACGTGTTCTGCACACTGTCCGATCCCAGCACCTGCGCGTTGAGTACCGGATGTTTCAAAGGCACCGGTTCCCCCGTCAGCAGGCTGTCCCGATAGATTCCGCCCCCCGTGATGCGATAAAGCCGTTCCGCCACGTTGATGCGTTTCAGTTCCAGAACTGCGTTCCCGCCCGATGTCACTTTCAGCTTCTTACCCCGGTACCCGAAACCATCTGCGGGGTATTCATAACCATGACTGCGAATGAAAAAATAGACTTCCTGATTCACCAGTCCCGGTTCATTTACCGCAGCGATTCCATTGCTGTCGGTCACATACTGAATCTCATTGACGGTCTTCAACTCGACCAGTGGGATGCCCCGTTTCGTACCGGCATCGATCACACGAATCTGGAAACAGTCACTCGCCAGCGATAACCGGGGAGCACAACACCAGGCGATGAGCATCAGGCACGCGATGTTCCGCATCAAAGTCTCTCCCATTTTTTCTTGTCACGATTATTCATTCACCAGACAACTACACTTTCGTTCGGTCTCGCTTCCGATATACTAAACAAGATAAAGTAAATCAGCTCGCATCATCTGTGCGACCGGTGATTCGCTTATCTTAATCAATCATCCCCGACAATCTCACCCGTTTTCTGAAATCATTCTCATGCATCGACGACGTTTCCTGCAACAGTGTGGCTTTTACGGTTCCGGTATCTTCAGTCTTGGTTTTCTGCAGGCCATGCAGTCCCGTAGTGCCGCTGCCGCAATGCCACGCGAACTGAAAGCAGATGTTGTCGTGATCGGCGCTGGTCTGGGAGGCTGTGCTGCCGCCCTCGCAGCTTGCCGCAACGGCGCGTCGGTGATTCTGACAGAACCCACCGACTGGATCGGCGGGCAGATTTCCCAGCAGGCGGTCCCCCCCGATGAGCATAAGTGGATTGAGTCCTTTGGACGCACACAGAGCTACGCCCAGCTCCGGGCTCTGATCCGCGACTATTATAAACAGCACTACCCGCTGACGAAAAAAGCCCGCCAGCTGGAGAACCTGAATCCGGGCAATGGTTCGGTCTCCCGGATCTGCCATGAACCCCGGGTCGGCGTCGCAGCCCTGCAATCCATGCTGGCACCACTGATCAGCAGCGGTCAGCTCACACTGCTCGTCAACACTCAACCGGTGTCGGCAACCTGCACAGGCGACCGCATTGAAAGCGTTGACTGTCAGATCGCAGGCAGTGGTCACCCCGTCACACTCCACGGCACTTACTTTGTCGATGCCAGCGAGGAAGGGGACCTGCTCCCGCTGACGAAAACCGAATACGTACTGGGCGCAGAATCGCAGGCTCAAACCGGCGAACCGCATGCCCCGGAAACAGCCAATCCACAGAACATCCAGGCTCTCACGCACTGCTTCGCCATCGATCATCGAGAAGGGGAAGATCATACCATCGATCGTCCTATGATGTATGATTTCTGGAAAGACCATGTGCCACCCCTCACACCCGCCTGGTCCGGCAAGATTCTTTCACTCGATTACTCTCACCCACGTACGCTCAAACCCAAAGCCCTCTCGTTTGTCCCCTCTGGAAAAGAGAGCCCTGCACCCCGCACGAAATCACTCAATCTCTGGCTCTACCGCCGGATGATCGATCGCAGCAACTTCACTCCCGGTTCGTATGCCAGCGACATCACCGTCGTCAACTGGCCACAGAATGACTATATGCTGGGAAACATTACCGACGTTACTGCGGCAGAGCGGGAGAAACAGCTCCACGCCGCCAGACAACTCAGCCTGTCACTCCTCTATTGGCTGCAGACCGCCGCTCCCCGTCCGGATGGCGGAGAAGGCTGGCCGGGCCTGCGTCTGCGGAAAGATATAGTGGGAACAGAAGACGGTCTGGCGAAGTATCCCTACATTCGCGAGTCCCGCCGCATCAAAGCGGAGCTGACCATTAAGGAGCAGGACCTGACCTACGACGAACGTCTCAAAGTGCAGGGCAAGGACCAAAAGCCGCTGCTGGCCAAACCCTTTGCCGACTCGGTTGGCATCGGTTACTACCATCTCGACCTGCACCCCAGTACGGGAGGCGACAACTACATCGACATGGGAAGCGTGCCATTCCAGGTCCCACTGGGCGCGTTGATTCCGGAACGTGTCGAAAACCTGATCCCGGGTTGCAAAAATATTGGAACGACGCATATCTCTAACGGCTGCTATCGTCTGCATCCCGTGGAATGGTCGATTGGCGAAGCAGCAGGCGCCCTGTGTGCCCACGCACTGTCAAGCCATTCGACACCACGTCAAATCAGAAACACGCCTCAACAACTGGCAGACTTCCAGCAAAAGCTGACCGGGCAGGGCATCGAACTTGAATGGTCCCAACTGAGTTAAATCGCTGTCTCAACTGCGGACCAGTGGGGGAAGATGCTGCTGCAGGAACCAGCGATCCAGCAGCACCTTGCGGGTAAACCACTGGGTCGCCATTAATTGTCGTCCCAGGAACTGACGGAAGACATCAGGCAGCATGCTGTGCGCGGGCTCATCCGGCCAGGGACCGAACCGTTCCAGCAGTCGGTCCTGATAGACCTGCAGCTGCCCTTTCTCAAAATTCGGCTGACAGTTCTGCAGCACATCCGCCGCCATCAGCCCCGATTCAATGGCCGGACGAATTCCCTCGCCACTCTGTGGTGACGCCAGACCGGCGGCATCTCCGATCAGCAGCAGGGCATCGACGATGATCGTGCGTTTCTGGAGACCATACAGGCGATAAGCGTGCCCCTTGAATTTCCCGAGGATGTCCCGGGGAACGCGTTGTTCCCGATCCAGGTACTCCGTGAACTCATCCCGGGCCGTGGAGAGTTGCTTCTCTCCTTCACGACCGATGCCCACATTCAGATAACCATCCTTCAGAAAACACCAGGCATAGCCTTTGAAATCGCGACAGAAATAAAGCTCTGGGGTATCGGGCTGAACGCGGCACCGCTGCTGTTGTTCGGGAGTGAGTTGAACTTCGGTCTCCTGGGCCAGGACCACGGAATGATCGCCCGCATGTTTGTCGTTGATCTCACGGGCCACCGGACAGAAATGTCCTCCGGCACCGACCACCATTTTCGCAGAAAGATTCCCGTTCACCAGCCAACCGTCCGCTGTTCGTTCGAGTGACTGAAAGGACTCACCCAGCCGGGTCCGTGCTCCGCAGCGCTGCAGCAGGTAGTGATCGAATTCGCAACGACGAATCCCATAGCTGACCGTTTCGGGATATTCAGTATGCAGCGTGCTTCCGCCAATCAGACCCGTACGAAAGCGACAGATTGGCTGCAGGACATGCCCGTGTGAATAATCCTTGAGATCGAGTTCCAGCAGCTCCGCCACGGCCGGGGTGATCCAGCCGGCACAGACTTTGTCTCGGGGAAATGTCGCTTTGTCGAGAATCAGTATATCCAGTCCCGACTCGCGAAGCCCCCAGGCACAGGATGAACCGCCCGGACCTCCGCCCACAATCAGTACATCGCAGCTGTCTGTCTCTGACACTGGTCTATCCTTCTACTGAACCAGACTCCCGATCCTGATACAGGCCGGCCCGGGTCCAGGGTATTTCGTTATTGGCTCCATTCGTAAAGACCACCTGAAACAGCTGCAGCGAACCAGCGCGGAACGCAGCGACCGAAGCCGACAGATAAAGTCGCCAGGTACGAATAAAGGTTTCATCGAACATATCGCGGACCTGATCGATGTTCTGCTCATAGCGTTCCAGCCAGTGCTCCAGCGTGCGGGCATAATGCAGCCGGATGTTTTCGACATCGAGTACGGAAAACTTCTGTGGCTCAAAGATCCGCATGAATTCGCTCAAGCTGGGAACGTGGGCACCGGGGAAGATGCGTTTGGTCGTCCAGCTGTCGAGCACCCGAGGCGAATTACAGCCGATCGAATGAATCAGACCCCGTCCGTGGGGACGCTGACAGCGGGCAATCACGCGTCCCAGTTCTTCATAATTCTTCAAGCCGACGTGCTCCAGCATGCCGACCGAAACGAATGAGTCATAAGAACCAGTTATATTCCGCCAGTCGTCTTCGACGAATTCAACCTGCTTTTCAAGCCCTTCGCGTCTGGCACGTTCGCGGGCATACGCAAGTTGCTCTCGGGAAATATTAAAGGCGCGCACATTCACGCCATAATGTTTCGCCATGTGAATCGCCAGCGCGCCCCAGCCACAGCCGGCTTCCACAACCGAGTCTCCCGGCTTTAAACCGACTTTACGGCAGACATGATCCATTTTGGCGATCTGGGCCGCTTCGAGTGTATCGTCGGGGTCAGGAAAATAGGCACAGGTATAGGCCAACTGTTCGTCGAGCCAGAGCTGATAGAAGTCATTGCCGATATCGTAGTGATGGTGAATGTTGTGCCGGGCGGCATCGATGGTGTTCCGTTTCAACCAGCTCAGACTTGTGCGAAATCGGTCCCGGTAGAATCCCTGCGTATCGACTTTGTGAGTGCCCTGGTCAATCGCCTCATTAAATTCGACCAGCCCCCCCTCGACCTCAATGGTTCCCAGTGAATAGCCATCTCCGAAATACAGACTGGGATCGAACAGCAGCTTATACAAGGTGCTGCGATTGCGAATATGCGCGCGAACCGAAACAGGAGCTGTGGCTGTGGTGATGACACTCCCGTCCCACAAGACCACTTCGACTTCCGGATTCCCGGCTTTTTCCAGCATGGTCCGCATCAGCCAGCGGTCCAGTTTTGAAGAGTCACCGCTGGTAGGGGGAGGGGGTTGAAACAACGGAGTCTGTTGAGAAGCCAGTTCTACTGGACTTTCAGAATCACTCGACTCACTTGAGGAAGCTTGCTTGGTCTTGTACTCAGAGTTGATTGGATTCACCTTTGATCTCCCGAACTAAAGCGATCAGAATCTCATGCAGTAAGCAAACGCTGGCTCTTCCCTCGATTTCAAACGTATTTCGAATTAAGTACTTTCACTTATTTTCTCACTCATATTTCAAAATTCAAATCTTTTTTGGTGTTATGAACACTATTCCGCGAATTTCTAAAAATGTAATTGACCTGTATTTTAGTGAGAGCCTGTGGTCAATCCGGACGATCACAATCCACATCAGGCCCGGAAACAGTTGTCAGAGCAGGGGATTCTGCAGAGAAATATTGTGGAAATCACGATCACGGAAAAAGTAGTTCCCCGTGACACGAATTCCTTCTGAAATAATAAAAATTTCTCCGGATTGCCAGACTTTGATCAGTTTATCAGGTCTGGAATCACAGCTGATTTTTCCTGATCTGAAAGCCGAGTTTTGAAGTTTGGGCTTGGAATTCCGCCCCCCGAAGTGCTACAATTCTATATATCAATCTTTTTTGATCATTGATATCACTCCTGCCAGGCGCAATGCCCGATAACCTCACTAAACTCCTGCCCTTCCTTGAGAAAGGATTTTTCATGCTGTCTATCTGGGGACCGGAAAAGAAGCTCTGTGATCGAATTTCCCGTCGGGAAATCCTGAAAATCGGTGCATTGGGACTGGGTGGCATCAGTCTGCCTCAACTTCTCCAGGCAGAGTCCGCAGCAGGCAGCAGTAAACGACATAAAGCCGTCATCATGATCTACATGTGCGGCGCGCCTTCGCATCAGGATATGTACGACCTGAAGATGGACGCTCCCGCGGAAATCCGCGGCGAATTCCGTCCCATCGATACCCGCGTTCCCGGCTTCCAGATCTGTGAGCATCTGCCACGTCTAGGTAATATCGCCGAGAAGATCATTCCCCTGCGTTCGGTCTATGGTTCGCCCAATGGCGCTCACGATTCATTCATCTGTTACACCGGTCGTACGACTCGGAACCAGCCGGCGGGCGGATGGCCGTCTATCGGTTCGGTCGTCTCCAAAATTCAGGGATCCGCTGATCCGGCGGTGCCTCCCTTCGTAGGGCTCGCCCCCGATACGGGGCATCCCCCTTACGGCTCTCCGGGGCTTCCCGGATTCCTCGGCGTGAGTCATTCCGCTTTCCGGCCTTCAGGCCCCTCGCGGAAGAACATGGTCCTGAATGGCATTGATGAAGCGCGACTGAACGATCGCAAGCAGCTGCTGGCCACCTTCGATCAATTCAAACGCGATGCCGATGCCAGCGGCTCGATGCAGGGTATGGATGACATGAACCAGCAGGTGTTCAACATCCTGACTTCCAATCGACTGGTCAACGCCCTCGATCTTTCCCAGGAAGATCCTGCCGTGCGGGAACGCTACGGAAAAGGGGATCCTAAAAACTTCGGCGATGGCGCACCGCGTAATCTGGAACACTTCCTGATGGCCCGCCGTCTGGTGGAAGCTGGTGCTAGAATCGTGACTCTGAACTTCGGTCGCTGGGACTTCCACAGCAATAACTTTGGCGGCCTGAAAGACACTCACCTGCCACAATTTGACCAGGGTCTGGCCACACTCATCGAAGACCTGCACGAGCGGGGCATGGCCGACGACGTCGCCGTGGTCGCCTGGGGCGAATTCGGGCGAACTCCCAAGATCAACAAAGACGGCGGCCGCGATCACTGGCCGGCTGTTGGAGCTGGCCTGCTTGCCGGCGGCGGATTCAAAACCGGTCAGGTCATCGGCGCCACTGATCGTCTGGGAGCCCAGGTAGCAGACCGGCCGATTCACTTCGGAGAAGTCTTTGCCACGCTCTACCGCCACTTGGGCATCGATTTCCACGGCACCACCATCCCCGACCTCGCCGGACGTCCACAATACCTGGTCGACGACTACGAACCACTGCACGAAGTGCTCTAGAAGAATTGACGTTCCAGCGACGTTACATCCTTTAGCTTTTGAGCTTCAGCCGTTACGATAGGGATCTGCCTGCACAGGCAATTTTGCTCTACTAATAACGGAACCAATCATGGCTGAAACAGGGATGGACGACGCGTTACTGGATGTCTTACACGAATACTGGGGATATTCCGAATTTCGCCCCCTGCAGCAGTCTGCGATGACCTCGGTGCTGGAAGGTCGCGACTCGCTGGTCGTACTGCCGACCGGGGGTGGGAAATCACTCTGCTACCAGGCTCCTGCGCTCTGTATGGAAGGAACCGCGGTTGTTGTCAGCCCGCTGATTTCCCTGATGAAAGACCAGGTCGATACGCTCCGCGTCTGTGGCATCTCCGCCGCCTGTCTCAACAGCTCCCTCGACCAGGAAGAAGCCCGGCAGGTCTTTCGCGATCTACGGGCAGGCAAGATCAAACTGCTGTATGTCGCCCCCGAACGGCTCATGCTCGAGGGTATGCTCAGTATGCTCGCCGAAATCAAGCTGGCTTATATCGTCATCGATGAAGCACACTGCGTGAGTATGTGGGGACACGACTTTCGCCCTCATTACCGGGAACTCCAGGAACTGAAACGCATATTTCCGCAGTGCGGCATTCACGCTTACACCGCCACCGCGACGGAACTGGTTCGCAACGATATTGCCAGTCAGCTCGGACTGCAGGATCCGGAACTGCTCATCGGCTCGTTCGATCGTCCCAATCTGAGTTACACCGTCGCCCGCCGGAGCAATCGCTTCTCACAGGTCTGTGAGGTCATCGATCGCCACCCGGATGAACCGGGGGTGATTTACTGTATCTCCCGGGCCGATGTGGAATCGCTGAGTGAGTCGCTCAACGACGCCGGCTACGAAACGCGCCCCTATCACGCAGGCTTGCCCGATGCAGAACGTGCAGCCAACCAGGAAGCCTTCATTCAGGATCAGATCGATGTGATCGTTGCCACCATCGCGTTCGGCATGGGCATCGACAAGCCTAACGTCCGCTATGTAATTCATGCAGGCCTGCCCAAGTCACTGGAAAATTACCAGCAGGAAAGCGGTCGGGCAGGGCGGGACGGTCTTGAAGCCGAGTGCGTTCTGCTCTATTCCGAGCAGGATGCGATGATCTGGCAGCGGATCCTCGAAGATCAGCCTGACGAATCCAAAGCAAGCGCCTTTGAATCACTGCAGGCGATGCAGAACTACTGTCACGCGTTCGACTGTCGACACCGCTACCTGATGCGGCACTTTGGTCAGGATCTGGAAGAGGACTGCGAAACGGCCTGCGATCTCTGCCGGGGGGAATTCAAGCAGGTCGACGATGCCCAGGTGATAGGTCAGAAAATCCTCTCCTCGATCTATCGTCAGGATCAGAATTTTGGAGCATCCTATACCGCAGCAGTCTTGAAGGGTTCCAAAGACAAAAAAGTACTCAATAACGGACACGACCAGTTGAGTACCTACGGTCTGTTGAAAGGGGAAAGCCTGGCGACAATCCGCAGCTGGCTCAACCAGCTGATGTCCCAGGGATTCCTGACCAAGACGGCAGAATACCAGCAGTTGCGAATCACAAAGACCGGCTGGCAACTCCTCAAAGGGGAAGCAACTCCACAGCTCATGCGGACCACACAGGACGGTCAGGCTGAAAAGTCACAGCGTTCCCGCGACAAGTTCGACAACCTGAACTGGAAGGGGGTCGATAAAGGGCTGTTCGAAGTGCTCCGTGAACTGCGGAAGCAGATCGCTGGTGAAAAAGGAATTCAACCCTACATGGTATTCGGCGACGCCACGCTGCGGGAACTGGCCCGCCATAAACCGTCAAACACGGCACAATTCCTTGAAGTCTGGGGCGTGGGTCAGAAAAAGTGCGATGATTTCGGGGCTCCGTTCCTGGAATCGATCGCAGATTTTGAGAATGAATCTCAAGACTGACACTCTACCACTCTCTCCGTACTTGCTCTGAGAGCATCTGACCAGACCATTTCTGGACCTCTCGACTACAGCAAAACCAACTTAAGTGACTTATATAATGAGACTTAAGATACCCCATGTAATTTTATTAATTTTCACTGATTTTGTTGTCTAAAAACTTGCAGAGCAGGGGATCCAATTATATCATCCCTGTATTGAGATTGAGTTTCAATTTCAATCAGCCAGCCAGCGAACATGACGCTTCTCCATGCGTAGCCAGCCAGCCAGATCCTTCGGGCGTTGAATCGATCATCCATCGGTTCAAATTCATCAATCTGGTACTACAACCTTCTGGAGAAACCATGTTACTCACCCCCACTCACTCCCAACGGCGTCGTGCATTCACCCTCATCGAGTTGCTGGTCGTAATCGCCATCATCGCAATTCTGATCGCCCTTCTGCTCCCCGCCGTCCAACAGGCCCGCGAAGCGGCTCGCCGCACCCAGTGCAAAAACAACCTCAAACAGATCGGCCTGGCTGTTCACAACTATGCCGACGTCTATACTACTCTCCCCAATGCTAACTGTGGTAATTCCAGCTCCATCACAAGTGGAGGTAGTCTCTTTGTTTCAATCCTCCCCTTTATCGATCAGTCGAACGCATATAACCTTTACAATTTTGATCTGAATAACTCAGACCCATACAATGTGACGGTCACCTCTCAGAAGCTACCGTTTTATATGTGCCCCACATCGCCGATGCGTCGCGCTGTCCCCAGTTGTTCAGATGATAACGGCCGTGCTCCCGGACACTATGCGGTCTGTGGAGGTACAGAAGACTACAATATTTACTGGAGCCACGTTGGCGATCCGGTTCCAGCACAGAATGGTGCCATCGTATACACAGGCAGCACTGCCGGTAAAATTCGATTCCGGGACATCACCGATGGTACCTCAACGACACTGTTAAT
Source organism: Gimesia benthica (assembly GCF_009720525.1). Taxonomy (NCBI): domain Bacteria; kingdom Pseudomonadati; phylum Planctomycetota; class Planctomycetia; order Planctomycetales; family Planctomycetaceae; genus Gimesia; species Gimesia benthica. Next base: position 373,836 of record NZ_CP043930.1, read on the forward strand.
CGGAGAAACCGCTTACAACCTGCCGGACTATAAATTCACCAGTGCCAGTTCCAGTTGTAATGGTCAGTCTCGTTACGGATTTACTTACTGGGCTAATCCTTACCCGGGATCAACCGTCTGCTTCACGGCTGCAGACTTTAATCCTCACGATGTTGCTAACGACTCTGTCTTTGACAGTAACTGGAGAAAATCATTTCGCAGCGACCATGTAGGCGGCGTACAGTTCGTCTTTGCCGATGGCTCGGTACACTTCATCTCTGAAAATATTGACGCCGACCTGCTGGATGCCCTGGCAACCCGAAACGGTGGGGAGGTGATCGGTGAATTCTAAACAGGTATCACTCACCTTATGTTTCTGCCTGCTTCTGCCTGCTTTGACAGGCTGTGGATCTTCTGACGAATACCCCCGTGCTGCGGTGCGGGGGATCGTAACCCTGGATGGCGATCCACTCTCCAAAGGTGTCATCCGCTTTATTCCGGATGGTGAAAACGAAGGTCCCCAGGCTTCAGCCCCAATTCGCGAGGGGATTTTCAATGTCCCAGTCGATTTCGGTCCCGTGATAGGCACCAACCGCATTGAAATCATCTCAACAGATGACGGCGGCTTTCCCGAGGATGACGAGGAAGCATTTGAACGTATGCAGGCCGTGGGCATCAAAAAAATTGAGAAGATTACAGTTCCCTCTCAATACAATAAGAAGAGCAAACTGACCAAGTCCATCAGTGCAGAGCAAGACAACGATTTTACCTTTGCCCTGACATCGACTGCTAAAAAATAAACCTGTTTGAAGTTTGACTTCAATCCCCACTTTCCGCCAACGCGAACCTACTTACTTCATAACGATGGAGACATCCAATGCCGTTTCGCCAAAAAATCACGCGAGAACTCAAGCAATGGGGCCTGGCTGGCCTGATCGTTTTGCTGGCTCTCTCTGCCACCATGGAATGGACGCCTGCCCGGGAACAGGAATCGACCGATTCCCAGCAGGAAAAAGCAGCCGCGACCAAACTGTACCAGAAGGTCAGGGAAGCCCGGGCGACCTGGCGTGACTTTCCCGGTTTTACGGCTGATGTCACCGTCTGCTACAATGGGAAGCGCACCACCGGGAAACTCGTCGCAGACAATCAGTTCAAAATCAAGCTGACGCTGCAGGACGAATCACTTTCCGAGTGGAGCCTGCCCAAGATGCATTCCGTGATTGGACATCGGAAATACCGTCAGCAGAAACCAATCCCCGCCACGTTCGCTGATCAGGAAGTCGATCATCCACTCGGTCGCCTGGTCAACATTGACGGCAAGAACGTTTCGTTTCGCCTGCAGGGGGATGTCATGACAGAAGTCCATCGCCGTTCCGATAAATCGTGGTTTACGATTTCCACACTGGACGTTCTGCGGACCAAAGAAAATGAAACGCTCCCGCAGGTCACTTCCGTGACTTATCGCAATCCCCAGACAGGCGAAATTCTGTCCAACCGCAGCAATACGTTTGCCTTCGCCCGGGTCGGCAAGTTCGACCTGCCCACAGCTATGCTGACCGTAGAATGTGGCGAAAAATTCGATCACAACGTCGGTTCCATCAAGCTGACAAATCACCGCCTGCTGACCGACTCTGCACTCTCACAAACTAACTGAGATGATTTCTAAACAGCTACTCGTCTTTTGAAAGTAATCTGAAATGAAAAGACTCAAATTTTCCGCCGCCATGCTCTGCCTGCTGGCAGTCATCGCGACAAACCAGGCATACGCCCATTTCCTCTGGCTGCTTCCCCAGGCCGAAGGCAAGAATAACGCTGCCAAAGTGCAGCTCTACTTTGGTGAGGTCGCCGAACCCGATGATCCCGATCTGCTGAAACGACTCACCAGCATCAAAGTCTGGGAGAAACAGCAGAAAGGCAAACTGCAGACCTACTCCCTGACAGCAGGCGATGACTCGCTGTTCATCACTCCCGAACCCAAGGGAGCCGGTAAAGCCGCTTATGGGTTGAATCACACTTATGGCGTGATCACGCGCGGCGAAAACAACTTCCTGCTCAAGTACTACGCCAAAACATTCCCGCAGAAAAGCCAGCAGGTCTGGGATAAGATCACCTGCACCGAACAGCTGCCCCTGGAAATCATCCCTACACTCAAGGGGGAAGAAGTCACCCTGCAGGTCAACCTGAACGGTAAACCTCTGGCTGGTGCAGAGGTCAAAGTCATCGGTCCTGAAACCACCAGCGAAACGGTCACCGCCAGTAGTAACGACCAGGGTCAGTACCAGTTCAAACTCAGCAAAGGCCTGTATTCGATCCGCGCCAAACACGTGGAAGAAAAAGCGGGCGAACATAAAGGGGACAAGTACGACAGCATCCGTCACTACTCCACGCTGACGCTCCCTTACTTGCCCGTAGCCGACAAAACAGAAACGACCGCTGTCGACAGCAAATATCCTCAGCTGCCAGATGCCATTTCCAGCTTCGGTGCCGCCGTGAGTGGTGATTACCTCTACGTCTATTCCGGACACACAGGACGGGCTCATCAGCACAGTGCCGACAACCTTTCGCAGAACTTCCAGCGACTCAACCTCAAGCAGCCCAAAAACTGGGAAACGCTGCCGCTCAAAACTCCATTACAGGGACTGGCCATGGCACCTCACGGAGAAAGCGTCTACCGGATCGGTGGCCTGTCGGTCACAAACAAAAAGGGAGAAGAATCCCTGATGGAATCGCTGCCCAGTGTGGAACGCTTTGAACCCGGCAAAAACAGCTGGGAATCAGTCACCGCGATGCCCAACGGACGCTCCTCACATGACGCTGTCTTCCTGGGAGATCAGCTCTACGTTGTGGGTGGCTGGCAGATGCGAAAAGGGGATGAATCGATCTGGCAGGATAACATGCTGGTCTTCGATGCTGCTGCAGATAAACCCGCATGGAAAACCATTAAGCAACCCTTCCAGCGTCGGGCTCTCTCCGCAGCTGCCCACGAAGGTAAAATCTACGCCATGGGAGGCATCGATGCTGACGGCGATATCAGCCACGAAGTCGACGTCTACGACACCCAGACCGGCAAATGGTCTAAAGGGCCGGAACTGCCCGGCAGTACCATGAACGGCTTTGGTACCACCGCCTGGAGTCTGGGTGGCCAGCTCTACTTCAGTGGTATGGATGGCGGCGTTTTCCAGTTGGATCAGAAGAACAACCAATGGAAACAGGTGGGCTCCCTGGCTACACCACGTTTCTTCCATCGTCTGCTCCCTGACGGGAACGGCGGTCTGCTCGCCATCGGAGGCGCTTCACGCAAAGGACACCTCAAAACAATCGAGCAGATTCAGTTGAATTAAAGTCGAGTTTTCCGCTTGAAGAGACAAGAGTTCTGTTCTGGATACGCCCCATTCCGGGAACTCTTGTCTCTCCTCTTTTCAGGTGAAACCTGACGATTTTCTCTCATAGAGTATGACTATGGAAACACAGCAAACGCTTCAGGCGGCCATCGATCTGTTTCGGCAGGGACTGCATTACCAGGCTCTGGACCAGATCACTCAGTTGCACGCCGTTGATCCCGATGCAGGAAAAGCCTGGGAACACAAAGGACTGATTGAAGACTCGCTCAGCTGGCACAATACATCAATCCATTCACTCGAAACGGCCACAACACTCATCCCGCTCTCCGCTTCCGGGCAATACGTCCTAGCTAAGAACTACCTGGAAACCGGTAAAACGGCTCTAGCCCAGTCGGTCTTCACCATCCTCTTACAACGGGATGACATTCCGGATCGGCTGCTTCCCGCACTCTCGTCCTACCTGGGACGGCACTCCGAGATGAGACATCTGGCGCTGCAGGCCTGCCGCAAAGCAGTCCGCCGCGATCCGGATCAGGCTGATTCCTGGCTGGGGATGGCCCACTTTATGAATCAGCTCGGTTACCCGCAACGACAGGTTGCCAGCGTTCTACGCAAGGCAGTCAGTCTGGATCCGGAGAACCGACATTACAGACTCGCACTCAGCAATCTCCTCGAACAAATGGGACAGTTCGAAGAGGCCTACCGTGTCGTCAAACAGATCAGTCGCTCAGAATTACAGCAGATCCGCTGTAGCAGTTGCCTGGAAAGGCTCATGGCCATTTTTCAAGATGCGAATGACCAGATGCGTTACGACATCTGCCGAAACCAACTGCTGCAACTGCAATCCCCCACACAATCAGAGAGAGGCCCGTTCGCCCGAAATCGCCTACCGAAGCCTCCTCGACAGATACTCCATTGAGTCCTGATCAATATGAATATGATTTCTCAAACCGAAGAGTATGCTCTCAGAGCAATGACCTGTCTGGCGTTTCGTTATCCGGACTATATGACCCGCGATCAGCTGTTTGAAGTCACCCAGGTCCCGCACGCGTACCTGCCCAAAATCATGCTGGAACTCAACCGGACCGGGCTCATCCGCTCGCAGCGCGGCCATAACGGCGGATACACGCTGCTCCGTGATCCCGTTGAAATCAGCCTGCTTGATATTATTAATGCCGTAAATACTACCTCTCTCAGAGAGACGCTTTCCCACACGGACTCTGTTTCGACCGAGATCAGCCAGTTACACCAGCATCTGCTGAATTCCTTTTCCATGCTGGAAACCACCCTGAATCAGACATCACTGGCAGATCTGGTAACGCCTCCGGAACCCCCACACCTGAAGGAACCCAGCTGTGCCCAGGAATCTTAAATCGACTCGAATTTTGCTGGCATTCTGCCTGCTGGCCACCATCACTACTGCGAATGCCTCAGACACCTGGACCGGTTTTCGCGGCACAGGCTCTAATATTTCCTCAGCCCGCGATCTGCCACTGAAATGGTCTGCCGACCAGGGAATTCGCTGGATACAGGCAGTCCCCGGCTATGGTCAGTCTTCGCCTGTGATCTGGAAAAACCAGGTCTTCGTCACTTCCATCGCAGGTCCCCAACAGGAAACCTGCCTGCTGCACTCGTATGATCTCACCTCGGGTAAATTGAACTGGACGAAAGAGTTCAAAGCCAGCCAGACTAAGAAATCAACTTCCATGGTCTCCCGTGCCGCACCGACTCCCGCAGTTGACGGGCAGGGGATCTATGCGTTCTATGAAAGTGGAGATGTCTTCGCCTGCTGGCATGATGGCTCACCACTCTGGCATCGTTCGCTCGTGAAAGATTACGGTGCATTCGTCAGTAACCATGGCATCGGAAACTCAGTGGCCCAGACAGCCGATCAACTGTTCGTGCTGACTGCCCACGATGGCCCCTCCTACCTGTTGGCTCTCAATAAGAAAACCGGCGAAACCAACTGGAAGACGGATCGAGAGGAAGGAGTCGCCTGGACTTCCCCCGTCGTTGCCGACCGTAAAGGTACGCCGGAAATCATTGTCAGTGCCCGCGGTACTGTGAAAGGCTACCAGGGATTGACCGGCAAACTGCTCTGGACCATGTCGGGCATCAGTGGCAATACAATTCCGTCTGCGTCAATCTTTGAAGATTACGTACTCATTGGAGCGTCCACCGACCGCCGCAACCCGGGGGGAGCGAATGCCAGCGATTCCAACTGCTGCCTCCGACTTGTAACGAAGGACGGGAAACCGGGGTATGAAGTGCTCTGGAAAGCAGAAAAGGCCGTCTCCTATTACTGTACTCCGCTGGCGTATGAGGGCTGCGCTTATTTCGTCAATAAGGTCGGCGTGGTCTTCTGTCTCGATCTCAAAACCGGCAAACAGAACTACGCCCAAAGGCTCTCCGGTCCCTGCTGGAGTTCGCCCCTGGCCGCCGGCGACCAGATCTACTTCTTCACCAAAAAAGGCATTACCGACGTCATCGCCCCGGGGCCAGATTTCAAACTCATCGCGTCCAATCCTCTCCTGGCAGACTCTGCAGATGCAGAGAAATCCAAAACCGCTCCAGAACAGCAGGACAAGCCTAAGTCCGAATACGCGGAAGCAGGTCCCATCGCCGTTTATGGAACCGCAGCCGTCGACCAGGCCCTGCTGATTCGTACCGGCACCGAACTATTCTGTATTGGTAGACCTGAAAAATAACAGCGTGGCCCGCTTAGCAGAGCCGCGTCGTGCCCTTTAAATCATCCCCTCTCCGATACAGCATTGGTGAGGGGATGATTTCATTTCGCCCCCGCTTCATCTGTTTTTCACACTTGAGAAAGCGGAAAGTGACCATCCCGGTCCGTCCACAGGGAATCCGCCTCCAGTAGTGACAGCTGGTTACCCAGGCAGAAAGCGCTCGAACTGCGCCAAACACGGAAAACTAACAGACGTGTTGTGGACACAGCTGCCGAGAGCGACTATTTTACGCATAGTGACTCCCACCCTATCGCGTTCAACCTTGTGGCCTGCATTATGAATTCGATCACCGTCAGACAAGCCGTTCTCACAGATCTGGATGATCTGCTACCGCTGTTTGACAGCTACCGCCAGTTCTACCGGCAACAAAGTAATCCACAGGCGGCACGCGACTTTCTTTCAGCCCGCTTTAACCATGGCGAATCGGTCCTGTTCATCGCGTATCAGGGAGACAAGCCCGTCGGTTTTACCCAGTTGTACCCCGGCTTTTCCTCGATCTCGCTGGCGCGGACGTTCATCTTAAATGATCTGTTTGTCGCCCCGGAAGGTCGAAGGCAGGGGGTGGGAACAGAATTGCTCTCCGCTGCCATTGCGTATGCCCGGGAGCTCCAGGCGGTCCGGCTGACCCTGTCCACAGAAATGACGAACGAAACCGCACAGGCCCTGTATCAGACCGCCGGCTGGAAGCGGGACGAACAGTATTTCGTCTACCACTATTCCCTCTGACTCCTGCTCGAATTTTTAAACCATCCCTGCCTGGCAGGTTCGAAATAGAAACGACACTCCCCATCATGAAAGATGAGAAAAACAAACAGGTTATCGGCTGTGAAGAATGGTGCGCTTTCCCCGACCTGGGGATCCCCTCCATCAAAGCCCGTGTGGACTCCGGAGCCAAAACATCTTCCATCCACGCCTTCAACGTTCAGAAGTTCCGCCGCCAGGGGGAAACCTGGGTCAGTTTTGAAGTCCATCCCCTTCAGAATAACCGTCGCACCGTGGTCCGCTGCGAACGTCCCATCGTCGACAAGCGCGTGGTGAAAAGTTCCAGTGGGATTTCGGAAACCCGCTACGTCATTCTGGCGACACTCAAGATGGGCGATCAGGCCTGGGAAATTGAACTCACGCTCGCCAATCGCGATTCCATGGGTTATCGCATGCTGTTGGGACGCGAAGCGATGAGCGGGCGGATGCTGGTTGATCCCGCCCTCAGCTTCTGTCAGGGGCAGGTAACCAGCGACACGTTGAATAAACATTATGGCAAGCGGGAACAGACCCGTAGCGGACTCAAAATCGCGGTGCTCGCCAGTAACCAGGAACTCTACAGCAACCAGCGGATTCTCGAAGCGGGAGAAGAGCGGGGGCATGAGATGGAGTTTCTGGATATCAAACAGTGCTACATGAAACTCGACGCGGTCGAACCTGAGGCTCACTACCGGGGTGGCACCATTCTCGATGACCTGGATGCCGTCATTACCCGCATCCGTCCCAGCATCACCTATTACGGTTGTGCACTGGCCCGCCAGTTCGAAAGCATGAACGTTCTGACTGTGAATACGTCTGTCGCCATCACCCAGTCCCGCGACAAGCTGTATTCACTGCAGTTGATGCTCAAGAGCGGCATCAACATCCCCACGACCGGCTTTGCTAATTCTCCCATCGATACCAACGACCTGATTGAAATGGTGGGAGGTGCTCCATTAATCGTTAAGTTGCTGGAAGGCTCGCAGGGACGCGGCGTCGTGCTCGCAGAAACCCGTAAAGCTGCTGAAAGTGTGATCAATGCATTCAAAGCGCTGCGTGCCAACCTGCTCGTGCAGGAGTTTATCAAAGAAGCTGAAGGGAAGGACCTCCGCTGTTTCGTCATCGATGGCAAGGTCGTCGCGTCCATTCAGCGGGAAGCAGCTCCGGGAGAATTCCGGGCGAACATCCACCAGGGGGGACTGCGTCCATCATTAAGATCACACCGACCGAACGTAAGCTGGCGGTGAAAGCTTCGAAAGCGCTTGGCCTGATGATTGCCGGCGTCGATATTATTCGCTCCAAACATGGTCCACTGCTGCTCGAAGTTAATTCTTCACCTGGACTCGAAGGTATTGAAGCAGCCACCGGTAAAGACATCGCCGGCATGATGATCTCAGCCATTGAGAAGAAGCTTAACTGGAAACGCGAATTGAGTGGGAAACGACATAAATAGCAGAATTATTCTAGTGTTACAGAGATCCGCGGTTAGAATGCATCCATCGGTTTAGTATCACTGAATTTAGATTCTTTCCGAGGGCCTGTAATGAATTCCTTTTTATCCAGGGGGAGCATCGTCTCCGCCTGCTGCCTTTACGCTCTGTTTGTCTGCCAGTCACTCACGATCGCATCTCAAGATCCCAAAAATCCGGGACATGAGCAGATCGGTACTGTGATGGGGCGGGCCGTGTATCGAGACCAACTCCGCACCGGGAAGAATGTAACACAACGCGAAGAACTCTTTCGGCTGTTCGCGCAGCCTGTCAAAGAACAATACATCAGCGACCGACGGAAGTCGCTTGTTCCCACCGAACAGGAAATCACGTACGCGGCAGCATTCTTCTGTCGCGACCAGCAGATCCGCCGGCTGGATGACAAAGAGAAGAACATGATCCGTCAGCAACTACTGACGATTGAAAAGCAGCTCAGAACCGAACAGCTTGTATCATCTGAGAAACGGACACTGCAGGAACAGCAGACCGAACTGCAGGCCTGCCTCGACATGCCCTGTCGTACCTTTGCCCGTTTCATGCTCGACCGCTGGAAATTCCAGCGACATCTCTATCTGACCTACGGCAAAGGAAGAATTCTCTGGCAACAGGCAGGCATCGAAGCATTCGACGGCATGTACCGCTGGCTGCAGGATCGCGAAAAGCAGGGGGAATTCAGCATTGATGATCCCCGGCTTCACACCGAGTTTTACGCTTACTGGACCACGCAGAAGCACGGTGCATTCCTCACCCGCGATCAGAAACGCATCCGCGAATTTCTCAGTCCCGACTGGGCACATCAGCTCCCACGGGCTGAACAGCATTTCAAAAAACTGCCGGAAACGAAACCGAATCAGAAATAATTCGGTCCGAATCAGTTTCGTGAGACCAAGAGTTACCTGGCCTGGTCGGTTTCGGTAGCTTTGGATTCAGACATCTTAGCCAGACAGACCAGTTGCTCCTGTCGTTTGCCTCCCTGTTCTTTACCGATCCGCAGGAACAGTTCGCCATCCGCCACCGCGGGACTCGCGTAGCAGTCATCACCAATCTTGTTGAAGCCGACTTCTTCGTATCCGTCAGGAGTCGCTTTGAAGATAAACGTCTCCCCCGACAGATTCGAGACATAGATCAACCCATTGCACAAAATCGGTGACGCACTGAAGGACCCCCGCAGTCGGTTCCGCCACATGACTTCTCCCGATCCGGCCGACCAGCAGTAGGCAATCCCGTCATCGGTCACGCCGTACACGTATTTGCCGTCCGCCAGCAGGGAAGGTTCATAGACTTTGGTCTTATCCGTCCAGAGCAGTTTCCCCTCCGCCGAGAGCCCCACCGTTTCCCGCTTGGGATAACCGCCGCTGGCAAAGATTTTGTCGTCGGCAGTCACAATTGTCCCGCAGGTTGCTTCTGCCAGACAAGGAGTGCTCCAGTTTTCCTTACCCGTAGCCGGGTCGTAGCTGGCGACACTGTCACAGCCACTGATCAGCAGTTGATCCCGACCTCCCACATGCGCTACGATCGGGCTGGAATAGGTACTCACCGCGGGTCGCGCGACCCGCCAGGCGATCTTGCCCGTCTGTCTATCCAGGGCAGCAATGTATCCGCCCCCCGGTTGTCGGCGGCAATGATTACAAATGATTTGTAGAGCAGGGGAGATGGCGCATATCCAAACTTGGAATTAAAGGCCCCCAGTTCCTGCTGCCAGAGTTGCTTCCCCTCTAGATGCAGTGCGGTCGCGATGACTTTTCCTGAATTCAGAAAGGCAGCAAAGATCCGCTCGCCGTCGCAGAGCAGACTTCCGTTCGCATTGGTTCCTTTTTTATGCAGTTCCCCGTCAGAGGGGAAGCCCCCTTGATGCACGACGGTTTCCCAGAGCACGGTACCATCCTTGCGGTTATAGGCGATCACCATCTGCTCCTGATCCGCATCATCGGCGGTGGCCAGCATCACCTGGTCGCCAACCACGATGGGAGAGCTGTGTCCGCGCCCGGGAATATCAGTACGCCAGACTACATTCTTGGACGCGTTCCACTGGACGGGCAGGTCCTGGTCCGGGGCGTGTCCATTCCGTTCCGGTCCGCGCCAGCCTGGCCAGACATCCGACAGATCGGGAACGTCAGAGTCAGTCAGGGAGACGCCGCTGGACTGGACAGAGATTTCTTCAACGGGAGTCGTTTTGGTGCAGCCGACCAGCAGCCATAAAAGCCATAAAATCAGGCCGGTCACAAATAAGCGGTGCATGCAGGAAACCATTCCTTAACTCCTCCCTGAATTTTATATCGAAAACAGCACCCGGATCTCAGCTGTCCCGCACCAGGGGACAGCTGATTCCGAATTCTGTTTTGTACGGTTTACAGCTTTTTCAGAAAGACATTTCTGAAACGGATTTCACCGCCATGAGTCTGAAGCTGAATCGGCCCCGTCTCATAGATCGGTTGGTCCTTCTCATAATAATTATCCATCTTTTTGTTGTCTACAACGAGTTTGTCATTGAAGTAGACCGTAACCTTATCCCCCTTCATGATGATCCGGAAGTGATTCCACTCACCAAAGGGTTTATCGGCGTGTACCAGCGGATACTTGCCTTCCCCTTTGTTATTGAACAGACCACCGGAACCCAGGTTCGCCTTCCGATCCCATTTACCACCTTCTTTGGTCGTATCCCAGATCTGCACCTGTGGCACACCACGTAAGTAGATACCGCTGTCTGCTTTCGCGACGGTCTTGTAATCGAGCAGCAGTTCGAAGTCACCAAAGTCTTCAGCTGTCGTCAGATAGACGCCATGACCGTCATTCACCAGTTCCCCATCTTCCACGGACCAGTGTTCCAGTACGTCTTCCCAGTTCTTTTTGAGCAGTTCTTCCCGCTCTTTTTCCGACATCTTCTTCACGGCCATCGGGCTTTTTCCTTTGACGGTGTGATAATTCATGCCGATCCAGCCGGACAGATCTTTACCGTTAAACAGGGCGATAAAGCCTTCTGGAGGCTGATTCATTTTCTTGTCGGACTTCTTTTCGCCTGCATTCACGGCAGCAGTTCCCATGACAGCCAGAACCAGCAGGGAAAACAGACCACTTTTGCAGAGTGACTTTAAATTCATCGATCATTCCTTCTTGATATAATGACGCTGACAACCAGGCTGGAATTGACTCTCAGCCGATTCAATAACCTTGTTTAGTAATTACTCTAATCAGAGGGGGAAGGAAATACAATCTGCGTGTTGCCCGGTCAGCTTAAAATTCCCGAACTGTCAGTCTTTGAAATCCTGCTTCTCGATTCCATACTGTTTCATCTTCCGTAAGAGGGTCCGCCTGCTGATCCCAGCAGCGTCTGCGGTTTCTGCCACCCGACCGGAATTCTGTTTGAGCTTTGCCCGGAGATACTCGCGTTCCAGCTGCTCAATCACGGGCTCCAGATTCTCCTGCAGCGTCCGCGACGCATCAATGCTCTTCCGCCAGACCGCCTGCTGCTTATGTTCCAGCGTCTGCCCGGTCTCTGCCAGATTGGTACTTCGCAGCCTGGCAAAATCCCGTGCCGTCAGAGCCGAAGGAAACCGGGCCAGCACCAGCCGCTCACTGAAATTTTCCAGCTGTCGCACATTACCCGGCCATTCGTAGTCGAGCAGGGCATCCAGAAAGCTGTCCGTGAAGACCGGCGGTTCCAACCCGTAATGCCGCGCCAGACGTTTCGTAAAATGGCCAAACAGTAGAAAGATATCTTCCGGACGCTGACGCAGCGGCGGCACATTCACGCGGATCACATCGAGTCGGTAAAAGAGATCCTCGCGAAATCGTCCCTCGCGAACTGCCAGATCCAGCAGCACATTCGTCGCCGCCACGATCCGAACATCGATCTCAACTTCAGACTGACTGCCCACGGGCCGAATCCGTTTTTCCTGCAGCATCCGCAGCAGGCACAGCTGCGCTTCCGGGGGCATATCGCCAATTTCATCCAGAAACAGTGTCCCGCCGTTCGCATGCATCACCAGACCTTTCTTGGCCCGTTCCGCACCGGTGAAGGCTCCTTTCTCATGACCGAACAGTTCGGAGTTGATCAGTTCTGCAGGGATACTAGCACAATTCGCAGCGACGAATCGCCCCGATCTTCCCGAGCGACGATGTACGGCCCGCGCCAGCAGTTCCTTACCGGTCCCTGTTTCTCCCACGATCAATACGGTCGCATCCGTCGGTGCCACGCGCGTGCAGAGTTCGAACAGATCCCACATCGCCAGGCTGCGACTGAGCATCGATTCAAAACGCGCCCCTTTCTTCCGCTGAGGACTCAGATCGTGCATGCGGGGCAGGAACTGCTGATTCTCGAGCGTCTCTTTGACCAACTGCTGCAGTTGCTCCGCGGACTGAGACAGACAGACATCCCTCACGCCTGACTGAAACAGAATCCGCACCTGTTCATTCTCGATTCCCGGTGCCCAGATCAGAATGTCCGTCAGTGGCCATTGATTGCGTAAGACGCTGATGACACCCAACACTTCTTCCAGGTTCTCTGCAGTCGCCGTCATTACAAACAGCCGGGGCGAACGAGGGAATTCCGTCGAGAGAATCTGCTCGGCAGAGGAGACCACCAGCAGATCGCAGCCTTCAGACTCCAGGGCTGTCCTGGCCTGACGTTTCGATAACGTACAGACAAGCAAAGGTTTTTCCATGAGACACCTCCCGGCCGCTATTTGAGGTGAATTCAGCGAGCACGAGGCTGAATTGACTGAGAAACCGACGGTCGATTTCTCACTCTCAAATGCGACACGCGTTTCCCATTATATCATCACGCACACATATGAGACAACCGTGTCACTTATATTGAGCCAGATATGTCTCATCACTGCCGGATCTCTACACCCCGGTTCGGCATGCCCTTTGCATAGTTAAGTTCCACTACATTGGACTCAGGATGACCATTCAGGAGAAAGCAATAAACAAACCCGTTTTGATTGTACTCGCCCCAGCAGGAGATAGCCCCGGGTGGTTGGCTGGCGACCAATGTGATCGCTCAGCGACCAGATCTGCTCGATTGATATCTCCACTGAACAGAGCCCATTTTGACATACTGCAAAATCGACGAACGACTCTTTCGCCGCGCTCCCGCCGACACGTTTTCACGCGAACCTCTTACCATCACTCCCGTTATTCAGGATTGCGACATCGCAGCGGGCCCCTAACTCAGGAACAGAATTTAACAGGATGAACTCAATGAGCCATAACGTATTAAATGAACCCTTTTCAGACGCAGTTGTTGATCCCCGTGGGGCAGGCATTGCCTCTGCGAGACGCGGTGATCTGAAAATCACGCTCATCAGTCTGCACGGTTTGATTCGGGCACACGATCCCGAACTGGGCCGCGATGCGGATACCGGCGGCCAGGTCAAATACGTGCTGGAACTGGCCAAAGAACTCGCCGCTCACTCGCGCGTTAAAGAAGTCGAGGTACTCACCCGTCAGATCATCGACCCCAAAGTCGATGACGCTTACGCTCAGGTTGAAGAGCCAATTTCGGAAAACGCAAAGATCGTCCGCATCCCGTTCGGCCCCAAGCGTTACCTGCGTAAAGAATCGCTCTGGCCGTACCTGGAGCTGTTTATCGACCAGACGCTGCAGCACTTCCGTCGCACAGGTCTGCCTGACATCATTCACGGCCATTACGCGGACGCCGGCGTCGCGGGAGCCCAGTTGGCCCGACTGCTCCACATTCCTTACGTCTTTACCGGACACTCACTGGGACGGGTCAAACGCCAGCGACTCTCACTGGGGAAAACCGATCCTGAGTCGATGGATAAACTGGAAAACCGCTACAAGTTCACCGCACGCATCGAAGCGGAAGAACTCGCATTGGAAACCGCTTCCATGGTAGTTACCAGCACGAACCAGGAAGTCCAGCAGCAATATGAACTCTACGACCACTATGAACCCGCCCGGATGGAAGTTATCCCTCCCGGCGTGGATCTATCGTCATTTTCTCCTGCGAAACCAGACTGGAAAACACCTGCGTTCGCCGAAGAACTGAAACCCTTCCTGCGCGAACCGGACAAGCCAATGATCCTTACCGTGGCGCGACCGGATGAACGCAAAAACCTGGAAATGCTGGTCAAAGTCTATGGTGAAAGCGAGCAGCTGCAGGAGAAAGCCAACCTCGTCATGGTCATGGGAACCCGCGATGACCTTCGCGATCTGCCCAAATCGCAGCGGACCATCATCAACCGTGTACTCTACCTGGTTGACCGCTATAACCTGTATGGGAAGGTCGCGTACCCCAAAACCCATACACCGAGTGATGTCCCCGAGCTCTACCGACTCGCTACGTCTTTGAAGGGAGTCTTCATCAATCCCGCCCTGACAGAGCCTTTCGGACTGACACTGCTCGAAGCCGGTGCCACAGGGCTCCCCGTCGTCGCCACCAACGATGGCGGACCGCGGGACATTATCGCCAACTGTCAGAACGGTCTGCTCGTCGATCCTCTCGATAAAGAAGCCATCGAACACGCTCTGCTCCGTGTCCTCACCGAGCCGGAGCAGTGGTCCGACTGGTCCACCAACGGAATCGCAGGCACCCGTGAACATTACTCCTGGAATAACCACGCGCAGCGTTACCTGAGGGACCTGCAGGATATCCTGGAGCACTCTCCCGCACCCGTGCTGGCCGACAAATCGACCTCGCGTCGACTTCCCGAATTTGACCGGTTGATTATCACCGATCTGGACAATACACTGACGGGAGATGACGAGGCATTGCAGGAGTTCATCGAACTCATTCGTGAGAATGATCATATTGGTTTTGGAATTGCGACGGGCCGACGTCTGGACAGTGCCATGGAACTTATCCAGGAGTTGGGGCTCCCTCAGCCGGACCTGATCGATACCGACGCGGGAACACAGTTACACTACGGCGAGAACCTCACTCCCGACCTCAGCTGGCGCAAATCAATTGATTATGCCTGGCAACCCGAGAAAATTCGCGAAGTGCTGGATTCACTCCCCGGATTTTTCCCGCAAATCGAAGAACATCAGTCAGAATTCAAAATCAGTTATGAAATCGATACCAGTCTCAGCCCCAGCCTCTCGGAAATCAAAAAAATTCTCCGGGAAGCAGGATTACGTGCTAAGGTTGTGATGTCGCTCGGCATGTACCTGGATGTCATCCCCGTGCGGGGGGGCAGCGACCTGTCAATGAGGCACGTGCTCTGGAAATGGGGCTTTGCTCCCGAACACGTTCTTGTCTCTGGCGATTCCGGTAACGACGCGGGAATGCTGCTGGGACGCACCCTGGGAGTCGTCGTCGGCAACCACAGCGAAGAGCTGGAACGTCTGCGTAATCGACCCCGCGTCTACTTCGCGCAGGCAACCCACGCTGCAGGCATCCTCGAAGGAATCAAGTACTACAACTTCTTAGATAAGATTACCATTCCCAACGATCGGATCGAATGAGCAAGACACAGGATGAGATTGACTTCAAGGCAGATCTGACCCTGCAACGTTTGCAGCCCCGGTTAGCTCAGGTCTGGCAGGAGAGTCAGATCAGTGATGCCAGGCAGCATGAATTCGAACTGCGACTCGACGAGCACTGGCGCCCGTTGTTCCGTCTGCTGTTCGAACTCTATCACAGCCGTTACGACTTCTTCTTCCACATCGAACACGTGCTGCTCACCGCAGCCCGGGCGTGGGCGGAACGGAGAGAAGAACTCTGCGAACTGGACCGGCATCGGATCAACGAACCCAACTGGTTCCAGTCCGAACGCATAAACGGCGGGGCACTCTACGTCGATCTGTTCGGGGAGAACCTCAGCAAACTTCGCGAGCATGTGGGCTACTTTAAAGATCTCGGTCTGACTTATCTGCACCTGATGCCTTTATTCGCAGTCCGCCCCGGCAATAACGACGGCGGTTACGCGATCAGTACGTATCGCTCTGTCGATCCCCGTCTCGGGACGATTGAGGATCTGCGCCTGTTCGCCGCTGACCTGCGGAAAGCGGGCATCTCGCTTGTCCTCGATTTCGTTTTCAACCACACCGCGGACGACCACGAATGGGCGCGCCTCGCGCAAGCCGGGAACCGTGAGTTTCAGGAGTATTACTACATCTTCCCGGATCGCACCGAACCGGAGAAATACGAACGGACCCTCCGCGAAATCTTTCCCACCGTGCGTCGCGGGAACTTCACCTGGCACGACGGAATGCAGCAGTGGGTCTGGACTACGTTTAACAGCTTCCAGTGGGATCTGAACTACACCAACCCCGCGGTCTTCCGCGCCATGCTCGAAGAGATGTTCTTCATCGCCAACACGGGTATCGACATCCTCCGCCTGGACGCGGTCGCTTTCATCTGGAAACAGATGGGAACCAGCTGTGAGAATCTCCCCCAGGCACACACGCTGATCCAGGCCTTCAACCGCCTGGCCCGCATCGCCACCCCCGGTCTGCTGTTCAAGTCCGAAGCCATCGTACATCCCGACGATGTCGTCAAGTACATCAGCGAGCACGAATGCCAGATCTCTTACAACCCCACACTGATGGCGCTCCTCTGGGAATCGCTGGCCACCCGCAAAGTCAATCTCCTGGTACAGACCCTCAGCCACCGATATCGGCTGCCCCGCAACACTGCCTGGGTCAACTACCTCCGCTGCCACGACGACATCGGCTGGACCTTCGACGACGCCGACGCCCAGGCCATCGGCATCAACGCCTACGATCATCGTAAATTCCTCAACGACTTCTACACCGGTCAGTTCCCGGGCTCCTTCGCGCGCGGCGTTCCCTTTCAGGAAAACTTCGAGACCGGCGACATGCGCATCTCGGGAACCATGGCGTCGCTCGCCGGACTCGAGCAGGCCATCGAGGAAGACGACGAGGAGAAGAAGGAACTCGCCCTGCGACGTATGCTGCTCCTGCACGGGGTCTCACTGAGTATCGGGGGCATTCCGCTACTGTACCTCGGCGAAGAGTGGGGCATGCTCAACGATTACGATTTCGTAAAAGACCCCGCCAAAGCCGGCGACTCCCGCTGGATACATCGTCCCAAAATGCAGTGGGAGTTTCTTGAAGAACTCGACGACCACCGCAACGCGGGCAACGGTTCTATCCGCACCCACATTTACTGCACGACCCAGAAGCTGATCGCTCTCCGCAAATCGCTGCCGGCTCTCGCGGGTCAGGAGATGGATCTCATCGCGCTTGCCAACGAACACGTTCTGGGCTACATCCGCATCAATGAAGGCAACCGCCTGATCGTGCTCGCCAACTTCTCCGAGGAACCTCAGCAAATCGACGGGAATAAGATCCGCACCGCTGGCCTCGGACGATTCTTCCAGAATATGATCGACGACAAAACCTACGCGACCTCAGAGAACATCGTGCTCGCCCCTTACCAGATTCTCTGGCTCAATCGCGTCTAACCGACGGAGCGTCCCATGTCTCGCGCAGACAATCCGCTGACAGATCCCTCAGCCCAGATCCTGGCCACCGATCTGGATGGCACCTTTATCCCCCTGAATCAGGATCCCCAAAACCAGTCTGATCTGAAGACTCTTACCACAGAGTTCCAGAGCCGTAATGTTTCCGTCGTCTTTGTCACGGGCCGTCACTTCGCTTCCGTCTCCCAGGCGATTGAAGAGTTCCAACTGCCCGTCCCACAGTGGATCATCTGCGACGTCGGCACTTCCATCTTAAAACGCCAGACTTCAGGCGAATTTGAACTGGTCTCCGCCTATCAGGATTACCAGGATCAAATCATCGCCTCGATGCCCATCGAGAAGCTCCGCGAACTCCTGCAGCCGATTTCCGGTCTGCGTTTACAGGAACAGGAAAAGCAGGGGAGATTCAAACTCAGTTACTACACCGACGCGTCACTGCTGGAGCAGGAAGTCGACCGCATCCAGCAGATCCTCGACAAGACCGACGCTCCATACTCGATCATTCACAGCGTCGATCCCTTTAACGGGGATGGCCTGATCGACCTGCTCCCCGCTACCGTCTCCAAGGCCCTGGCCCTTGAGTGGTGGCACAAGGAGAATCAGCTCGATCCCACCAGCACCGTCTTTTCTGGAGACTCCGGAAACGACCTGGCCGCACTGACTGCAGGCTACCGCACGATTCTGGTCGGAAACGCCGACCGCAGCCTTGCCCAGCGGGTCTATAACCTGCACCGACAATCCGGTTGGGATGACCGCCTCTATCTCGCTTCAGCCACCGCCACTTCCGCAGTGCTGGAAGGCTGTCGCTGGTTTGGACTCGCGGCCCCCGAACCAACGGAAATCACGCGTCCCGGCGCCACCCCTGTGACCTCCCGGGATACCCACTTCCGCGTCTGGGCGCCTCATTGTAAGCAGGTGCATGTCGAGATCAATACCGATAGCGGAAACAGCAGCCACGAACTGGTGCGCGATCATCAGGGATATCATTCCGGCACCATCCCCCAGGCCTCCGCGAATGCCTGCTATCAGTACCGCCTTGATGGGGAAACTACGCGCCCCGATCCCGCCTCGCGATACCAGCCGCAGGGAGTCCACAGTGTCTCTCAGATCATCGCCCCCCGCGACTTCCCCTGGGCCGATGAGAGCTGGCAGGGAATTGAAAAACAAAACCTCGTGATCTACGAACTGCACGTCGGCACCTTCACCCAGGCAGGCACGTTTCGCGCGGCCATCGAACGCCTGCCGGAATTAATCGAGCTCGGCATCACCGCAGTCGAGATCATGCCGGTCGCCCAGTCACCCGGTCGCTGGAACTGGGGCTACGACGGGGTTGACCTCTTCGCCGTCCGCAACACTTATGGCACGCCTGACGACTTCCGCGCCTTCGTTGACGAATGCCACCGCTCAGGCCTCGCCGTTATTCTGGACGTGGTCTACAACCATCTGGGACCGGAGGGGAACTACCTTTCCGAATTCGGCCCCTATTTTTCCGACAAACATCACACCCCCTGGGGAGACGCCTTCAACTACGATGGCCCGGAATCAGAACACGTCCGGCAGTTCATCGTCGATAACGCTGTTTACTGGCTTGAAGAGTTTCACCTCGATGGACTCCGCCTCGACGCCGTGCACTGTATGTACGATGACAGTCGCCCCGACATCCTGGACGACATCCGCCGGGGCGTCTCGCGACACGCGGAGTCCGTACGCTGGCCCATTCACCTCTTCGCTGAGACCAATGCCTACAACCACGAACTTTTGACTCCTGGTCAGGACCGCGTCCCTTACGACGGCATCTGGTGCGACTGCCTGATGTACTCAATTTATTCCCACGTCCTGCCGGACCTCTCTCTGACGCACCGTCAGTACCACGGAACCGCGGACCTTGTGGAGTCGCTGGCACACGGATACGTCTTTGCCGGCAAAGACTCACAACGCGTCACCGACAGGGAACGGGCCAGCCGGCATTTCGAATCGCTGGTCATCGCGTTGCAAACCCATGACAGCGTCGGCAATCATCCGCACGGCAAACGGATTCACCATCTGACGTCCAAACCATTCCAGAAAGCGGCCGCCGGTCTGGTCCTCCTGTATCCCGGGATCCCGCTGATCTTCATGGGAGAAGAATTCGCGACTTCCGCTCCGTTTCCTTTCTTCGTCGACTTTGAAGATCGACATCTCCGCGACGCCGTCGACGTCGGTCGTCGAGGCGATTATCCACCTCATGTCTGGCAGGATGCGTTGCTCCCCTCGCAGGCCGAGGCGTTTTTCAAAGCCAAATGGAACGAAGCCTCACACCGCGATCCGGACATGTTCCACTGGTATCAAAGCCTGCTCAACCTCCGCAAACAGGGGATCGACGCAGGTTGGCTGACCGCTGACCACCTGCAGACCAGCGTTGACCGGGAGCACAATATATTCACGCTCCAATACCTGCAGCCGGAGCAGGGGGGCACGATCACCGTCCACTCCCGTCTCACCCCAGTCGCAGATACGGACGCTGAGCCCGTTCGCATCCCCCTTACAGGTTCGCTCGAGCTCTCCTCGGTATCAGAGCCCCTGATCCAGGACAACGAAATCCAGCTCGCCACCGATCATCTGGTGATCCTGCGGAGTTAAACCGGTTCCACCGGGCCACTACCCGCGTTCTGGGTCTGCTTCGCTTTCTCCAGACGGCTCTGTTTCCGTCTTTCTTTAGGCGACATCTCCCTTAATTCGTCCGTACGGAAGGAACGGTACAGACCAACGGGAAAACGCATCATCCGGAATGGCGTGACGCCTACCAGCTTCATAATTACCTGCGCCGTCCAGTGCGAATCCGGTTCGCGAACCGAGCGTGCGTAGAAGGCTGCGACCAGTCGCATCAACAGGCTGATGAAGAAAATCAGATGAAAATTGTTGAACTCTTTCCCCAGAATCGTCACGCTCCAGCCTGAGGACATCACCAGAAACGCCCCCGCCAGAATCGAAGTGATGCCGCCCACCAGTCCCGCCAGGGCGGTTCCCGCAGCGATATACATCGTCCGGTTTTCGGAAGGGGAATTCTTGAGCATGAAGCCGTTATTGGCGATCGCAATCCCCGCATTCAGCAGTGAATCGATAATAAACACCGGCACCATAATCCAGAACGCCAGCGTTGGATCTTTAGGAAGAAACAGCAGGCCGATCATGTTGGTCGATTTGAACGCCGTGCACAGAATCAGCACCGGCCGGTTGCCGTAATGGTCGGCCATCGAACCCAGTCGCTTGGAAAAGACTGCGCCACCGAGCCAGGCACACGTCCAGAGCAGCAGCAACCGGAACACGTCCATGCCCGTGTATTCCAGCAGGTAATAGCTGATGAAGGGAGCGCCCAGCATCGCGGCAAAATGCCAGAAACAGGTGAACGAAATATAAGATCGGAAATTCGGATCCAGAAAAGGCGTCATCAGCACCTTTTTCAGCTTCGGTTCTTTGACCTTCGCCACAGGCGGCTCTTCGATCTTTGTGTAGAACAGAATATCGAACACGCCAAAAATCGATCCGACGCCAACCAGCCAGGCAAACCCGTACTTAATATCCAGACCACTTTCCGCCAGGAAAATCGCACCGCCCAGCAGTGAAATCGCTCCGGTCCAGTACATCCAGACCTGGCGATAGCCCCAATAATGATTGAGCCCCTTGTGCGGCAGATAGTCTCCCAGCCACGACAACCAGAGCGGGGTTGTAAAGTGAATCAGCGCGTGGTTGACCGCAGTCAACACGATCAGCCACCAGAGCCAGGCCGTATCAGACAGGGAAGGCAGCAGCCAGGGAACCAAAGCCACAGGCACCAGAATCAATCGCTGCAAAATCGAAATCGGAAACCAGAGCCAGCGGCGGTACTCCAGGTGGTTGGCGACAATCGCTGCCAGGAACTGGAAAAACAGCATCATGGTTGGCAGGGCACCTAGAATCCCGATGTGTAACCCGGTCGCTCCCAGCGAGCGTGCGAACTCAATCGTCGCAGGTGACATCGTAAACTGGGTGTAAATCATCGCCATACAACCGGCGGCGATCAGCGCCCGCTGTGCTGTTTTTAGAGACCACACGGTACATCTATCCTTGAAAAAAATTCGCGTCGAGACGCACTCCCACCGGGAGACGCCTGCCTGTTGAGCTCACAACGGAATCCTGCATCAGGGTTTCCTTTACACGGACAAACCGGTCGTAAAGGAGAGTTTGGAATGCAGGGAAGACCCCCAGGGTGAGAAAATCGCTTGTGTCTGAGTGGCGTTGTCGATCCACAGGCAGGCAGCGGATCATAGCACTCCCGCGAATTCTTTGCGACCGAGATTTTTTCCGATTTCACAGTTATTTTCAAATCCTTAATCCAGGCCTGATTAGTACGAAGCCAGGCATCTGCCTCACCCCATAACAGGAATTCTACAGATCGGATCGACCGGGAAAAGAGGGAAATCCGGATCGGGCCGCTCTCGCCAGCCCAGCCGACTCCCGACCTGTCATTCCCCGTCCCTCAGGTATACAATGGACACATCCGGAAACCTCCGGGATCGCCCCGAAAATCAAGCTGAGAAAGAGGCACTTATGCGACCTTTCTACCGGGCCGGGCTCATGCTGGCCCTGATGCTGTTTGTATCCCCCGACAGGAGTTTCGCCGTGGAATCGATTCAGCGGATCAACGACATCCAGTACGCAACCGCAGACGGCCACCGCCTGCTGCTCGACCTCTACCTCCCCGAGAGCGTCTCGCAACCGCCGCTCCTGGTCTGGATCCATGGCGGTGCCTGGCGGGCCGGCTCCAAAGACCACATGCCCCTCGCTGCTCTGGTCCAGCAGGGCTTCGCCGTCGCCAGCGTCGATTATCGTCTCTCCCCGGTCGCGCGCTTCCCGGCCCAGATCCACGATATCAAAGCCGCCATCCGCTTCCTGCGCGGCTCTGCAAAGAAGTACGGCTACGACGCCACCAAAATCGGCATCCTCGGTTCTTCGGCCGGAGGACACCTGGTCGCCCTGATGGGTGTCACTAACAGACACCCGCAGTTGGAAGGGGACCTCGGCGACTTCGATCAGGAATCCTCCCGCGTCGATGCCATCGTCGACTACTATGGTCCCACCAACTTCATGACGATCCTCCCCCAGTCCACGCCGCACGGCTTGAGTGTCCGCGTCCCCGCGCTGCAACTCCTGCTGGGTGACCGCCCGGAAAACATGCCCGAACTCGCCCGTCTTGCCAGCCCCGTGTTTCACGTGGACGAGCAAGATCCGCCGCTGCTCATGATTCACGGAGATCAGGACCCCCAGGTCCCCATCAACCAGTCCCACGAACTGCACGGCAAGTACAAGCAGCACGATCTGGATGTCACTTTCGAAGTCATTCATGGAGGTGCTCATGGTGGACCCCAGTTTTTTGACGCACAGCGGATACAACTGGTCGAAGCATTCCTGCGAAAACACCTGGCCACACAGCCCAAAACAGGGCAGAAAGCCCTGCAATCCAACTGAAACATGCCGTCATTCTCTCCTTAGTTTGACTATTCCCCCAGACTGGATCACAGCGTCAATTCTGCCGAAAATAAGAGTATTGCGCGCTGTTTTCCGATCTGAACATTCTCACGCAGCGTGAACGGGGAGCGTAACGTTGCGGCTGAATTCTGTCGTCCCGCTGATATTTCTGATTCTGGTTCTGTCTGCCCGCCAGGCAGTCTGCAGTCAGCCCTGCGCTGAAGAGGCTCTGACAGAACAGATCGACTGTCTCCCCGTTGATCCCGCTACCATAGTACCTCCCACCAATATGACGGCTCCCGAAGATCCGACGCTGATCCCCGACTGGTTTCAATCCGATAGCGGTATCGCTGTCTCCCCCGTCTATTACGGTGAAGTCTTTACCAATACCCACGGCGGGATCGCCACCAACGGTTCGACTCAGTACGAAGGTCTGCTCGACCTCACCGTTGATCTCGATTTTGAAAAGATGAAGCTCGACATCCCGGGACGCGCTTCGATCCTGTTTCAGAACACCCACGGTCGCGGCCTGGATGAGTATGTCGGCGCCACGCAGATCCTCAGCAGTATTGACTCGTTCGACAACATCGCCCAGATCAGTGAACTCTGGTGGGAGGTCGGCCTCTACGATTCCGGTGTGAAGATGCGCGTCGGCAAGCAGGATATCAGCAACCTGTTCCTGGCAATCGATGCCGCCGGCGATTTCATCAACTCCGCCTTCGGTCTCTCCCCCTCGGCGGGGCTGCCCTCGTTTCCCGCCCCCAGTCCCGCTGTTGTATTCATGACCGAAGTCAACTCCGATCTCAGTCTCAGGGTCGGGGGCTGGGACGCATTTCGCAGCGACGCGAACGGGCTCTTTTCCGATAACAACTCGGCCCTGTTCATCGGCGAATTTGAGTATCACTATCAAAGCCTGTTTCGACAGCTGCCCGGGAAATTCACAGCCGGCGCCACTTACCAGACCCCTGGATCGGTTCCCGCCGGCACGATTCCCCGCGCCTTCGGCTATTACGTACAGATAGAACAGCTCCTGTTCCGCGAAGCAGGCAGCACGGACGACCAGCCTCAGGGGCTGACCGTCTTCGCCCAGCATTTTCCTACCAGCACCTATGGCCGCTCTCCTTTTCCCCTGATCCCGCATGATGCCCTGGCCGGGCTCTCCTATACCGGTCTGATCCGCGGACGCGATCAGGACGTCACCGGCGCCGGAGCAGGGTGGGTCGAACTCGACCAGGGAGGCACCAACCGCGAGATCATGGTCGAAGTCTTTTACAAAGCACAGATCAACGACGCACTCAGCATCCAGCCCGACCTCCAGTATATCTCTACTCCTTCCGGCATCTATCCCGATGCCTTCGTCGCCGGCCTGCGGTTCCAGCTCGATCTCTGAACACATTACACCGCTTCCGGATAACCAGGTGTGCCGTTCAGTTCTTTTCACTGCATAAACTCCCCTTGATTCCCACTCCCCGAATCGTATTCTTGTGCAATTGTGCTTCGCGCGCGAGGCGGATGATGCGAGCACCGGAACACGGGGCACCAGTGACACAGCTGCACCTGAATCGACGTCGATTTTCACCCACGTTTCACCCGAACATTCATCACCGGTTCCCACTGTCTCGTACATTTTCAAATGCTTTCGGAGCACACTCAGAGCATTTCGCCCCACATTCAGCCTGAACTCACAGGATCTCATCAGAACCTCAAACCCCAGATTCCACTTGACCTGCCCACGCCGATCCACAAAATAATCCCCAACACAAATAAATGACCGGCAAGGCGCCAGCCGCGGGCAGTCCGTACTTTTCTGTGAGAACGGTGGCGTTAAAACGGTCATCATGGGCTATTTTCCCCTTAGCCGCAGGGCGTTAACCCCGGTTGAAACAACTTCGATATCAACCGTGCAAATAAAGAAACGCTACCGAGCCCTCGTGAAAGGCCCCCGGTGGAACAGCCCACCATTCTAGGCATCGGCTCTCAGCCCCCAAGCTGAACATGCAGAACGATTGAGCACACAAGAGAGCAGGGTGCGCAGAATGGAATCCGGGCCCCGGTGGAAGCAACTTTGGCATCAACTGCGCAATTTATGAACGAAAGCAGCGCCGAATCAAATCAGCTCAAAAGCCACTGATGATCAGCCAGACAGAAACCGCCCACAAAACAGAAACAGCAGCCGGGGCAAAATGCCACCGGCTGCCATGTTCTATTGCGAAAACAAATTGATCACCTGAAGTCGGTCGTCACCATCTTAGTGGTGATGATGAAACGCATCCGACTTCGCATTCCCGCCGGACAGCACGAACGCGAGCAGATCCAGAATCTCCTCTTTGTCCAGCGTATTCAGCAGGTCGGCGGGCATAATCGAAATGGGAGAAGTCCGCTGGAATTCAATCGAATCCTTCGACACCTTCTTCTGTTTCACCTGGGGAGGTCCGGTCAGAATCGTGACCGATTTGTCATCTTCGGTAACAATGTTACCGTTGATGGTCTGACCGTCATCCAGCACGAACAGCACCGTGCGGTACTTATCTTCGATCTTCCGTGAAGGCTCCAGGATTTCAGCCAGAACCGCTTTAGGATCGTGTTTGTGCTTCTTCACGACCTCATCCAGGTTCGGGCCAATCGCCAGGTTCTTGCCCAGCGTGTGGCTGTGCTCATTGATCTTATGGCACTGGGCACAGGCCAGCTTGGTGAAAATCTCCTGTCCCCGCGAGAAGTTTCGATGCTGTCCAACCCGCTTCAGGTCCTGGGTCAGGTCGGCCAGTTTCCACTTGGTGATCTTCTTCTCTTTCTCCGGGTTCTTCGCCAGATACGCTTTGAGATCGTTGGTCACATACATGGTCCCCCGCATCAGCAGGTGGTGACCGGGGAACGAGCAGATATAAGGATAAGCCCCTTCCTGGGTCGGAGCGACAAATTCAATCACCTCTTCCTGACCATGATCCACCAGCTGGCTGTGCCAGAGAATCTCTTTGCTGTCAGGAATAAAGCCCACAGAAAACCCGCTGGCCCCCAGGGCAATGGCTGCCAGTCCGACTTCGTCCGCTTTACCGGGATTCACCAGCATGATGTTATGCGGCATGAAATCGGGGTTCGCAAACGTCAGTTTTACCTTCTTGCCCGGTTTGACGGTCAGCTTCGTCACATCGTAACGCATCCGCTCGCGGACCGTCCCGATGCGAATCGTTGTCAGCTCGGGTGTATCGCTCAGAATACCCGACTTCTTGGTCTCGGCTTCTTCCGTTTCAGCAATCACACCACCACGCATCGTGCCTTCTACGTTGAACCAGAGGTGCTTCACCGTATTCGCGGCGATGCGGGCATGTGGCTCGGGCGACTTGAGCAGCAGCCCCAGCAGTTCCAGGTTCCGGACATTGTGCTGCTGATGCAACCAGAGTGCTTCCAGCAGGTGATGTGCGTCTTCCTTCTTATTGGGATCAAACTGCTTGATCCATTCTTCCGTCGCGGCAATCACGGCATCGGTATCGCGTTCGCTCAATTCGACGCGGGTCCGATGACGAATGCCGTCGATCGGCGATTTCAGATTTTCCAGCAGGGCGGGAATCGGCTCGCCATCGATGGCCACCGGTTTCTGCAGCGGACGCCCCTTGGCTGTCATCCGGTAAATACGACCATGCTGATGATCGCGGTTGGGGTCGCGAACGTTGTGCTGCATGTGTCCAATGATCACGTTGTGCCAGTCGCAGAAGTACAGCGAACCATCGGGAGCAAAAATGGCATCAGCGGGACGGAAATTCTTATCCCCGCTCATCATCAGCCCCTTGGATTTATCTTCCGTTTTCGATCCGTCCGCGTTTAAACGCATCACGGTCAGATCATCGCCCGCCGGTTCACCCCACACGGTACCATCGGTGGCGTTGCGGGCCAGATCGTAATGTTTGATGCCCAGGAACCCGATCACGTTACAGATCAGGAAATCCCCCTGCATGGACTCAGGGAAGTGCGCACTGCTGACCACTTCGCTGGCGGTCACAGGACGAACTTCTTTCTTGAGCAGCTCGTGCATTTTGAACCCGCCTTTTTCCGGCCGGACCTGGTAAGCCCGTCCGCCGGTCCCATCGGTCGCATAATGATAGCCCCAGTAATCGAACGAAATCCCGTGCGGGTTGGGTGAATTGATCGCGTGCATCGAAATCGTGAACCGCCGTGGATCGAAGCGATACATGGCTGACTCACTGGCCTGCAGCGAAGGCCCCCAGGGATGTTCGTGGTTATGTACCATGAACACGCCACTCTGCCAGTAGATGGCGCCATCGGGACCGTAAATCAGGTTATTGGCCGCATGATGGGTGTCCGAGGAATCGAGGCCCTGCAGCATCACGGTCCGCACATCGGCCACGTCGTCTCCATCGGTATCCTTCAGGAACACGATTTCCGGTGCAGACGCGACCAGCACGCCCCCGTTCCAGAATTCAAAACCCAGCGGATTCTGAATGCGGGCAAACTCGGTCACGCGATCCGCCTTGCCGTCATTGTCATCATCGTGCAGGATCAACAGAGCATCGTTCATCTCTTTCAGCGGCTCCCACTTGGGATAGGTCGGCCAGACAGCCGCCCACAAACGTCCCTTGGTATCGAACTGCATCTGCACGGGGTTGACCAGTTCGGGGAACTGTTTTTCATCCGCGAACAGACTGACTTCAAACCCGTCAGCCAGCGCCATATGCTCAATCGCTTCCTGGCCACTGATGTAGTTCAGGTTCCCCTCTTTGACCGCACTTGAGCTCTTACTGCCGCCACCGACATTCGAAATCACTTTCACCGGAGCAGGCACGTTGCTGTCGTCAACCTGGTAGTCTTCCCCTTTGGCTTTCGCCCAGATCAGGGGATCGCGATTGTTCGTCATCACGTCCAGCATCGACAGTTCGTGCTGCAGCACTTCGGCGTTGGTCTGATCGTCAGTAAACTTGAGAATCGAACGCCCCCCCCACACGTCGTTCCCGTCACGGGCACGAAAGCGGTTGTTCCATTTGTAATTCTTATCCAGCACGGCAGACCGCAGCGGTTCCATTGTCTGAGACGCGGTCACCTGATGTCCAAACAGGGCAGAGGAGATAATCTCCGCCAGCTGCTTGTTACCTTCTTCGGTCAGATGGATTCCGTTAATCGTCAAAGGTGTGCTTGACTCCTGGAACATCTGCTGGGAAGGGTGAAACAGATCGACATACGCGACACCCGCTTCTCGGGCTGCTGCTGCCGTGGCCCGCGTGTATGCTTCCAGCTGAACGTTGTGTGCTTTTCCATCCGGCACGTTTTTGTTGCCGGTATCTTCATGGGCGATGGGGCTGAACAGCACGATCCGCGGGAATGATTTGCCATTCGCCTTGGAACCGCGTGTCTTTCTGACGAAATCGACCAGCCGTTTCTGATAGTCGCCCGCTTTTTTCACGCCTTGGAAGGATTCGTTATAACCGAAGAACGCCAGCACGACGTCGGCTTTCACATGCCGTAACATCTCGGTGGTTGTCGCGGCACCTTTGCTCCGCGGAAACGAATCTACCTGGTCACCACTCACGCTCATGTTGCGAAAACGAACTTTCTTACCCTGCAGTTCACTCTGCAGCAGAGTTTCCAGCCAGCCATCATGCTGCATCCGATCGGGCAGCCCATTACCGAGGATCGCGACGACATCGCCTTCCTGAAATTTAAAGGGAATCGGATCACGATAATCAGCCGGCACTGCCACCAGCGTCGGATCTTCAACCTGACTCCCCGATTCCGCACCGACCGACTTCGAAGTCGACTTGTAAGGCACACCCGCTTTTCCACTGTGGGTCAGGTATTCCAGCTTGCCCTTGTTCTTGACGTCAATTTCCATGGAGAACGGGGCAGGGATCTTCGTCAGCCGAAACACTTCTTTCCGATTCGCATCCAGCAGCGTCAGGGTGAAGTCTTCCAGGCGTCCTTCGAAACCTTCCCGGTTCCAGATCGCCACTTTGTCTACATCAACCGCACGGCCCAGGTCGACTTCCCACCAGGGATTTTTCGAACCTGAGTTCGATGTATGCGTCTGTCCGCCTTTGCCCCAGTCCGCACTCTTGTTCCCGTCCAAAGCCTTGGCGGCGACCGCTGATCCCATCGTACTCGACTGAGTGGCTTTCGCCCCCTTGGCAACATTCTTTCCGCCACTGAGAACTTCCACTTCCGCCAGGGTCAGAATCCGTTTGTCACCAGGGAGTTCAATTCGCACAAAACGGGCCGGCTTACCGGTCGCCAGGGACGCGGTAGGCTCTTTCGACTTACTGGTCGGCTTGCCCTTCTTTTTTTTCGGTGCTGCCTTCTTGCCTCCCTTTTGGGGAGTGTCTGTCCGCTTGGTATTGTGGTTTGCGGGAATCGGGCTCTTGAACCCGGCATAGGCTTCCGGCTTGATCCCGTGTGCGTAGGTTCCAAAACCGAATGTGTTCGGTTCGAACGGGCCGACGAAATCCACATTCGCATCAGCCTTGATCGCGTCTTCCATCCCCAGTGCCCAGTAGCAGGCATTCACCAGCATCCGGCGATATCCATCGTTCAGCAGATCCTCAGGCGTTCCATACAGGGTCGTAAAGACACGTCCTTTTTTCCCGGAAGCCGAAGTGTAAGTACGCGTCCATTCGGAAGGCATGGGAGGTTTGGTTTCATCGGCAGGGGAATCGGGCTGCATCCCGTTCAGCGGCTGCGCCATCGTCAGCACTTCACCATCGATCGGCTTACCGACATAACCGCCGGCCTGCACCCAGATATCTTTCACGCCCCGCAGAATCGGGTGCTGTTTCTTATCGTCAATGATAGTGATGCGCGTGCTCTGCTTGTGATTGGTTCCATAATGTCCGACCCAGGTCTGTCCCAGTACCTGGTGACCAAACCCTTTTTCGTAGTCTTTGTCTTTGCTCTGATACGAATATTTCGAGAACGGTGCCGACTCAGGCATGTTGAAGGCATGCGTGGCGGTACGCATCCCAACCACCGGGCCACCCCGTTTCAGATAGTCATCGAGATGCTGCATCTGTTCCTTAGGCAGATTCTGAAACCGCAGAAACACGACTGCCAGATCTGCCGACTTGAGGGCTTCCATCCCGGGAATATTCGAATTGCCGGCGACAATCTCGCCGGTCTCGGGATCGATGTTAAACAGCACCGTGCACTTGAACCCATGCCGCTTCGCCAGGATGCGGGCGAGTTCGGGCAGCGATTCTTCCGAGCGATACTCATGATCGCCGGCCAGGAAGACAATATGCTTGCCTTTACCAGGTCCCTCGGTCCCTTCATAAACCAGCGGCCCCGCAGTGGCAAAGCTGGTCACAAACAGCGACAGACACAGGGCAACAGCCCAGCCTGCAGATTTCAAAGAAGATACGGCACAGCGGTGGGAGAATCGTTTCATGGTTCTAGCATCATCCGTATTAAAAGAGCGTCAGAAGAGGGGGGTGTGAAAATTTGGTAGTACCACCAGTGTAGTGGTAACCCAAGGCAGACGCCAGCCTTTGGAGAAATTGAGACAAGAAAAGTCAGGCTCTGAAGAGAGCACTCAACAAGGCAGACCGCGCCACCAGCCAATAAAAAAAGCGATTCACCTTTACAGTGAATCGCCATCAAAAGCACGCCCGGGTGGATTCGAACCACCGACCTACGGATTAGAAGTCCGTTGCTCTATCCAGCTGAGCTACGGGCGCCTGTGTTTCTCTATGGACCCCACTTCAGGCGAATGAGTTCGCACCGGGGTCGCGGAAGCGGTGCTGGATTCTAACGGGAAAGTGCTTTTCGGCTCAATACTTACAACACACAATGCAGGCCCCGAATTCAAAATAATTCGGGTTTCCGGCTGCGGATCATCCATTTTCAGCCTCCGGTCAGCAGCACGATCCCTGTTTTCGCCGCGATTCACTCTGCCTGCTGCACCAGTTCTTGAATGCGCTTGATCAGAATATCTTCGGTTCCTTTCGCCCAGCGGCCCGGCTGATTGTAGTAGATCATCGAGAAATCAACCTCGTAGCCACCTTCATCCCGCATCCGCTCTGATGCGACGTAGCCAAACACGTCGTTGGCGTAAGCAGTCACCCAGACGGCATCACTTTTGAGTTCCCGCTTGAGCCGCAACGCGTAGTCCACCACCACTTCGCCTCCCAGGAAGACCATCGTGAATTGTCGACCAAACTTCCAGACCTGCACGGGAGCAGGGTAGCTCGTCGGCAATTTTCCGTCTTTCTCAAAGTGCTTGAGCATGTTAGCCGCGTGCTGTCTGACCTGCGGCCGCTGATGATCGAGGGCCGTTTCCAGTTCCTGTTTTGAAGGGGGCTCAAAAGGCAGATCCGCCTTGCCATATGCGGTTCCCAGCGGGGCCGTAATGGGTTGCGTCTCTTGTTTCAGCAGTCGGGCGACTTCCACCGCGATCGCCCGGCCATGACCAATGGCCAGATCCTTCGCCACATCCTTCTTACCCCGGATCGGGTTCTGATCGGCTCCACAACCGATCGTACAGACGGCGACAATCTCCCCCTGTTGCTCCTCAATATAACGGGCGGCATAGCCGGCCCAGTCGCCATTAAGACAATTGTAATCGCTGCCGAACGTGGTGCAGTGACAGGCATAGTTAAATACCAGCCCCCGCAGTCGGCCGTTGCCATCAGTCACCTTCAATACCGGCAGACTGTGATCGACGGGCCCCTCCGGATTGACGCCGAACCCGGTCCACTTGCCGTTCTTCAGCACCCGCCGGTTCTGGGCAAAGCCGACTTCACCGGTGACCAGCGCCATCGTTCCCGGCTTGAGATCTTCAATCGCAGTGCCGACGGTCTTTACAATCCGCGCTTCGACCTGGGTCCAGTATTTCTGTGATGCATTCCGCTGCGCCTCGGTCAGCGGCGTAGAGAAGATATTCGACAAGCCCTCCACCGGATGCGGGGCGGTATGGGAATGCGTGCTGCAGATCACCAGTTGATCGCGGTCCAGTCCATACTTCTCTTTGACCGTCTTCGCAATCCGGTCGGTAAACGTGCCGGCGAAGCCGATGGAATCGAGCGAGACCAGCGCACAGACCTTTTTCTCAGGCGATCGAATCGCGATCGCCCGCACATACAGGGGCTCATCCACGTTCTCGTAAACCATATCCCGGTTGCCGTACCCGGAGAGCCGTAACGGGACCTCGGGGGTGATTTCGGTTTTCGCGAAACCATAAGCATAACCGGCGTCCGCAGCACGGAGCGCGCCACCACTCAGGCAGCAGACACACAACACGACAGACAGAAATTTCAAACCACAGGCAACCATCGCATTCTCCCGAAAGCAGAGACAGGCGGAAAGTAAACATAATCCATTCTCTTGATTATGCCATATCTCGCCAGCGATGGAAACCAGCAACCCGCGGTCAGGGGAAGCTACCTCTCCTGGAATCAAAAAACAAACAAAGCCCATTGACCGACTGCTGTCGCGCCAGTAACGCAATCAGATCAACGGGCTTCGTTACTGCTTTAGAACGGAATTGCTCCGGTTTTTGTCTGTCGCTTTCTGAAAAAAACAAAACCGCGTTCGATGAATTCTCCGTGAGTTTTCCAGGATCGGCTTGCACATCACCGTTTTTCTGTTTATCACAACGATTCACAAATATCGTAGTGGATAAATTTGAAGCGAATGAATAGGCTGGTCTGTATATTTAGCAGTTCCTGCCCGGGACAAGCGCCCTTTCATATCCTTCCGGGAGACATCATCCATGCCAGAAATCGTCGTCACCTGTCCGCACTGTCAGGCTAAAGCTAAACTGAAAAGCACCAAAATGCTGGGGAAGAAAGTCAACTGCCGCAGTTGCGAAACCCCCTTTGTGCTCAAAGCCGATGGCCAGAAGACAAAAGCCAGAGCCGCGTCCGCAGATGAGTTCGATGATTTCGACGAAGAATTTGACAGTGCCGCCGTAGCCCGCGCCCGTCGCGCACGAAAAAAGAAAGGGAACTCCAGCAGCAGTGCCGGCACAACGAAAGCCAAATCCAAGGGTAAAAAATCGGAACAGGAAAAGTCACAACCTCCCGTTCTGCTGTTAGTCGGCGGCAGTATCCTGGGGCTCGCCCTGACCGGTGGTGTGATCTATTTCATGGTGACCGCAGGAAGTTCGCTGAGTGCTCAGAATGCGGCACAGAATCAGCCGGCAGGTCCCGTCAAGTATGCGACCTTCCATCCGGAAGTCGGCGACTTCGGCTGCGAATATCCCGATAACTGGAATGTCAAAAGCGGAGGCGGGCAGGGGGGCGTCCAGAGCTGGGCCAAGTTCAGTTCCCCCGATGAAAGCGCCACGGTTTCGGTACGAGGCAACATGACTGGCGGCGCCCTCGGTGGTGCGGGCCTGGCGATGACACAGGGCGCCGATTCCGACGAGATCGAACCGCCGGTCGTCGACATTCACCGCCTGATGAAAATCAAACTGGCAGACGACTACCCCAATTACGAAGAAATCGGCGACTACAAGCTGCTGGAGACGAAAATGGGCGATGCCTGTCAGTCCGTCTTCACCACCAAATCACTGCTGGGGGGCACACAGCGCGGCTACCGGGTGACCCTGCTCACCGGACGGGTGCAGTTCAATATGATCTGCCTCTGTCCCGACGGCCAGTTCGATCAGTTAAAGCCGATCTTCGCCCAGGTGATCAATACGATTCACGAAAAGTAACCAGTTCGAAAGAGCCTGTCTGCTTATCCCCATGACCAGGCAAACTGGTTCTTGAAGTGGTGGTAATACAGGCCGATCATTCGTAACGCCACCAGTTCGACGTAGATCATCACGCCTCGCATCAGAAACAGGCCCATGATCCCCCATTCGATGTTCGCGAAAGTCAAGCCGAGCTGCAGCCCCGCCACGAAGAACATCCCGGTTGCGGTAAAGAAGTAAGCGGGCATCGATTTGAAAATCGTCAGTACCATCAGGTCGAGTCGGAAGACCGATTCCACACCACCGACGGCCACGCACAGTGCCAGAATCGGCCAGAAGAACACACCCATGCAATACAGAAACATGAACATGCTCAAGTGAAACGCAGGCAGGTTATCACCGATGGTCTCCATTCCGAACAGATACAGACCCGCATCCGCAATGATCTCCGGATTGAGGAAGAAGATCACACCGACATAGGCATACGCCGGAAAATGCACCAGGAACCAGGTGAAAATCCACTTGATCATCGGGATGAAAAAACCTTCTTCGGGGCTTAATTCCGGCAGATGTTTCTCACCTGCAGCCGCTTCATAAATCACACAGAAGCGATAATGGCTGTACCAGCCCCGGATGATGATCAGCCCGATAAAGCCGAGTGTGCCGGCGAAAGGTAATAATGAGAAACAGAGCCCCATCCCCAGCCAGAGCAGCATGAAGATAAACAGGTTGGACGGATCGAGCAGCATCAGAAACGTCGCCTTCAGATCCTCGACGTAGTTATTCTCTTTCTTCCGCGTGACGGGGCCGTCTTCATCACCATCATACTTCTCGGCTTTAACCATCGGCTTGCGCCGCACCGGTCGGCGAATCGTTTTGGACTTCGCTTCCAGTTCCACCGCATCGTCCAGCAGGCTGGAAAAGTCATTCTCGGCGTAGTCTTCGTCCTGTATTGATTCCAGCGTGGGAATCGCCACGGTTTCGCCACACTCCTTACAGCGCAGCTTTTTACCGGCGGCTTCCTCTTTGACTTTATAATTCTTCGCACAGACAGGGCAGCTGACTTGAATTGACATGGAACGGATTCATCCTGAAGAACAAACGGCGCTGGGAAAACAGTCTTGTCTTGAGTCTGACAACGCGAAAGATCCGACCCAGGATCAAATGAAACTGATTTTTTTGTTCACTCTCAGCATAACGCCTTTCGCCTGAATTCGCGAGCGTTTTCTGTGGAATGTTCAGCCCGCCCCAAATCGCTTCTCCAACTATTCACACTTCGGCCATCGAATATTTAAACAACGCTGTTAAAAATCTGGCCAGACCTGCTTCGAGCACAGCGAGCAAATAAATTCGCTGCCTGCTTAGAGAAGCTTTTTCCAGCCAGACGCTGCGCCCACATAGTAAAACGCCCACCGTTTTACCCACCACGACAACCCGCTACCTGTTACGTACCCTCTAAATTCAAACCCCAGGAGACCCGATCGTGTTGTATCGTCACCCGACCCGTAAAGGATTTACCCTCATTGAACTGCTGGTGGTCATTGCCATCATCGCCATTCTCATCGCACTGCTGCTCCCTGCAGTCCAGCAGGCTCGCGAAGCCGCCCGCCGCAGTTCCTGCAAGAACAACCTCAAACAGATAGGTATCGCGATGCACAACTACAACGACGTGCATTCCACGCTCCCGCCCGGCTATCTCGATGACGATCCCACTGCCAACGTCACCAACCACAACCTGCTCGGCTGGGGCACCTTCATTCTCCCTTACATCGAGCAGAGTGCACTCTACAACTCCATCGTGGAAGTCGGCGGCGTCGATAACAACTGGACCACCATTCCCGAAATGACCACCGGCTCTGCAACGGTGACCACTCCTTATTCCAAAGTTGTACTGACAACCTACATCTGTCCCTCCGATCCCATGGGCGGCCTGAATACTGATGTCGGCGGCTACGGAAAATCCAACTACACCGGCGTCGCAGGCAACACCTATCGCAGCTCGGGATCGACGAAACCGACTGGATCGTTCTATGACAATTCCAGCGTCCGCTTCCGAGACTACCGTGACGGTTTGAGTAACACCATCATCATCGGCGAGCGGGGGACAGAAGGCGCCAAGAACGGCACAATCTGGATCGGCAACTACTCTGACGCCGCGTATTACACGCAAAACGCTATCGCCACGAACAGCGCCTACTACGGCATCAACGGCACCGCCGGCTCCTGGAACTTCACCAGTTCCCACACAGGCGGCTGTCACTTCCTGCTGGGCGACGGCGCGGTCCGCTTCCTCAGTGAAAATATCGACCTCAATACCTACCGTGATCTGGGCTTCATCGCAGACGGCAACCCCGTCGAACTGCCTTAAGCACCAGACCGCGATTTTCCATTCGCTCCGGTGTGTTGTCCCGACAGGCGACACGCCGGAGACATCCCTCTTTCTTCCCACTCTACGAGACAGACTACGTCCATGAAATTAATCGCCCTCTGTTTACTGACACTCACCCTCATCGGGTGCAGCGGCAATGCCTTGACCACTCCGGAAGTCAGCCCCGGCCTCACACAGGATCAACTGGTCCCCACGCTTCAGAAAATCGCCGAAACCGGCCAGTACGACGCCGTCCTTCAGGACCTGACCGTCGGCCTGGAAAACGCCGGCCACATGGAACAGGCCGTCACCGTCCAACGGTTCAACGAACTCTCCGACCCGGAAGACATCAAAAAACTGGCCGCACAGGTGGTCGCCACGATTCAGAAGTAAGCTGCAGGGAAGCAGGTTGGATATTCTGGCCTGTTTCCGTTTCATATCAGTCCAGCCAGGCATATTCATTCACAATCTTGAAAACAGTCCTGCTACTTCGATTATTCCTGATCCAATAGTTTCTCGATGTCCAGAAAAGTCACCTTATTTCCATTCGCCAGGGCCAGCAACTTTCCATCGGGTAAGAAATCGACACCGATCACAGATTCCGCAGGGCACCGTAGACTTTTTATTTCCCGTCCTGTCGATACCTGATAGAGATGCAGATTGGGTTTGCGAGAATCCTCTGCCCACAACATCGTCCCCACTGCCAGAGACGCATTATTCGGAGAGAAATCGAGAGCAGTCACTGACTCAGAATTGAAATTGACCGATATCTGGCGCGACCAGTCAGTAACATGCCAGATCTGCAAGCTGCCATCATAGCCACCCGCTGCCAGATATTTGCCATCGCCCGAAAATACTACGCTGCTGACTCCATCTTTAAAGCTGTCAAATGTCGCCAATCGTTTGCCACTCTTGATATCCCAGACAATCGCCATACCAGGTGAAGGTTTCCGTAATAATCCGCGAAATCTGCCATAAGCCACAGCCAGGATTTTACTGTCTGGTGAGAATGCGAGATCACTGATGACATCGGCATTCCCATTAGGATCATCAGGAACTTCCAGACTCGGCACATGACTGCCCGTTAATTCTTTCTGATCAGCCTGTGTCTCAGCAGCCAGAGAAAATATTACCGGCATCAAACATGCCACTGTCACACTGAGAATTCGTATCATTGAAGAATGATTCCATAGAAATGTTGATTCAGTTGTGATGAAATACCTTTAGCTTGTCATTTATTGTAAATCGCGAACAGTCCACCTCACAAACAGAACCTCAAAATAGTCCTAATTGTCCGCAATCGAATCCAGAGTCTTCTTCCGGATTCTTTGCTTTATTATCAATACCGCAGCGGTTATAAAGGAAAGGATGCAATCAAAAATCGCTTCCCCCTTTCCGGAGCCCACCCCATGCCCCCCGCCGATTTTAAACAAAAACTGTTAGCAGGCTTGGGCGGTGACTGGCCCGCGCCGCCGGACCTCAACGTCAAACACCGCGAAACCATCCAGCGGGACGGCTTTCGCATTGAATCGTTGACCTACGAAGCCGAGGCCGGCGATCCGATTCCCGCCATGCTGCTGATTCCCGATATGGTCTCGCCCGCACATCCCGCTCCCGCCGTCGCGGTCTGGCACCAGCACGCCGGTCAGTACCATCTCGGCAAAAGCGAACCGGCGGGACTGGCCGGAAACCCGATGCACCACACCGGTGCCGCCCTCGCGAAAGAAGGTTACGTGGTCCTCTGTCCGGATGCGCTCTGCTTCGAAGAACGCCAGGACCCGACCGGCAAACTCAAAGCAGGGAACTATGAACGCTTTGAATTCCTGCGTTACGTCGTCGACGGCAAATGCATGGCCTGGAAAAACATTCT
Organism: Gimesia benthica; assembly: GCF_009720525.1. Classification (NCBI taxonomy): domain Bacteria; kingdom Pseudomonadati; phylum Planctomycetota; class Planctomycetia; order Planctomycetales; family Planctomycetaceae; genus Gimesia; species Gimesia benthica. The sequence continues at coordinate 411,902 of NZ_CP043930.1, forward strand.
CGACATGCAGCGCGCCATCGATTTTCTGCAGAGTCGCCCCGAAGTCATCGATGAAAAAATCGGCTGTTACGGACACTCGATGGGTTCCACACACACCTGGCTCATCGGTCCCTGGGAACCCCGCATCAAATGCCTGGTGGGCAACTGCTGCCTGCCCACCTACAAAGGCATTCACCGCGAACACATGCTGCACTGTTTCCCGAATTTTATCCCGGGTATCTACGAATTTGGCGACACGCCCGACATCGCCGCCCTCATCGCCCCGCGTCCATTGCACATGAATTTCGGCGAGCTGGATGGAGGCAGCCCCATCGATGAAGTCCGCCGCGGTGTCAAAATAATTGCAAACAACTACGCTGCCATGAATGCAGAAACAAACTTTAGTTATTATATTGAAGAGGGGGCCGGCCACGTGCTGTCCCCCGTGATGTGGGATAAAACACGGTCCCACTTCGAGCGCCACCTGAAGTCTTAACCCAGAGAGAATACCCGGAACCCATTCATGGATGCCCTGAAATACACGCAGGAACTGGTCGGCTTTGAATCCACCAGCTGCTACTCAAACGTCGAAGTCACCGATTACGTCGAAGCCGAGCTCAAAAAACTGGGCTTCGAAATCGAGCGCCTCGAATACACGGATGCCAAAGGCGTACGCAAAGCCAACGTCATCGGTCGTCGCGGTTTCGGCCCCGGAGGCATGGCCTACTTCGCCCACACCGATGTGGTTCCCGCAGATCCCTGGTTCACCGACGAGTTTGGTCCGTTTACCCCCACCATCCAGGGAGACAAACTCTATGGCCGCGGTTCCTGCGATATGAAAGGGTCTATCGCCTGTATGCTGGCGGCCGCCAAACGCTACGTCGACCAGGACCTGAAACACCCGCTCTACATCACCTGTACCGCAGACGAAGAAGTCGGCTATCACGGTGCTAAGAACGTAGCGGAACACTCCCAAATCTATCGAGAGATGGCAGCAGGCGAAGCCCACGGCATCATCGGCGAACCGACCATGCTTGAAGTGGTCTACGCGCATAAGGGAACCTACGGTTTCCAGGCCATCTCCCACGGCCGGGCCGCACACTCCAGCCTCGATACCGGCATCAACGCGAACCTCGCTATGATCCCGTTCCTCGTCGAAATGAAAAAACTGTACGAGGAATGCATGACCGATCCCCGCTGGCAGAATGACGAATTCAACCCGCCTACCAATGGCTGGAACATCGGTATCAACGACAAAACGGCTGCCGTCAACATCACACCCCCGCAGAGTATCTGCACCGTTTACTTCCGCCCCATGCCGGGACAGGAGCCGGACGAACTGGTCGCCCGCGCCCGCGAAGCTGCTGAAAAGTGTGGTATCGAATTCCAGTTCAAATGCGGAGGCAGCCCGGTTTACACCGATCCGAATTCGACTATCGTCAAAGAAGTCCTGAAGATTGCCGGTAAAGATCAGGCGAAAACAGTCTCATACGGCACCGACGGCAGCCAGTTTCCCGAGATGAAAAACCTGGTCGTCTTCGGCCCCGGAGACATCGGCCAGGCACATACACACGATGAATTCATCGCCCTCGAACAGCTGGAGCAGGGGACCGAGAAATTCGCGGCCCTCATTGAGAACTGGTGCTGCTGAATGTCACCCTCTAATCAGGGACTGGCAGGCACACCGCTGTTGAATTCCGCGGGATCAAAGGGATCCGCGGGCTTCGGTTTTACCAGCTTATTAATTTCCTGGTCGGACAGCTTCTTCGGAACAAAATCGGCAATCAGCGAGAGGTCTCCCTTCAGAGGCGTGGCCTCGCTGGTTCCGCCGGTCTGCTGAATCACCGGCTGTCCTGCTGCCGCCCGATCCTGGATGTCCTGTTCCATGAGAGCCTGTTCGAGGCCGGAATTGGAACCGCCGCTTGTCGGGCGAATCTCCGCGGCCTGCTTCAACAGATTCTCACGAGCAAAGCCCACCCGGCGTTCCGCCCGTTTGGCCAGCCGGTCGGCCCGCAGATTGTCATTCGCCAGTCGGTCTGCCACCGCATCGCCCACCCACTTCTGAACAATCTCTTTCTGCTTCCGTCCCGCATAGCCCTGGTAGACTACCATGCCCTGCTGCGGATGTTCCTGCTCCGGTTTCACGATCAACGCGCTTTTGGTGGGGTAGTCGAAATCCAGCCACTTCATGACCTCTGCCAGGTTCTTCTCGGCGTAGATCCGATGATTTCCATACCGCCGCGTGACCTGGGTTAATTTGAATTCGGAAGTCGTCGCACTCCCATGGCAGTTCGCATTTCCGCATTTATTGAGCAGAATCGGCTGAATCTTACGTACGAAAATCGCGGACTGTTCCCGGGAGATCCCTGTCAGTGAAGTCGCTTCGTCTGCATTTTCCAGTTTCTGCGTGACGAGTTTCTCTTCGATTTTCTGCTGAATCGTCATCCGGTCTTTCGTGGGAGAGACGTTCATCAGACGACGTAACATCAACTGGGGCTCAGAGCGTTTGGGTTCGAGGCGAATCGCATCTCGTAACTCGCTCTTCGCTTCTTCAATCAGATCATTCGTTACACACCAGCGGGCTAGATCCATATGCGAATTGGCCGTGGGAAATTTCATCGACGCCCGCTGCTTCTTATAAATTCCATGCAGGTCGGGAGCCTCAAACACCACATCCGCAAAGGGGACCAGCATACTCCCCGTCGGATTCGTGACGAGGTAGCCTCCCGCGCTTTCACTGATTTCGCCCGAGACCATCCGGCCGGTCCGCATCAGTAGAATCGAGTTCTTTTTCAGCGGCGTCTCTATCTGTGCCTCTACAGTCCTTCCACCAATCCAGCCGAACACAGCCAGGCAAAACAGAAGGACAGGCACACACGAACGAATTGGCGCTGATAATAAAGTCATAAGACATCGACACTGAAACAGGGATTCAGATTTTGACGCCTGCCAACCAGACAAATGAGGACACTAAACCATTTCACCAAAGAGACTTATGGCAAAACAGAGACATGATTGTCACAGGAGAGGCAGGGGAGAGGATTTGTGAACCGCTCTTATATGGGATTTATCGTTTTGGGTCAACCCGAGATTTCCTCACACGCCCCACGCGCAGGGGGCGGCACCGGTTGATTTCGCCGTCAAACCGGTCACAATAGGCGGCTGGAATCTGTGTCTCTAACCTGATGGATGCGAAATGAGTGAAGACTCTCAGTTTTTTGATCAAATGGTGGGCAAAACGGTCGTGATCGACCTCACCAGCCTCTACGTGATTGCAGGAACCCTGATCGGACAGGACCAGCACTACCTGTTTCTGGAACAGGCCGACGTCCACGATCTCCGCGATACGACCACCACCCGTGAACTGTACGTCCATGAAATGGGCAAACACGGCGTCGCCGTCAACCGCGAGCGGGTCCTCGTCTCCCGCCGGGAAGTCGTCTCCGTCTCGGCCCTGGATGATATCGTCCGCTGATTTCCATTCCGTCCGATATTACGAAAAAACCCCGCAGAACCAATCGTCCTGCGGGGTTTTCATATCTCAGTGAATTGGGCTCTCAGCGATTAGAGAGACCAGCCATCACGGTAATCACGGCTCAGGAACTTGTTAGCTTCCGGAGCATTCGTGAATTCCATCTTCTTGGCATCCCAATCCAGTTTCTTACCAGCGCGGATGGCACAGTTACCCAGCAGGGTCGTTTCCGTCAGGCGGCTGGCATAATTGAAGTTGGACATCGCGGGCTCACCACCTTTGATGGCGACAACGAATTCTTCGAAGTGGCCGGGCGAACGAGGCAGGCTCTGCTCGGGCTTTTTGAAGTCGCTGAACTTGTCGCGAGGCAGCAGCACGTATTCTGCACCGTAGTCGTCCGGCGTATACAGGTTGCCTTCATCGCCAATCAGAACCACACCACTGGGCTTCATTTTTTCGCCCATCAGCAGTTCTTCCGGAGGCAGGTTACCGCCATCGTACCAGGTCAGCTTCAGCGGGCAGAGTGTTTTATCGCCCTGGGTCCGCTCGGGGAACTGGTAGGTGATTTTAGTCGACTTGGGATAAGTCTCGTTTTCAATCATTCCTTCCGATTCGGCGACGATGGAAGTCGGATCGTACAGATCGAGGGCCATCACGTGCATGTTCATCGTGTGACAGGCCATGTCACCCAGGGCACCGGTACCGAAGTCCAGCCAGCCACGCCATTCAAACGGATGGTACAGCGTGCTGAATTCCCGGTAAGGAGCAGGGCCGAGGAACAGATCCCAGTGAATGTGCTTGGGGGCCGGTTCCCCTTCCGGTGGACGCTCGACGCCTTTACCCCAGACCGGACGGTTCGTCCAGACATGGGCTTCACGCACATTACCCAGCACGCCAGACCGGATGACTTCGACGGCTTCGCGGAACCCGTCCTTGGCAGTCCCCTGGTTACCCATCTGGGTCTGCACATTGTGCTTGTTGGCTGTTTCACGCATCACGCGGGCTTCGTGGACCGACCAGGTCAGCGGCTTCTGGGTGAAGCAGTGCTTCCCTTTTTTCATCGCCATCACGGAGGCAGGAGCATGCGAGTGGTCAGGGGTACTGACGGTCACCGCGTCAATTTTATCGCCCATCTCTTCCAGCATTTCGCGATAATCATTGAACTTTTGCGCTTTGCGATAGCGGGCCGCTGATTTCAACAGACGCTTATCGTCGATATCACAGATAGCAACCAGGTTACCGCTGCTTGCTGCACTCGCTGTATCGCTGGAGCCTTTACCGCCCACGCCGATCGCGGCGAAATTGATTTTTTCCATGGGAGATTTTTCAGCAGCCAGCAGGCTCTGACCACCGACCCAGAAGGCGGCCCCCAGTGCCGAGCTCTGTTTGATAAACTCGCGGCGTGTTGTACGTTGACTCATGAAGTGCTCCTGTTTGAATGTCTAAAGTAATCTTCTGACGCCATGTTACTTTAGTCGGTTAAAACGTGATTTAACTTTTAAGAATCTCAAATCAGTAAAGATCCATTTATTGTAGTGGACGCCCCAGCGAAAGAAAACAGAATTAACCCCGAAATGGCCATCTCCCCCAGACTCCGAAAACCCATGCACACTTGAGCCATTCTCATTTTTTTGAAATATTTTCCACAGAGACTTTTCTCCCCTGAGGGAACATGTCAAAGTAAATAAAACATCACAGCGTTCACCCACCCACACCGTCCCGCAACACGAAACTGACAACCCCCATGAGCAGCAGTGATTCTTCTTCCACGACCCCTGAATTTGATGTTCTGATTAAAGGCGGCACCGTCATCGACGGAACCCGCGCCCCGCGCGTGACTGCCGACGTCGGCATCAAGGGGGACCAGATCGTCGCCCTGGGAGACCTTTCCTCTGCGAAGGGGGCCTTTGAGATCGACGCGACAGGAAAAATCGTCGCCCCCGGCTTCGTGGATGTCCACAATCACTCCGACAGCTGGCTCCTGAATACGCCGAACTTCCTCTCCAAAACATCGCAGGGATTCACAACGGAAGTCATCATGGCCGATGGCATCTCGTATGCCCCTGTCGACCGCTGCACCGCAGCAGACTGGATCTACTATCTGCAGTCCCTCGACGGACTTTACCCCGAAGAATACACGGGCTGGGAATCCCTCGAAGATTACATGAATCTGCTCGACGGCAGAAACGTGCAGAATGTGATGACCCACATCCCGTATGCCAACCTGCGTTCCATGCACTGCGGATTCGGACGCCAGCGGGTCGACGACTTCCAGATGAAACTGATCTGCAGCGAAGTCCGCAAGGGAATGGAAGCGGGCGCCGTGGGGATCTCAACCGGTCTCGATTACGTCGCCCAGTGCTTCTCGCCGACCGACGAACTGGTCGAAGCCTGCCAGGCGATGGCCGAATATGACGGCCTGTATGTCTCGCACATCCGCTACAAGAAAACGCTGATGCCCGCGATCGAGGAACTCGTCGAAATCGGCAAGCGGGCCGGCGTCAAGGTACATATCTCTCACATGAAGGGACAGCATCCGGGGCAGGCCGAAGAGGCACTCGAATACATTGACAAAGTCGCCCGCCACGAGGTTGATATTTCGTTCGACGTCTATCCCTATCAGCCCGGCTCCACCATGCTGCACTTCCTGCTTCCCTATGAAGTCTTCGAAGAGGGCCCCCGCAAGGCAGTTGAAAAACTCAAGCAGCCCGAAATGCAGCAGCGGTTCAAATACGGACTGGAGAACTACCTGCTCGACATCTCGGCCATTCAGATCGCCTGGGTCCTGACCGAAAAGAACAAGCAGCACCAGGGCAAAATGCTCAGCCAGTACGTGGAAGAAACAGGACTTCCCAAAGAGGAAGCCCTGATCAAACTGCTCATCGAAGAAGAGATGGCTGTCCTGCTGGTCTTTAACATGGGCGATGACCGCCTGGTCGATCCCGTTCTGCAGCACGACCTGTATATGATGGGCACCGACGGCATCTACATGGACGGGGGCGTCATTCATCCCCGCCAGTTCGGTTCCGCCGCGCGAATCCTCGGCCCCTGTGTCAGGGACCACAAACTCTTCTCACTGGAAGATGCGGTTTATAAACTCTCCGGTTGTGCCGCCCAGCGGTTCGGTATGGAAAAACGCAGCATCCTCAAACAGGGCAACTACGCGGACATCGTCGTCTTCGATCCCGAAACCATTAAGGATAACGCGACCTACACAGATCCGCAGCAGTATTCCACCGGTATGGAATATGTTCTCACCAACGGCGTACCCATCGTACACAACAACCAGCCACTGGATGTTAAATCCGAAACACTCCCCGGACGCTACGTCCGCTATCAGCCGAGGTAAGGCTGCAGGCGGGCCACGGTTTCCGGGCTGTGATATTCGTTTTTACCGATCCCGTACGCGGCACCAACTCCAACCGCCTGTTCCTGGTACTCCGGAAAGTTGGAAACCAGCATCAACGTACAAGGCTTCACATCGGGCGTATTTTTGATGGTCTGCATCAGTTCGATACCGTCGCTGTAGTCCGCATCCAGTTTGCGATTGATCATCACCAGGTCGTAAGCGGTGGTTTTCAGCTTCTCGAGCGTATCCTGTTCCACGTCCGACTCATCGATTTGGACTTCAAAATGGGTATTCAGAAAACGGTTTAACGCACTGGCATCCGGCATACATTGCCCGACACTGAGTACTCGTTTCGTCATCGAAAGTTCCTCTCTCTCTTTATTTCAATTGTGATCTGATTTCTGGAAAAGCGGTTCTGATTGGGCAGCAGCTTAGCTGCACAATCGTGATAGTTCGCGGATGGATTCCAGCGCGTCATCCACGTCCGGCACCTGCACTCCCGGCTCGCGACCACTGTGGTCGCATTCTTCCAGCAGCAGCAGGTCTTCGTAATTTTCGTTGGCCATCAGTCGTCGACGGGCCCGGGCGCCGATCGTCCCCGACCGGATCAGGTGGGCCTCCATGTGATGTTCGATCAACCAGGCGGTTCGATCTGTAATAAATCCTTCCAGCGCCTGCAAGCCTGCCTCGACGTGATTCTTTGAATCGATGGCTTTGCCCACATCGTGCAGCAGTGCCGCAAGCTGAAATTCTTCGTCGTAAGGCAATTCGTCACAAGCCAGATCATAAACCTGCAGACTGTGGTATAACGCATCCCCCTCGGGGTGATATTTCTTTGACTGCTTCACCGCAGCCAGAGGCAGGAGCAGCATACGGTAAATCTGGAACCGGTCCACACTCTCCTCGACTTCTGCCAGCCTTTGATCCAGATCGATACCGGGATAATCCTGCTCCAGCAGTTGTTCGAACTCGGGCAGGGTGGCTCGTTCAATCCGTTTCCCCGTAATCGAACATTTGAAGCCGTAACTCGATTTTTCTGTCGGATACAGCGTCAGCTCAACCGGATAGGTATCCTGCACATGAATGTGTGTAAACACGCGTTCTTCTCCGTGTTTCTTCACCGTCTTGTGCTCGACATGGTAAGGCGTTCCCTCTTCATCCAGCTGTGTCGTCACTGCTTCACAACTGTGCGAAAAGACGTGGATATCAATATCCGATCCCTGCCGGATATGACCGGTGAGTGTACTGCCGATAATTTTGGGGTGAAACGCCTTGAAGAGTCGCAGATAACGCAGGGCCTGCAGCCGCATCGCCAGCAGGTTTTCGGTACGCGACTCCCCCTCGAATGTGCAGGCGAAACGCTGAATTTCGTCCCGGATTTCGCGGTTACTGGGAAGATCGGCCGGTTTGACCCAGCCCTGGCAGACCTTGCGGGCTGCTTTCATTTTGGCACGATAGTACTCGGTTTCCTTACGGGAATACATCAGTCGGGCCGCCTCAAAGACGATCTGGCGGCGCATTTTGCTGGAATTCATTCAAAAATCGGTGAACTTTCTCACCGTCGAATCGAAGTCACGCTGATTGGAAGATTTTACGGTATGACCTGACAGGCAGGTTCTTAGGGATTCTAGCCATCCTGCGACAAAAATCAATTTCGATTTATGAGAAACTGCCCACTTCGACGATTCATGACTCTGCCCGGGATCCATTTCAACCCGGAAATCACCCCCTGAAACGCCAGAAACCGGGGACCGCTGCTGCGCTGTCCCCGGTTTCAGTTGTTTGTTCAACGAGACTAATCCCCGAGTGCCTCGCGGCGGGCCTGTTCGGTCAGCTGATGGACTTTCGCTGCCACCCGCTCTTCGACCGATTCTTTAAACGGACCGGGATAAGATGAGTAAATCATCGCCCGGGCGCCTTCATAGCCTCCCTCTTTCAGGACCCGCAGGCTGGGCAGGTAGCCGAACACATGGTTCGAATAGCCGGCAACCCAGACAATCGGATCTGTCTCCCCCGCACCATGACCCGACTTCAGTTCTTTCTGGAAGCGATGCGAATAATCGACCACGGTCTCACCGCAGACCGCCACCAGTGTCAGGTCTTTTCCAAACTGAACCACCTGCAGCGGAAAAGCATATTCAGTCTGAATGCCGCCCCGTTCCTCCAGTTGTTCCAGCAGACGCGTCGCGTGACTGACTTCATACTTGTTGCCGCTATCTTTCTGCCTGAGCAGCTCTGCTTTGGTGGGGGGAGTCGCGAACTCCAGTTCCACATCTCCCATCGCCACGCCCAACGGACCATGAATCAGGCGAGGCTGTTTGACAGAGATGGCCGTCTCAACCGCATTGGCCAGCGCCCGTCCGTGCTGCTTCGCCAGGTCGAGTGTCCGTCGCGGGTAAGGATTCTGATCCCCGCCACACCCCATCATGAACATCGCCACGGTCCCCGGGTGATCAGCTTGCAGATATTCCTGGGCATAACCCGCGTAGTCACCGCAGAACTGGTAGAAACTGAGCGTCGTATTGTGACACGCATAACCGAACAGCACCGCCATCAGAGAACTGTCGGGCCGTTCGACCATCAGCACGGGCACCCGCTGATCGACGGGACCTTGAGGATGCGGACTGTTGATCACACCGTTCTCGGTAGGCAGGCGGCGGTTCATCGAAAAACCGGCGCGTCCATACGAATACTTGAGCACGGCTGGTTCCAGTTGGGGAAGGGCTTCCCCAATCGCAGCCACCAGTTTTCGCACCAGCTCCTGCGTGTAGACCCGCGCCTGGGCACCACGGTCGCCGCCCAGCCCCCGGCGGGAAGCTTTCTTTTCTCTCAGCTCCGGTCCGCAGTGCGTATGCGAGGCATTCATCAACAGTGCCGCCGCGGGAATCTGAAAATCTTCTTCCAGGCGGGCCGCAATCGGATCACGCAGAGCAGGGGTGATACCAATCAGGTCGGTCGTGATCATCACCAGTTTCTTGCCACGGCTGTCTTCCAGAATCAGCAGCTTGGCGTATAGATCGTGTACTTTCCCCTTGGAAGGTTCTGTGCGGGCTGCATAGCCAGCCATCCACATATCTTTCTCGGGAGTAATCACCACCGACGCCGCTACGGCTTTCCATTCGGTCTGCTGTTTCGCTTCGGCTGCTGACAGGAGACAATTCTCCCCGACCGTCACGGTTCCCATCAGAATCAGGACCAACAGATAGCGGTGTATTTTATTCTTCATCGGATCTCCCTGCAGTATTTATCAAATGTATTGGAAGTGGAGTCAGGCTCCACAGACCGGGCAATCGGAACGGCGCTGAATCCGGTTGCGGTGAAATGTCATGTCGCGCAGATCAAACATCAGCAGTTGATTGGCCAGTGTCTCTCCAAACCCGGCGAGTACCTTGATGGCCTCCATCGCGGCCATGCAACCCACGGTTCCCGAAACCGCACCAAACACGGGAAACTCCCGTTTCCAGGCCGGGGGATCATCGGGATACAGACAGGCCAGGCACCCGGTCTGACCGGGTAGAAAGGTCGTGATTTGTGCTTCGAGGTCGTACATCGCGCACTCGATCAGTGGTTTCTGCTGCAGAACGGACTGCCGATTCATGGCATATCGCTCGGGGAACAGCGGTGCACAGTCGACGATCAGATCTACCTGATCCACAATCGCCGCTGCATTCTCTTCCGAAATATTTTCCTGAATCGCCACCGTCTCCAGCCGTGGATTCAGTTCCTTCAAACGCCGCTCTGCGGATTCAACGCGTGGCTTTCCCAGCCAGTCATGCGTCATCAACAGCTGCCGGTTCAAGTCGCTCGGTTTTACATTCCCGGCATGAGCCAGGACCAGCTTGCCGACTCCCGCAGCCGCCAGTTCGTAAGCCACAACACTCCCCAGACCGCCACAACGTGAAACCAGCACCGACGCATTCTTCAGCTTCTCCTGCCCGGCTTCGCCGAACTCGGGCACCCAGATCTGCCACTCGTAAACGGCTCGTTCTTCATCTGTCAGGGGAGCGAAACCAGACATCATGTCTCCTTCAGGCTGAATTGCGTGAGGTCAGTTAAAAAGACGAGGATATCATCCTCCAGAGATCGGGGAAAGGATCGTAACGCTGTGATGCGGTTCGAGCGTCAGCGGTTCATCCCACAGCACCTGTTCATTGGATACAAACAACAGCATGGAAGGATGCAGGGCCTCGCCGGCAGGGAACAGCAGTGGCTTCAATGAATCGGCCCGTGACTCAGCCACGGTTTTGACCAGCTCCTGCAGCGTCGTGCCTGCGGGGACTTCGAATTCTTCTCTTCCAACGCCAGCCGCTTTTTTGACCTGGGCTGTATATTCGACCGCAATTTTCATGTTAGTGAGCTCTCGTGTCAGCTGTAGTTTCAGAAGGTTCCGTGGTCGGGCTGGTGACGGTTTTCTTCGGATTTCCGCCGGGCAGCATACTCAGCTTACCATTGTTGATCGTCAATTTCACATCCCCCAGCCGATCTGATTCGGAGATATTATGAGTGATATGCAACGCCGTCACACCGGTCACGTGCTGAACATTGATCAACAGATCACAGATTTCCCCGCGCGTATCTTCATCCAGTGCACTCAAGGGTTCATCCAGACACAGAATCGCGGGGCGGGCCGCAAGCGCGCGTCCCAGCGCCACCCGTTGTATCTCTCCACCGCTTAAACCGTGAGGTGTCCGGTTCAACAGTCCGGTGATCCCCAGCAGGTTCGCCAGTTCATCGACACGTTCGTCAATCTCACGTTGCTTCCACTTCCGGATTTCCAAAGCGAATGCCAGATTATCTTTAACCGTCATCGTATGGAACAGCACACCTTCCTGAGGTACATACCCGATCTCACGCTCAGCCGGTTTGGCATGAGTCATGTCTTTACCATTCAGGATGACTTCACCGGACTCGACCTTCTTCAGGCCGCAGATCGTCTCCAGAATGGTCGTCTTCCCGCTCCCCGTTTTCCCCATCAGCACGGCGTAATGCCCCTGAGGAATTTCAAAGCTGACGTCGTTCAGCCGGAAGTCACCCACTTGTACACAAAGGTTTTTTACCGAAATCATATTTCAACTTATCGGGCGACCAGTGCCGCCGGTTTTCAGATCGTTTTTCCAGTCGCGGTGCAGTCTACCGCCATATTTTATATTTATATCGCCGCCGAGCGTGTCAGACCAAACATGCGGGCAATCACCAGCACGATCAGGGCGGAAACGACCATAATCAGTGAAGCGGCTACGGCCCCCTCGATATTCCCCACGGTCAGTTCCAGAAACACGGTTGTCGGCAGCACCTCGGTTTTCATCCGGGTCGCCCCCGAGAAGATCAGAATCGGGCCAAATTCTCCCAGCGAGCGGGCCCACGCCAGGGTCGCTGCAGCCAGCAAACCCCGATAAGCCTGCGGAAAGACGACCCGCCAGAAAGCCTGCCCCCGGTTGCATCCCAGGGTCAACGCTACCTGTTCATAGCGAGGACCAATCTGGTCGAAAGTGACCCGCATCGTACGGACGGCAAAGGCACACGCCACCATGAACTGTGCAAGAATGATACTCGGAATTTCGTACGTCACCCCGATGGCCCGCCCAAACAGCACTTTCGTGATCTTGCGGATCAACTCATCCAGTGACTGTGTCTGGCCCGCGACGGCCGCTGCAGCCGCCTTGTCGTACACAATGCCAGACTTCGCCGCCACCATTTCATTCAGCCATTCAAACTCAGGTAACTGGATCTGAAACAGAATCAACAGACAAAGCCCAATAACCAGAGGTGGGAGCACGATCGGAATATCCAGAATCGCGTCAATCAGGGTCTTCCCCGGAAACTGATGCCGCGACATCAGGTAGCCGATGGGTACCGAGACCCAGAGCGAAAGCACGGTCGTAATTGCACAGGAAACCAGGCTCAACCAGATCGCATAGCGGATTTCCGGCTTCTGAAACGACCGCATAATATGACCGGGAGTCGTATACGTCGTCTCCGCGGCCAGCATCGCCACGATCAACAGAATGTAAACGGCACTGACGGCCACAAACACGGCATAAAAGGGGAGATCAGAACGCGACTTCCATGTGCGAGGAGCTTCTTCAGAATTCGACGCACTCATAGTGACTCCGGTGTAATCCGCCAGCGGAAGCCGATCGATTCGAAAATGCCGCGCGAAGGATTGGAAGTCAGTTTATCCACCAGACGCTGCATCAGATTCGGATAATCGGTCGTTTTCAGAATTGCAATCGGCTGTTCAGCCAGGGGATCTCCCTCTTTGATTTCAATGATGTCGACCTTGTCTTTGACGTAAGGCAGATTCGCCCGGTAGACAATCGCAGCATCAAGCGAGCCGGTACGCAGCTGATTGACCAGCAGATCTGCGGTCGGCGTATTGGTTTTCACATTGGGCTGTACGAGGTCATACAGATTTTGATCATCCTTTTTCAGGGAAATCAGCAGCTTTTTCGTCAATGCGCCCAGGGCACTCTGCTCGTGGTGCGCCAGGCCGACGCGAACATCTTTACCAACCAGATCAAAGATGGACTTGATCTGCTTCGGGTTTCCTTTTTCGACAATTACAACCATATCAGTTTCCGCAACAGTCAGGGGGATGCTGAACTTGGGCTGCACCTGCACCATGTAAGAAGTATCACAGGCGAAGTATGCATCGGGACGTTGACCGCTGTTGATCTGCCCCACCAGGATGCCACAGCCATTAAAGACCGTATTGATTGTCACCCCTTCGCGCTCTTCGAACTCTTTGAGCGTATCCTGAATCGCCAGCCGGTTCACACCGCCGCTGAACAGCAGAATGGTCGGATGCGGATCCCATTTATCGCCTTTAACCGTCTCGTAACCCAGCTCCGCAAACGCTTTCTGACCCTTTTCAGGCGCCTGCAGATAGCGGGCAAACATCAGCGCTTCCCGGGGCTTTTCCGTAGAGGTCAACACGCCCACGGTTACATTCTTCATCGCTTCGGTGAACTCGGGAATATCCACCAGGTCTGCTTTTTCCGGATGCTGATTTACGGTCGCATCCCAGACAATCGCGGCATCAACGGCCCCCAGCAGCACATCAGTGGCAATTTCTGACACCGTCGGTTTGAACACCCGGGCTGACTTGGAAAGGGGTTCCCATTTACCGTGTTGCGTAAGGATCTTTTTGGTCAATTTCCCAATCGAAGCGGCATCGGGGTTCGCCAGGGCCACGGTGACATTCTCTTTGAGCAGGTCATCGATCGACTTGATACCCTTAGGATTCCCTTTCTGCACCATGATCACCGGATGCATCCGGGCCACGCTCACAGCTTCATCGACCAGCCCTTTTTCACGGGCAATCTCGATGTAGCTGGTATCGGCTGCCAGGTAGAGGTCTCCTTTTTTCGCCACCTGCAGATTACTGAGGAGGGTACCAGACCCGCCGTACTGCAGGTGAACCGGCATGCCAAATTCTTCTTCTGCAAATTGTGCTGCCATCGCAGCGACCGGCGGTTTGATCCCCGCGGCACAGTACATCACCAGGGCATTCTCTTCTTCCGGATCAGCAGCAGAGTCACCACTTTCGGATTCGTCTGTCTGTGAACTGGATGAGTCTGTCTTTGCTGTAGACGATGAAGGAGTATCTTTAGGCGGCGTATAAACCAGCAGGACCAGCATGATGACCAGAAAGACGACCGAGCCGCCGGCGATCACCAGGCCTGACACTTTTCCGCTGCGGCCTGTTTGAGAGCAGACCTGAATTCGGGGCTGAGGAGCGGGATGTTTCATTCTCTTGTCCTGTATACTGACTGAGCAAAATTGATTCTCAGGAGTTGACTAACGATTCTGATTCTTGAGGAGTAACGAGGCGACCATCCCTGATCCCCAGCACGCGTTGCGCCGACTGTACTGCCTGGTCATCGTGCGAGACCATCAGTACGCAACCACCATCGGCGGCAAACTGACTGAGTGCGTTCAATACGATCGTGGAGTTCTCGCTGTCCAGGTTGCCTGTCGGCTCATCTGCCAGCAGAATTTTCGGCTGATGAAACAGGGCGCGGGCCAGAGCGACCCGCTGCTTTTCCCCGGTACTCAACTGGGCCGGGGTATGATGCAGACGCTGTTCCAGGCCAAATTGTTCAATCAATGCACGGGCGCGCTCCCGGGCCTGACTCCGATTTGATGCCAGGGCCGGCGTTAAGACGTTGTCCAGCACATTCAAGTAAGGCACAAGGTGGAACTGCTGAAATACAAAGCCCAGATGCTGTGAACGAAAACGGGCTCGTTGATCACTCGAAAGACGATACGGGTTAGTCCCTTCGACCAGTACCTGACCGGAATCGGGGCTGAGCAGTCCCCCCGCCATCAGCAGGAGCGTCGACTTACCACAGCCGCTGGGTCCCTGAATCGCGACGAACTCAGTCGCATCGACGGTCAGGCTCACACCGTCCACTGCCTGGACACGGCCCGGACCGGACTTGAATGATTTCGACAGTTGTTCCAGTTCAAGTAACATCGTGATGTAATCATCCTTCCTGGAGAATGGTGGCAGGATCCTGGCGGGCCGCCAGCAGGGCAGGGATCCAGCTGGAGAGACTGGACAGCAGGGGGGCGAACACCAGGCTCAACAGTAACCAGCGTCCCGAAAAGAGGACCTGCGCCGGATCTGCAGCCGCAGGCAGGTCACCCCAGGTAACGCCGATCCAGTAGCCCAGAAAATAGCCGATCAACGCCCCCACGAGGCCGATCAGCAGTGCTTTGATGATGAAGATTCCGAAGACCTGGGAGGAACGCACGCCGATCGCCCGCAGAATTCCGATCTCGGTCGCTCGACGGCGAACATTTTCCAGAGAAAGGAAACCAATCCAGGCACCGCAGCCCAGCACCACAAGAGGCACCAGGATCGCTGCAAAACTGGCATGCCGTTCGATCAGTTTAATTCGATTCGCTTTTTCCTGCTCCAGTGAAGCGACCGCGTTCGCAGCCGCTGTGTTGCGTGCTTCGGCCCGGGCCAGAGCAGGAGGGCCACGTTCGATAATCTGGGTACCGGGCAGAATCTCAGCCACGTCCTTGCGGATTTCTGCAACCCGGTCTTCAGTAGCACAGTTACATTCCAGCGCCAGAATGGCATTCAGCAGATTTTCCATGCCCAGCAGTTGCTGCGCTTCTTTGAGATTGATCCAGACGGTACTGTCATCAGCGTTTCCCCGTTCGGGGAAAACTTTGGCGACCTTGAAACCTTTGCCCATCAGCTGGACTTCGTCGCCCGCTTTGAGACCGGTTTTCTTCTGCACCTGGTATCCCAGCACCATTGCCCCTGCAGGCACGGGTTGCTGCAGTGGTTTCTTCAGAGCCCGATGCAACTGGGGCACTTCACCGCGGGTGCCGGTGAGAATGATATCCAGTTCCTTTTCGGGCCAGGTCACTTTCTTCGCCACCATCGGCAGCATGTGGTTGATGGTGACAATTTTAGATTCGGACAGTTTCCGCATATTGTCTTCGGGCATCGTTCCCGAGACGACGCCGGTCAGGTGAAACTCTTCCAGGTCCTGGTCGGCAGGGAGGATCAGAATATTAAATCCGAGCCCCTTGGTAATCTTCCGCATCGCATCGTTCAGTTCGGCTCCTGCCTGCTTCACCTCATCTTCCTTCTGTTGCAGAATCAGTGCGGTCTGAATTTCGTCCGCCTGCAATAGAGTCAGGGCGGCAATCAGACAGCCGACCGCGACGATCACCGACAGCAGCCCCAGCAGAAAATTCATTTTCCGGTGCTGCATTTCCTGAAGAATCAGATGAAAAATTGACATAATGCCCGCTCTTGATTTCCTGATGGAGTGAGGGATTCAGATACAGATCTGAAATTTCAACTCTCTGATTTACGTCCCATAACAATGTAGCTCGCAGCCAGCACGATCACGATTGCCAGCACAGCCAGGATCGAAAGATTCCGCAGCAGCGAGCTGCTTTGAGCCGCTTCTGTGGTTCCCGCAGCAGGAAGCTCGGTTGTACCTGCATCAGCGGAATCACTCTCCTGCGTCTGGACTTGCGTTTCGGCGGTAGCTGGTTCCGCCTGAGCGGTCTGTTCTGCAGAAACGCTTTCTGTTTTCGGTGTCGCCTGATCCGATTTCTGTTCTTTTTCTTTCGACATTGACAGCCCCTGTGCTGCATCAGCTCCCTGTTTTGAGAAGCTGGTCAGTCCGGTCAGGTCGGGAATCTCTTTTTCTTCCTGGGGAGTGGGTGTTACCAGTTTCTCCCAGTTGACTGCCATCAGCAGGTCGGTCCCCGGATTCTGGTCTTTCACCTGGCAGGTGCAGGGCCCCGTCAGATCCCGACAGGCCTGCTCGATGGTCCCGGGATTGATGCCTTTGCCGATCAGAGCATACAGCACGCGCCCACGACCAAAAACCGGCAGTGCCATCGGTTCGTCTCTGAACTCATGCAGGTCGTTTTCGGTTGCGATCAGCATGCGGGTGAAATAGTCTTCTGCAGCCTCTTTGCGAGACAATGTTTCCACACTGAATTTGAGCTTGAGGCTGTCCGGTGCGACGCTGACCAGTCCCTGTTCAATATCAGCCTGTTCGATTTCGGGGAGTTTGAGTGTCTTCTCCATCCGCTTCAGTTCGGCTTTGAGCTGCTCCAGTGCGGCCTTGTCCTGTTCCGCATCACCAGATTCCAGAAAGACCCAGACCGCGGTCTGACCGTTAATCAGCTGTTTGGCAATCTTTTGACGCAAGGGGGAATCGATAAGTCGCGAAACGTTTTCTTCCGTCAGTTCTCCTGACCAGAAGCCCACCGGTACCGGAGCGGGCAGGGGAGTCCGCATGACCAGCAGAGGCAGTGCCTTGGATTCCTGTCGTTTCCAGAGTTCCAGATCCTGTGGTGCCGGGTCGGCATCCAGGTCGACCAGCTTCAGTTCAACATTCGCGGACTGCCGGGCGACAGCCCCCTCCCTGGCAAACAGGTCGACGACACGCTGTTGTTCCGGTTGAAGCGGACCGCGGTGAAACACGACGGCGCTGTATTGATCTGCGGGCCAGCGTTCCAGCGCGTACCGAAATACGGGAACGGAACAGGCCCAGATGACAGTTGTCGTTAACAGGGCGCTTAGCAGAGTCACTGGTGTTAATAACCGTCTCATGCAATCACCTTTCGAGGAGGGGGTCAGGTCGGGCGGGTTGCTATCGGGAAATCATTCACCGTATTCAGCTTAAGTACTGATTACGTAAATTCAATCCAGCACGTAATATGATGACAAATTGTGTGGTAAATGTGAAGAAAAGATGATTTCATTAGGAAACTTTTCTGAGAACAGGTTTCCCGGCTGAAAACGGGAGAAATTAAGTTGAACTCGACTTTCTCCGTTTCTCTCCATATCGAATAAAAAAGGCAGGCATCCTGCTAATCTTCAGAATACCTGCCTGCTTCTCATTTTTAGTCCAGCCCACTGAACGGGCTCCGTAACTGCTTACTTCTTCTTGCCAGTCAGTTTCAGTTCGATCGGCTGCCCCGGTTCGACTTTCACCTGCAGCTCCGAATTGTCTTTGCTTGAGTATTTCGCGGGCAACGACTCTGTGGCCGGGGATTCAATCGGAGGGGTCTCGTCTCCTTCCGGTACGGGTGTACCATCGGGCATCAGACGATAACTGACGGCCACGCGATAAGTGCCCGCCGGTAAACCTTCACCGCCTCGATAATAAACCACCTCGAATTTGCCTCCCTCTTTGGATCGCCCCTGGCCCCCCACGCCGGGGGTGCTTTCAATAGGCATAAAGAACAGGTCTGCATTTTCCAGTGGTTCTTCATTGAGCAGAACCACCCCGGTGACGGGACCGAGTTCCGGCCCCTCAGGTTTACTACCGCAGCCGATACAGAAACTGCACATCAGCAACATGGCTCCCAGAGCCGTGCGCTTCCCTGGAATAAGTCTCATGAAGTACCTCACGCAAGAATGTTAAACTCAGGTTGTAACTCGGAACTAAGGAATTTCGACAACAAAACCGTCTGAAATGGTCCCCAGTCGTCTCAGCAGAGTGAGGTCTGTGTTTTCCGAAATGAAGCGGACCGATCCGTCGCCGAGACCAAAGTGAGCCCCGCCGGTATGCAGACTTCCCACCTGACCCCAGCTGTTGAGGTTTCCGGTATCGGGTCGCGTCCAGCCGGTCGGGATATCCCAGACGTTGATTCCGGGATCGATGTCCCCGCCTGTAGTCACCCAGCCACGCATCCCCCAGGCCGGAGGTTCGCCGTTGGCAACCGTTCGCGTCGTCTCACAGACCATCAGCGTGTTCGAGGTTCCATCTTTGACATCGCGAATCCGGCACCGGCTGTTCTCGCCGAACATCTTGCGGGCAGTAGGCGCCTGTGCCGACCAGTAGTTACAGGAGATCGTCTGATCGGCACTCAGTTCATAGTTGGTTTTGGCCGGCCCGGGCGCAACAGAGGTCCCATAAGGGGCCCCCGTTCCAAGGTGTGTCGACCCGGAATCGGAGGGGCAGAGAAAGACATCGAGCAGCACGGCCATCTCATCGGCATTGTCCGCCGGGTTTCCTGCCAGGGGACTGGATGCTCCACCATAGCTGCAACAGTACCCGGTATTCTGCGCGCTGTTGGCAGTATCCAGGTTGAGTCGGTTATACAGCGGAGCCTGATCCAGGTAAGGCAACAACAGACAGAGTCCGTTTTTGTTGTGGGTCGTACGTCCGGGATCAGGAGTTCCCAGGGTACACCAGCCATAGGTGATTCCGCCGGGGGGAAAGACACTGTGAGCATCGTGATAGTTGTGCAGGGCTAAGGCGACCTGCCTGAGCTTGTTTTTACAGCTGGCACGACGGGCTGCTTCGCGGGCCTGCTGGACGGCAGGCAGGAGCAGGGCGATCAGAATCGCAATGATGGCGATCACGACCAGTAGTTCAATTAATGTAAATCCGCGTCTCCGTTGAAGAGGACTGAAAGACATGACGCACTCCTAATAAAAAAACGATAAGAAATCATGAATTATTAAGATCCGGTCAGAGCCATCCAATCCGATATTCCCGGGAGAAAGATGGAATGGTCATCCGGAAGGCTTTATCGAATAGAAGTGAAAGATCATAAAAGATCGTAAGAGAGTAGTTAGAGCAACTTAATGTTCTTATATAATCGAGTATACATGCGACAGGCAGGTGCTCAAGAAGAATCGAGATTTGTTTAGGAGTTTTATAAAAAAAGAAATTACCCCCTTGTTAATCTCTTCCAGGGGGAGCAAATTCGCCTGCCCAGACAGACGCGGTTACCAGGATTTCAAGAGAGCGATGCCGGGGAATTGAGCGTTTCGCATAGCCCCCGATCAGGTTACCAGCAGACGAAAACCAGCAGCAGCGTCGAGGAAAGCCCGATCAACAGGAGAGAGGCACAGCCCGACTTCATCGGGATCTCATATTTCTGAATCAGAGCTTCAATAGCTTCCTTCGATTCTTTGAGCCCGGAACCAGTCAGTTCCCGGTACTCCTTAATGGCCTCGATTTTATTCCCCTGGCGGAGCGATTCGACAATCTGCTCCATGGCTTTGGTCTGGTCAGCGTCACCGGTGTTGGATTGAGAATTGTCTGCGGAAGTGTCGTCCATTGAGGTGCCTTTCATTAAAAAAGCGAGCCTGTTGTCTTCACATGGAAAACAACAGGCTCGCTTAAGCTGTTCCCACGCATTTCCGTTTTAGCATCGGAAATGCGACTGGTTCAAGTAATTTCTGCTGGAATCGTCAACCGGATCGCGCCCCTCTCCCACAACCCCGATCTAGGAAACGAGGCAATCGGACAGGCGGGGATTCCGCATCTGTCGCTCCGCCTGATAAGTGCAGGCTTTCGCCAGCAGGTTTTTCATCTCGGCCAATGAAACGTCCTGCAGATCGATATTCAGCTCCTGCAAACGATCGATGACTGCATTCGCCAGTTCCATACTGTTGGTTGCGGGGGATAAACCGTTCCACAACTCTTCCATGACCTGTTCTGACATGACCTTCTTCTCCTGTTTCATTTTTATATCACTTTTTGGTTGTCTCGTTTGCTTTCTCAGCGATGACTGGCTCATCAGTCACTGCCGGGCTGATCTCCTGCGGATAAGCCTGATAATTGGAAGAATCGCAAGGACTGTACCAAACCTGTCAAAAAACAGATTTGCGTCTGGATGTGAACGTAAATGCCTGCAAAGCCAGACTCTTGAGTTCACCAGTGGACTGGTAAGAATGACAACGCCTGTCGGGCCGCTCTAACGAGTGTCCTCGTTTTTGCGACATTCTTACATCAAGATGATAAGTCTTACGAAATAGCGGAATTCACCCGGATTTCGCTCAAGTCCCAGCACCTCTCTGACGCCGGTGACTGACACACTGTTAAGACAACACGAACGCCGTACAAGTTCGCTGGATTGTCTGACTGTGACAGCAGGCCGTCACTTTAATCTGAAAATCAGTGTTCTGCAGGCAGGGAAGGCTGGGGACCGCGGGAAGCCAGCTTCTGGTCCCACCACTGAATCGCGGTTTCGCGCTCGTCGACACTCTCATCCAGCAGCTGTTTCAGCAGTTTCTGCTGGGCAGAAGTCAGGCTCATTCCCCGCCGCTGCATCGAAGTCTCTGCCAGCTGCAGCATGCCGTTCAGATCGATCTGACCGTCGATCCGGCCCAGCCAGAACCGGGAAAATGAGGGAATGTGCTTCGGCAGCAGTTCTCCCGTGGGCAGGACCATCGACATGACGCCCACCGAGGTGCCGGTATTGAACAGGCTGTTGAGCCCGGTTTTGGTGTGGTCGCCGATAAAACATCCCACCTTCACGGCCCCGGTATCAACGGGATAGCCCGAGATGGGAACCTTGACATTGGAGTAATCGTTTTTGAGATCACTGTTGCTGGTCTGTGCTCCCAGGTTCACCCAGGGACAAATATAAGAGTGCCCCAGAAACCCGTCATGGTACTTGTTCGCATAGCCGTGAATGATCGACTCTTCAATTTCGCCTCCCAGTCGGCAGAACGGGCCGGCACTGGTTCCCGCTTTGAAATTCGCGCGGAACAGACGGGTTCCCCGACCGATGTAGGCAGGTCCCTCGATCCGGGTGAAGGCCTGAATCTGGGCCTCAGCTTCGACAACAATTGGTCCCTGGCGCGTGTCAAAGACGACAAAGGGATCGATCTCAGCCGACTCAGCAATCCGGACCAGATCCGGAGAACCAACGATCGTCAGGCTGCGGGTATCACCACCCGAGGCAAAGCTATCTGACACATATGCGAAATCTTCCAGCAACTGCTGACGATTCTGATTCACCAGATCCCAGGGATAGCGGAGTTCCGTTCCCTGTACCGCCACTGGTTTACGGGTTGCGGCGATCCGGTTAATTGCGTCATCCCAGGCTTCGGTCGTCAGCAGCACTGACTCTTCGGGATCCAGCAGCAGGTAGGCTACACAGTCGCCCTGCATCCCGACTGTCTCGGTAGAGGCACTGGCAAGCTGTTTCAGATCCTCATTAGAGGGCAGCCAGCGGCCATTAATCAGCAGGGTGGGTGCTTCGCTTAACCAGAGTGCATCATTGATGCGGGCATCCGCATGCGCTTCTGCATAGACTTCTGAGAGCACCGGACGGATCAGAACGCCCCATTCCGCAACGGGCAGGGTACGCAGCAGTCGCTCGCGGAGCGAACAGGTACCACACAGCAGTTCAAACACCGGTCGCATAAGCGAGACCGGTGAGAATTGCAGAGCAGAATGATCTTCAAAAATGGCAAGCCGCATTATCGGGCACTTCC
The DNA here is from genome assembly GCF_009720525.1 of Gimesia benthica. Lineage (NCBI taxonomy): Bacteria > Pseudomonadati > Planctomycetota > Planctomycetia > Planctomycetales > Planctomycetaceae > Gimesia > Gimesia benthica. The sequence continues at coordinate 434,435 of NZ_CP043930.1, forward strand.
CTGTGCGAAATCAGCTGAAAAGCAGGTGTGAAACATCAATTATTAACTCCAGATTGACCTCTCACCCCGTGCATTAATAACAGATATGCACGGGGGAGAAAAGGCAATTTACTACGAGAGAGAATTGATCTTCACGGACAGGGAAGGATCCGAAAAGAATATTAACTTTCTTAATATTTACATCTTACCGGACAGGCTTCCTGCCTGGCGGATTCAGCGAACTCCAGCTGAAAGCGGGCTCGAGTTTGACAGACGATAAATGGCCGACTGACATTCGGGCAGCTTGGTGTAATTATCTGAAATTCCCAGCACTGTTTCCGCTGCTCCCAGCAGTAACACGCCGGCAGACGACATCTGTCGGCTGATGCGGTCGAGAATGTCTTTCTTCGTCTCTGGCTTGAAGTAAATCAGGACGTTACGGCAGAAGACAATGTCGAACATGCCCAGGTGCTGAAAATCTTCCAGCAGGTTCAGGTGCTTCCACTGAATCCCGGCTCCCAGTTCCGGTTTGATCTGCCAGCCCTGTTCGCACTGATCAAAGTGCTTCATCAGCAGCTGCACAGGCAAACCACGCTGAACCTCAAACTGGGAATAAATCCCACCCCGGGCACGATCCAGTGCTTTGCTGCAGAGGTCGGTCGAGACGATCTGAATATTCCAGTTAGCCAGTTCCGGGAAGTGTTCTCGGATCAGCATCACGATGCTGTAAGGCTCCTGCCCGTGAGAGCAGGCGGAACACCAGATCCGCAGCCGCTGGGTTGTTTTCCGTTCGGCAATCAGGTTCGGTAAAATTGTATTCTTGAGTTCGTCAAAAGGACGTCTGTCACGGAAGAACGAAGACTCATTTGTCGTCATCGCTTCCATCACGTCTTTTTTGAGACTGGGATCGATACTCGATTTGAGTGCCAGCACGAGATCTTCGACCCCGTTCATACCATGTGACTGGGCCAGCGGAATCAGGCGGGCTTCCAGCAAGTACTCTTTGTTCTCGCCGAGAGACAGACCTGTTGTGTCCAGCAAAAAGCTGGTTATGAAATTATAATCTTCTGGAGACACGGGAACACCACTTTCTATAAAGAACAAAGTCGCGCCAGTTCAGAGGCAATATTTCTGAGTGGCAGCACCTGGTTGGCCAGTCCTGCCTTGGCGATAGCGCCAGGCATTCCCCAGACAACACTGCTTTGTTCATCTTGTGCGATAATATAACCTTGACGTTCACTGATCGATCGGGCTCCCTCGATACCGTCATCTCCCATCCCGGTCAACATCACCGCCAGCACAGAACTGCCATACCAGTTCGCTGCGGAGTTGTATAACGGATTGACTGAGGGACGGCAGAAATGCTCGGGCGCTTCCTGATTCAGTCGAATTACCATGCGATCATTCTGCTTGTCGACCACCATGTGATAATCACCTGGCGCGATGTAGATATGACCTCTTTCAATCAAAGCACCATCAACCGCTTCTGAAGTCGGTCGACCGGTATCCCGCTGGATATGTTCCGCCAGTGTTCGTGTAAACAAGGGTGGCATATGCTGGGCAATCAGAATCGGCAGCGAAAACTTCTCGGGCAGGGCGGACAATACTGTTTTTAAAGCATTGGGCCCTCCCGTGCTGGATCCGATGACCAGTACCATGGGAGTTTTTACAGGAGACGCGGTCGTACGCACCTGCAGTTGGGTCAGACTCTGAGAGTCGGTCTGCCTGTTTCGAACCAGTGCCTTGATTAAAGGCAATAGATCGTGAGCCATCTGGGCGATTGCCTCAGCCGCATTCGACGCGACCGGTTTGGCAACACATCCGGCGGCCCCCAGATCCAGCGCCTGCAGAGTAATTTCTGCTCCGGCACGGGTCAGAGAACTGGCCATGATCACCGGCAGGTCAGGATGGCTTTGTCTCAGCTGCTTCAGACAGCTGATCCCATCCATCACCGGCATTTCCACATCGAGCACAACGACATCCGCCTGGTGTGCATTTAACCAGGTTAACGCAGCCTGACCGTGCATTGCGGAACCGACAACACTGATCTGATCATCGAGATTAATTGCCTGCGTCATTAATCCACGAATCACAGCCGAGTCATCAACCAGAAGTACTTTGATTACCGGATGGCTCACAAAACACCTGTCTCTTCAAATTTGTCTCGAATGATGTCTTCAGTGAACGGCTTCATGATGTACTCGTTGGCACCAGCCTGCATGGCCTGTACGATACGGGGCATATCATTTTCCGTAGTGCACATCACAACGATGGGCTGCTTCTGACGATCTTCCGCACGCAGTGCGGTCAGAAACTCCATCCCATCCATGATCGGCATGTTCCAGTCCAGTAAAATCGCATCCAGTTCCGGATTCGCACGCGCGACTTCCAGAGCCTGCTTACCATCTTCCGCTTCCAGAACTTCCAGGCCAAACGCCCCCATCATGCGGCGACCAACCAGTCGCACTGCACGGGAATCGTCTACAAGTAATACCGTTTTCATTATCACCGGTCTCCCAGTATGTAAGTTATCGTTTAATCAAATGCCGACCCGCAAAACTGGTGAATCTGTTACAATCGCACCCCGCGGACAGGCGGTCGTTTCTTTTCTCATTCGAAGTCTAGGACACGATTTTGTACCGGAGTCCAGCAAAGTCCAAAATCCTTAAATTTCAGCAGCTTTGAGTGTTTTGCCTGAACCTCAGTCTCGTTGTTAAAACAAAAAAACCGTCAGATCTGGCATTTGTAAATATACATGAGCTCAGACTGACGGTTGATTTGATTGACCTGCAGTGTCTGCCCGTCAGGGCCGACCTGCTTAGATGGAACGCATCCGCTTCAGGAAGTTGGCAGCAGCGTCGTCCAGTTTGACCGATTCCTGAGTCAGCCCCTGAGCAGCGGCCAGCATGTCGTTTGCTGCCGTACCACTCTCGCTGGCTGCCTGGGAAACACCCGAAATGTTGTTGGTCACTTCGGCAGTTCCGCGAGCCGCTTCCGCGACGTTACGGGAAATCTCATTCGTAGCAGCGGTCTGTTCTTCAACGGCACTCGCAATTGTTGTGGAAATTTCGTTGATCTTACGAATGCTTTCCCCAATCGAACCGATGGCCGAAACCGCAATGTTCGTCGATCCCTGGATCGCAGAAATCTTCTCGCTGATTTCTTCCGTAGCACGAGCAGTCTGGCGAGCCAGTTCTTTCACTTCGTTCGCTACCACAGCAAACCCTTTACCAGCTTCACCGGCCCGGGCAGCTTCTATGGTCGCATTCAGTGCCAGCAGGTTAGTCTGCTGAGCAATCGAAGTAATCACTTTCACGACCTGACCAATTTCACTGCTGGCATCACCCAGTTCTTTGATGGTCTCATTCGTACGATCTGCTTCACCCACAGCCTGCGATGTCATGTGCGACTGTTCCTGCACGTGACGGGCAATCTCGCTGATCGAAGCACTCAACTCTTCAGCAGCTGAAGAGACGGTCTCCACGTTGCGGGTTGCCTCTTCACTGGCCGCAGCCACAACCTGCGACTGACGAGCCGTTTCATCAGCCATGTCAGACAGGCTCTTCGAGCTGGCCTGCATTTCTGTAGCAGACGAGGTAACTACACTTACGATGCCCTGAATTTCGCTTTCGAAATCATCAGCCAGCTTGACCTGATCAGTAATCAGAGACCAGCTGACCATCGGGCCGATGTAATTGCCTTCCTTGTCGGTGATTGCTGTTGCCAGCAGGTCCAGAGTTTCGTCGCCCACCTTGATTTTTGCCCGGTGAGGCATGTTGGACGGATCAGCCAGCATCCGCCGCTGCATCTCCGGATTCTTATGGAAAATGTCGATGCTCTGACCAACCAGCTGATCAACGGGCTTGGGCAGCAGATGCTCGATGGCTTTCAACTGTTTGTAAGAAGCAGGGTTCATGTAGACCAGTTCGAAATCGCGGTTCGCCAGCAGCACATTGATCGGAATGTTGTCCATCATGTTCTGCACACGCACCATCTCGGCTTCGGCCAGCTTCTTCTCGGTGATATCGGACGCATATTTGACGACCTTCACCAGTTTCCCACTCTTGTTTTTGATGGGATTATAAGAGGCGGAAATCCAGATCTCTTTTCCACCTTTACCGATGCGCTTGTACTCAGCAACCTGGTTAATCCCGGCATTCAGTTTTTCCCAGAATTCCTGATATTCAGGACTGTTCTGAAACTCGCTGTCTACGAACATCCGGTGATGTTTACCCTGAATTTCTTCAAGTGTGTAACCGACAGTTTTACAGAAATTGTCGTTGGCCTTGATGATCGTGCCATCCATCTTGAATTCAATCACAGCCTGGGCATCGCTGATTGCGCCCAGCTGACCGGACAGGTCGCAGTTCTCTTCTTCCTGCTGGATAGTCTCGGTGACGTCCTTCCAGGTCATGACAGTTCCAACGCCCGCACCAGACTCACCACTGGCAGCAGAGAGACTGATTTCCAGGTAACGTTGTCCCACAGGAGCGGTGATCGTTTTCTCTCCCACCAGACCGGTAATTGCGGTCTGCAGTTCAGGAATGCGGGCAGCCAGCTGATTGATGCTGCCACCGACAACCTGTTGTGCTGTCAGTCCCAGTTCGCCGCTGAATTGATTCAGCAGTTCCTGTCCCTTGCGGTTGATGTAGGTCAACTCGCCTTGAGCACTGACAAACAGGGTGGCCTGTGGACTGAATTCCACAATGCCGTAAAACTGATCAAGATTCTGCGACCGTTCAGTAGCCGCGCTCTGTCCCGTATTCTGTACTGAATCAATCGACATTTCACTCTTCTCCTTAGGATGGTTGATCTGCTCTTCAGATCGAATAGACTGTTCGGTTTGTGTTTGGTTTAAAGTCTCTGAAGTCAGGTCAGGGTCCACGTCAGACGCTTCCGCTTCAAAGTCGGCTCCCATTGAGCCCCCGGCAGCCGTTGATTGAAGTTGCTTTGCGCGACTTGAGTCTTTGGCTCCTTCAATCATCAGGTTTGCTACCGCTGTCAGTGCCTGATCCCAGGCGTCTTCCAGTTCATCACTCCAGTGTTCGCCGGCAAACTCAGCCAGCACACTCAACAGCGTTTGTGTGACAGGTGGGTAATCGTCTTCCTGGACACCCATTTCGTCATGTTCTTTTCCCAGTTGATGCAGGACCCGGGTCAGAGCAGTGGGATTTTCCAGTGACTTCATCACCAGCACCAGTGCCTGAATCAGTTTGCCCCGCTGCTCGGAAAAGTCGGTATGCGTAAAATAGCGCAGAAGATCGGGATAATCTTCGAATAACTTCTCATAGAACCGTTCTGCCAGCTGGTCGGCCCGGGGTGCCACCAGCTCGAACGATTCTCGAAGTGCAGTCACATTTAAATCCACGATTTGGCCCTTTTAAAATGCGCCGAAAACAGAACGAAACTCAGTCAAAATTCAGGATCGTTTCGACATCCAGGATGACGAACAGTCCCTCGTCCAGCTGAAACACTCCAATCGTGACCGAGCGCCAGTGTGGATCCAAAGTCCGGGGTACCGGTTCCATCGAACGTCCGGAAACGTTGATCACGTCTCCCACTTCGTCGACCAGCAGACTGAAAGACTCGCCTCCCAGCCGCGTCACGACATTCATTGATTCTTCGTTGTCCAGGTCAGGCAGTCCCAGTCGTTTCCGCAGGCTGACCGCCGTCACAATCTGTCCCCGCAGGTTGAGCAACCCTTTAATTTCCGGGCGGGCCAGGGGAGTCGGCGAAATCACCTGCTCCGTCAGGACTTCCTGCACCATATTCACAGGAATTCCCAGCAGCTGACCATCCACGCGGAACGAGACATACTGACTCGAATAATCTAACTGCGACTCCATGCCGCTGGTTGAATCAGTCGCTGTAAGGCTCATGCATTGACTCCTGCACTATGTTTCGTCCGGGCAAAGTGCTCATCCAGACAGGAAATGAGTTCGTGAGAATTGAATTTGACCAGGAACTGATCAAAGCCGGCCTCGGTGGCCCGCGCCTGATCTGCACTGCTGTTGGAAGAGGTCATGGCCAGCACGCAGGTCTCCTGCGTGTTCGACTGTTCTTTCACCCATTCGCAGAATTCGAAGCCATCCATCATCGGCAGATCGAGATCGGTAACAATCGCCTGGAAATTCGCATTGCGTTCCAGAATCTCTACCGCTGCCACGCAGCTGTCACAGGTTGCCACAGAGTAGCCTGCGGTCTCCAAAGCAGTCGCGACCAGCTGACGGAAGAACATCGAATCATCAACCACCAGCACCCGGAAGGATTTCTTATCTTCCACTTTGGCAAACCAGTTGGGGGTGGAACGCATCACATAATATTGAGTATCAATCACATCGATCGCATTCTTACCGATGATTGCCGTCCCCAGTACACCCGGCCGATCAGACTGCATGCGGATCACGAGCTGCTCATCGATGATGTCTTTAATCTCGCTGACCATCAGGCCCATCGATCGGCTGTTCTCCGAGAACACGACCACAGGCTGAGGATCTATGGATTCTCCACCACCATACCCGGCACCTTCCACCGAAAGTAACGGCAGCAGGTTGTCTCGATATTGGACAACTTTCCGGCCGCCATTCAGTTCAATGCTGTCCAGCGGGAATTCTTCCAGTCGGGCGACCAGCGAAAGCGGGACGGCCATGGTTTCATTGTCGCCGATACCGAACAGCAGCATGCTGATCGTTTCCCGTCCGGCACCAGAGTTATTTTCTTCAGCCACTGCCTGGGAGTGCGAAGAACTGCCACCGCACTGGTTGAAGATTCCCCCGACATCGAGAATCATCACAACCCGCCCGTCACCAAGGATCGTTGTCCCCTGATACAGGCCAATGTTTTTCAGCAGGCGTCCCACCGGTTTGACCACGATCTCTTCCGTGTCGAAGATCCGCGATACAATCAGCCCGAACTGGTCTTCGCCAACCTGGACAACCACGATGTTTGTATCGTGCAAATCGTCATCATCTTCAAGTGCCACTTCTTCCAGTTGCAGAACTTCATTCAGATGGACCAGCGGCAGCAGTCGATCCCGCAGACGGAAGACTTTCTTGTCATGAATTGTTTCAATTTTCGTACGGTCTTCAGCGGAGAGACGTACCAGTTCGACAACACCCAACTGAGGAATCGCGAATGGCTGACCGCCACTCTCGAGTACCAGGGCCGAGACAATCGCGAGCGTCAACGGAATCTTGATCCGGACAGTCGTACCTTTGCCCATCTTCGAATTCAGGTCGACGGTCCCGCCGATTTTTTCAATCTGGGTCCGTACTACATCCATACCCACGCCGCGACCGGAAATGGAACTGACCTGTTCTGCCGTCGAAAAGCCAGGCTGGAAAATCATGGAGAAGACGTGGCTGTCCGTCATTGTGTCGGCATCGGCTTCGTTGATCAGCCCCTGTGAAATTGCCTTTTTCAGAACCCGTTCACGGCTGATGCCGGCTCCGTCGTCCTGAATCTCAATAATCACATGACCGCCTTCGTGATAGGCATTCAGATGAATGGTCCCCGATTCCGGCTTTCCGTTGGCCTTACGGATCTCGGGAGCTTCAATGCCATGGTCAGCCGAGTTGCGGACCATATGCGTCAATGGGTCTTTGATGGCATCCAGCACCGTGCGGTCGAGTTCGGTTTCCGCACCGGTCATTACCAGTTCGATATGTTTATGTGTCACCTGAGACAGGTCACGCACCAGGCGGGGCAGCTTATTCCAGGCATTTCCGATAGGCTGCATTCGGGTCTTCATCACCCCTTCCTGCAAATCGGTTGTCACCCGGTTCAAATGGGTGATCGGCGCTGCATACTTCGATTCCTCATCTCCCCGTGCCAGCTGCAGCAGCTGATTTCGTGTCAGCACCAGTTCCCCGACCAGGTTCATCAGACTGTCGACAACGTTCACATTCACGCGAATCGAAAGATCGGCAACGCTGACCTTAGATGATTTAGCCCCATCATCGGCAGCATCCGCCACGACTTCGGGAGAAGCTGGTGTCGGTTCTGGTGCTCTGACCTCTTGCGCGGGAGCTTCAGCCACTGGTTGAGATTCGATGGTTGCTGATTCTGCAGGGGAGGGTGCCGCAACTACTGCAGGAGCACTGATCTCTGCCGGCTCTGTAGTGGCCACTGTTTCCGGGGCAGCGGCAGGTTCTGCTACGGGGGCCGTAGCCAGATTTGCCAGGTCATCCAGCATGCCGGTCAGAGTTGAATGATCGGTCTTGGGCTCTTCTCCAGTCGCTTCCAGCCCCTGCAACAGCTCTTTAATACTGTCGACGGCTTCCAGCACCAGAGAAATCGCTCCGGGAGAAACTTCCATCATCCGCTCGCGCATCTTACCCAGCACATTTTCAGCTGAATGCGCGACCGCTCCCAGATTCGTCAGTCCCAGAAAACCACAGGTTCCCTTAATCGTATGAATCGTCCGAAAGATGCTGGCGATCAGCTCAGCATTCTGAGGATCCTTTTCCAACTCAACGATTTCAGAGTCGAGTTGACCTAAGTTTTCCCAGCTTTCTGCCAAAAACTCCTGCAGAATATCGTCCATCAGCCCGTCCTGGTGATTAGGGAACATATTATATAGTAAATTTGAGACCTGGCGGGAGGAGCTAAGTTACTTACAGTCAGGGTCTTATCAACGTTCCCCGATGCATGATCTGTCGATATATTCCCTCTAGATGTAAGTATTCTCCTCTCAAGCACTATCGTCATTTTTGCTGGAGCCCCTTGAGGTCGTGTGATCCAGACTTCGCGCAGGGAGGGGAATACTTGTCGAAATTTGTTTCAAGCCAGCGCCCGCGAACAGTATCTGTCCAGTAAATTCGCCCACAATCTCCTGGGACATTCACCAGTCACTGAGTACACACACAAATACTTAACATTGTTGAATAATTAAGAACTCAAACGAGTTGCTGCGTTCGGTTGTGTGGCCGTGCATAGACTATTACAATCAGCCCCGAAAACGAGTTACAAAGTACGCGCATCGAGATCCCCGAGGAATTGTCTTCCAGCGGATCTGCCGTCAACAGATAGATATAAATTTCATTCAGATGTAAGGAGTGAGTCCTGTGGCTGCTGTAAAGGTAGGTATTAACGGTTTTGGACGCATTGGTCGTATCACATTCAGAGCACTGGCTGCCCGTCCCGACGAATTCGAAGTGGTTGCCATCAACGACCTGGGTGATCCTCAGAAACTGGCATGGCTGTTGAAGTACGACAGTGTTCAGGGTCGTTTCCCCGGAACTGTCGAAGCAGAAGGCAGCAACCTGATCGTCAACGGTAAAACCGTACGGGTCTGTGCAGAACGCGATCCTCGCAATCTGCCCTGGAAAGAACTCGGAGTCGAAGTGGCTCTGGAATCCACCGGTTTCTTCACCAAACGTGAAGCAGACGGTAACCCCGGTTACGACAGCCACATCACCGCTGGTGCTCGTAAAGTTGTGATTTCCGCTCCTGCCAAAGACACTCCGGACATGACCGTTGTCTTCGGCGTTAACGATGATCAGCTGACTTCAGAGCACAACTGTGTTTCCAACGCCAGCTGTACCACCAACTGCCTGGCTCCCATGGCCAAAGTCATTCACGAAAACTTCGGTATTGAGCACGGTCTGATGACCACAGTGCACGCTTACACCAACGACCAGCGTGTTTCTGACCAGTTGCACTCCGACCCGCTGCGGGCCCGTGCTGCCGCTGTGAACATCATTCCGACCACTACCGGTGCTGCCAAAGCCGTCGGTCTGGTTCTGCCCGACCTGAACGGCAAACTGACCGGCCTCAGCCTGCGTGTTCCGGTTCCCGCTGGTTCAATTACCGACCTGGTAGTAACCCTCAGCAAAGACGCCTCAGCTGACGATGTCAACGCTGCCATGAAAGCAGCCGCTGAAGGCCCTCTGAAGGGCATTCTGGAATACAACACCGATCCGATCGTCTCCAGTGACATCATCGGCAACACTCACAGCTCCATCTTTGACGCCAGCTGGACCACCCAGATCGGCGGCAACATGATCAAAGTTCTGAGCTGGTACGACAACGAATACGGTTACTCAAACCGGACGGCCGACATGATCGCCCGTCTGGCGCAACTCTAATCATCGTCTAACCTTATAGAATATGACTTAGAGACGGAACTACGAAAACAGCCGAGATGGTTTTCATCTCGGCTGTTTTTCCAGAGTGACTCAACTACACGCAAGAACAGGTATTTCTACTTTCCACTAGACTATGATCACTGAGATCGTCAAAATAGTCCGCTTATAATAAAAGCAGTAATCCCATTCATAAAACTCGCAAGAAATCAAACTCTTGATGCGAACGATTCAGAGCTCTTGCTTTTGGCTTTGAGTTGTATATTATTCCTGAATTCTATGATTGACTCGAATACCAAACACAAACTGTTATCAGATGCACCGGTAATTGCTCCCTCGATGCTGAAGTGTGACTTCGGCAACCTCCACCGTGAGGTCGAGCTGCTGGATGCCGCTCAGGCGCCCGTACTCCACTGGGATGTCATGGATGGGCATTTTGTCCCTAACCTCTCCTACGGAGCCATGCTCATTGAGCGGGTCAGACCATTGACCAAGTCGTTTTTCGACGCCCACCTGATGATCAGCAATCCCGAAAAGTATGTTGATGACTACATCAAGGCTGGCTGCGATTCGATTACCGTCCATATCGAAGCATTGCCGGAACCACAGGGTCTGCTGGATCGCCTCCAGGAGGCAGGGGTCTTACCCGGTCTGGCGATCAGCCCCCAGACACCGCTGGAACGGATCGAACCGTATCTGGATGCCTGCGGACTGGTGCTGGTGATGAGCGTGGAACCTGGCTTTGGGGGGCAGTCCTTCATCGAAACCAGCCCCGAACGAATCAGACAATTGAAATCAATGATCTCTCCGGAAACGATTCTCTCCGTGGATGGAGGCATTGATCCAGATACCATCGGCGCAGCAGCTCAGGCCGGTGCCAATTATTTTGTGGTCGGAAGCGCCATTTTTAATGAGCCCGATTACGCAACTGCTGTCAGCGATCTGGCCCAGATAGCCAGAAGCCGGACAGCTTCCTTAACATAAAAGAGATTCAAAAACATGCCAACTGTGGTACTCATACGTCCTGGTTGTACTGACTTTGATAAAGATGAGCGAATTCAAGGTACCCTGGATCTTCCGCTGAACGCGAAAGGGGAAGAGCAGGTTCGAAATCTGATTCCCCAGTTGGAACAGGCAGGGATCGAAACCATCATCACTTCTTCATCAGAGCCCGCCCTGTCAACAGCCGAACAGCTGGGCGAAAACCTGGGAGTTCCGGTCAAGGAAAAGGAAGGCCTGAAGAACCTGAACCAGGGACTCTGGCAAGGCCTGGAGTACGAAGAAGTCCGTCGGAAGTACCCCAAATTGCTCAAACAATGGGCCGAATCTCCCGAAACAGTCTGCCCGCCTGAAGGGGAACTCGCCTCGGAAGCGGTCAACCGGGTTCAGAAAACATTACAGAAATACCTGAAGAAGAAACAGAACTTTGCCATTGTGGCTTCAGAACCACTGGCGACGATCATTTCCAGCCTCCTGCGGAACGAACAGAAAGAAAAAATTTGTTTTGAGCACGCCGGACGCTTCTGTCACAATGAAATGTTGGAAATTCTTGAGTCACCCCCTAAAAAAAGTGATTCAAAACAGGTAAATTTTGACGATCAATCAGAAAAGAGGGATTCCCAACAGGGTCAAAGCTGCCATACAGAAAAATGGCGCTACGAGGAGGCTAAGTAATATGAGTTCTGCTCCCAAGTCAAACGTCGATTCAAAGCTCAGCCACACCACCCGCCCCAAGCGAGGGGTGCCGGAAGGACTCTGGCAACGCTGTCCTGCCTGTAACGCAACCGTGTTCTGCAAACAGGTCGATCAGGGGCTCGGCCTCTGCCCGGAATGCGATCACCACTTCTCGATCTCGGCTCACACCCGGATCCAGCAGCTGCTCGACCCGGACAGCTTTGAAGAATGGTATCCCGACCTCACCGCCGGCGATCCGCTCGAGTTTGCTGACAAAAGCAAAACCTACAAAGAACGCCTGGTCGCGGAGCAGAAAAAAACCGGACTCAAAGATGCCTGTATTGTCGGCAAAGGCTACATGCGTGGTCGCCCGCTGGTCATCGGCATTACCGACTCATCCTTCATCATGGGCAGCATGGGTTCCGTGGTCGGCGAAAAACTGACCCGCGCCATCGAACAGGCAACGGAACTCAAACTCCCGCTGATCATCATCAGTGGCTCCGGCGGGGGAGCCCGCATGCACGAAGGCATCTTCTCCCTGATGCAGATGGGAAAAGTTTCAGCAGCCCTGGGACGCTACCACGAAAAGGGAGGACTGTTCATTTCAGTTCTGACCAACCCCACCATGGGGGAGTCGCCGCCAGTTTCGCCTCACTGGGTGACATTGTCGTCGCGGAACCCAAAGCCCTGGTCGGTTTCGCCGGACCGCGGGTAGTGGAAGCCACGATTAAAAGTTCGCTGCCCGAAGGCTTCCAGACCAGTGAATTTCTTCTGGATCATGGCTTTGTCGATCGCATCATTCCCCGTCCCCGACTCCGCTCGGAACTGGCACGACTGATTGACTATTGCGTCTGACTCCCCCAAAGTCTCAAAACGAATCCCTGACACCGTCCCGACCACCGATCGCATCAGTCGACGCTGATTGGAAACAGTCGATTTCAGGGGACCGCTTTGCGTCTCGTCAGGCTGGCAATTATACTGGAAGCGTTGGGCCGGTTAACTTCTTCTGAGCCCGGGATGAAACCTGGTCCTGAATTCACTCTCTGCCCCTGGTGAATGCATGAACTTTTTAAAGCGACTCTTTTCCAAAGAAGCACGTGTTCCCCGTGTGAACATCAAGCAACGTTTTGAGCTCATCGGGCGTGTAGGCCAGGGCAGCATGTCGAAGGTCTGGCGGGCTCGCGATTACAATTCCGGCAAAACCGTTTCGCTTAAAATTCTGGACAAAGTCAAAACACAGGAACTGGAAGCCCGCTTTATCGGACTGGATAAACCCAAAGAGGGGGAGATCGCTGTCCAGTTCAATCACCCGCACATCGTCAAGACCTACGAACATGGCCTGACTACCGATCAGGAACAGTTCCTCGTCATGGAATTCATCGAAGGCTACAGTCTCAGCTTTCTGGTGGAAGCCCAGAACGAGGATATGAAAACCAACTGCCTCAAATACATGATCCAGTTGGGCGAAGCGATCCAGTATTTTCATGACGAAGGCTGGATTCACCGCGACATCTGCCCGCGCAATATCATGGTCAGCAACGATCACGAACTCAAGCTGATCGATTTCGGACTGGTCGTCCCTAACACGCCTCCGTTTCTGCAGCCCGGCAACCGCACCGGCACCGCCGCTTATATGGCCCCCGAGCTCATCAAACGCCAGAAGACCAGCCAGAAAATCGATATCTTCTCTTACGCAGTGACCTGCTACGAGATGCTGACCAAACGGCTTCCCTGGAAAGCAGCCGAAACAATGGAAGCGGTCCTGCAACACATCAATTCACCACCGGAGCACATCCAGAACCTGCTCCCTGATCTCGACCCCCGCATTGCCGATGCGATCATGAAGGGGTTGGAGCTCTACCCGCAGGACCGCTGGCAGACGATCAACGAGATGCTTGAGCCGCTCAGGCTGGCTTACAAAGAACAGCAGCGTTCCGCTCCTGCAAAAACACCGGTCCCCCACCAGGAGACCGTGGAATCGGCCCGTCGAAAACAACAACCAGATCCCGCTCAGCCCCGGCGCAGCGAACAGGCGCGCCCCAGATTGAGAAAAAAGAAACAGCCCGGTTCCAGCAGACGCTCCGCGGAATCGAAATCGGAGTCTCCTGAAGCAGGGCAGGCTCCTGCGAAAAAACCACCCAGTGCCTCACGGAAACCGGAACGCCCCGCTCAGAAAAAGCCGGCGCCCCGATCGAACCCCGATAAAAAAGATGAAAGTCACTGAGCAGGAACCGTCGCCGGTTACCGCTTCAGCTCAGCTGCCCATACCCGTTTTAGCCAGATAATTGATCCTGATATATGTCCTTGTCTTCCTCTCCCAGTTCTTCCAGTCATCTCTCCGCACTCAATCCGGCACAACGTGAAGCAGCCTCTACTCTCTCTGGTCCGCTCCTGGTTCTGGCTGGCGCCGGTACCGGTAAAACACGTGTGATTACCTATCGCATGGTGGAGTTGATCCGGCAGGGAGTGACTCCCAACAAAATCCTCTCCGTGACCTTCACCAACAAAGCAGCCAAGGAAATGCAGGAACGCATGAACGGTCTGATGGGCAAACGCCTGCCGTCCAAGCCCTTCATTTCCACGTTCCATTCACTCTGCGTCCGCATCCTGCGCGAAGAGATCACCGCACTGGGCTATCCCCAGAAATTCGTGATCTATGACCGGGGCGACCAGGAATCCGCAGCCCGGGCGGCACTTCGAGAAATCCGCGTCAATGACAAAAGTCTCCGTCCCGGCGACCTGCTGAACCGAATCAGCTCCTGGAAAATGGCAAACGTCTCTCCGGAGATGGCCACCAACTACACCGAAAACGATTTCGACTTCCTCGCCGCCATGGCGTATCGCAAGTACCAGACCAAACTCCGCTCCAGCGGTGCCGTCGACTTCGATGACCTGCTCATGCTGACCAATGACCTGTTCTCGCAGTTCCCGGATGTCCTCGCGAAGGTTCAGGAGAAGTTTGACTTCGTGCAGATTGACGAATACCAGGACACCAACCTCTCCCAGTTCAATCTGATCCGCGCTTTAGTCAAACCGCATCAGAACCTCTGTGTGGTGGGGGACGACGACCAGTCAATTTACGGCTGGCGCGGTGCAGAAGTCCGTCACATTCTCGGGTTCCAGCAACAGTTCCCCGGTGCCAAAGTCGTTCGCCTCGAGAGCAATTACCGCTGCACCGACAAGATCATCGACCTGGCCAACCGGCTCGTGAAACACAACCGCGACCGACATAAGAAACAGCTTGTCGCGCACAAGAAAATGGGAGCCCCGGTCCGCTTCCTCGAACTGGCCGACGAATTGACCGAGGCCGAGAAGATCATCGGCGAGATTCGCTACCTGCACGAAGCCCAGGAGATTCCGCTCCGCGACTTCGCCATCCTGTTTCGCACCAACGAACAGCCCCGCGTCTTCGAAACAGAACTCCGACGGACCAACGTCCGCTACCAGTTAATTGGCAGCCAGTCTTTCTTCGATCGTCGTGAAATCCGCGACCTGCTGGCTTACATGAAAACACTGGCCTTTCCGCACGACGAACTCTCCATGCTGCGGATCATCAACACCCCCACGCGTGGCATCGGCAGCGGGACGGTCGAAAAACTGGTCAACCAGGCCGTCAAGGCAGGGCACCAGTTCTGGGACACGGTCGATTCTGCCCGCGAAGCCAACGAACTGACTCCGCGAGCCAGCTCTGCACTGAGCGCCTTCCATCAGTTGATTCGCCGATATCGTGCCCGACTCGAACGGTCGCCACGCGAACTGGCTCAGATCATGCAGGAACTGATCCAGGAAATTGACTATGCCTCGGAAATCAGAAAACAGTACAAGACTTCCGAGCAGCAGCAGGCCCGGCTCGTCGTACTGGAACAGTTCATTGAATCGATCAAAGAATACTGCACACGAACCAGCGCCCCCAGCCCCTCCGGCTTCCTGGAAGAAACGGCTCTCGGGGATCGCGACGACCTCAACGACAAGGAAGACAAACTGTCACAGGATGCCGTGAAGCTGATGACGCTGCACAGTGCCAAGGGGCTCGAATTCCCGCGTGTCTACCTGGTCGGGATGGAAGAAGGGCTCCTCCCGCACAAGCGATCGGTCGAAGGGACCGATGCGGAAATTGCAGAAGAACGGCGGATCGCCTATGTAGGCATTACCCGGGCTCAGGACTACCTGACACTCAGTCGCGCTGCCACCCGAACCAAGTGGGGCAAGAAACAGCCGACGTTACCCTCCCGCTTCCTGTTCGAAATGCGGAATACGGACGGCGAAGAGGATGAAGACTAAATCAGGTTTCCTGTTCGTCGCTGGCCCGCTTATGCTTCAGTAATTGCTGATTGTAATACCCAATCGTTTCCTTACGATGCAGCATCCCCAGCAGCACGCCCGCATCCTGGGCATCAACCACCGGCAACGCTTCCACATTGATGGCCGTAAACCGCTGCATAACGGTATTCAAGTCGTCATCGGGGGTCACCCGCATGAAATCTGGCTGCATGATGTCTCGCGCCAGGGCCAGCTTCCAGATCGTTTCATCGTAGAGGTAAGCCCGCACGTCATCCTCGGAGAACACGCCGATGATCCGTCCCGCGTCGTCCACCACAGGGAAGTAATGCTGTTGCGTCCCTGCCAGTGAATGCACGATTTCATCCAGGGTTTTCGATTCATGAATCAACTGGATCTTACGCTTGGGATCATACACATCGCTTACCCGGCTTCCTTCCAGAACATCGATCAGGAAGTCACCCCGGTGTGCCGGTGAATCCAGGCGGCTGGGATACTGTTTCTGGTAGAGGTGCACCCGCTGACAGAGCACGAAGCAGAGCGTCGAAGCGAGCATCGTCGGCAGCAGCAGGGCGTAGTTCCCGGTGATTTCAGAAACCATGATGATCGTCGAAATCGGTGCATGGGCCGCCCCGGCAAAGAACCCGGCCATCCCCACCAGCCCGTAGGCCTCGGGCTGTGTCACCAGATTGGGCCATAGTTTCTGCAGAAACTGCCCGGTGGCAGCCCCCACACAACCGCCAATCACCATCGAAGGTCCGAACACACCGCCGGATCCCCCCGAGCCGATCGTCAGCGAGGTCGTAAAGACCTTCACAAACGCCACCGTCAGCAGCAGTGGAATCCCCACCTTGGATGCCGATGTCAGCGCTTCCTGCAGGACGCCATAACCGGTTGAGAGCACCGACAGTGCCCGCATATCCTGATCGTAAAGATAGAACAGCCCCAGCCCGACGACACCGGTCAGAAAAGCACCAACAGCAGGGCGGAACATCGGCTTGATCGGTAACCGTTTGAAGAGCCGGTTTGTGCCATAAAATGTTTTCACATAAAAAGCCGCAGACAGGCTGAGTACGATCGACAGGATCGTGTAAGGAATCAATTCAAAATGGGAATCAACCGTATGATGCAGTTCATTTCCGAACAGGGGCATGAAACGCAGCGCTTGTGGCAGCGACATGCAATAGAGAGAATATGCAATGATCGACGACATCGCAGCCGGCACGATCACGTCCGATTCGAAATCCGCATTGCTGTACATGATCTCGGCGGCAAACAGCGCCCCCGCCAGGGGAGCACGAAAGATCGCACCAATCCCAGCCCCCATTCCCGCCGCCAGCATGATCCGGCGATCGCGGGCCGAGAGCTTCAACTTGGTCGCCACCCACGAACCAAAGCCGGCTCCAATCTGGGCGATCGGTCCTTCCCGGCCGGCTGAACCGCCGGTTCCCAGTGTCAGGGCAGAGGCAATCGTCTTGACGATCGGAATCCGGGGCTGGATTTCTCCCCGTTTATTATGAAAGGCGTCGATGGCAGCATCGGTCCCGTGCCCTTCCGCCTCCGGGGCAATGTTGTACACAATGACTCCCGAAGCCAGACCACCTAAAGTAATCACCACCAGCAACAGCCATGGTGCGAAGTTCACCTCCGTCACCTGGTCTTTGTAGAAGGAATAT
This sequence comes from Gimesia benthica, assembly GCF_009720525.1. NCBI lineage: Bacteria > Pseudomonadati > Planctomycetota > Planctomycetia > Planctomycetales > Planctomycetaceae > Gimesia > Gimesia benthica. The sequence continues at coordinate 452,127 of NZ_CP043930.1, forward strand.
TCACCAACTGTCTGCGGGTGCTCGAACCCGGCGATCGCGACCAGCGAGTGATGCTGCACGATCTGAGTTAATGCGTCAAATACAATGGCGCCAAACCCCGCCACCACCCCGATCAGGCAGGACAGCACAAACCATTTGCCACTCGTTTTTAAATCAAATGAGGTCAGCAGGTCGTTGAGTTTTTTAAAGTAAACCATTTTGTCTTAACTAGGATGAACAGCAAACTGTGTGTTGCTGTATTGAATTATGCCGGCAAGCGGGACACTTCGAACACCAGGCATGCAGACCGGGCGGGTGGACATCGATCTATTTTCGGTCCTGACAGCGTTCGAAATACAATAATCTATTCTATTTTGGACTTAAAGCGTCTGCTCCAGAGAAGTGGATGGTCAGCTGTCAGTCTCTGCAGACTCGTTGATACACATCCGCATGGGAGATTTTACGGTAGATGACTTGGAAGCCCAGGGGGAGTTTGTCATACTCCTTAATGCATTTTTAACGCATTTGCCCTCCTTTTTCGATGTACTTGATTTCAGTCAGTGTGGAAAATTCCGAGTTTTATCTAGGTATCGAGACTTCCGGACGCAGCGGCTCCATCGCGATTTGCCGTCCCGGGCAGGAAATTGCGCCCGTCTCACTGCAGCAACAGGGGAGAAAGCACGCCCAGACACTGGTCAGCGAAGTCAAAAAACTGCTGGATCAGCTGGAAATCGCCCCTCATCAGATCGCCGGAATCGGCGTCAGCCGTGGCCCGGGCAGCTTTACCGGCCTGAGAATCGGCATCACCTTCGCCAAAACCTTTGGCTACGTGACAGGTGCTCCCGTACATGGCATCGATACCTTTGCAGCCATCGCACTCAGCTGTCCGACTGAAATTTCAGAGACCTATGTGATCTCCAACGCCCAGCGGGGCGATTTATTTGTCGGCAGATATGTCCGCAATTCCACTGGAGAATGGCAACAGACAGTCCCCATTAATCTGAAGGACATCCACGAATTCAGCAGTGCACTTCAGCCCGGTGAAACCGTCTGTGGGCCCGGAATCGATCTGCTCGACCAGGGTAGCTTACCGGAAATCCGGATCGAAGATTTTCCCCGCCAGACACTCGCCTCCCAGGTCGCAGAACTGACGGCCACGCTCCTGCAACAGGAGACCCCACCGGCCAGTGAAGTCTGGAACCTGACTCCCTTCTACCTTCGTAAAAGTGCAGCAGAAGAGAAGTGGGATGCACAACATAATCAGTAACACAGCCGCTCCTGGAAACCTTCAATTAAATAATCCAGAATCTCTGCAAGTTCTGATGTCGCATAAGCAAGCGTAAAATCGTGATTTCTTATTTTCTTGAAACATTTTCCAGAAGACGCTCTCGCCGCGATTCGGGCTTGGCTATAATACGGACAGGGAATTGTTCGATTTCAGACTCCTGAGTATTATGTCTGCTGCGACGAATTCGAAAGAGTCCTGTTATTCGTTGTCGTTCACAGGCTTTCACATTTCCATTCTTCAGACTGGAGTTGAATTATGGCTCTTTACGAGATTGAAACAAACGCGCATATCATGGTGGGCTGGGCTAATACTCAAGAAGAAGCGGAACACGCTGCCCAGGAGAATTACCCCGAAGATGAGATCTTGCGTGTCACTCGCCGCCCACGCGACATGTGGGTCATCTCCAAACGTCTGCTGGGGATTGAAGGGCACACCGAACCCTGCGACATGGCACGCGAATGCCTCTTCCGCGCTTCGGGCGACAAAGTTCACGCCATCCGACTCTACATGCGTGACACCGGGGCCGACCTGCACGAAGCCCAGCTGGCAATCGAAACCAACATGTCTGTCGGCTGGTAATCACACCATCCCTCTTTGACTGCAGACAACACTTCTTTCATAACGGAATGACTTCAGTTCGATGATCATACAAGGAACTCTCGTCAGTTCTACAGGGACTTCTCACAGCCAGATTCGTATCGAGGGAAATCAGATCGTCGAAGTCGGCGCTCAACTGGGAAAACCGGATTTCACTTTCTCCGATGACTGCCTGATTTTTGCCGGCATGGGCGATATTCACATTCACGCCCGCGATGATATCGGGGAATCACAAACATATAAAGAAGATTTCTGCACCGCAGGTGCCGCCGCTCTGAATGGCGGGGTCGTCCATGTGGCTGATATGCCCAACAACCCCGTACCTCCGATTACAGACGAGAGCTACCACGCCAAACAGGAGCACCTTAAGCAGCGTAACCCGCCGATTCACTTTACGCTCTATGCCGGCATCGGACCGGGCACCAGCCCGCTCACATTTCCGGTACCTTACAAAGCCTACATGGGCCCCAGTGTCGGCGACCTGTTCTTCATAACACTGGAACAACTGGATGAAACACTCTCGCAGTACCGGGGCTGCAACGTAAGCTTCCACTGTGAAGACCCCATTCTGCTGGATGAACACGCGAACGCCGCCACGCACGAAGAGCGGCGACCCGCGGAATGCGAAATTTCCGCCACACGCTTCGCGTTGCAGATGATTGAAAAATACGACCTCCGTGGCAAACTCTGTCACTACTCGGTCGGAGAAGGGCTCCCCCTGATTCGCGAAGCCCGCAGCCGCGGCCTCAAAGTCACCTGTGAAGTCACACCGCATCACCTCTATTTTGATCAGTCCGATCTGACCGATCAGAACCGGGGAAAGATGCAGATGAATCCTCCGCTGCGGACAATAGAAGACCGCAAGGCCATGCTGGCTGCCCTGCGGGAAGGGACCCTCGATTACCTGGCAACCGACCATGCCCCGCATACCCTGGAAGAAAACGAGCAGGGTATCTCCGGACAACCGCACCTGGATACCTATGGTGCGTTCGTTACCTGGCTGATTCTGGACCAGAAATTCACTCCGGAACAGGCAGCCCGTTTCTGTTCGGAAAACCCCGGGGAATTCGTCAACCCGTATATCGCACCGCTGAAATTCGGCAAAATTGAACCGGGCTACACCGCCAGCCTCACCGTGCTCAACCTCAAACGTCCGGTAACCATCCAGCGTGAAGATCTGAAAACCAAATGTGGCTGGTCTCCCTTCGAAGGAATCACCTTCCCGGGCTCGGTCGAAGCCGTCTTCGTCGAAGGACAGAAGACGCGTTAAAAGCTCAGGCCGACCACTACAGTTGAGGGTTACTGGCATTCACTCAGCTTGAGAATTCTCGCTCTACCAGACACGACAGATACAAAAAAAGGGGCTGACCTCAAAGTCAGCCCCTTTTTATTTCAGAGCAGTTTAGAGCATCGTGCAGCTTAGCTGTTGCTGACGCTGGCCTGCTTTTCGCTTTCCTGAGTTGCCCGGGCAGTTGCACTTCCAGGACGGTTCATCAACCATACCAGAACCGGGCTGGCGATAAAGATCGAGCTGTAGGTACCGACAAACACACCCAGTACCAGACAGTAAGCGAAGCCGTGAATACCTTCACCGCCGATCGCATACAGAATCAGCACTACGATCAATGTTGTCAACGAAGTCAGCAAGGTACGAGACAGCGTCTGGTTCAGACTCTCATTTACCATACCGGTTGTCAAAGCAGGGTTCTTGCCACGAACTTCACGAATCCGGTCGAAGACCACGATCGTATCGTTCAGTGAGTAACCGACAATCGTCAGGAACGCTGCAATCATAGGCAGGTTGATCTTGAAGTCGGTCAGCCCCATCAGCGGCCCCAGAGCGGTGTTGCTCAGGTAAGCTCCCAAGGCAACCAGCCCCAGTACAACCAGCACGTCATGCACCAGAGCCACGACAGCCGCCAGACCGAAGGTGATTCGCTGGAAGCGGAACCAGATATAAGCCACGATCGCCACCAGACTGATCAGCATCGCCATCAAAGCCGATTCCTGCATCTCGCTGGCTACAGAGCTGTCGAAGCTGTTAACTTCATCCAGTACCGCTGTGGTTGCCATGACTGTTTTCATCTCAGCTAACGCAGTTTCCAGGTCGGCAGCTGACAGGTCAGGACCAAACTGGGCAACCATCTTCTTATGGCGGGCTGCTTCTGCAGAAGCATCTGCCGTTTCGTCCTCTTTATCACCAGCGGTTGCGCCTTGAACCTGGAACTCGGGGATCCGCTCATATTTATCGGAACCATCTTCGTTCTTGATCTTGGCAATCTCTTCTTTGAGGTAAGTCTCAACCGTCGATGGTTTCAGATCACCACTGAAGGTCAGTTCGACTTCGGTGCCAGCCGGTGAATCAGCACTACCGGTCAGTTTTTTCACCTCGCCAAAGTCCATTGTTACTTTCCGAAGTTTATGATCGGTTCCGTCGAAGGCTTCGTTCAGATTTTCACGAATACCTTCAGCCGCATTCTGACCGGAGTTCTCCAGGTCGGCATCATTCATCGTGGTACGTAACCGGAAGAAACGTCCCTCCGAAGTCGGATCGTTTGACAGCTCCAGTTGTTCCAGCGTAATGCTGCTGTCGAACGCCTTCTGCAGGCTGGCGCGGACTTCGTCGATGTTCTGCTGATCTTCAAACTCGAAGGTCACCATCGTACCACCGGTGAAGTCGATATCCAGGTTTTCTTCTCCACGGGCAATGACAACACCCATCCCGATCACAATCAGGGCCACCGAACAGGCACCAGTAATCTTCCGCTTGCCAAGGAAATTGATACTGGTATCACCCACGATACTCATCATCTTCAGATCGCTGATCCAGCGTTTCCGTTCGAAGATGTCAAAGATCAGACGCCCGACATACAGGGCGGTAAACATACTCATGACAATACCGATAAACAGCGTCACGGCGAAACCGCGGACCTGATCGGTACCAATCACGTACAAGACAACCGCCACAATCAGCGTGGTCAGGTTGGCGTCCACGATCGTAGTGAAAGCCCGTGAGAAACCATTATTGATCGCCATTCGCAGGCTGGAGCCCCGGGCTTTCTCTTCCCGGATACGCTCAAAAATCAGAACGTTTGCGTCGACCGCCATACCAATCGTCAGCACCAGACCGGCCAGACCGGGCAGGGTGAAGGTCGCATTGATGAAAGACATGGCTCCCATTACCAGCAACAGGTTCAGCGTCAGACAGATATTGGCCACCAGGCCGGAGAAACGATAGTAGATCAGCATGAACACGATCACGGCAACAGCCGCGATGATGATCGCCTGCTTCCCTTTCTGCTGAACATCAACACCCAGCAGCGGGCTGATAGAGAACTCGGAGACCGGTTCCGGCTTCAGCGGAACTTCCAGAGCCCCGGCATTCAGGACGTTCAACAGGTCGGTAATTTCTTTCTGAGTAAAGTTACCGGTAATCTGCCCCTCGGACCCAATCGTGTCGATCAGACGGGGTGCCGAATGAACTTTACCGTCCAGCAGCACGGCCAGGTGACGGTGGAAACCATCCTTACTGGGACGGTTTTTCGATGTCAGCTGGCTGAACAGGGTGCCGCCACGGGCATTGAATGTAAAGGCAACCGCAGGTGCACCGTTCTGGTCAGTCGACTGACGGGCCCGCACCAGGTACTTACCGGTGATGCGTCGGTCTTCGTTAGGCTCGATGATGACCAGCACTTCCTGTCCCTGGGACCCGTCTTTGCGGGTGAAGGGGCGAACGACCATCTGGTCATCAGTGCTGAAAGGCTCGTCGCTGCTGACTTCACGCCAGCTTGCGATCACGCGGCCTTCATTGTCACGCACATCCTTTCCCTTGGCTTCCATAGCCAGTCGCACTTCACGGGGATGGTCGCGGCGGTTTGCGACAATATCGAATTCCAGGCTACCCAGTCGGGTAATCAGCGATTTAATCCGCTGGACGTCTTCGGTGTCGGCTCCCGGAACAATGACTTCAATCCGGCTCTGGCCAACCTTACGGACGGTGACTTCTTCCGTACCCGATGGATTGATACGACGCCCGATCGCGCCGACCATCTGGTCCATCACTTCGTTGGAAAGCTCTTTTTCGCTTTTACCCTGATCGACTTCGAAAACCATGTTCGAACCGCCGGCCAGGTCGATACCCAGACGAATGGCATTTCGCCAGTCGTGGCCATGCGAGATCTGCCAGATAAAGGGAGTCGCCGCTACGATGGCCACAAACAGGACCAGGCCGATCTTCTGTGAATACTCCTTCAACTTGAGAGCACGGGAAATCACCGCCCCCAGAATAAACGGCAGTACAAAGACAGCCAGAAGGATTAAGATGATAGTGACGGCGGATACGCCCGAAGGCGCTTTTTCGGTCGCTTCCTGAGCCAGCAGCGTTGCTGAGTGAAAATCAATCCCTGTCATTCAATTAGTCCTGAAACGATTCTTTTTGTCTGGGCCGATTCATTCGGCAATGATGATTTAAGCTGACAACTTCGTGCCAGATACTGACAAACTTCTCTGTTGAAACGCAACCTAGCTTGTTGTCTCTTTGGTTTCAACCTGATACAGCCCCTGAATGGCACTGCGACGCACTTTCATCTTGGAATTATCATCAATTTTCAGAGTCACTTCCTGATCTGACTCAGAAATATTGGCAATCGTGCCAATGATCCCACCGATGGTCACCACACGATCATTCTTCTTCAACTCTTTAAGCGCCTGCTCACGTCGGGCCCGTTCCTTCTGTTGAGGACGGAACATGATGAAGTAGAAAAAAATCACGATCACAATCAAAGGCAGCGACTGGACCAGGAAAGAAGGTCCAGCAGGCTGTTTGGCGGGTGTCTCTTGAGCAAGTAGTAACAAAGTCGACAATAAGGTGTGCATTTCGTTCTCTTCCCGGGCCAGCGTGGTAATCTATAAAGTGAGTCTCATGCATCACTTAGATCTGACCCGCAACCCGATCCAGCAAGAAATTTTATATCAGTTTAACAGGCTCGGGTGGTTCACTGCTGTTTCGAATTTGGCCCAAACCTAAACAATTTCAGGAGTTATCCAGCAATCAAGTAAGCTGTATCTTAGAAAGATGCGTTCCAGCGGGCAAGGTGAACCGCCCTAAACTCCTCAACTTGATCATTCAGAATCGCCTCACGCAGATCCCGCACCAGTTTCTGATAAAAGGCAATGTTATGCAGCGAGATCAGAATTGGCCCCAGCATCTCCCGCGCCATGAATAAATGACGCAGATAAGCCCGGCTGTAATCACGCGAACCGGGCGAATCACACTCGGGATCCAGTGGACTCGGATCCCGGGCATGCTTTTGATTACGCAAATTCACGCGTCCCTGACTGGTAAAAGCCATCCCATTTCTGCCATTTCGGGTCGGCATCACACAGTCAAACAGGTCCACGCCCCGCATGATGGCCTCGATCAGGTCGGACGGACGGCCCACACCCATCAGGTAACGGGGTTTTTCCACAGGCAGCATGGGCGTAGTGAAATCCAGGGTGGAGTACATATCCTCAGGCTTTTCCCCTACGCTCAAGCCCCCGATCGCATACCCGGGGAATTCCAGTGGCAGCAGCCCCTCAGCCGAACGTTCCCGCATTTTCTGATCAGTCCCCCCTTGAACAATGCCGAACAGGGCCTGGTCATCCCGTTTCTGGGCATCCCGGCAGCGGGCTGCCCACTTGGTCGTCCGATCGACGGCTTCCTGCATTTTTTCCAGAGGCACATCGTGTGGCGGGCACTCATCCAGACACATGATGCAGTCGGCTCCCAGCTGTTCCTGGATCTTCACCGCTTTTTCGGGCGAGAGTTCAAACAGGCTGCCATCAATGTGAGAGCGGAAAACCACCTGCTCATCATCCATCTTTGTGAGCTGGGCCAGACTGAAGACCTGGAATCCACCACTGTCGGTCAGAATCGGACCATCCCAGTTCATGAATTCATGCAGCCCGCCCAGTTCCTGCACAATTTCGGCTCCCGGCCGCAGTGCCAGATGGTACGTATTTGCCAGCACCTGCTGCGTTCCCACCTGTTTGAGCTGTTCGGGCAGTAACCCTTTGACAGAGGCCAGGGTGCCCACGGGCATGAAGGCCGGAGTGTCGACAATGCCGTGGGGAGTATGCCAGCGGCCCGCGCGGGCCTGAGTCCGGGAATCGGTATGGATCAGTTCGAAATGAAATTGAGACACGGTCGTTTTTCTGTTCAGATGTTACTTTATCGCGATCAGATCCAGGCTTCGTCAGCAGTAAAAACCCAGCGGGAAATGCTCAGATCTGCTCCAACGCATCGTTGATAATCCCCAGATACCAGAAAGCGATGCGGAACACAACAAAGATGATAAAAGCAGCCACCATCGCCCAGATCAACCAGCCCAGCACCGCCGCCAGGGCAGCCAGGGAGCGCTGCGCGTCTTCCTGAAAACGGGGACTCAACCGCTCCAATGTTTCAGGTACCGTCCCGGAAGTCTCACCAACATGCACCATCTGAATGTAATCTTCGGGAAACAGATGCGTTCCCGCCAGGGCGTCGGTCAGATCCACCCCATCATTCACGGCTGCATTGACCTGAGGAATCGCAGCAATAAACGCTCCATTACCAGTCGCTTTGAGACTGGCTTCCACTGAGTCCAGAATATTCATCCCGGCCTGCTGCGTTAGCGCGAACGCCCAGGAGAAGCGGGCGATCGCAAACGAACGCATGCAGTTTCCCACGACGGGAATGCGCAGAAACAGGCTATGAAAGAAGCGTTTCCCACCCCAGAGCCGATCCATAACCTGGTACGCGACAAACAGTACAAAAATCGAACCGAACGTACAGGTCAGCCAGATCAGAGCGCCGCTGGGACCGGACAGTCCCAGCCCGAGCACATCGATCGCCTCACCACCTCGCGCATTGGCGATTAAACCCAGCACAAGAATCATCAGCGCGATGACCATGATCGCCGCCACAAACTGAAAGACGGGCCAGGCAATCAACCGCACAAAATTCTTCCGCAGGTTCAGCAGCTGGTCATAATGCTCCGACAAGGCTTTCAGCACTTCGGGCAGGCCGCCACTCTGTTCCGCCACACTGACCATGTTGACCATCAGCTCCGGATAATAGTTTCCCTGGAGCTTTAGCGCCGAGGTCACATCGTTCCCGGCTTTCAACTCGACGGTGATCTCTTTCACCGAATCCTGCATCCGCCGATTGCCCAGTTTTCGCCCAGCCAGCTGAAAGCTTTTCGTGATCGGCACGCCGGATTCCAGCATCGTACTCAGGGAACGACACAGCATCGCCAGAGACTTCATTGAGGCACGTGCCTTGAACATGGAATTCGCTTTCAGGGAACATTCGGAATCGGAAACAGGACCATTAACCCGTTCATTATGTCGAATTACGACTTATCTGAGAGTGACAATCTTCTACACATTGCGAAAAAAATGAAAATTTGTCAGAGTGAACCCTCGGTCTTTCAGAATTTGTTTACAGAAATCGATCCTGGGAAAATGATTGAATGGATTTTTTAAAGTTAGCGGGAAAACGGATTCTCGTATTTGGAGTCGCCAACCGTAAAAGTGTCGCCTATCAGACAGGGAAGGTCCTGGAGGAAGCAGGCGCCGAAGTGATTTACGTCGTTCGCTCGAAAGCCCGCAAAGAATCGCTGTCCAAACTGCTGAAAGACGCACCGATCTATATCTGTGATGTTGAACATCAACAGGAAATCGATCAGCTCCAGGCGGACATCAGCCAGAAATACGATGTCATCCATGGTCTGGTCCACTCCATCGCGTTTGCAGACTACTCAGCCGGCTGGCTTCCGTTTCATGAAACACCCCGCGCCGCTTTTCTGCAGGCAGTTGATATTTCCTGTTTCTCCCTGATCGCAGTCTGTAATGCTTTCAAGGATCTGCTCGATCCAGAGCAGGGGAGTGTGGTGACAATTTCGATCTCCACCACCCGCATGGCGGCGGAAAATTACGGCTACATGGCTCCCGTGAAAGCGGCCCTCGATTCCTCGGTCTGCTTTCTGGCCAAGTCGTTCTCGAACTTCTCGCAGGTTCGCTTCAATGCCATCTGTCCCGGTTTGTTGAAGACGTCCGCCTCCGCAGGAATTCCCGGCTACGTGGACAGCTACCTGTTTGCTGAAAAAGCCACATTGAGAAAGTCAGCCGTCCAGACCAGTGAAGTGGCAGATACCGTCGCCTTCCTGATCAGTCCCCGTTCCTCGGGAATCAATTCGCAGGGAATCGTTATTGATGCCGGTATGGGCACCAACTATTTCGACAACCAGATCATCTCAGAGCAGTCGACCTGAGTGCCTGACGACCAATAAAAACAGCCGACGGAATAAAAATCCCGTCGGCTGTTTTCGTTCACATCACGAACGAGACCTGCGTCCCGTCCCTGATTAAGCATTAATTCTTCTTCTGTCCTTTGCCTTTGGCTTTCCCTTTGCCACCGGCACCTTTACCACGGTTCTTCATCATTTCTGCCCGTGCGGCCTGACGTTCTGTGTCATCCAGTTTGCCGTCGCCATTCTTGTCGAATTTCTTGAGCATGGCTTCACGATCAAACCCGGGACGACGACCGCCCATGGCTTTGCGTGCTTCCTGGCGTTCAGCTTCGCTGAGCTTCCCATCGCCGTCTTTGTCGAACTTTTTCACCAGTTCTTCACGGCTCATGCGCGGACCACGCTGACCCATTTTTTCGCGGGCTTCGCGGGCAGCTTTGCGTTCGTTTTCATCCAGTTTGCCATCACCGTTTTTGTCAAACTTTTTCATGAACTCTTCGCGATTGAAACCCTGACCACCCTTTTCACCACGGGCAGCCCGAGCAGCCGAACGCTCTTCTTCATTCAGCTTGCCATCGCCGTCCTTATCGAATTTTTTGAGGATCTCCTCACGGTTGGGGCGCTGTCCTTTTTTCCCCTCTTCAGCCTGCGTAGCAGAGCTCCATGAAATCACAGCCATACCCAGTGCACACGCAGCAACGATCCGATTCATTTTCATCAAGACAGCTCCTCATTCTCAAAATCTGTGGAAACAGGAATCAGCTTCCTGCAGCGGTTTCAGTTAACACGGTATCAAACGCGAGAGGGAGGCAGAGGTTTCGCGGATTCTCAGAAAAAATTCAGAAAACGTGATCGAAGTCGTCGCGTAACCCCTTGAAAACCGGGCTTTTCTGACGCATCCCAGGTACAAGCTGATCTTGCCTCATTTCGGCAAATCACACTATGATGCCGCCCCTGTGGGCTGCGCCTGTTCCAGTACACCTTACATCTGATGCCTGTATTCCCGAATTCGATGAACACAACCGACCCGTTAGCACGATTGAATCAGATTGAAGCGCAGCGGATCTGCATTATCAAACCCAGTGCCCTGGGTGACGTCGTGCAGACACTCCCCATCCTGCCGGTCCTGAGGCAACGGTTTCCCAATGCCCGCATCTCCTGGGTCGTCCGAGACAGCTTTGCTAATCTTCTGGAAGGACATCCCTGCCTGGATGAAATCATTCCCTTCCAGCGACGCAGCTCAGCAGGACAGTGGTGGCAGTTTCTCAAGTCACTCAACAAACAGAAATTTGATCTGGTCATCGATCTGCAGGGCCTGCTCCGTACCGGCATCATGACTGCCGCCACCCGCGCCCCCTGGCGGGTCGGTATCGAAGCAGCCCGCGAAGGTTCACACCTCACCTGTAATCTGACGATCCCCGACACGGGACGCTACGTCCCTGCCTGGCTCAAATACTGGCGCGTCGCTGATGCCTTTGGTCAGGGGAAGCTGAAACGCACGACTGACATCTATCTCTCCGAAGATGACCAGAACTGGGCACAGGAAAAACTGTATTGCCCCGAGTATCCTCTGCCGACTCTCGCGATTCACGCGGGCGCGCAATGGATCACCAAACGCTGGCCTCCGGAAAGCTTCGCTGCGGTCGGTGCCAAAGCCATCCGTCGCTTCCGCTGCCAGGTTGTCCTGGTGGGAACCTCTGCGGAAAGAGAACTGACCGGCCATATCGAAAAACTGCTGCAAAAGTTCGTCCCGACCGGCAGAGTCATCAATCTGGCAGGGGAAACAACACTCAAACAACTCGCCGCGGTGTTACAGCAATCCGACTTTGTCCTCACCAATGATTCCGGTCCCATGCACCTGGCCGCTGGTCTCGGCACCCCTGTCACCGGCATCTTTACCTGCACCAGTGCACTTCGCTCCGGACCGCCGGGGGACCGGCACGAACTTGTCTCCACGAATGTCAGCTGTGGTGGCAGCTATAACAAACGCTGCCCCAAACGCGGACCACAGAATCTGTGCTGCATGGAAGAGCTGGAAATCAGCCGCGTCTGGCAGGCCCTGCATCGCCTGATCACACGGGAAGCAGCTGAAAGAACGCCGAAAGCAGCCTGACGCTTCTCGCAAGCGGTCATCAAGGACGCCGCAGCTCGTAGTAGCGACTCAACACGCGGACCCGATAAATCTGGTAAGCCGTGATCATTCCCAGAATCGCCAGCACCATAGCGTAGATGACGGGGTACTGCCATAACTCAACCAGCTCCGACCGGGCCAGTACCAGGACAGCAAACGAGAGCAGTGAAAGCACCGTGGTAAACAGCACGAGCCTGACGTAAAAGAACAGTCCAGACGAGACAATCAGCATCGGATATCCAATCAAGAGAATCCCGATTGGCGCATCGGCGAGCATCAGCAGTCCCGTCAGCAGCGCAACATCTGCCGCCGACCAGCAGTAACGTACCCGTTTTTTGTTCGGAAAGTGATCCAGACCAAACTGGAAGAACACCACCAGTGCGCCCCACAGACCAAACAGCGACATGATCCGCAGGTGATAATTCAAATCAACGCCCTGCGTGGAATACACGGTCTGAATAATTCCGACTGCCAGCAGGATCGCGGAGAGCCGCGACACCAGTGCCGGCTTGCGGCGGAACCAGCGCTGGAACTTCTGAATCATGCCCGCAGGTTGTGCCTGCAGAGGCTCTCCAGCAATGAACCGTTCCAGATCCGCCGCCAGTTCGCGGGCCGACTGGTAGCGTAAAGCGGGATCCTTCTCCAGGCACTTCAGACAGACCAGTTCCAGACTACGGGGAATGTTTCTGTTATGCGAATGGGGGAGTGCAGGTTCCCCTTCAATCACCGCCACCAGCGAATCGAGAGGGCTGGAGTGTTTGAACGGAGATACGCCGGTCATAAGTTCATACAGAATAATACCCAGACAGAAGATATCACTCCGCGTGGAAATCTGATCCAGTTGCCCCGCGGCCTGTTCGGGTGACATGTAACCCGGAGTCCCCACTATCATGCCCGTCTGTGTGCGGGCATCGGTCCCTGAGCCTCCCGGCAGTCCATCGTAGAGTTTCGCCAGACCAAAATCGGTGACATAAGCCTGCCCAGCTTCATCGATCAGAATGTTCGACGGTTTCAAATCACGGTGAATGATCTCTTTGGAATGCAGATACTCGACCGCCTCGGCAACCTGCTGCATGAGAGAGGCGACCTCGTAATAATTATCCGGTGCCATCTGAGAAAGCGGGCGAAAATCGGGACTCGCCAGTGAACCTCCGCCAATAAAGTCCATGGTGAAATAATGCTGCCCCAGATGCTGGCCCACTTCGTGAATCGCGACAATATTCGCGTGCTGCAATCGACCGGCGGCCTGGGCTTCCAGATAGAACCGTCGGACCTCGTCTTCGGATGCAAACTGATTACTGAGGATCGTTTTCAGTGCCACGACCCGATTCAGATCTTTCTGGCGTGCCTTATAAACGATGCCCATCCCGCCGCGTCCCAGCTCCTCCAACAGTTCATAATTGCCGAACTCCCGCGCGAGCAGGGGGGGCGCCTGTCGGGATGCGTGGGGAGAAACTGGCAACGTCGCATCATCGGGGCCCAGCTCAACCGATTCGGGATCACTGTCTGACTGAGGCGCGAGACGCTCCAGGGAATCCAGACAGGCCATCAGCGGTTTTAACTCAGGATTGACTGCACGCAGACTCTGACAGCTGGCATCATCCTGACGCTGCAGGAAGTCCAGGTACTGATTGAGTACTTCCACCTGCTCAGATTGCTCATTCGACTCGTCGGTCACGGGCTGCAGTCTTTCTTAAATCTTCAGTTTTCAGTCGGATTTTTCCAGGCGCGAGTACCGCTTCAGACCTGCTCCAATTGTTCCTGTAGCTGATTCAGTGCCCTCAACCAGAGCATCTGTACGGCACCGGGGCTCCTCTGCATCCGCTCGGCAACCTCTTTGAACGACAGTCGCTGCAGATTGCGAAGCATGATCACTTCCTGGTAGTCAGGGGGGAGCCGACTGACCGCGTCAGCAACCTGAATCTCCTGCTCCCGGTTCAACAGAATCCGGCTCGGCGTCTCCGCCTGGTCTGGCAACTCCCACTTCATCTGACCAGAGGCTTCTGGTTGCTGACCAGCGCGATCAATGGAAAACTCACGTTTCACATCACGCTTGGCGGCCCCCTGGTAACGCCGGGCGAAGTCCAGCGTGTTATGATTTAAAATACCCCGCAGCCAGCCCAGCCATTCCGCCTCGGTCTCTCCCTCGAAACGGGAAAGCCCCTGGTGCGCTTCGAGCAGCGTCTGCTGCACCAGGTCGGAGGCATCGAACTTGGTTCGCATCCAACCTTCAATCTGAGCGCGGGCAACCAGGGAGATATAAGCGCGGCATTTTTCCAGCAGTTCATTTTCGGCACTGCGATCGCCGGCACGCGTACGCTGAATCAGCTCTTCAAATTGTGACTGAGGCATGACGGACCACCGGAATCAGAATGCAATCTCACAGCTGTGAACTCCCGATCCCTCAGGGTAATCTGTCGCAGTCAGTGATTCAACGCTTTTTGTACTTGCTGCTGGCCTCTTTGAGCAGTTCTCGCTCCTGATCCGTCAGACTGGCTTCACCTTCGCGGCTGATTTTTTCCAGGATGGCGTCCACCCGCTCATCCAGGCTCGCTTTGCTCAAACGGGTATCGGGCTCGGAATAGACTTTGAGTTTGCTTTTACGGACCGACCGGTTGGACTGGAAGCGATCCCACTTCCGCAGCAGACCATTCGACAGATTCCAGCCGTAATATTTGTAGGCCACCCCAAAGGCAGCGCCACCCAGGTGAGCAAAGTGGGCGACGCCATCGCTGCGGGGATTCACAAAGCCAAACAGATCGACGACCGCATACAGCACCGCCAGCCAGCGAAGCTCGATCGGCAGGATGAAAAACAGTAGCACGGTCATCTTGGGGTAGTACATGGCCGTCAGAAAGACCACCGCCATCACGCCCCCCGAAGCACCAATTACAGGGTTGGGACTGATGGCAACATGACACAATCCGCTGATCACGATGCTGACCAGGTAGAAGACCAGGAATTCACGCGAGCCGACCACCGGTTCCACCATGCGTCCAAACATCCAGAGGATGAACATGTTGAAAAAGATATGGCCCAGAGTCTGCGTGGAATGACAGAAGCCGTAAGTCAACAGCCGCCAGATCTGGAAACCAGGGAACAGGCTGCCTCGGTCCAGTGCCAGGAAGTTAATCACGGGAGAAGAGCCCCGACCTTCCGAAGTCGCCACTTCCAGCAGGAAGACAACCACATTCGCAATAATCAGGTATTTGATCGCCCAGCCACCGGATGACATGTTGAAAGAGCGGTAATTTCCCTCACTCTCGTGTCGCAGGTAATCCCGACTCTCAATCCCCATCGCCTAACGTATCCTTAGTCTGTCAGTTCCTGGCCAGAGACATTGTGTGCAACGCTCTGTCATCCATGTCTGTGTCGTCCGTGTCTTTTAAGCTATTGAGAAGAGACTTCAGAAAGCTTATCGCCGGTTGGCTGTTTTTGTTCGCCATACCCTTCGTTGTGCTGGGGCAACTGTCGGGCCAGCTTGCTGACGTCTTCAATCAGTTTCTGCTGCTCCTGGTAGACTTTCAGCAAATCACGCCGCAACTGATCGGTTTCCTGAAATTCCTCGTTCCGCTCCTGCTCTTCTTCTTCCAGACCAGCAACCAGCCCCTTGCGCAATTCAACGGGCAGGTTCTCTTCCTGGGGAGCATTGTCGGAACCGATCAACTCACTGACGCGTGCATCCAGTCGCTTCTGGGCAGAAGCCAGCAGGCGGTTGAGGTCTTCGATTCGATCCTGTTTTCTTTCGAGCTGCTGTTTGCGCTCAACCAGTTGATCCCGCAGAGTTCGCAGGGTTGTGATGTAGTTGGGGGGCACCAGAGCTCGCAGCCGCCAGGTACCGTTTTGCCATTTTGCTGCTTCACCACCTTCGGGAGGTGTCACTTTCTGCAGAAGTGCACGGTTCGCTTCCAGGGCGGTTACACGGAACGCACCGACATAAGCGACTCCCCCCGGTTGACCGGGAGCTGCCTGAAACGCGAAGACAACCGGTTTGGCCTCTTCAGCATTCTGAGATGAGCCGAGCCCGTTATTACTGCCGATCGCAACCTGAATCTCACCGGTCTGCTGATTGGATACAGTCACTGCAGCATCCCAGTAACGATCCCAGCCCAGCATGACCCGGGTCAGTCGGTTGCGAAGATCTGCGCTCTCTTCGGATTTCGCTTTGATTTCTGCTTCGTTTTTGGCAATCTGAGTGCTGTTCTTCTCCACTGCCTGCAACCAGCTGCTGCGGACGGCAAGAACCTTGGCTGTCAGTGGTACTGCGACAATCGCTGCCAACACGACAAGCCAGGCGAAGACTACTCCGGATTTATGCATCGTTTTAAACCTTGATCGAATTCTACGAAACCGGCGGTTTCGTGTGGTGCGTTCGAATTCCTGTAATGAATGTCTGTCTTCTATGTTGGGTTTCAGACAAAAACTGATGAGCCCTTGTCTGTTACATCGTCTATCCTGACCATCGGAACCGAAGATAAATCATTCGGTATCAATTATTCACGCGTATCCCGGACAGATCAATTGTGGGGATCAGGAAAGCTGCGAAAAACCGGACGGGACTTTTATTTAATGATAAGTCCCATAACAAATCAGGGTCAAGCAGAAACCGTAATTATACGCTTTTCGCCGGCCGATAACCGCTAAAACCCCTATAAGCGAACTCCCGGAAAGAGCAGCGTGAGCGTCCCCTCGCATTCTCCGGTTCCGACGGGGCGGCCTTTCCAGAGCCGCTTCTGATTGATTTCCCAAACTTTCTTGCTGCAGATTCCGTGCATTTTCCCGCTCAATGGCTTATAAAACATCCTATTCTATCATCAGAGGTGTATTGAAGTCCTGAATTATACTGACCTTGCGGCGGTCTGTTTTAATACGTTCCGCAGCCCCCGGGAATGGGGACAGAGCAGTCGTTCAGCAGGTTTTCAGTCGCTGCGAACCTTTTCAGACTTGAACCGTCATTTTATTTATCAGGGAAGCCGACCATGTCCACTGTCACAGTAAAACGATCCGATCTGAAAAGCGGGGAAGTATTATGCAGTTATTGCACGGCACGCTGCTGTCGCTATTTTGCACTACCCATCGAAACGCCGACCACCTGGGAAGACTACGATCACATGCGGTGGTACATCATGCACGGCCACAGTGCCATTTTCGTCGATGAGGATGTCTGGTTCCTGATGGTCTACGGAGACTGCAAATACATTCTCCCGGATTACCGTTGTGGGAACTATGAAGACCGTCCCCAGATCTGTCGGACTTATACCACCGACGACTGCGAATACGACAATGACGGCACCTATGACCGCCTGTTTGAGACTCCGGAGCAGATCTGGGAATACGCCCACGCCGTTCTGCCTCCGAAGAAAAAGAAACGCAAAGGGAAGTCCAAAATCAAAACTGAGAACCTTCCCGTCGTGCACGTGTAGCACGGCTTCAGTCTCAAAACGAAACCATAACTGAAACTCTCCAGTCAACAGCGATCCGCGAGGATCACAGCCGGTACGATACTGTGAATAAACCATTAATTACCCCACGTACGCTCAAAGGGTTCCGCGACTATCTCCCCTCAGCCATGATTCCCCGCGAACAGCTGATCGAGACAGCCAAGTCCGTCTATCGCAGCTATGGCTTCAGCCCGATTGACACACCGGCTCTGGAATACACCGAAATCCTGACCGGCAAAGGGGGAGAAGAATCGGACAAGCAGATGTTCCGTTTCGAACAGGGGGCCGTGATGTTGCCATGCGGTTCGACCTGACAGTTCCTTTCGCCCGTTTCTCAGCGCAGAACATCAACGAGCTCGGCACCCCGTTCAAACGCTATCACGTCGGCACGGTCTGGCGGGGCGAACGACCACAGAAAGGACGCTACCGCGAATTCGTCCAGTGTGACTTCGATACCATCGGCACCAACTCTAATGCCGCGGACATTGAAACGTTGTTTATCATTCACGATCTGATGCTGAAGATCGGCTTCACCGATTTCAAAATCCGCATTAATAATCGCATGATTCTCAATGGACTGCTCCAGTTGCACAACCTGGAATCGCAGTCGGCAGCCGTCCTGCGCGCCCTCGACAAGCTGGCCAAAACCAGCCCGGAAGCCGTCATTCAGGAAATGCAGGAGCAGGGGGGACTGACTCAACAGCAGGCCGAACAGATTCTAGCACTAATGACCGCTCAGGGTACGACTGCAGAAATTCTGGACTCACTGGAATCACAGCTCAAAGGAAACGAGCGGGGTACGCAGGGTGTACTCAATCTCCGTGAACTGTTTACCGCGGTAGAGCGGGCGGGAATCCCTGCCGAACGGGTGGTACTGGATACGTCCATTGCCCGTGGCCTCGATTACTACACCGGTACGATTTACGAAACCTTCCTCGACCAGATGCCCGGAATCGGCAGCGTCTGTTCGGGCGGACGCTACGATAACCTCGCTGAGCTGTTTACCACTCAGGAACTGCCCGGCGTCGGTGCCAGCCTCGGACTGGACCGTCTGCTCGCCGCGATGCAGGAACTCAATCTGCTAAGCGAGGTTTCTACTCCCGCACCGATTCTGGTGACACAAATGGACGCCGCTTTCACCCCCGAATACCTGCGTCTGGGACGTGATCTGCGTCAGGCGGGCTTGAACGTGGAAGTCTATCCGGATACCAAAGCGATCAAGAAACAGTTCAAATATGCCAACCGTCACGGCTTCAAAATCGTCATCGTGGCTGGCTCAGACGAATTCGAAAACCAGCTCTGGCAGGTCAAGGACATGCAGGCCGGTACGCAAACCGCAGTCAAAGAAGAAGAACTACTGGAAGTTATCCAGAAGATCCTCGCCTGAACCCCCTCATTCTGAAAACAGACTGATCTATAGATATTTACAGTACCACCAGTCATTGGTACCATTTGATCAGTAATCAGATCGTTTTCAGATGAGGATCAGCATGGTCATTCGCAGGAATCACTACGAATCCGCCTTTGAGGATTACCTCCGCTCCCAGAAAATTCCGTATGTCGCCGTGGATGAGAAACGCCGGGCACTGGCCCAGGAGGCGTCAATCAAATCACTGGACTTCATCGTCTATTCATCGCAGGGGCCCAATTTGCTGATTGACGTCAAGGGACGCACCGAGATCTTTGACGCCCCCACGCGCAGCCGTCGCTGGGAAAGTTGGGCCACCCGAGAGGATATCAGGGGGCTCTTCCAGTGGCAGGAACTGTTCGGAGAAGGCTTTATCTCCAGCCTGGTCTTTGCCTATCAGTTGCCCCCTGACTCCATTTCCAACAACCTCGAGAAGGTTTATGAGTTCAAAGAAAATCTGTACGCATTCTACCTGGTTCCGGTCGACGCCTATCAGGACAAAATGAAACCTCGTTCCGACAGCTGGCAGACCGTTTATCTGCATCAGCAGGATTTCCAGCAGCTCCGACAACCTGTAGAAACGCTCATCCAGGGCTCAGAACCCGCAGAATTAACCGGGGAAAATAGAGAGGAATGCGGTTTTCCAGATGCAGATTCGAGTTCAGGCTGATACAATCAGGCGACTGACAGACACTTTTACCAGACTCTCAGAATGACGTTATGAACATACGCACGCGATTCACATCCCGCATCTTTTCCGCTCTGACCGCATTTGCCGGTACGACGCTGTTTTCAGTGATGACCGTCCTGGCCCAGGAGGAGGAACGCAAGGGGGGAGCGATCGTCCAGTCCCAGACCTCGATCGTGGAATATCTGATCGTAGCGGCCCTGATTGGCGCCGCCCTGTTCGCCGTCTGTCGCACCAGCCATCGCGTCTGATCACTCTTCGATTTCATTCACACTCAGCCCTCACGTTTTCATGCGACCACTGTCTACAGTATCTGAGCCTGAGCCCCGCAGGATTGTCATCACGGGCATCGGACTGATCACCCCGTACGCCGTTGGCCGGGAAGCTTCCTGGCAGGGAATCTGTTCCGGCGTTTCCGCGATCCAGCCATTGGATGCATTATCCCAACAGCTGAAGCGTCCCTTGGCAGGGGGAATCATTCCCGACCCCAGTCTCTCAAGTGCCTCATTACGCAGCTCGACTCCCCTGCAGACTGAGCCCTCTCTAACCCTCGCACTGCAGGCAGGCACCGAAGCATTTGAGGATGCCGGCCTGGACTTGAACCTCCTCAACCGGGAAACCACCGGGTGTGTCATCGGATCGAGCAAAGGGGGCATGGCCAGTTTTGCACAACTGGCCGCGCTCTCACACCTGGATGCATCTGCCGCAGAGCAGGTTCCCCCGGATCTCTGGCTGCAGTGTTTCGCGGGGGCAGCCAGCCACTCATTCGCCGCCCACTTTAACCTGCAGGCCGCAGCCCTGACCCCGGTCTCAGCCTGCGCTACCGGCTTCTCAAGCATCATGCGTGGTGCCGAACTGATTCAGGATGGAGTCTGCGACACGGTTCTTGCGGGCAGTACTGATGCTTCACTCCTGCCCGCCGTTCTGGCCTCGTTTCATCGCATGGGTGTACTGGCATCGCAGTTCGATCACCCCGCCCAGGCTTGCCGTCCTTATGATGTCAGACGTAACGGGTTTGTCGTCGGAGAAGGGGCCGGCATCCTGGTGCTTGAGTCACTGGAGCAGGCACAGAAACGTAACGTGACTCCCTATGCAGAATGGTTGACCGGAGGCCTCGGTGCGGATTCCACACATTTGATGCAGTTCGATCCCCAGGCAGAGAGCCTGTCGCACCTGATTAACGTTACACTGGGTCGGGCCGGAGTGGCTCACGAGGAAGTCGACTATGTCAATCTCCACGGCACCGGAACCCAAATTAACGATATCTATGAAACGCATGCTTTACAGAAAGCATTCGGTTCCCGCGCCGCTGCGCTTGCCTGTTCCAGCCTGAAAGGGGGCATGGGCCATCTCCTCGGAGCAGCAGGGAGCGTGGAACTGGCGCTGACGCTGCTCGCCATGCGGGACGGAATCGTTCCCCCCACACTGAACCTGGAAACTCCCGATCCGGAGTGCCCACTCAATTACACGCCCCAGGTTGCAGTATCACGGGAAATCAGAACGGCTCTCAAACTCTCTTTTGGATTTGGAGGCCACCTGTCTGCCGGCCTGGTCCGCAAATGGGACAGCGACCGATAAGCTGTCGTAGCTGCGGAGTTACTGTTTGAAACGAGCCGACTTCAAAAACGCTTCGAACTCAGGCTCTGCTTTCAGCAGCTGTTCCCGAGGTCCAGTCAGCTTGAGGTAAAAATCGCGAGGACTGCGAGGGATCGCCACGCCAATCATCCGCATGCCCGCTTCCGCCGTCCCGTTCAGGGCCGGTCCGGTATCAAAGGTACCGCGAAGATCGAGCCAGATCGCTTCCACGTCATCTACGCGGACAGTCTTCTGAATCGGCTCTTCACCCGGAGGTAACTGAAACTGCCCTCGCCAGCGCTGCAGGTTGGCCTCGATGCCACCGCCGACCGAAGAAAGAGTGAGTTTTACATCCGGTCCCGCTTTGGGAATCTGAAAGCTGGCTGAGATCATCCCCTGTTGTGCTGGAGACAAAGGGATCTGCTGCCAGCCGACGGGCACGTCGAACTGAATCCCGTCAAAGACTTTTTCGCCGGACTCAGAGTCTGAAGCTTCAGTCGCAGCACTTTGAGCAGAACTCAGGGGAGCCGCTTCGGGAACAGGCAGGTCGGCAGGAGCATCTGATTCACCAGAGCCACAGCCCGACAGGACAGGGAACAGGCAAATCAGGAATACACTGTGCTTCCAGAGATTCTGAGGTAGGACAGCTGACATGAAAGACTCCCGCATGAAGACAGAATAAGGTTATACACCTATCCTAATCATTCAGCGAAAGTCAGTCCATCAACCGACCGTCAGTTCCAGTTGCTCAGCAGATTCCAGGTTGTATTTCTGCGAGAGCTGAGTGATTTCATCACGGATCTCAAAGTAAGCGTCGATCACGTCAGCATCCCATTGAAT
Organism: Gimesia benthica; assembly: GCF_009720525.1. Lineage (NCBI taxonomy): Bacteria > Pseudomonadati > Planctomycetota > Planctomycetia > Planctomycetales > Planctomycetaceae > Gimesia > Gimesia benthica. The sequence continues at coordinate 474,344 of NZ_CP043930.1, forward strand.
CCCTTTACCTTCACGGAAAATTCCTTCGAGTCGTTCCAGGGGCATACCGTTGCGGTAGGGACGATCACTGCCCATCGCATCATAGGCATCCGCGACAGCAATAATCCGCGCCATCAGTGGAATATCGTCTCCAGTCAAACCGTCGGGATATCCCCGGCCGTCGATCTGCTCATGGTGATTACGGATCCCCGGCAGAATGTTTTTGAGTTTTTTGATACCGGTCAGAATCTTGTATCCGATCATCGGATGTTTCTGAATCTGCAGGAATTCTTCATCGGTCAAACGGCCTTCCTTGCGGAGAATGCGGTCATCCACGCCGATTTTCCCAATGTCGTGCAACAGACCGGAGAGATAGATGTCGTGAATGAATTCTCCCGTATAACCCAGTTGTTTCGCCAGTTGCTGTGCGATCAGGGCCACGCGCTCGCTATGACCGCGTGTGTAAGGATCTTTCGCATCCAGAGTGGAGATGAACGATTTAACAAAGCTGAGCATCAGCTCTTCCTGTTGCGCATACAGGTCGATGTTACGCAGGTGTGTTCCCAGGAAAGAAGCCACCGAATTCAACAGACTGGCCTGAATAGTGCCATACTCTTCGCTCTTGAGAAGATTACAGCTCAGGATCCACCCGTAAGAATGAGAGCCATCGGTAATCGGCACCAGCACCAGATTATGCAGATCCGGAAATTCCAGTGAGAGCAGGGAACTGTCCACGTGATTGATGACCAGAGGCTGATTGAAGTCAAATCCATCAAACTGTGCGACCAGCCGAGCCAGTTTGAGTTCATCAAATTCAGTCTGGCTCTCAGACATGAATCGGGACGTGTGTCCCTGTCCTTCGAACCAGATAATATTTGTTTCCGCTTCGATCAGATTGCCGATCCGCTCCAGACAGAGCTCTCCCAGCTTCTCGGGACTTTCAGAAATCTTCAAATGCTGCGCTACTTCGTGCAGCAGGCTGATTTCTTCAAACGTCTCATCCAGACATTCGGACAGATTATCGACTTCCTCGTTCAATTCATCCAGCTGCTGTTCTTCATCCAGATGCATGATGGCCAGGCTGAGCAGGGCATGCAGCGATTTCACATCCAGTATCCGCTGCCCTTCGAGCCAGGTATCCAGTTCCTCGGAAGACCAGCTCCGCTCTACAGCTGACAGTACCATTTCCGTCAGTTTGCGTTTCTCTTTCTGAAACACAAAGCCGGCGGCAACATATTTATGTTCGCTATCCTCAAACAGGGGAAACAGATAATGGGTCAGTCCGTTAGTATTCTCGACCAGGGTCAGCCCCTGAATCTCATCGAGCTGGTTTAAGACGTCGATCGGAAAAAAGGGCAGGGAGTGCGTATGAGTCCGCCCGACCAGCCTTTGAACCCTGGCGTCGAAACAGAACATTGACAGGCCCGTCAATTCTGAAATGCGCCGCATGCGATCATTGGACAGTTCCACCTTGGTATCCTGGTGAATTTCCAGATCCCATGCGCCACCACACTTGCTGAAGTTAGACAGTTTCTTGAATGAATCAATTGTTCCCGAGACCATAAGTCATTTTCCTGCTTTCTAGAGGAGTTATTCCCTATAGAAAGTTAGTTCGCAGACGAATGGTCGCAAATCAGATTTGAAATCAGGACCTGCGATTGTGTCAGTTTTCAGTAAACCGCAGTTTTCGCCCTGAAAACTGCGGTTTACACCGCAAATATCGGCAAACACAGGTTCTAGTGAACAAATCCAGGGTTTTCTGAAGTTATCTTCGTCAACAACCAGATATCAAAATGGATATAAAGAGTAACGGGTCCATTACTCTGGTTGTATCACCTTGTTTTCATGACAGTTAGAAACAATTCACCATGAATCCCCGTCTTTCTGCCAGGGAGAAGAGCTTCTCAACCTTGTTCACCACCAGACGGATCCGAAGTAAGCAAAACTACATCTGAAAAGCACGATGCTGCGGATTCTGCCAGATGTGTGCATTGTCAGGCCAGACCAGCAAAATGATTCACCAGTTAAGTAAATTTCGGCGATTTTCGGTGGAAAGAGAAAATGAAACACCGTCTGAGTGCAAATCCGCCTGATTCTATGGGTCGGAATTGCTCTTGCGATAGCGGGCACTCACCTGATTTAACTGCTGACGCTCCTTGGGGGTTAAGGATTCCAGACCGAATTCATGAACCTTATTCAGCAGGAGATCGAGTTGCTTTTCTGCATCCCGTTCTTTTTCGCGTTCCCGCATCCGTTTCTGCAGTTTTCGTTTCTCACGCCACTTCTGGAAGAAACCAACTTTCTGTTCTGAAGGTTCCGGACTCGAACGTTCCAGGCTGGTATAGCCTTGTGAGAAATCGTAGCCGAAAATGGAATCGTCGAAGGCTTCCTCGCGATGGCCGGCAGCAAATTCCAGCAGGTTCAGCATTAACAGCAACGCTCCGAAAAAGACCACCCAGACGGTATGGGTGCAGAGGCCGATCACCATTCCCAGCCCCCCGACCAGAAAACTGACGTTCAGCATCACCATATGCAGCACAGTTTCATCAAAGCGGCGGGAGAGGATGATCTGCAGCACTTTACCACCATCCAGGGGAAGTACCGGAATCAGGTTTACCAGCAGCAGGAGCCAGTTGATGCTGAACACCATCAAAAGCATTGCCTGCCCCAGATTATTGCTCAGATCGACAGTCGGAAGCTTGATCGGGTTGAGCGATTCCGACATCTGTCCGGACCAGATTACAGCCGGCAGCGTAATCGCACATAACAGCAGATTCACCAGCGGCCCACCCAGAACGGTGAAGATGCGTGAGGCATCGGTACGGGCAGGGCTGCAGGGTACCAGGCCTCCCAGAGGCCAGAGCATGATCTGATCGGCTTCGCCTCCCATCATCCGACAGGCGACCACGTGCCCCATTTCATGCAGGAATACGCTGATGAACAGAACGCCGAATAAAGCAAATCCCAGTCCTAGAGAGTAATGTGACCAGAAGACGAGCAGGACGACCGGCAGAAAAATGCTGACACGCACCTGAGTCAAAAACCAGGATCCAATGGGAAATGACCAGTGCAAAGGATTCGATCGACTCATCTTACCATGACCTGTTGCAGAGAATCACAAACGTCCTTCAGCTAATGCTGAGCTCAGAATGACCGGGTACGTAGAACGTTAGAGCAGGGAAACTCCTGTTTCCACTCCACATGTTATATACATCAGGAAATCTCCTGACAATTCCACTCCCTTTTCTGTAACGAAATCATACTCAATTCACAGGTTCAAAGCATCCCCAAAAGTTTTTTCTCACCGATTCGGTTCGCAATCTGAGTCTGAATTTCCCACTCGGCATCGCCTGCCTGATGAATACAGTCTGTGGAAATTGCCAGAACTCCGGTGACCTCACCGTCCTCGATGACGGGTATCGCATAGGATTGCTGTGCACCAAACTTCACCAGCCACTCAGAAGACCCTGGCAATCCTGACTCTGTGCTACTCAGAGTTCCAATCGCAGGCCGACGATCCAGCACCGCCTTGACGATGCCTAACCCTTTATTTTCCAGTGAAACTTCTTTCGTCAGAGCGGCAAAATCCTGTTGCACCTGCAGATCCATTTCCGGTACTGCACGAAAGCCTACCTGCAACAGATTCCCGTCGGCACACCGCCAGAGACCAGCGGCCCGCCCCTTCAGCTGGGCCAGCAGCAGATCCAGCACACCGGAAACAGAATTCTGTTCACGTAATTCCTGTTCCAGCTGAGTGACAACCTGCTCGACCTGTAAATCCATGATTCTCTGTCCCGTTCCTGAAGTGGTAGTGGTGTGTTATGTTCGAATGGCTGTGGATCGCAGCGCTGCTTTTGAGTTAACAGTCTCTGTCAGAAGTTTTTCTCATTTCTGAAGATCCGACATTCATCGGCGTTCATTGAATATTCCTTGAAGAGGAGGTTATTCAATGTATACAATGATACTTAGCTTTCTGTTTTCTAAACAGTTAACTATGATTCCTTTCCGATCACAATCCAACTGTTGCGTTTTGATTTTTCCTTTCTGAAGACTTTCGGATTACGTAACAGGTGAGACATGGACATTGATTAACCACCAGAATATATCGGACGATTGAAATATGGATTTGCCAACCTGCCCGTCTTGTGGGGCATCAGTACTTGATGAAGACGTCACCGAGTGCCCGTCCTGCGGCGCCCCCATGAAGTCCTCAGGTAAAACCAGCAGCCCCTCTCCCAAAGACAAACCCGCACCTGCTAAATCCGCTGCAACTCAGCAGCCCGTCAAACGTCGAGGCCGGGAAACGGTCTCTGATGATGACCCGTTTGAACTGGAACGGAAAAAACAGGAAGCAGTGAAGGTGATCCCTCTGGCACGTAAGCCCGCCAAGGGAAAAATGTTCCGTGTGGTCTGTCCCATGTGCGACACCCAGGGGTTCGCCTCTGAGAAAGTCATCGGACGTGAGGTAAAATGTCGAAATCCGGAGTGTCTGGCCCCCGTCTTCACCGTCCCCAATCCTGAAGCGCAGGAACGCAAAGCCACTGAGGAAGAAGAGCCCAAAGAAAAGAAACCCTCGAAACTGCCGCTGATCGGTGCCATCGTAGTTTCTGTAGGAGCCATTGGTGGTGCCTACTGGTATTTCACTCAGGTTCCAGATGCTTCCGAACTGTCCCAGCCCTTCAAAAACCCGGTCATTTCTCAGGCGACTAAGAATAATTTCTCAAACAATTCCAATGATAAACCAAATCCTCTGGCGCAAAACCCGCTGAATCCCCCGAGCAGACAACACAGAATCCGCAGACGTCCGTTGATCCGGCCAAAGTGAAACAGAATGCACTGGAGGAAATTGTTAATCTTTCTCGCGACCGCGGGAATCGCAGCAAACCGTTCAGTCGGCGACTGGCAGCCGAAGCTTATGCAGTTACCAGAAACATTCCTGCCGCCCGCGAACAGATGGAGCGGATTGACGCCGTCAGTCCTCCACTGCCATTTTATAAAATCTTCCCCCTGATCGAAATTGGCTGGATCCAGCTTAAGGAGAAAGATCAGGCCGGTCTCAAAGAGACGCTGGATCAGACAATTGAACTCTCCCAGAAGATCCCCGATTACGGCGGAAGGGATACATTAGACCTGATCTCCCGCCTGGCTGCCTTCTGGATTGCCGCTGGAAAAGAAGATCTGGCAACCGATCTCATCCGCAAATACCAGGCGGAAAGCAATCTGGCACAACTGTCTGCTTATCTGCAGATCGCCCAGGAAGCCAATCATCATGATTTTGAATCCCTGATCGACCTGCACCGCATGTGGGCTTCTCCCCAGTGGGTAGCAACCACCATGATTCTGGTCACTCACGGTTATCCGGAAGCCGCCCTGAACTGGGCAGCCATGGCCTCCGACTCGGCCGACCGGACGGAAGCAGTAACTCAATGGTCACTCTCTCGGCTCGAACAGGCCGTCAAACAACAGCAGAAACCAGATTTAAGTCTGGTCCAGCCGGCAGAGCAGAAGCTCTCGCCCACCGGTAACGCCATGATGTTGGCTCGCTGTGCGCGAGAACTGGTCAACCTGAATCAGAAAGAGGCTGCACAGGCCTTTGTCGACCGGGCCGTCAGTCTGATCAAAGATCAGCCCGTTCCGACTCCCATTACTCTGGGAGACCTCAAAGAAGTGAACTCCATGCGGCTGCCTCAAGCTGCTCCTCTGGAACAGTTGGCTCAGACTTACCTCCAGATCGCCTGTGCTGAGTCAGAACTCGGGAAGAAAGCTGAAGCACTGCAATACCTCAAAAATGCAGTCCAGAGCATTCAGGCCACTGCCCCCAGCCTCGCTGCAGTCAAAGAAAAATCGAACGCGACGACGAATTTCAATTTCCGGGATGAGATCAAAGACACCTTCAACCTGGATACCTCCGATCGCATCAACCGGGCCATTACCGAATACAATAAACAACTCCGCAGTCTGAAAGCCGCCGGTGAACAACGTTCCGAAAAACTTGTCGCACTACTGGCAAAGGCCTCCCGCTCTGGCCTGGCTCTTGAAGTCTGGAATCTGGTGCAGGCTGCTTCACAAAATTCAAATCTCAACCTCAAAGATGCCCTGCAGGAAACGACGCTGCCTGCTGTGATTCTGGAATCTGTCGGCTCACAGAACGAAGATCTGAAATCACAGATCAGCAAGGCCCTGACCAGCAGTGCTCCCAAGCTTTCCAAAGAGGATGAGCTGATCCGTCAGACCGCGTCCCTGATTAAGAACGGGAAACCAGAGCAGGCGGCTCACCTGATCAACCAGTCTGACCTGAAGAAACCCTGGAAGGGTCAACTCTCCCTCAAACTGCTATCCCAACTCCTGAATCAGTCTCAATTCAGTCAGGCTGTGCAGTTTGTGGCTGCGACTAAAGATCCGGTACTCCGAGAGGATATGCTGAACACAATTGGTGCAGTCGCGGTCGAACAGAAACAGATCCCGGCTGTCAGCAAAATGCTCCAGGGCAGTAATTACACGCCTACCGAACGAATCTCAGGCTATCTGGGACTGGTCACAGGAATTGAGGCTGCTCGTAGTTCACAACCCGAAACGCCTCCCGCCAAAGAGCCAGAGAAAAAGTTGTAATCACAGTTGAGGACTCCCTCTGATGAAACAGCGGGGATATCCCGGCGATATCGCGGACTGCCCGACTCTCAGCCAGAGAAGGGCACCTCCGCGCTGGCCTGGTCAGTCCCGTTAAGACTGAATCAAAATCGACTGAAAATTCAAAGGCTGGGGAATCTTAGCGATTCTGCAATGAGGTCGACTTCACTTCGGAAATTTTTGGGTTTGTTTCTGAACAGCCTTCATATTTTCGCGGAGCACCGCCGAATTTCTATTCTGGACCCTCTAGTCCACCCGGACCCTGACAATACACACGTACACATTGTATTTCTTATCCCAGATTCGCCTGGTCTACCCGACAGAGAAATCTTCGATTTCGGACTTTAGCTATTTCTTCAACCAGAGTTCCCTATTCATTACTATTGGTATAAACTAACATTTGCACCAACCTGTGTTGAATCGGGATGACAGTTACTGTCGGTCCCTGCAGAAGATGCAGGCAAATCAGATATCGATCCCCAAGATCCTCAGAAATACATCATGGAGGAAATGTATGAGCCGCATTGCTCATTTTGCTTTGATTCTATTCGTTGCGTTCTCACTCCCGCGCGTCGCAACTGCTCAAGAAAATAAAGCTGCCCCTAATATCTCTCTGGTCCAGATTAATGCCGATGGCATGATTGCGGACCTGAAGTATCTGGTATTAGATCTGGCAGGCGACAAAAAAGGCTGGACCAACCTCGAACAGTTGATCCCGACCTTCCTGGAGGGAATTGATAAACAACGTCCCCTCCGCATCGACATCCTGCTTGGTGAAAATCAGCAGCAGCGCTATCGACTGATTCTCCCCATCAGTGACCTGGGGGAATTCCGCGATAACCTGGAAGTCTTTGAAATCTCTTCCAAGAAACAGCGTAAAGGCCCATACAAACTGGGTAACCTGTTCGAAGGTTTCATGCAGTACCTGCAGGACAAGAAATATGTAATCATCTCTGAAAAACTCGATGAGGTCGAGAACATCGAAGACCCACTCAAGCGGGTCCAGGAACTGATCAAAGCCGAATACGATTTCAGCGCACTGATCACGAATGAAAAAGAAGGCGTGGATCTGCGGAAGAAATCCATGACCAAAACCCGCGAACAGCTGCAGGCTGCCATCAAGAAAAAGCGGGATGAAACCGACAATGCTTTCGAACTGCGGAAGCTCGCTTTTACCCACCAGATGGATGAAGCCGAGCGACTCTTTGCTGAAGCCCAGAAGATGGTCATCGGCTGGACCACAGACGCCGCTCAGAATGAAGGACGCCTCGTTTTCAGCCTGAAAGCAATCGAGGGAACTTCGCTGGATGAAAGCATCAAGCAGTTTGCCACCAAGCCCAGCTACTTCGCCAACGTCGAAGTCAAGCAGGACGGAATCTTAAACGGCCGCATCAATCATCCCCTGGATGAAATGCGCAAAGCCAACATCACCGCGTTCTACAGTCTGCTGCTCCCCAGCATTAAAGAGCGGATTGATAGTAACAAAGATTTGACCGACAAGCAGAAAGAAGCCGGCAAAAAGATCTCTGAACTGGTCATTCAGATGCTGGATGCAGGCAAAGAGACCTCACTCATCGATGGCTTCATCAATACCAACTCAGCTGACGGCGGCAAATATGCACTGCTCGGAGGCATCCGTTCTACCGATGGTGCTAAGCTGAAGGAAGTTGTTGAACTCCTGCCGCAGCTGATGAAAGGGCAGACCGTTGAAGTGGATGTGGTCAACGAAGAGAACCTGAAGATCCACAAAATCACGATCCGGGAAGAATTCCAGGCCGGGTTCTATGAGCTCTTTGGTGATGGAGAAGCACTCTATGTCGGCAGCACTCCCGAGGCACTCTGGATGGCAGCTGGCCCTGATGCGATTCAGAACATCAAGGATGCTGCTAAGAAGGTCAAAGAGCCGGCTCCGGAAAAAGTCAGCCCCAATGTGATTGAACTGAACGTGAAAACGCTGCCCTGGTTGAAACTGATCAACAAAGTCCGGGACAAAAAAGGCAACGTCGAAATCCGTGAAATTCTGCTCAGCTCGCTCACCGACAAAGACGATACCTTCACCTTTGTCATGAAACGCGAAGGCGATGTCATCGATGGCAAAGCCAAACTCGACAAAGGTATTCTCAAATTCATCGGAAACGTGATTGCCAAGTTCTCGAAAGAGACCCTCTAATTCACAATCGATGACCGATAATTAAAAACCCCGCGGAGCCCATTGTCAGCTCTGCGGGGTTTTTCTTTGGATTTTCAGATACCACATGAGAATGCCCGGATCTTCGAGCGGGCCAGGATTGATCAGCTGCAGATTGAAATTCAATCGGGAACAGATCAGCCCTGATTACTCCCATTCTTCCATAATCTCTTCCAGCATCTCTTCCTCTGACTTGTCGAGTGAAAGATCACTCAGTTGATCTTCAATGGAAGCACGACCAGCACTCTTTTCTGCAGGGTGAGGTTGCGGAGTACTACTCACGACAGTAGTGACCGAGTTCTGACGGCGTGCTGAATTCGGAGTATTGGCCACATTTCCGGATCCCGGCTGAGCGAATTTCCTGACCTTATCCAGCAGCTCAGTTTTGGAGAAGCTGGTTTTAATGATGTAGTCGTTCGCACCACCCTGAATTGCAGCGACAACTGTCCCCTTGCTGGCATCCGAGGTCAGCATGATGATTTTTGTCTTGCAGAGGGTAGGATGTGACCGGAATGCTTTCAAAGTCTGCAAACCATCCCAGACCGGCATCTGCACATCGACAATGGCAATGTCCGGTGGATACTCGAGTGCTTTATAAAAACCTTCCGAGCCATCACTGGCCACGGATACAAAATACTCTCTCCGTAAAAATGAAACCATCAGATTACGAAAGAGCGGGTCGTCATCTATGACTAAAATTCGTGCGTTTGACTTTTCTGATGCCTGTAGCATGAGAGGAACCTACTACTGAAAAATGAAATCAATTTTTAAGACTTGCTTGAAGGAACAATCGCATCAAATACTTCATTTAAAACCAGCAGCATCTCCTGAGAACGAAGATTGATTTCAATTTCCCGGGATCTCTGACAGTGGGTTTCGGTTTCCTGTGTTAACTCTTCCGGTTCGATCAATAATTCTGCGTTACTCATGATTTCACTCTCTCCAGGCTGCTGAATACAGATTGTACAAGGCCCATCACATCCGCATCTCCGTGATGCCCGTCGTTAAAAAATAGGTCAACTTTAGCCAGATGGCCAGAAATTCTGAGAAAAATGAACAGTCAGCCGCGCACGAAGTCTACCTGTTCCGTTCAGGCTGCATAATCGGAACCGGGCCAGCCTGGCCTCAAAAAGCATTGCCAGAAATGAAGAGTTACTTGGAATCGAAGCGGATTGTCCCATCCCAGTCAGCAGGTGCCACTCGATTTGAACGGGCAATCTGCAGAGACAGAAAATCCTGGGCCCGGTCGGAAGCGGGTATCGCGTGGAGCAGACGAAATGCTTCTTCCCAGTCGCCTGTGATAAAGCAGTCCACAGCCCGTTCGTAGCAGGCAACTTCCTCTTCTGTCAGGGTTTCCGCCTGCGATTCGGGAGGCAATAGCTCGCTGACCAGCACCGACTTCTCCATACCATAGGGCAGGATCTGAGCAAGTTTGCGAACGCGACCTTCCCGTCGATCCAGTTTACTCCGCACGATCTGCGCCGTCGCCTCATCCAGCACAACCGGAACGCGGAGGTGCTTGGTTAAACCTTCCAGTCGGCTGGCCAGATTGACCACCGGACCAAACACAGTCACCTTAACCTGGTCGCTGGTGCCGATTTTACCCGCGACTGCCCGACCATGGGCAATTCCAATCCCCATTCGAAAATCAGACAGCGGATGTTCGGGTTGCTGACGGATCTGTTCAAAGGCCTGACGAATTGCCAGGGCAGCCCGGCAGGCATCCAGAGGCGCCATATCAGAAGAGAAGGGCCAGCCCCAGAACCCCAGGGCTGCATCTCCCTGAAAATCTCCTGTCACCCCGCCAAAGTCCAGAATATGCGCTGTCATAATTCCCAGCGCCTGACTGACACGCCCCAAGAGACCGATCAGGTCGCCAGAAGAATCTTCTGCGTGCTGACTGAATCCTCGTAAGTCACAAAACAGCACTGTCACGTCACATTCGCGGGGCTCCAGAATCTCCGTATTCAGATTATCTCCCAAAGCAGACAGGATCGGAGGAGCAAAGAACTGTCGCAGACCGGCCTGTTGACGTTCCAGCTGATTCAAGCGACGGACCGACTTCACGATCGCCGCAACCAGTTCGGTGAATTTTACATCCGCCTGGAGATCGAGACCGCTCCTGCCACCACCTGCCTGATAAGGATGGTCCAGTTCCCCCGCAACATACAGTCCCCATTTTCCCGCGGGACCATCTTCAATCGGCGTACAGAATGCCCAGTCAAACTCAGCTACTGCTGTATAATCATCCTGCTCCGGTTTTTCTTCACGTGTCGCCCAGACGTGAAGCACCGAGCGCCCGCTCTTTTTAACAGCCTCTTTCACCAGACGTCCACTCGGATGAAAGCCCCCCTGGGCCTGGCGTCGACGCTCCCAGAAGGGAACTTCGACCCGGTCATCCTCATTGAGCCGCACGACAGCCACCGCGTCAGCATGCTTGACGCCGGACAGCAGCATCGTCACCAGACGATGAAACAGGTCTGCATCATTCCGAGCATCTAAAATCAGTTCTGGCAGATGAGCGAGTACGTCGATTCTCTGATCGGCATCTCGATACTTTACTTTTAGAAGTTCATGTGGCTTGAAGGTCACTTCTTCCAACGGGGATTCACGCGGCGAAGTAAAACTGGAAACAGAGTCAACCAGCTGGAATGTCGTAGAGCCGATGACAAACGAGTTACCTGGTTCCAGCTGAAACTCGGTCTGCCCGGAACCCGATAGGAAGATTTCATTTTCTGCTTCCTCAATCTTACTGACGTGCACCTGTTTGGACTGCACCTGCAAGCGGGCATGCCGTCGCGAAATGCGGTCATCCCAGGGAACCGAAATGTCGGCAGTGGAAGCACGCCCTAATACCAGTTCCTGTCCCGGTTCCAGTCCGATGCGACTGGAATCCCGGGAATGGGCTCCATAGATCAAAAGTTCCAACAAAAATCTGCTCCCTGCTTGTGAGGATCTCCCCGCGAGTCGATGAGGGTTCGCCTCAAATCGTCAATTCGAAACCGTTGTCTCCGTATCCGATTTCTTTTCCGACTGGTGACGAGACCAGTCCCAGCCGCGCCGCTCGGTCAAAACCCGCATTACGAAATACCATACCGTGAAGATCAGCAGGCAACTCGTGACGAGCACAATCAACCCGTACTCAATCAACCAGCGTTTCATCTCGACAACCGGCCGCAACGCCAGCCCCCGTCGTTCCTGAACGACAGCCGTCCATCCCGTATTTCCCACCGGTGCGAAAGCAGCCAGCCAAAGATTATCCTGAGGATCATCGGAAAAGACCGCCTCTACCGGATCGTGATAATCGCTGATCACTGCTGGCAACGGGCCACGATTTTGCTTCTTCTCTGTCAGTTTAAATAATTTCAGCTGATCAAAGTGCTCACCTTTGAGTACCAGCTGGTCGACCTCATCCCGGCTCAGGGGACGCAGGTTTTCTGCAGTCATTCGAGGGTGAGCCAGCACCTTTCCATCCCGGTTATCAATCAGTGCGATTTTCCGGTCTCCGATTTTCTCAGAATCGCCGCGAATACTCTCATCATATCCTGTGAGCAACTGATCCAGATGGGTCGTGCGGCCCAGAATTCCCAATACTCTCTCATGTTGCAAATCCCAGATCGGAACTACCACCGCCACCATCCATTGATTGGAGGCATCACTTTTGAAGACCTGGCAGATATACGGACGCTGAATCGGCTCCACGGAATCAGGTGCATGGCCTTTCTCATATTCGGTCCCATGCCCGTGAAAGTAGTCCCGGTGAGAAAAGTCCTGGCCGATAGTCGGGCGGGGTGGATCACGCCAGACCTGGATCCCCTGGGCATTCACTAAAAACCAGCTGGCATCTTTTTCCCGCTGCAGTGATTCACGCTTCTCATCCACCATATCCTTTTCATGTTGCAGGTATTCTGCAATTTCGCCGTAGCTCTCCAGGCTCTCTGATTCGTCATCCTGGGGATCCTGTACTCTTTCCATCATATCACGCAGCAGAGTTCGCTCAGATAATTCTACCAGCTGTACCTGACGATCCTGAAGATCGTGCTCCACGTTTTGTGACAGCAGGTTGGCTGAGATCAGATCTCCCTTCAATGCCCGCGCTGTCAGGTTTTCACGAAACTGAGAGACCATCTGATTCACCGCAGCCCCCGCCACCGGAATCACTCCCAGCACCAGCAATAAAGGTCCGATGATTCCCAGTGCAATTAAAGGACGACGGGCACGATACTGCTCACGCTGGACAAGACTGCTCAAAACGGCCTGCGCATTTGGAAATCGATTGCGGGGATCTGTTTCCAGACATCGATCGATAATATCAACCAGACGACGGTCGATCCCTTTGACTTTGCGATGTTCCGCAGGGCGGGGGGCTTTACGGATTAATTCCCGGTAGGCTTCGAGTTTCTCCTCCAGTGTCTCCAGCTGGCGAATGGCCTGCTCATTCTCAGCTGTCCGGTAAGGCGCCTTGCCGGACAGCATGTGATAGAGCAATGCTCCCAGCGCATAGACGTCCCAGCGGGCATCGGGAACCGCCTGCAAATCTGCCTGTTCGGGAGCCATGTAATAAAGCGTTCCCAGGGAAGGGCTCTGTTCGTCAGACAGACGGGACTGCCCGAAATCACAAATTCGGGGCTCATAATTGTCATCCAGCAGAACATTCGCCGGCTTCAGATCGCAGTGCAGAATCCCTCTCCCATGCGCATGCACCAGTGCCTGCAATACTGTTTTGGCGATGCGCACGGCCTCAGGAACCGGCAACGGTCCCGCATCCAGAAACGATGCCAGCGATCCGTTTTCCAGGTACTCCATCATGTAGTAGGGGGGATCACTGTTCCAACCCACTCCCTGCAGGCTGATAATATTCCGCGAGGTATAAAGCTCTGCCAGTTTTTCAACTTCCCGGTTCAGCAGCGACCAGTCCAGACCCCGGCGATACGTATAGAACTTGATCGCCACATATTTCCCTGTATTTTCTTCCTGAGCCAGCCAGACCGAACCATAGGATCCTTCCCCCAGAGAACGAACCATCAGATAACCGGGGACCTTCGCAGGCAGTGACAGTCGATCCTTACTCAGATGGGCCGCCTGCTCACGTTCAGCGGGGCTCTGCCTCAGTGTTTTTTCCAGTGAATCTTCCAGGTCCCCTGAAGGTGCCTGCACATTTTGGCTCTCCAGACTGGAATCGCCGGGGCAGTCTGCCTGATCTTTTGATTCTGGATCATTCATACAAAAGTTTTCGAAAAAATGGGGGGCTTCCGGACAGCAATCCGAGTCAGAAAACGGGGCAAAAAACAGCCGATCTGCGTTTATCTATTCTATGCAATGTCCATGTTCTCCTCAATGATGAATTTGAGAACGTAACTTATTGAAAATCAAGGTTTTTCACCCTGGTCAGACCTTAAAATTCAGGGGCATTGTCAGTTGTGATATCAGGCGATTCCAGCTACAATTTGTAACAGGTTGAGACGCATGAATTCTGCGAGTTTAGGCTCGTTTTTCAACCTCTGTTTTGATCTAAAAAACAGTTTTCGCCAGGCAGTTTTTTTCAGTCGACAGTAAGGATACCCGCGTTCATTTCAATTTGCCCGAATTGTTACCCTGATGTCAGGATGAACGGTGCCTGTTTCCCCGGAATCAGGACTGTCAGTTTCCTGAGAAATCAGCGCGAAACAGTTTCGATACTATCTACAAAGCAAGACAACATCTGAAGTTGAATTCCTTAAGGAGAACAAGGATTGGCCACCGATAACGGCGAAGAGCCAAACATTGACCCGAATATCAAGCATCTGGACATTCAGGATGAAATGCGGGACAGTTACCTCACCTATGCGATGAGTGTAATTATCAGCCGCGCCCTGCCTGACGCTCGCGATGGTCTCAAACCCTCACAGCGTCGTATTCTGGTCGCCATGAACGATCTGAACCTGGGAGCCAGTTCATCCCGGGTAAAATGCGCAAAGATTTCCGGTGACACCAGCGGTAACTATCACCCCCACGGGGATGGTTCAATTTATCCTACCCTGGTCCGTCTGGGGCAGGAATGGGTCATGCGGAATGTCCTCATCGACAAGCAGGGGAACTTCGGCTCTCTGGCCGGCCTGCCTCCCGCAGCCATGCGTTACACCGAAGCCCGACTGGCCCCCGTCGCGGCAGAGATGCTGGACGACATCAACCGCAATACCGTCGACTTCGTGCCGACTTATGACCAGCGGAACGATGAGCCGGTCGTGCTCCCCTCGAAGTTTCCGAACCTGCTGGTTAACGGTTCCAGCGGGATTGCCGTCGGTATGGCAACCAGTATTCCTCCCCAGAACATGGGTGAGGCCTGCGAAGCCGTCAAACTGCTGATCGACAATCCTGACGCGACCATCGACGACATTCTGCAGGTCATGCCAGGCCCCGATTTCCCGACCGGGGGAATCATCTGCGGACGATACGGCATTCGCAAAGGATACGCCACCGGACGTTCCACCATCACACTGCGGGCTCGTACTCACTTCGAAACTGAAAAACAGTCCGATGTGATTGTGATTACGGAAATTCCTTACATGGAAACCCGTGACCGCATTCGTGAAAAACTGGAACTGCTGGTCCGCGACGACCGGGTCAAAGGAATTTCCCGCATTGTGGACCTTACCGACCGCAATGTGCCCCCCTGGAAAGTCCATCTGCAGATCATTCTCAAGCGGGATGCTGACAAGGAAGTGGTGCTCGCGCAGCTCTTCAAGTTCTCACCACTGCAGACCACATTCAGTATCATCCTGCTCGCGCTGGTCGGGAACCGTCCCGAAACCCTCTCGATCAAGGAACTGATCCAGCAGTTCATCCTGCACCGCATCGACGTGATCCGTCGTCGGACTGAATTCCTGCTGGCTGAAGCCCGCAAGCGGAAACACACGGTCGAAGGTCTGATGATCGCTCAGATCGATATTGATGAAGTCATCAAAACCATCCGTAACTCACCCAGCCGTGCCGAAGCCAAAATCAGCCTGCAGGGCATGCAGGTCGATGGAAAACTTATTGAACGGGCACTGGGTGAAGAGGGATTCAAAGAATACCAGAACGAGCAGGGGGTTCACGAATATTACACCCTCTCCGCAAATCAGGCCGAAGCCATTGTTTCGATGCAGCTCGGTTCACTGGCCAACCTGGAACGGGAAAAACTGGCCGACGAACACCGCGAACTGCTGAAAGCAATCTCCGAATACCTGTACCTGCTCTCGGACGAAGACCATATTCGCGCGGTGATTCGCGACGATATGCTCCACCTGCAGGAAAAGTATGCAGATAAACGCCGGACCGACATCAGTGACGAAGAACTGACTGACGTCAACCGGGATGATCTGATTGCTGAGGAACCGATGGTCGTCACGCTTTCACAACGCGGCTACATCAAACGGACTCAGCTCAATACTTATCAGGCTCAGAACAGAGGCGGCAAAGGAATCCGCGGCGCTAAAGTCGATGAGGAAGACCCCATCGAGCACCTGTTCGTCGCCAGTACTCACTCTTACCTGCTGTTCATCACGAATCGCGGGCGGGTTTACTGGTCCAAGGTCTACGATCTGCCGCTTCAGGGCCGCACCGCCAAAGGCCGGGCACTGGTCAACCTGCTTTCACTACAGGAAGATGAAACCGTTTCCAACTGTGTCTCTGTCCGGGAATTCGATGAAGAACGCTTCCTGGTCATGGCCACCCGTAACGGTATCATCAAAAAATCGCCTCTGTCCGCTTACAGCCGGGTACAACGGGGCGGGATTATTGCGATCAAACTCGATGAAGATGATGAACTCGTCGAAGCTCTGATCGTCTCCCCGGGAGAAGACCTCCTGCTGGCAACCTCTGACGGCATGGCAATCCGTTTTGCCCAGTCGGATGCACGCAGCATGGGACGAAATACCCGCGGCGTAAAGGGCATCAAGCTGTCTAAATCTGGTCACGTGATCGGCATGGTCATCGCGGATCCTCGATATTGCCTGCTGACAGTTTGTGAGAATGGACACGGGAAGCGCACTCCTTTCGGCTTCATTCCAGCTTCAGAAGAGGATGAAGATCAGGACGAGCAGACCGAGACAGACGAAGAACTCTCAACTGCTGAAAGCGATACCGACGAAGATGCTGATGACGAACAGGAAACCCGCAGTGGTATGCAATATCGTCGACAGAAACGCGGCGGTAAGGGAATTCGCGACATCCGCACATCGGCACGCAACGGTCAGGCGGTCGACATCATCTCTGTCGCGGAGGACGATGAGATTCTGATGGTAACCCGCAGTGGGAAAATTCAACGTATTCGAGGCTGCGAAATCAGTCAGGTCGGTCGAAATACTCAGGGTGTGCGAGTGATCACACTGGACGATAACGACAAACTGGTCTCCCTGGCCCGAATTCCGGCAGAGATCGTAGTCGACTCAGAAAACGAGCCCACGGATGCAGACACAGAAGTGGATGCGGATACCGAGTCTCCGGAAACGGAAAACGAAAGCAACAGCGCTCAAGACACCCCTGGCGACCAGGAATAAACACTCACTTAATTCGTGATCTTCATTTGCTTTAAAAAGAGGGACAAAGACAGTCATGAAACGGATTTTAGTAACAGGCGGATGTGGTTTTATCGGATCAAACTTTATCCGTTTACAATTATCTGAGTATCCGGAGATTGAAGTCACCAATCTCGACAAACTCACCTATGCCGGCAATCTTGAAAACCTCAAAGATTTTGAATCGCACTCCGGCTATCAGTTTGTCAAAGGGGACATTACTGATCCGGAAGTGGTAAATTCCCTGCTGGACTCCGTCGACTTCGACGCCGTCATCAACTTTGCTGCAGAATCACACGTTGATCGCAGCATTCTGGATTCCGGACCATTCATCCAGACGAACATCGTCGGAACACAGGTTCTGCTCGATGCAGCCCGCAAACATGAAGTCAACCGGTACGTCCAGGTCTCCACTGACGAAGTCTATGGCAGTCTCGGTCCAGAAGGACTGTTCACAGAACAGACTCCGATCGCACCGAACAGTCCCTATTCTGCCTCCAAAGCCGCCGCTGACCTGCTGGTTCGCAGTTATGTAAATACGTTCGGCTTCCCTGCCATTATCACTCGCTGTTCCAATAATTACGGTCCCTATCAGTTCCCTGAAAAACTGATTCCTCTGTTTATCTCTAACGCCCAGGAAGGTAAATCGCTGCCGATCTACGGTGAGGGAACCAACGTACGCGACTGGATTCACGTAATGGACCATTGTCGGGGAATCGATGCTGCTCTCAGAAAAGGTGAACCCGGTCAAGTTTACAACTTCGGCGGTCACGCAGAGATGCAGAATATTGAAATTACGAAACTGCTTCTCAAACTTCTGGACAAGCCCGAATCTTTAATTGAATACGTCACAGATCGCCCCGGACATGACTTACGTTATGCGATCGACTGCAGCAAAGCGGAATCTGAACTGGGATGGAAAGTGGAAACAGACTTTCAGGCAGGTCTCAAAGAGACCATCGACTGGTATCTGGACAACCCCGAGTGGGTCAACCGGATCCGCACTGGAAAGTATCGCGAATACTATGAACAGCAGTATGGAACCCGTCTGAAATCCTAACTATTCTGATTTTACAATTCTTCCACATTCACGGGAGCTGACGCGACGCTTTCTTTGAGGATTTCAACTTCTCTGTCAGTGTTCGATTTAATACCACAAGCGTCAGCTTCCAAATTCGAATGGATTCCAAAGACGATGAAAATTGCAGTAATAGGTACAGGATATGTAGGACTCGTCACCGGGACCTGTTTCTCCGAAAGCGGAAATTACGTCACCTGCATTGATATCGACGAGTCCAAAGTCCGTCGTCTTCAAGCGGGAGAAGTTCCGATCTATGAACCCGGTCTGGAAGAAATGGTCAAGCGGAACACAAAAGCCGGACGCCTGACCTTCACTACCAGCTATGCTGATGTGATCCCGGATTCCAAATGTATTTTCATCGCGGTCGGCACACCGATGACCGCAGATGGCTCTGCCAATCTGGACAGCATCTGGAAAGTAGCAGAATCACTGGCACCGCTGCTCGCTGAAGACGCTGTCGTCATCATTAAAAGTACAGTCCCGGTTGGCACAAACCGCAAGCTGGCAGAAATGCTGAAATCCCTGACTGGACGGGAGGTCGATGTCGCCTCTAACCCGGAATTTCTCAAAGAAGGAGCAGCAATCGACGACTTCTCCAAACCTGACCGCGTGGTCGTCGGAGTCTCTCGCCCGGAAGTTTCTGAAGTATTACATGAACTTTACAAACCATTTCTGCGAACCGAACACCCGTTCCTGTCGATGGAGCTCGAGAGTGCGGAAATGACTAAATATGTCGCCAACTGCATGCTGGCAACCAAAATCAGCTTCATTAATGAGATGGCCAATCTCTGTGAACGCGTCGGAGCGGATATCAATCAGGTGCGACGCGGAATTGGACACGATCAGCGGATCGGCTTTTCATTTCTGTTTCCGGGAGTCGGTTACGGTGGATCCTGTTTCCCCAAAGACGTCTCGGCGCTAATCTCCGTGGCCCATGATCGCGAAATGGAACCCTCAATCCTGAACGCCGTCGATCAGGTCAACACAGCCCAGAAACGGGTCCTGTTCGACAAGATCAACCGCTACTTCGAAGGGGATCTCGCCGGAAAAACGGTCGCCATCTGGGGACTCGCTTTCAAGCCTAAAACCGATGATATTCGCGAAGCGCCAGCCCTGGTCCTGATCGATCTGTTACTGGAAGCGGGCGTCAGTAATATCAAGGTTCACGATCCTGTCGCCATGGAAAATGTTAAAGCGGAGTATGGTGATAAACTCTCATACCTTGACCATCATTACGACACGCTTGATGGTGCTGATGTACTCGTAATCGTTACGGAATGGAACGAGTTCCGGCACGCTGACTTCGATTACATCCGTCATAAACTGACACAGCCAGTTATCTTTGACGGACGCAACCTCTACGAGCCCTCAAAGCTGAAAGCCAAAGGAATCAAGTACTTTGGGATTGGACTCAGTTCGGAAAAAAACTTAGATTGACCGGCATGCCTCAAATGCTTTGTCAGTAGACTCACAGATATCCATTCAGCACTGCCTGTTTGGTTTTTAAATCATTTTCCTGCAGCCCCGACTGCAGAGCGATAGAAAGCACACACCAATGGATCACGAACTCAGAGATAAATGTACCGGAATCATGGATCGCATCGTCAAATTACGAGACTCTCTTTGACTACGCTGGTAAGAAAAAACGGACCACCGAAATTAATGAAAAGATGGGGGCAGCCGGCTTCTGGGATAACCAGGAGAAAGCTCAGGTCCTCGTTTCTGAGATGCAACAACTGCAATTGACTGTCAAACCGTTGACAGAGTTGATTGAAGGTGCTGGGGATCTTGAAGTCCTGCTGGAATTCATTGAGGAAGAAGGCAGTGAAGACAGCATTCCCGAACTCGCTTCCACCGCAGATCGTCTGCAGAAGATCCTGGATCACCTCGAACTTCAGGCCATGATGTCTGCACCCGAGGATGGCTCTGCAGCTTACCTCAGTATTCAGGCCGGTGAAGGGGGGACCGACTCCTCTGACTGGGCAGAAATGCTGCTGCGGATGTACCTGCGCTGGGCGGAGCGTCGCGGTTTCAATGTCGAAATCCTGGATCGTTCTGATGCTGAAGAGGCCGGCATTCGCAGTGCCACAGTCCGCATCGAAGGAGACTATGCCTACGGCTATCTCAAAGGGGAAACCGGGAACCACCGGCTGATTCGTATCAGTCCGTTCGATTCCGCAGGCAGGCGACATACTTCCTTTGCCGCCGTCGACGTCTCACCCGACCTGGGAGAGATTGCAGAGATTGAAATCAACTGGGACCAGGACGTACGGGAAGACACCTACCGCGCCAGTGGTGCCGGGGGACAGCATATCAACAAAACCGATTCTGCAATCCGTCTGACGCACCTGGAATCGGGTGTAGTCGTACAATGTCAGAACAACCGCAGTCAGCACAAAAACCGTGCGGAAGCCCGTAAAATGCTCAAAGCGAAACTGTTCCAGATTGAACAGGAAAAACGGGACGCCGAACTGGCTGCAAAGCGGGGTGGTAAATCAAAAATTGGTTTCGGCGGCCAGACCGTCCGCAATTATGTATTGCACCCCGACCAATATGCAAAAGATGCCCGTACGGGCCACAAAGTAGGCAATCCGGGCCCGGTCCTGGATGGCGATCTGGATGGATTCCTCGAATCCTTCCTCCGCTGGGGTATGGCGGAAAATTAACCAGGCTGATAATACGAATGCCTGCTGGTAAGTAATCAGAAACAGAGGGAAGTAAATCATGCGATCAGGAAAGCTGACTTGCGGTGTTTTAAGTATGTTCATTTCACTCAGCCTGGCTGGCTGCCTGAAAGTGGAACATCCTTCCCCTCCTGCCAAAACCAATGCCGAACCTCAGGTAGGCGAGTCGCCGGAAGCGAAACCAAAGCCGTCCCCCGCACCTCCGGGGGACGTTATTCCAGACACCGGATTGACCAAAGCCGAAATTGAAGAGGGCTGGATTGCCCTGTTTGACGGTCACAGTCTGTATGGCTGGAAACCCAACAACGACGTGAACTGGCACGTTGAAGAGGGAGTCATCAAAGCGAGCACCGGCGAACCGGGTCTGCTCCTGACAACATCCCCGTTCGCAGACTATGAGTTGCGTTTTGATTTTAAACTCGCTCCCGAAACCAACAGCGGCATGTTCCTCAGAACAACCTTCGATCCCAAAGATCCCACCAAAGACTGCTATGAACTGAATCTCTGTGACACAAAAACGGAGTTTCCCACCGGCAGTCTGGTCGGCCGCAGTAAAATCAAAGAAGCGGTCACCGCCAGTGCGGACTGGCAAACCTTTTATGTCCGCGTGGAAGGGGCTCAATTCCAGGCTTCACTCAACGGAAAAGAGGTTCTTAATTTCAAAGACACTTCTGAGAATCAGCGCGACATCGGTTTCATCGGTCTGCAAAAGAATGAAGGAGCCGTCGAATTCCGGAATATCTATCTAAAACCGCTCCGGATGATGACACTCTTCAACGGCGTCGATCTGGCAGGCTGGCAGGTCGTCCCCGGTTCTCAGAGCAAATTTGAAGTCGTCGACAAAACCATTCACGTGACCGCCGAGAAACAGGGCTATCTGGAAACTGAAGACACATTCGACAATTTCCTCTTTCAGGCCTCAGCCAAATCGAACGGAGAAGCACTTAACAGCGGTTATTTCTTTCGTGCCATCAAGGGTACCGAATCCGGAATGGCTAACGGCTACGAAGTTCAGATCCACAATGGATTCAAAGACAAGGATCGTACCAAACCCGAAAATGCAGGGACCGGTGCCATCTTCCGGAGAACGGAGGCCCGTCGTGTCGTTTCCAACGATCACGAGTGGTTCACCACCACTCTCAATGCTTACGGCTCTCACATCGCCGTCTGGATCGACGGCTATCAGGTCACCGACTGGGAAGACACCCGCAAACCGGATGAAAATCCGCGGAAGGGCCTGCGCCTCAAAGCCGGCCACATCAGCCTGCAGGGACATGACCCGACGACCGACCTGAACTTCAAAGATCTGAAGCTCAGCAATCTGCCGGGGGAATCATCGCCTCCTGCAAAGTCCGGGAAATAGTCTGAAACAACTCCTGCTCCGGGGCAACTTTACAGACGACAGCGTCTACTCCCAGCAGACGTGCTGCTGTGATGGTCTCAGGATGCGCCAGCCCCATCATGCCGATGCAAACCGGATGTTCTCCCAGCAACATCAGTCGGGACTGCACGATGTCCCAGGGATCGAGGTCATACAGCCAGAGATCTGCCTGGGCCCGTCGAGCAGCAGACGCGATCAATGCGCCGCGAGACTGCACCAGCGCTTCCAGCATCCTGCGGTACACCGGGTCCCCGGATATCACTCCAACCCGTTTTCCCGCCAGACAATCATCCTCCGTATCTGATCCCGAAGCTGCCTGATAGTGAAATATTTCATCGCGGCCCGTAGTCAGGGGGTAAGCGGGCGCAGTTCCTCTGATGATCTCTGCCTCCTGCCGAATCCGAAACTCGGCAGCGCGGGCCGGAACCCGAATACTGACGGGCCAGAAATTCCGTGTTCTTCCATCGGCTTCACACCAGACACCGTAACAGCAGAGAAACCGACTGACCGGAAATCTCCTGACCAGTTCTGTCAGGATTCGCCCCGCGAACTCATCAGGCCAGTTTTGACAGATCACGACCAGTTCAGGCTGGACGGACTCTGTTTTCAGTTCAGAGAGACGGGGCAGGCATACCAGTTCCGCCGCGCCGAACACCTCCTGGAGGGAATGCATCACACCACGCATTTCTTCGGTCTGGGAATTCCCCAGAATCAACACACATTCCCGTTGAGCGTCGCTCTGCCGCATCCGCCTCTTCTCCTAAAGGCCATATCTTTCGTAGTTTCAGATAACTTATAACGCAAAACGCCAATTCAGGGGAAGGGCACTCTCTCTGCTCAGAAGTTGTCAGTTCCTGCGAATCGGTCTTGCGAAAATCCCGTTATTTTGTCATAAATCGTTATCTAATAAGCTGATCGGATTTGATCTCGCCAGTGGCTCAGGATGCCCGACACATTGGTGAGGAAAAGGATTTCTCAAACGTTGATCGAACCGCCTTCACAAGAGTTGATTCATCGCCTGACCAGCCTCAAGCTCTGTACAGCCGCTGATCTGAGACGATGCCGACGACGAGTCAGAAAATTAGCCCGGGGAATCCCGGCTTTCGACTCGGTCTGGATCGATGCGCTGGTTCAAGCCCAGAAAATATCTCCCTTCCAGGCCAAAGCACTGGAAGCAGGGCACCCCGAACAGCTGACCGTTGGCCCTTACTTGCTGATCTCTGAACTGGGACACAGTCATAAATCTCGTACTTTTATTGCACGACCTTCTGAAAGTGCTGATCGCTGCGCCCTGAAACTGACACAACCTCAGTCAGAGTACGGTAACCAGCTGCAGCAGGATTTCCACACATTGCTGCAGCAACTGCAGGGTCTGCATCACCCCTCTTTAATTCTGCCCCGCGTTGTCAAACCGGTAGGTCAGCAGTTTGTGGTGATCAGTCATTACCTGCCGTCATCCACAGTCTCCGAATTGTTGATCCGACGCGGACGCTTTCCCGTTCCCGTTGTACTGTCTCTTGGAGCTCAACTGCTCGACGCCCTGGTCGCCCTCGAAAAACGGAGGGTGATTCATGGTGACATTCGTCCCTGGAACGTACGGCTGACTCCCAGCGGAATCGCCGCCCTGGTCGATACGGGTCTGGAACCGATCCTGTCACCGGAACTGACTATTCACTCATCCTTACCGCCGCGCTGCTACGACGGAATTGCACCGGAACTGATAGGGACCGGGCGTCATCCCAATGCCCAGAGTGACCTCTACGCACTGGGCTGTCTGCTCTGGGAGTTACTCGCAGGCCGACCTCCGTTTACGACGGGAGACCCTCTGGCAAAACTGGCCTGTCATCAGACAAAGACCATTCCTGATATTCGCAGATGGGCCCCCGAAACACCGGCTCCCCTGGCTGAAATGCTCTTGAAACTGACCGCATCACAACCCAATCAACGACCAACAAGCATGCAGGCCGCTCAACAGCAATGGCCGGTTTCTCAGCAAGGCTCCCGGAAAACACTGGCCCGCTTCCATGCATCATTTCAACACCAGACGACCCGCAGCCAGAGCGAAACAGGCACCAGCCGACCAGGCCGACTCCCTCTGATTGCAGCCACGATATTCGTCCTTTCCGGACTCTCTTACACACTGCTGGATGAAGGAGCCCGCAATCACCTGCTGGAAATCACATCGCGTGTTTCCTTCACTCAATCCAGCACAAACTCATCCCCAGCTGAGACAACCACCGAGTCTTCTTCTAATCAAAAAGCCGAGACTGCTGCCCAACGACTATTACTTCCCGTCCCTGACGGAAACGGCGTGATTCTGCTGGATTCAGCCGAACCATACGTATCCACACAAATCTCAACGGTCGGCGGATTGTCCATCAAGGGCACTGCCGAAAACCCGGCGATCATTGAAATCGAAGAGACTCCCTGCCGCATCGTTGCCGCCAGTCTCAGTCTCGAAAATGTGATTTTTGTCAACCGCTCCCAAAGTCCCTCTCCACAAAAACAGTCAGCGTCAGCAGGCACTTCCACGGCTTTACTGCACGTAACCGCCCAGAGCTTGAAGATCAAAGGCTGCTGTTTTACTCAACTCGATTCAGAAAGATCAGACACCTCAGCCCTCGAAAGGGAAGCCATTTACTGGAGTCCCCTCGATCCGCAACAACGGAACAGCAGCCAGGTCCTCATTCAGGACACTTTGTTTGCAGTTCCCCAACATGCACTACACCTGACACATACGCCTCAAGTCCTGACGCTCACAAACAGCTTGAATGTCACGTCTCATTCTACGCTTTACCTCGAACGTGCCCCGGAGATTGACCAACAGTTCAATTTGAAACTGCAGCACCTGACGCTCCGAGAAGCAGGCCCGCTGGTCCTGTTAAACTGGACCGATCCCACATTAATTCCCGGCACTATTCAAATCGAGGCCCGTGATTGCGTGTTTGACCTGAATCAGGCAGCTCTGATCCAGGTCAGAGGGCAGAAACCACCGGAAAACTGGCTCTCTTCGGTCAGCCTGCTCGGCGAGGGCTCCGTTGCCTCTGCAGAAATTCAGATCGCAGGCTGGCAAGCCTCAGCCACAGAGCCACTCCAGGAACTGAGCACGCTTAACATGGACATCGAAGGCCTCTCGACTGGTAAATTCGAATACGCAGCACCACTGAGTCTGCACGCGGAAGACTCAGTCATTACCGCCGCCCAGGTCCCACGAACTTCATCGCTGCCACCGGGCATTCAGGTAAAACTGTTCCCCGCATTCCTGGCACGCCTGATGTCTCTCGAAAACTGAGAACCGCGGCCAAATATCTCCAACCACGCTCCTTGAAGGGAGGACAGAGGGTTGGTAACATCTCTTCCAGTCCTGTGAAAAACGACCTCCGTCGGCCGGCAGCACACGGGCGGCTCCGCCAGTTGACGAACGCACACACTTATCTGATGTGACTATGAATATCGACCATGAGTATCGAACCGACATCTCCCGTGGCTGGAACCGGAAACACATTTTAGGACTGCAGGACCTCTCCCGGGATGAGCTGAACATCATCCTGAATCAGGCAGCCGAATTTAAGCGGCTCGCAAATATTGGAGAAACCAAACTCACCCCGCTGGCAGGCACCGTGGTCGCGAATCTGTTCTTCGAACCTTCCACACGCACCCGTATCAGCTTCGGTCTCGCAGCCAAACGACTCAGTGCCGACACAGTTGATTTCACCGCCTCCGGCAGCAGCCTTTCCAAAGGGGAAAGCTTTGTCGACACAGCCAAGACCATCGAGGCCATGGGAGTCTCCTACGTAGTTGTCCGACACAAAACCCCCGGTGCCCCGCAGCTTCTGGCACAACACCTGGATGCCAACATTCTCAACGCCGGCGATGGAACACACGAGCATCCAACCCAGGCTCTACTGGACATCTTCACCATCCGCGAGCATTTCGGGAAAATTGAAGGACTGACTGTCACCCTCGTCGGAGATATCCTCCATAGCCGTGTCGCACGGTCGAATATCTGGGGTCTGAAAAAACTGGGGGCCCACGTCATCGTCTGCGGTCCCACCACACTAATCCCTACCGATATTGAGCAGCTGGGTGTCGAAGTTTCCAACAGCCTGGACGACGTGATCGATCGCACCGACTGCCTGAACCTGCTGCGGATTCAATTCGAACGCCAACGCGGACATTACTTCCCGTCGATTCGCGAATACGCCCACCTGTTCGGCATGAATAAACAGCGCATCAATAAAGCCAAAGAAGATGTACTGATTCTGGCTCCCGGACCAATCAACCGTGGTGTAGAAATTACTCCCGACGTAGCCGACGGCCCGCACTCTGTCATCCTCGGACAGGTCAGTAACGGGCTGATTATCCGCATGGCTTGCCTCTACCTGCTTCACTTACAACGTATTGCCTCCCAGGGAACATCTGGATGAAATCTCTCCTTATCAAAAACGGGCACATTATCGATCCTTCGCAAGATCTGGATGTGCAGGGCAACCTGCTCGTCGAAGGAGGAAAGATTACAGGACTCTGCGATGACGATGTCACAGCAGACGAAGTGATCGATGCCACAGGATTGATTGTCAGCCCCGGGTTCATTGACCTGCACGTCTCTCTGTGCGAGCCAGGTTTCGAAGAAGACGAAACCATTGAAACCGGTACGGCTGCGGCATTGGCCGGTGGTGTGACTTCGCTGGGTTGCCTGCCGAATACCGCTCCAGTTGTCGACGACCGATCTTCCGCAGAGTTCATCCTGCTGCAGGCCGAGCGGGCATCTAACTGTCACGTCTTTCCCCTGGGAGCAGTCACCAAAAACAACGAGGGGAAAGAGCTCGCTGAAATCGGGCAGCTGGTCGCCGGCCAGGCGGTCGGTTTCACCGATGCCGACAAACCTATCGAGAGTGCTGAAATCATGCGGTGTGCCCTGGAGTACACCCGGATGTTTGGCCGCCCGATTTTAAATCGTCCGCAAGTCGCGGAACTGACCGAGAAAGGACAGATGCACGAAGGGTTTCACTCAACCGTATTGGGTTTGAAGGGCATTCCCGCAGCGGCTGAAGAGATCATGGTCAATCGGGATATCGCACTGGCCGAACTGACACGGGGACGCATCCACCTGATGTGTATTTCCACTCAAAACAGTGTCGCCCAGATCAGACGTGCCAAGGCGTCTGGAATCCAGGTCTCCGCCGACGTTACTCCCCATCATCTCACTCTGACGGACCAGATGCTGGAAACTTATGATCCCAATTACAAAGTTCTGCCTCCGCTCCGCTCTCAGGAACATATTGACGCCCTGATCGAAGGCCTCAAAGATGGCACGATTGAAGTGATCTGCTCGGACCATACTCCGCATGCTGCTGAGAAGAAGACAGATGAAATCCTGGGTGCTGACTTTGGCATCATTGGTCTGGAAACTCTGCTGCCAGTCTGCCTGCAAACCCTGATCACACCGGGACATTTAACCTGGTCGGAATTGATCAGCAAACTCACTATTGGTCCGGCCCGCATTCTGGGGCTCGCCAAGGGAACACTCGCTGCGGGAGCAGATGCTGATATCACCCTCATCAATCCTGAGGTCCGCTATGTTCTTCAGCGGGAAAATTTGAAATCTTCCAGTCACAACAGCCCGTTTCTGGGTAAAGAACTGCAGGGCAGGGCAGAAGTCGTGGTTGTCTCCGGTGAAATCCGCTATCGGGCCGATCATTAAAAACTTCTGCACACAAAATGATCGAAGTTGACGTTCCCCTCTGTATCATCAACAATATCAATAAGTTGATCCGATCAGATCAGCGTGAACATCAGAGAAAGAACGAATTTCGATAATTTAAATCAAGTCACCCGATCGGGATCAAGTTTTTCTGTTCACCATCAGATAGGAACTTCAGACAGCAGGCACTAAACCACTCCCGTTGTAGAGTCGATAATACATATACCGCTCCCAACCCTTTATCAGAATGGGGCTTGTGATTAATTATGAAAATCAGCTTCCTGTCTTGTCTCCTGCTTAAGCGAAACATGAGCCTGCCCGTTCTGCTTTGCCTGAATCTGGCGATTCTGTGCTCTGGTTGTGGCGCAGAGACGTACGAGCAGCGACTCAACGAAACGGAGCAGTATTTCTCATATCTGCATGAGCGGAATCAGGCACTCGCTGGTACCTGGAGTGCTCCTCCGATTCACTTCCGCCCCCCCCTCGATTTTCAGGAAATTTCCGCTGCCGCACCAGCAGCAGTTCCGGCAGGTGAGAATGGAGAAGCGGAACCAGCGGAGCCGACACAGACGATTGACCCTCGACAGCCGGATTTTGCCGATCTCAAACTCCCCGGTCTCGAAGGCGCCTGGCGAACGGAAGTCCCCGTCGATCTGGAAAATGAAACTGTGGATCGCCCAGCCTATCTGTATGTGCTGTGCAATTACTCGCTGCTGCAGAACGAGGAGCAGGAAGCTGCTGCCAATTTTTTAAACGAAGTCAACAACCAGCTCTCCACCACTTTTAACAAGTATTTGAATACGGAAGACTTTGTTAACGAACGCTTTCCCCGTAAGCGGGGTTACACCAATCCCAAAGAGTTTACCTTCAATTCCTTTACTCCTGAAATGCCCATCGATGGCGCCCCTTATGAAATACAGATCTACCTGACTGAATCGGGTGAGTATCAGGCTGCCATCCTGGCTTTCATCCCCCAGAATATGGTCCGAAAATCCAAATTGCAGGAACAGATCGATTTCAGCCTCGAGACATTCGATCTACAGCCCCCGCAACGCGGAAACGGCGGCGGAGAATCACGCCCCAGCACACAGTTTTAGTTGACTCAATGAGCGGAATAGAAAAGAGATCACAAAACGTAACGATCTGAATCGCCAATCAGACTCTCCAATAGACACATCAATCTATGTCACTCATTCACCCTGGTTTATTACTTGGAATTCTGCTGGCAACAATCCCGGTGATTCTCCACTTTCTGCTTCGTTCCAAACCAAAAAAACTGATCTTCCCTGCCTTAGCGCTATTGCAGCGACGTAAGATTCAAAACTCGCAACGCCTGAAACTGCGACACATCTGGCTCCTGCTCCTGCGAATTCTGATCATAGTCGCCATTGTCCTGGCACTGACACGTCCCTCACTCCCGCCAGCCAATTATAGCTTTTCGACGTACGAGCTGGTCATGTTCTGTTCCATCATCGTCTTGGCGGTGCTGGCCTACCTGGGATTGATGAGACATTATCAGAAACAGAGAATCTCCCAGCAGTCTTTGAATACACGACGCACTTTTCTAAGGGGAGGCATCGGAGGCGCCGCGTTCCTGCTGATAGCACTCCTGGTTCTCTGGCCTTACCAAAGGAGAGTCTTTGCGGAAATTTCTGCCCCCTTACCGGCCGTTTCTGAAAACATTCCGGTCACGGCGATTTTCCTGTTTGACACCAGTCTGAGCATGGACTACCGCCAGGAAAACCAGTCACGACTGGAACAGGCCCAGTCCATCGCCGAAGAACACTTGAGTAATCTCCCCGCGCAGAGCAGGGTCTCAATTCTGAACAGCAGCAGCGAAGATATCTCCCCATTTCAGTCAGACCTCACCGCGGTGAAATCCCGGCTCAAGTCCCTCAAAACATCCGCCTGGTCCCTCTACCTGGATGATCGCCTCCGCACTGCCATCAATCGTCAGGAAGATGACTTCAAACGCAGCCAGAACGAACGCCAGTCCTCAGGTTCACAGTCAGCCGGCTCCGATCAGTTTGTGCGGGAAATCTATATCTATACCGATCTGGCCCGCACCGCCTGGCGCAGCCAACCTTCCCAGTTAATTCAACAGCAGCTGGAAAAGCTCAAATGGCTGGGAATCTACGTGATTGATGTCGGAGTGACCAGTCCACAAAACATCGGGATTTCCCACCTGGATCTTTCACGCGAATCGATCACGCTGGGCAATTCCGTCTCCATCAAAGCAGAAATCACGTCCACCGGCATCACGGCCAGTGACACGTTTCTGGAGTTATACACACAAAACGAGAAAGGACAGTTGATCAAACGGGATCAACGCCCGCTTTCCACGGTCGCATCTCCAGACGATGCTCCCGCAACAGAGAATGTGACCACCGGAGCAAAACCGGGCCCCCAGCTGGAAATGAGCCTGCCGAATGTCGACCAGCCGGTCACACAGGGGGAACTGCGGATCACCTCTTCTGATCCCTATCTGCCCGATGATGTCCGTTATTTTACCATCACCGCCCGGCCTCCACCCAAGATTCTGATTGTCAGCCCCGACGCCAGCTCTGCCCGCCTGTGGAATGATGCCCTGGCACCCAGACCTTTGGTCGCCCTTAAAAGAACCGCTATCAGTGTGAGATCGCCCCCCTCAACCAGATCGAAACACTCCCTCTGGAAGAATATGCCGCCATCTACCTGATCAACATCACCAGCCTGCCTGACAGCCTGTGGCAGCAGTTTACAGACTATGTCAAACAGGGGGGAGGCCTGGGAGTACTGATGGGCAGCGACGGCGATGCGCCGGAATCGACAATCGTTTCATTCAACTCCCGGCCGGCCCAAGAACTCCTGCCGGTGGAACTGTTAGGCTCACTCAAGTTCATCCCGCCGGAATTCCTGGACCTGGAACACAATGAACACGCACTATTCTCTTATTTTCAGGATCTGGGAGGGACCGGAGAACTCTCAAACATGGAAGTCAACCGCTACTGGCGTGTGGAACCGGAAAATCCGGACCAGGTCATCGCCCGCTATACTGATGCGCGCCATTCACCCGCCATCATCGAACGTAATCTCGGCAGGGGAAAGGTCGTCGTCTTGACCACAGGTATCGACGCTCAGGGCTGGAGCCAGCTCCTGTATGCCCGCTGGTCCTATCTCGCGTTTGCCGACCAGTTGACCCGCTACCTGATCCGTACACGCGCCAATCGGACCAACTATCTGGCTGGCGAAGTTGCCATCTATCAGTGGCCGGCAACCGCCACCACACCGGAATCCTTCCTGCTCAGAACCCCCGATTTGAAACAGCTGCCCATTGAAGTCAAACAGGGAGCGCATCAGGTCTCTATTCCGGATACCCGGATCGTCGGCCATTACGAGCTTATCGATAACTCTAGTAACATCACTCGATCCTCGAGCGGATTCAGCATGAATGTCAATCCGGCCGAAAGCAATTTCCGCCCCATCAGCAATCAGGAACTGGATCAGATCCTGGGAGCAGAACGTTACAGTATGACCCGCGATATGGAAGGACTGAAGCGCACCATTCGAACGGGGAGACTTGGTGTCGAAATCTTTCCGATCCTGGTCACTCTTCTGCTGGCCGTCTTCTGTCTGGAACATTTTACTGCAAACTATTTTTACGAAATCGATCAACCTTCAGAAGAATCCACATCCTGAACGACAACCCAGACAAGTACTGTCTGACGTGAAACTGACTCTCTCATGAAACCAATCTTTGAACCAATCTGGTCCTGGCCCACGATGATCCTGCTCATCATCGCGCTATTCGCATTGGTTCTCACCACCTATCCCGGGCGCGTCACGCATTTTTCCCGTCCGATCAGGCGAACATTGATCGGTCTGCGACTGCTGATCGTCCTGCTGCTGGCTTTCATGATGCTGCGTCCCGCGATCGAACTGACCGACAAAACAGTCCGTCAGTCCTGGTTGTACATCCTGGCTGATTCCAGTCGCAGCATGCAGACTCAGGACGGCCCCGCGAGCACCACCCGCCGCAATGAACTGCTCAAAACACTGGAAGCTGCCCAGCCTGCATTCAAGGAGATGGATAAGAATATCAAAATCAGGCGGTTTGATTTCGCACAGGACCTGACACCTGTCGAAACATTCTCCGATCAGGCGAAAGGACAGCAGACGGCCATCGGTTACGCATTGGAAATGCTCTCAGGCGAACTGCAACAGGAACAACTGGTCGGCATCCTGCTGCTTTCTGATGGAGCGGAACGTTCGCTCCCTCCCTATGATGTCGATATCAGATCACAGGCCAGCTATTTCGGCGATGCCGGCATCCCCATCTACACGCTCGGCTTTGGTTCTTCCACGTTGCAGGACACCACCCTGGATCTGGTCATGGAAAATCTGGTGATTGATCCGCTGGTTTTTGAAAAGAAAACCACGCCGATTACCGTCAAGGTGCGCAGCCTGGGTGCCTCCGGGAAAGATGTTACTGTCCGACTTCTGGTTGAAGATCGAGCGGGGAAAAAAATCGGTGAAGCCGGTCTGATGCTTCCTGCGGCTCCTTATAACAACTCCCGGGTCGCGACCCAGATTCATCCCACCCAGAATAACGAGCTCGACACCGTCGAACTCTTCTGGACTCCGGAAGTGCCGGGAGAATACAAAATTGCCGTCGAAGCGGTTCCCCTCGATGGAGAAATCAAGCAGACAAACAACCGCCTGGAAACGATTGTCACCGTCCAGAAAGGGGGCGTGCAGGTCGCCTATTTCGATGCGCTCCGACCGGAACAGAAATTCATCCGCTCCATGAATGACCCTAAAATTCAGCTCGACTATATTCCCATGGGCAGCGGTTTCTCCGGGGGCAGAAAACCGACCAGCCCCGATCTGAATGATGTTTCCAAGTACGATGTATTTATCATCGGTGATATCCCCGCGGATCTCCTGGGCCCCACGCTGCTGCGTAAGATCGCCGCCCAGGTGGATCAGGGTTCCGGCCTGTTGATGACTGGTGGTTATCACAGTTTTGGCCCCGGAGGTTACGCAAACACGCCGCTGGACAACTTTATTCCGGTCGAAATGCGGAGCAGTGAAAAACAGACGGGAAATGGGATCGCAAAAGACCTGCATCATTTTGAAGATCTGAAAATGATACCCACATCACTGGGCCTGCAGCGTTATGTCATGCAACTCGATAGTTCGTCAGACCGCAATCGCCAACTCTGGAATGAACTGGCCCCCCTGAAAGGAGCCAATAAGCTCCGTAAGAAGTATGAGACGGTCGAAGTCCTGGCCCAATCCGCAGGGAACGGTGCCATACCGCTGCTGTTTGCCTCCGATGTGGGAGGAGCCCGTGTCATGGCGTTTGCCGGCGATACGACCTTCCAGTGGTTTCTCTCCGGACACCGTAAGGAACACGAGCGTTTCTGGCGACAGATGATCCTCTGGCTGGCCCACAAAGAGAATGACTCAGATCAGAGCGTCTGGACCCGGGTTGAACCTCGAAACGTCGCTCCCGGCAGCCAGGTCCCCATCCTGTTTGGTGCCCGGGGCCCGGAAGGGAAACCGTTAAGCGATGTGAAGTTTACCGTACAGGTAGCTGGTCCCTCTGGTAAGACGTCGCAAGTCGAAGTCGTGGGAACGGGAGAAACATCCCGCACCACTTTTTCTCAAACGACGGAGCCCGGAGATTACTGGGTGACCGTGCATGCAGAACAGAACGGCGTTTCTCTGGGTTTTGATGCCACCACACGTTTCATCGTCGATCCCCGGGATCTGGAACTGGATAATCCCGCAGCCGACTACTCGCTGCTCGAAACGATCGCCTCACTCTCGGGGGAATAGCAGTCCCTCCTGAAGAGCTGGGCAGCTTCCTCAACCGGATGAACAAGGACAAATCCTGGAACAACGACCTGACCCGATACAGGCGAATATCACTCTGGGACAACTGGTATTTTCTGCTCCTGTTTGTGCTGCTGATCTCCCTGGAATGGTTCCTGCGTAAGAAAAAAGGCCTGGTATAACGATTGTCCGGGTATTTGTCTGATAATCTTCTGAAAAACTGCCGAAAACGGAAACTCCCTGAAAAAACAGGAACATTATTTCCATCGCAGGCGTCGATCATTCTATAATAAGAACGTAAGGACAGTTCTTTTATGGATTTCAGACTGACACAGGTTCTCCATGTCTACAGCTTCCAATTCGACCCCATCGACAGAAAATCGGAACGGGCAATACGCCAAATTCGATGAATATGTGGACTATCAGGTCTCCCGCACCGGTTCTCACATCAAGGCGAATGATCTGCTCACGACAGCAGTGGGTATCTCCACAATTTTCCTGGGTTACCTGTTGCTCTTCATTCTCTGTGATCACTGGCTGATCAAGGGGGCTTCGGTCATCTCTCACGGTTGATCATGCTCGCCGGGGTGATTCTGGCCAGTATTGGCTGGGCTGTCTGGAAACTGGTTTTACCCTACTTCAAAAAAGTGACGCGGCTCTACTCCGCCCGTGCGTTGGAACAGACCTCCGATGATATGCACGGCGCGCTGTTGAATCTGGTAGACCTCCAGCGATCCAACCGTAAAGTCAATCCGGATATCATCAGTTCGCTCGAAAAGCGGGCTGCACTGACGCTTTCCCAGACCGATACCGAACAGGCGGTGGATCGACGCCCGTTGATGCGGCTTTCTTACTGCCTGTTGTTTGTCGTCGCCATTCTCTGTTTCTACGCACTCTTTTCACCTAAGCAGATCTGGCCCTCACTCTCGGCTGCGATCTCATTTTCCTCCCAGCGCGAGTTTGCCACCCAGACTCAGATCAGTTCCGTCACTCCCGGAAACACAGAAGTTCTGGCAGGCAGCCAGTTGGAAGTGATTGTCGATCTCCGAGGTGAAGTGCCGGAAGACGTCACACTGTTCTACACATCCAGCGACCAGGGGCGCGTCGATGAGCCGATCAAACTCCGAGCCATGGATGAAACCCTCAAACGCTTCCAGGGTCTGATTGTTGGCGTCAATGGCCGCGGAATTCGCCAGAATCTGAGTTACCATATCGAAGCCGGAGATGCAGTTTCCGAGGAATACCAGGTCAACGTCATTCAGCCCCCCTCAGCGACTGTGCATTCCGTCCGCTACGATTATCCATCCTACATGGAACTGGCAGCAGTAGAACAGCCCGGCGGCGCTATCGATGCCTATGAAGGCACCAAAGTAACCGTAGATGCTACGACCAACATGCCCATTACATCGTTTGAAGTTCTCTTTTCTGACGAAGAAGACTCGGCCTCTTTGCTGGAAGAGTTCCAGGTCAAAAAAACGATCGACAAGAATACCATCTCCGCCTCCTGGAAACTGAAGCTGAGATCTGATGGAACTTTCCCGAAATTCTATCAGATCAAATGCAGGAACGAAGCAGGGCAGGTGACACTCTCACCGACCGTTTACCCACTGATGATCCGTCGTGATGTACCGCCCGAAATCAGCCTGCTCTCACCCAAACAGGATCTGAAACTCCCGTCCAACGGCACGGTCCCGATTTCAGTGATCGCGGAAGATCCGGATTTCAAACTCCGCTATCTCAATCTGCGGGTTGA
Organism: Gimesia benthica; assembly: GCF_009720525.1. Taxonomy (NCBI): domain Bacteria; kingdom Pseudomonadati; phylum Planctomycetota; class Planctomycetia; order Planctomycetales; family Planctomycetaceae; genus Gimesia; species Gimesia benthica. The sequence continues at coordinate 510,098 of NZ_CP043930.1, forward strand.
AAAACAGCAGATTCGCATTCTTGATAAAACCCTGTTCGAAGGGGATCGCAAAAGCGTAGGGATCAATTACGATCTCGCCCTGGAACCTCTCCGATTGAATCCGGGTGACACAATTTACTTCTGGGTCGAAGCTCGCGACAACAAGCACCCGTCGGGAAACCGCAAGAACACACCCAAGATCAAAATCGAAATCCAGGAACCGGTCTCACCCGAAGAAGCCAAAAAACAACTGCAAGAACAAAAGCAAAAGGCCGCGGAAGAGAAGAAGCAACAGAATCCTGATCAGCAGAAACAGCCCGGCCAGCAGAAAGGTCAGGAAAAACAACCCGGTCAGCAGCCAGGTGACGGCGACCAGCCTATGCCCGATCAGAAAGAGCAGGGGGATTCCAAATCCGATTCTGGTAAACAATCCGGCGACCAGAAACAGCCGGGCAACGAAGATCAAAAACAGTCTGAGCAGCGTGGACAGAAGAAATCAGATTCCCCTGAATCAGGAGCAGAGCCAAACCCGGAACCGGGTAAAAGCCAAACCCAGTCCAAGCCAGAGAAAAAAGAAGGTCTGGACAGCGATGGCAGTGACGACCAGGCAGCACTCAAGAAAATTCTAGAGAAGCTGAAAAAAGAGGGCCAGGAACCAGACTCGGATCAAAAACAGCCAGGAAACGAAAAACAGGGTTCTGAGAAACAGGACTCCGAACGCCCAGGCTCTGATAAGCAGATGCAGGAACCGGAATCGAATGGAGCCGATTCCAAATCCAGCGAATCCTCTTCCAGTCAGGATAAAAACTCTCAAGGCACACCCGGTCAGGGCCAGAACCAGGACAAAAACCAGAAACCCCAGCCCTCTTCTAAGGCAAATGAAAATAATCCTGATCAGAAATCAGCAGACCAGAAATCCCCGCCTCAAAAAGGCCGGGTAGAGGATGGTACGAAAGAGCCTTCTGACTCGAAAGAAGCGGATCGCAAAATGAAAACCGAAGGAGATCCCAAAGGGAAGGCCAGACCGGACAATGATCCCGACGCTGATCCCAAGCGGAACAACAGCGACGTGAAGCGGGATCCGAATGAGAAACCGGCGATGCGACCGGGAGATAAAAAATCTCCGAATGCCAATCCGCAGGAGAAACCGGAGCAGTCCTCTTCCAAGCAGGGACAGCAGAATGATCAGCCCGATCAGAAACCGGGTTCTGAAATGCGAAAACCACAACAGTCGAACGACAATCCCTCCTCCCCTAAACAGCAACAGGCTGCCGAGGGGAAGAAGTCGCAGCAGAAACAGGATCAGCCTGACGGTTCTAACCAGCCACCGGGGGGTAAACCTGAAACCAATGATCAAAAATCCAAACGCCCCCAGGACGGAGAGAACGGCAATAGTTCCCAAAATGACCAGGGACAGAAAGGGAGTCAGCAGCCCGGCAAAGGTGATTCCACCGGACAAAAAGGGAACCAGGAGCAAGGCAACAAAGGAAATCCCTCCGGCTCCAGTAAATCAATGGAGCAGAACCAGTCCCCTCAGAAACAGGGACAGGATCAAAACCAGCAGAACAAAAATCAGAATCAGAAAGGCAATCAGTCTGGCGGACAAAAAGGAGATCAAGCTGGTGGTCAGAAGGGAGGCCAAAAAGGAGGGCAGGGCTCATCCGAAGGCAAAGGTCAATCCCAGAAGAGCAACAGCCAGACTGCAGGCTCCAGTAAAGGTTCCAACTCCAGCGATCCTCAAGGTTCCAGTTCGACGACCGGAGGCACCGCTCCTGGTGACAGTGAATCAGGGGGCCCCGGTTCCAGTCCAGCGCTACCCGACGCAGATGAAGCCAACCTCGAATATGGAAAAGAAGCCGCCAACCTCGTTCTGAAACGCATCAAAGACGAACTCAAACGCGAGGAAGTCGATCCGGAACTATTGAAGGAACTGGGCTGGTCGAAAGAGGAAATGAAACAGTTTTCCGAACGGCTGCAGAAACAGCTGCAAATGCAGGACAATAACCAGCAGTCTCCTGAATCTCTGGCCCGTAAGCGGCAATTTGAAGAGATGCTAAAATCACTCAAACCTGCTCCCCGGGCGGCACGCCGAAACCGGAACAGTACCAGAGAACAAACCAGCGACAGCCTGGGACCACGTCGATTGCCGGTTCCGGAAGAATACCGCGAAGCCTACGAAGCCTTCACACGTGGTCTGGCCAATCAGAAACCGGCTGACAAATAAGTCACTCAGATTAACTGCTGGAAGACATCACTCGCACTGCTGATTCCCTTGTTAAGAGAGCAGCAGTTCGAGATCTTCGCTGGACAGGTTCTTGAGGACGCTCTGGTTTTCTTCCAGAATCGCATCGGCCAGTTCGCGTTTCTGCTGCTGTAACTCAGTGATCTTCTCTTCCACCGTATTGCGACAGATCAGCTTGTAGGCAAATACCCGTTTGGTCTGCCCGACACGGTGTGCCCGGTCGATCGCCTGCGTCTCCACAGCCGGGTTCCACCAGGGATCCAGAATGAAGACGTAATCCGCAGCGGTCAGGTTGAGTCCTAAACCACCAGCCTTGAGACTGATCAGGAACACGCCACAATCTTTATCGGTCTGGAATCGATCGACGCGTTCTTTACGATCGCGCGTCTGTCCATCCAGGTATTCGTAGACGATCTCTTTCTGATCCAGGTGTTCCTGCACAATCGACAACATGCTGGTGAACTGTGAAAAGACAAGAGCCTTGTGACCTTCTTCGATCAGTTCTTCCAGGTGTGGAATCAACACATCCATCTTGGCCGAAGCATCCAGTGCGCGTCCCCGTTCCAGCAGAGCAGGGTGGCAGGCTGCCTGTCGCAGCCGGAGCAGTGCTTCCAGCACATGGATTTTGGTTTTCCCCAGCCCCTTGGATTCGACCATCCCCAGGATTGAGTCCCGGTAATGCTGTCGGAGTTCGTCGTAAAGACGGGTCTGATCTTTGCCCATATCGCAGTAGAGCGTCTGCTCAACTTTGTCAGGCAGTTCGTTAGCCACCTGTTCCTTGGTTCGCCGCAGGATAAACGGCCGCAACGCATTCCCCAGGAGGAGCCGGGCATTCTTATCTTCGATGTCGTTGGTATAAGCTTTGAACACCGAACTGCGTCCCAGCATTCCGGGATTGAGAAACTCGAAGATCGACCACAGATCTCCCAGATGGTTCTCCACCGGGGTACCACTCAATGCGATTCGATGTTTTGCCTGCAGCAGCCGCGATGCCTTCGCAACCTGCGACCCTGAGTTCTTAATCATCTGGGCTTCATCCAGCACAGCATAATCGAACTGGATATCTTTGATCTGAGTAATATCGCGACGCATCGTGCCATAGGTCGTTAAAACCAGATCGTACTCTTCCAGCGAATCGATCAGTTTGCCTCGATCCCCGCCCGCGTACTCGACAACTTTCAACTCAGGCGTAAATTTGGCGGCTTCCTGCATCCAGTTGAACATCAGCGACTTGGGAACGACAGCCAGTGAAGGCAGATGTCCTTCCCGGCCCTTCTTACGACGTAACAACAGGGCCAGCAGCTGTACCGTTTTACCCAGCCCCATGTCATCAGCCAGACACCCACCAAAGTGGAAGTCCTGCAGGAACTGCAGCCAGCCTAAACCTTCGAGCTGATACTTACGCAAGCCCCCTTCGAATCCGGCTGGTTCTTTATCCAGGGCAATCCCTGAAAAGTTCCGGATCTTATCCCGCATTTCATCGAATTTGGCGTCTGTCTCAACAAATTCCTGTGAACTCAGCAGAGCGTCCAGCAGTGCTACCTGATTGGGAGCAAACCGAAGATGCTCTTCATCAGTGACCGCCAATCCGGCCAGAATGCCGTACTGTTCGATCCACTCTTCCGGCAGGATTCCCAGTGAGCCATCGTCGAGTCGAATCGACGAATCACCGCGGGCCAGTGCTGATAACAGCTCTGGAAACTTAACCGTCTGGCCTTCAAAATCGATATCTGCATGCAGTTCGAACCAGTCAATTCCAGACTGGACCTTGAACATCATATTGGAAGGCTGATGGACCTGTTTACCATCGGCGCGAACCACCCAGCCGGCATTGATCATTTCGCGAACAGCCCCCCCCAGGTCACGGGCAGCAATTTCCACATCGCGCCCCTGAACCCGGCGGTCCAACAGGCGACGGAAACCACTATCCTGCAGTAGTGTCCAGGCTTGGGATTCTTTTTCACGGTCTCTAAGAATGCAGCGTTTTTCCTGGCGATCCACAATCGCCCACTGGGTACTGCTTCCCGAAACCAGATGATCGAGATAATTAAAATGAATCTCGCCGAACAGGCGATCCTGCTGCCAGCGTTTCTTCTGCGGAGAATGAATCAGTAACTCCGGACTGGGCTCGCAGGTAATCTCTTCCAGATGCAGTTCTTCAGGCAGTTCCAGTCGGGGCAGGACAGGCATGTCCAGCAGGCGGTCAACCAATTCCTGCTGCTCGCCTTCATCGACTTCAATTGTCTCATTCATCTGAATCATTTTGATCCAGGGAAATGCATCGTAATCTTCCAGAGGCGTGATTTTATCGCGGGTCAGTACCAGTCCTCCCGCGACAATCAGACGGGCATCAGAGATTTCCAGCGTATCGTTTTCTCGCTTCAGATGACCATTCAGTTTCCATGTCGATTCTTTGCGGTCATGCTCAACTCCCATCCGGAATTCCCAGGCATGCTCGCCGTCCCAGACCAGGGAATCGACGTCATCAGGCTGTCGATCCAGGTAGCGCACGTGTCCTGTACCGCACATCAGCGGAAGAATCAGCTCACAAAGCTCATACGGAACCCGATAGCGGAACGCAGCCATTTGTGTTTCGGTCTGCTGGGCTCGCCAGTTGGTCCGCTCAGGTGTCCCGCCGGAGAGGTACGCCAGAATCCGGCGATCATCTTCATGTTCGACTTCCTGCAGCTGGCCGACTTTTAGCTTGAGTGGCTTCAGCTTGCCCCACTGGCCGTTAGCTCTTCGCTGACGCTGTGAAGTCTGCACGACCAGTTGTCCAGATTCCTGACTCTCTTCTACATCAATCTCGTAGAAGATCTCACGTTCCTGTTGCGTGGTTTTAGACAGAACCGGCGTGAGGGCGAAATCATTTTTCAGTTCAACCAGTTTCGTTTCCCACTCGCGCAGTCGCGGACGCGAAGTCACTGCCGTCGACTGTTCCCCACTCGACTTTGACTTGCGAGACCGACCACTGCCCAGCTCGAAATCGGAGGGCATTGAGAAATCGTAGTCGTCATCTTCTTCATCGAAGGCAATCGGCGTATTTTCGATGATGAAGGGAGGAATGTAACCAGGCTTGACCGAACCGGTCAGGTAGCCCGCCACATCTACCGCCAGGATAGAAGCCCAGAGATGTTTACAGACGTTGAACTTCTGAAACTGATCGCAGGTGCAATACGTCTTCAGATTGCCGTCATCGCGGGACAGCTGAGTCTGATACTCTACACCATCTCTGACCACCGCAAACACATGGTCTGCGGTCACGCGAGTCAGTTCAACCCGTTCGGCTTCAATGTAAGCCGCTCCACGGAAACGAATGTCCGCACGAAATTGATTTTCCAGTAATTCTGCTAACGTCATGGACGGCCTCCTGCCTGATCCCAAAACGCAACTCGCATTATTGAGACACTCCCAGTTATCTGCATAAGTCAGTCCTGAATGGCTCCTGGACCAACGCTAGTATCGGTCGGAACTTATAATGTTAGGTTCGCTCAGCCAGATCGTTTCACACTGAACCAGCCCGGGTGGGTTATTGAAGTTTTACCCTCAACTCCCGTGCAGAGCGCATCTTACGAGGTTACTAGATCCACGCCGCATTTGACCAGTCTATCTGGAGGGTTTTCTTATGAATTTTTGACTTCCATTTAAAAATTGATTCTGAGCATTCCATTATATTCAAGAGTCTCTGAAGTTCAGCCCCCTCAGACTGGTCGAACGGGAAAAAGTGTGATATACGACTCCCACAAGTCCTTCGCTCGATTTCCTTTTTTCGAAAATGGATTATATAATAAGTTTTTTGCTGTCAGCCCCTGCAGTAAAGCGAATCAGAGACCAGTGGGCTCCCCTGAAAGCAATTGCGACTAATGGAACAACCTCACCAGACCCTCACCGAACAGGAAGTCATTCAATGGTTCGAAGAGAACCTTCCCGTTGAAGACTATCGCAATAAACGTATTCTGCTCATTGTCCCGGATGCGACCCGCACCGCACCTCTGCCTCTCTTGTTTGCAACATTCCATCGCCTGTTAAACCCTGTTGCCAAACAGATTGATGTGCTGGTTGCCCTGGGCACGCATCCCCCCATGCCCGAGAAAGACATCTGCCGCCTGCTGGGAATTTCAGAAGCGGCCCGTCAGGCGGAATACAAAGACGTAGGGCTATATAACCACGAATGGGACAACCCCGAACGTCTGACTGAGATTGGTACGCTGACGAAAGAAGATACCAAAGCCATTTCCGAAGGCCTGCTGGAAATGGAAGTCCCTGTGACGATCAATTCCCGCATCAGGGATTACGATATGCTCCAGATTATGGGGCCCGTCTTCCCGCATGAAGTCGTCGGTTTCTCCGGTGGCAGCAAATATTTCTTCCCGGGAATCTCCGGTCCGGACCTGTTGAACTTCTTCCACTGGCTGGGCGCCCTGATTACCAACGTGGGAATTATTGGCGTCAAACATACGCCGGTACGCGAAGTCGTAAACCGTTCTGCAGCAATGATCCCTAACGAGAAACGCTGTATCACCTTCGTCGTCGCTCCGGACAGTTCGCTCTACGGCTTGTTTTATGGAACCCCGGAATCGGCCTGGGAATCAGCCGCCAACCTCTCCGGCCAGATTCACATCAAACGCAAGCCGAAACCATTCAAGCAGGTACTCTCCTGTGCGCCCCTGATGTACGATGAACTCTGGGTAGCCGGCAAATGTATGTACAAGCTGGAACCAGTCGTAGCTGATGGTGGTGAACTGATCATTTACGCTCCGCACATGAAGGAAATTTCGGTCACTCATGGCAAGCTGATTTCCGAAGTTGGTTACCATGTCCGCGACTATTTCACCAAACAGTGGGACCAGTTTAAGGACTACCCCTGGGGCATCCTCGCCCATTCGACTCATGTGCGTGGTACAGGAACATTCGAAGACGGCATCGAACGGCCCCGGGTGCAGGTGACTCTGGCTTCCCAGATTCATCCCGAACTCTGCGAGAAAATCAATCTCGGCTATCGTGATCCCGATACGATCGATGTCGAATCATTCGCAGACCGGGAAGATGAAGGCATCCTCCTGGTGAGGAAAGCAGGGGAGCATCTTTACCGTCTGGAAAATGAATAATTCAACCTAAGTGACAGCGACTCGCTGATCATTCAATATTGCTGATAACTTCTGACCATCCTCAGGAAACGATTTTCTTATCATGACTATTCACTCAGAACAATTTGAACTGAAAGCCCGCCTGGAACTTGCTTTGACCGCCTCTGAAAAGGCCAGCGAGCTCATCCTCAAATACTATCAGTCCCCCGAACTGAAGGTAGATCGCAAGTCAGACGACTCACCGGTCACGATCGCCGACCGTGGGGCAGAGGAATTGTTGCGGGAAGAAATCACCATGGCGTTTCCTGACGACAGCATCATGGGTGAGGAATTACCGCCAGTCGAAGGTTCAAACGCATTCAAGTGGATTCTGGATCCAATTGACGGCACCAAACCGTTCACACAAGGCGTGCCCCTCTTCGGAACCCTGCTGGGTCTGGAAGAAAACGGTAAGCTCGTCATGGGCGTCTGCCGTTTCCCCGCTCTGGACGAAGTCGTCTATGCGATCAAAGGAGATGGGGCCTGGTGGAAAATCCGTGACCAGGAACCACGTCGCGCCCGGGTTTCAGAGAAATCCCAACTCTCTGATGCCGTGTTCTGTACGACCACTATGACTCGCTGGGAAACCATCGGCAAGCAGAAGGCGTATGAGAACCTCTGTCGCAATTCCTACCTCGCCCGAGGCTGGGGCGACTGCTATGGCCACATGCTGGTAGCCACTGGTCGTGCGGAAGTGATGGTGGATCCCGTGTTAAGCCCCTGGGATGCTGCTGCTTTGCTGCCCATCCTGGAAGAAGCCGGCGGTCACTGGATTGACTTTGATGGCAAGCCTTCAATTTATACAGGCAACGGAATGGCCGTTAACGACGCACTCAAAGACGAGGTCCTGCAGATTATTGCCCAGAACTAGCCGATTTCCAGCTATAAAACAGGGTTTTGAAGTCGCATTGATTCCCGCTGCAGTTCTTTGCTAGGATCTCCTCAGGAAGGACTGATTCGATCCATTCAGGAACAGAACGCAACTTCAGGGAAGAATTGCATGGCCGGTTATACGGAGCACATCAGCGTCAGCGGGTTATTGGGAGTCGTTTACGGCTCCGTAGGCACCCTCTTATTGGGATTCACCCCGACTCAGGGTATCCTGGCAGGAGTACTGACCTGGGTGGGAGGTATGCTGCCAGACCTCGATTCTGAAACGGGACGGCCCATCAAGGAACTGTTCAGCCTGACTGCCGCCGTTGCTTCCTTTATGGCAATGCGCTGCATGATTCGCAAAGGGGCAGATCCCGATGATGCGATCCTGATGGCGGTCGTTACCTACGCGGGAGTTCGTTACGGCGGTTCAGCGATCCTCTCGAAATTCGCAGTACACCGGGGCATGTTTCACAGCATCCCCGCCCTGATTATCACCGGAGAAGCCGTTTTCCTCTCCTATATCAGTGATTCCTTCGCCGTGAAATTTCTGATGGCCGGTGGTATTTCACTGGGCTTTCTCTCCCACCTCGTTCTGGACGAGGTTTACAGCGTGGAACGCAAAGGAGTCACCATCCGTCTGAAGAAATCTGCGGGGAGTGCACTGAAATGGTTTGGGAACGGATTGTTTGGTAACGCGGTCGCCTATGCTATCCTGCTCACCATGACCTATATCACTCTCGTCGATTCGGGTGTGTTGATCCCCCCACCGCAACAGGCAAATCCGATTGAAAAATCAGAACCGCCAGTCCAGCAGGCTTCGCCTTTTAAAACCACCGAGCGTCTCTAAATCCCCGTATCCTGACCGCAGGGATGGTATCTCCTTCTTGGGTCCTTTATAATCGCACGGGTAAAAACTCAGCGAGATCAGGAATAGCCCAATCTAGAGCAGGGGAGCAACAGCATGATTATAGCCGGCGTCCAGATGGATATCGCCCTGATGGAGAAAACGGAAAACCTCCATCGAATTATCGCAAAGATGCACGAAACGGCTTCTGAGGGAGCGGAACTGACTGTGTTCCCCGAGTGCGCACTGACCGGCTACTGCTTTGACAGTCTGCAGGAAGCAGTGCCACTGGCTGAAACGATTCCGGGTCCCACAACCAAAACTTTGCAGCAGGTTTGCCGCGAGTTAAAACAGACTGTTGTGATCGGTATGCTCGAGCAGGCTGCACATGGGGTCTATAACTCAGCAGTTGTAATTACACGAGAAGGTGTGCTGAGTAAATATCGAAAAATCCATTTACCTTATCTCGGTGTCGACCGGTTCGCGACGCCTGGCGACCGGGGATTCGAGGTCTTCGAACACCCATCCGCACGTATCGGTTTGAATATCTGTTATGATAGTGCGTTTCCAGAGTCATCCCGGGTCATGACACTCCAGCAGGCTGATCTGATCATCCTGCCGACGAACTGGCCCACCGGTGCAGACTGCTTAGCCGAACATGCCATCAATACACGGGCCATGGAAAACGGAATCTTCTATTGCGCTATCAACCGGGTCGGTGAAGAGCGGGGCTTCCAGTTCATTGGCAAGAGCCGCATCTGCGGCCCCGCCGGCGAAACTTTGGCCACTTCAACCGGGAGAGATGAAGAAATTCTGTATGCCACCTTCGATCCGGAGCGAGCCCGCAACAAACGCGTTGACCGTGTCCCGGATAAACATGTGATTGATCGTCTCGCGGATCGTCGTCCTGAAATGTACGGTCTGATCGTGGAGCCCCACGGATTAAAACCTCCCCACCGTGGTTGATCTGCCGACATAATGAGCCCATAGGCATGCCGGACAACCGCTTAGTTTGGCATACACAATGCTATATGTTCTCCAACTGGCAGCATTCCCGCTTCCGTTCCCTGGATACGTACCGGGACCAGAACAGGCTGAAATTCACATAACAGCCTTTGTTCATTTACACTTACAGAGACGAATGGAGCGTTTCAGTTTCTTGACAAACCCGCTCGCCATGAAAATGCGAGTCAACTAATCAGTGATGCTGAAAAGAAACACATGAAGTCCAGACTGTTTCAAAATGTGATCGCGGCCCTGATTCTGTTAATCGTTTCAGGAGTCTGTTTTCAGGCACTCGTGAGTCACCCGGCAGATGTCCTGGTGGGTGTCCAGAACCAGGGATATAACGACACAACCAACCAGTTCATCGGCTTCAAAGACTATCAGCGCGAGTGCATCCAGCAATTCAACCAGTTTCCTTATTGGAATCCCTGGTCATTGCTGGGCATGCCCTGGGTGGGAAATCCACAAGCGTCTCTGTTCTACCCGATCAACTGGATATTCTTTTTCCTAAATGCGGCTTCTACAATCAGCTGGGTACTGGTTCTACATCACTGGTGGGCCGGCTGGGGCGCGTATCTGCTCGGTAGAATGTATCGGTTGAATTTCTTCAGCGCACTGCTCTCAGGGATTGTTTTCCTGGCAGCTCCTTACTTTGTTGCCAAAACGGGCGAAGGGCACTTCACGTCTGTCACACAAATCGCCTGGTTCCCCTGGATCTTATACGCGTACGAACTCCTGCGCACAGGCAGTAAAAAAGCGGTTCCCTTCCTGGTTGTTGTGATCTCTCTTGCATTTTTCTGTGGTCACGTTCAGGAACTCTACTATCTGCTGCTGTTCCTCACCGCTGCGATTGTCATTGAATCTATCCTCGAACTCTTTTTCAAAAAGAAACCAATTGAAAGTGAGCAGGGTGCCGTAACCGAACTGGAAGAAACAAGTAGACCAGGTCTCTGGATTAAAGGCTGGCTGACGGCGGGGCTGTTAACAGCAGGGCTTGTCGCCATTGATCTGATCCCGGTGTTCATCTATACGAAACAGGCAGTCCGCTCCAGTGGAATTGACCTGGCCAGCCTCAGCGCAGGTAGCCTGAATGCAGCCAGCCTGCTGCAACTGATTGATCCGTTCGTCTGGGGAAAACCGGACCAGTATACCGGCCCCGGAACCTTTTACTGGGAAGCGATCTGCTCGTTTGGATGTCTCCCTCTGCTACTGGCTATTGTGGGAGTTTTAAGTTCCTTTCACCAACGAATCGTCATCCGGCTGACACTGATTGGACTGATCGCATTTCTGCTGGCATTCGGCCCCGAACTTCCATTTTATAAGTTGTTTTATCAACTGATTCCCGGGGCATCGATGTTTCGAATTCCTGGTCGTCAGCTATGGATCTGCACCCTGGTCGTCGCAATGCTGGCCGGGTTTGGATCTCAGTGGATTTCGCTGTTGTATCAGAACTCAAAAGGTCGAACCATGCGGCTGCTTGCAGGAATCGCTGTTGTTGCAGCTCTACCAATCCTGATCTATCTGATATTTAAGTCTGCAGGGAGTCTTAAAGTCAGTCTGGCTCCAGACAAGTTGTTCAACATCCAGGCAGGCTACCTGCTGACAGCCCTGCTAGGCATCTCGATTGCTATTTTTCTCACCAGCCTCTCACGAAAAGCCGCTTTCGGAGGACTCGTGATCCTCTGCCTGATCTGTACCGGAGAACTCTCGATCTATTCAAACCACATCCTGTGCACGATCCCCCAATCATCCATCCGGGGAGAGACAGAAATTGTCCAATTCCTGAAGAATAACCTGGGGGAACACCGTGTTCTGGCTGACCAGCACCTGCTGAGTGATCGTGAGGCCTGGAAAAATCAACTCTTAAAAGTTCAAGGTTATGAACCAGTGCCCCTCGTACGACTCGGGCTCCTGGCAGCCGCCACGTTCGACCAACCCAATGCAGCCAGGATGATGGCAGGATTCGACTCGCCACAACTTGAAACAGCGGAGCCACAGCTACTTGACCTGATGAGTATCAAATATGCCGTATTGAGAACCAGCGAGCCCGTTAAGCTGGAAGGTTGGAAGACGGTTTTACAGGGTCAGGTGCCTGCGGAATATACTCTCAGGGGATCAAAGCCACGCCAGATTCCATTCCAGATTATCGAAAACCAAAACCCGCTTCCCCGCGCTTACCTGGTCGGACAAACCCGTGCTCTTCAGGACGAGGAGTCCAGTAAGAAAATCGTAGCAGTCATTTCGAAAGTCAAACCACGTGATGAGGTTTTACTGAGACAGGATGTCCTCCCCAAGGGAGACAGACAGGCATTTCAACCGGCTTCCATCCTGGAAAACAGCCCCAATTCACTGAGTCTTCAAGCGGATCTTGACGCGCCAGGCTACCTGGTCCTGTCCGACATTTATTACCCCGGCTGGACTGCCAGACTCGGTCAGCAGGAACTACCAGTCTTGCCCGCGGATTTCTCTTTGAGAGCGATTCCTCTGCCTCCTGGCCAGCATCAGGTTCAACTGAGCTTCGTTCCGCCCGGCTTTCAGATTGGTCGTGTTATTTCTCTCACCGCCCTGGCAATATTATGCATTCTGCTGGTAAAAGCATTCCGTTCAGACTCTAAACCGCAAGCCGAATAAGACTTGGTATAGACGAGGATCGATCAATCATTCTTTCGATCGTTGTTCTCTGATGTACTCTCTTTTTGTCGCTGCAGGAATTTTTGCACTTCCGTTTCTGTCGGTACAAAACCACCGCCGATGAATTTCCCCAGGGGACGTTCTACCCGATGTACCAGATAGCGTCCCGATCGAAACACGACGGGTTGAGACCAGGGATAGGCTCCCTTGAGACTGACGGGGTACTGAGGCGGCACATTCTTTTCTGGACTTTCCGCAGTTGCGAGTGCTGTTTCCCTGTTAAACCCGCTCTCGATCAAATCGGTCACGATGAATTTCTGCGGGCTGTCTTGAATCGCCTGGTGAAGATCACCGCGGTGCTTGCGACAGAAGACCAGTACCGAATCGAAAAAGCCAAAGCGGGTCGCTGGCTGCAACCCTAATTCCGGATAGAGATAAATTAAAGTACTGTTGTAACAATGCAACTCGCGGTCTTTGAGCTGCTGCTCCGCCAGAAACTCACGTACGGCTGCGAGATCTTCCCAGTCGACCTGGACCAGTAATGCCAGCTTCGATTTTAATTCTGCATCGCTGGATTGCAGCAGACAGGTCTTCCACAAGCGGACTCGATCAGGCTTAAACGCAGGAAAAGTAAGCACCACCAGCAGTAAAAACAGGGCCATTCCTGACTTCCAGCCCCAACCTAAAGCATGTTGACTGTAACGACTGCCCAGATAGCCGCCGATCACCGCGATCGCCAGCAGATGAGCAGGGGGATGGACATAATCAAACAGATGCTGAAATGCCATCGACTGAAACAACCAACCCAGGTACATCAGGGCCAGTAGACTTTGATCTCTTGAATCAGGACTGGAAACATCCTCTGGTTCAGCCTTGCGACGTGCTTTCCAGCCGTCTTTCAACATGATCAGCGCCAGAGGAATTGCAATCAGATTCAGTAGAAACCAGGGATAAAATCGATACAGAAACTGCGCAAACCGCATCACAGTCCAGCCAGATTTCCGCGCTGCTACATATTCCGGGTTCCACTCTAGAAACGTTTCCAGAAACCAGGGCCAGGCACCGGTCTGCCATAACCAGGCAATGCCGGCTGCTCCCAGAAACAGTCCCCCTGACAATAATCCTGTCAGGTCAAGTAGAGAACGCCGCCACTGTCCCAGCAGCCAGACAGATCCCAGCCAGACGCATAACGCGGGAACCGCGACAAAAGGTTTGATCCAGAATGCAGTTGCCCAGAGCAAACCTTCCAGAAATGCCCAGCCCCAGATCGAAGCGACTCTGATTTGTTTGTCTGCGAGCAGGCGATCGAGCTGTTTTCGCCTCATCCAGAGTGCTCCCATTGATGGAAGCAGAATGATGGTATCTCGCTGGAAGTGACACCACTCCGAGAGAGAGAAATAAAAGGCATAGAGTGCAATGGCGATCCAGAGCATGCCCGTAATGGAGAGCTGGCTTCTTCGACTCCAGAAGGCCAACAAGGTCACCGATCCGGTAAAAAACAGCAGATCGACACACCGCAGGGCATCAGAACTCATGCCGATGATCGGTCGAATCAGCATGTGCAACCAGACAATGCCCGGCAGATTGGTTTCAAACATGTGCTGATACAGCGTCCCGCCATCCAGCACCGTCTCTGCTTGAACATCGTAAAGCACGACATCTGTTGCCAGCGGCATTCTGATAAACAGGGGGACACACAGTATGACCAGAAATAACAAAATTATACTGGCAAACCAGGCCCCCAGGGAAAACTGTCTGTCTGGCTGGTCAATCACCCAATAACTCCACATAATTACAGTACTTTTGTGCAATTACACATCACCAGACAACACTATAGACAGCATAAGCACTATAGTTAAAATATATATTTTGTATCCAATACAAAAAACAGACATTTCATATGGAAACTGTCTAGTTCTACTGATTACCCTGACTTGGCTCAGAGTTATCTAAACTTATGACATCAACGTTATTTCGTATTGAGATCTGATCACGTGGACCCGGCACATCTGACTGAATTAATTGAGCTTGAGGACAACTACTGGTGGCATGTTTCCAAGCGGAAACTGGTTACCGAGATCCTGACCAGAGAGTTCCCCGCCCCCGGGCTGCTGATTGAGGGGGGGATCGGTTCAGCACGAAATCTGCTTGAATTCAATCGCATGGGATATGATGTCATTGGATTTGACCTCATGGAAGCAGCTGTGGAATATGGTCGTTCCCGAGGACTGGATCAGCTGCACGTGCATGAATTGAGCCAGCCCTGGCCCGTTGATCCAGGATCTGCGAAAGCGGTCCTCTTACTGGATGTCATGGAGCATGTGGAAGATCCGGTGCAACTCCTCACCAATGCAGCCGAAACGCTGGAACCGGGCGGAGGCATCATCATTACCGTTCCTGCTTACCCCTGGCTCTACTCCGACTGGGATCGCAAGCTGGGGCACTTTTGTCGCTATACAAAATCCCGATTTCGGGATAACGCCAGGCAGGCAGGTTTAAAAGTGAAATGGGTGACTCACTGGAACTCCTTTACACTGGCTCCCGCAATTTTGGCTCGTGGCAGGGACCGCTTGTTGAATAAAAGAGATGACTCGCCCCCCCGTTTCAACCGTGTCTCTCGCTTCACAAATTCCTGTCTCATGTCATGCGCAAGGCTTGAACGCACACTGATTCATTCGACGGGGGTTCCTTTTGGACTGTCCCTGGTAGGAGTTCTGATCAAATGAGCGCAGCCAGTGATATCCAGACCACAAAAGATTCTGCTCGCAAACCGGTTACTGATGTACTCATTTCAGTAGTACTTCCTGTGTTCAATGAAGAAAGCGTCCTCACGGAACTCCAGCAGGCAGTTGAGGAGGCTCTGCAAACCGTAGGAAGTCAATATGAAATCATCTTCGTCAATGACGGTTCCTCAGATAAAAGTGGACTGATACTCGATGAGTTGGCTGAGCTCAACCCACGAGTAAGGGTATTACACTTTGCGAAAAATTTTGGTCATCAGGCAGCAGTGCAGGCGGGACTGCTGCATGCGATCGGCGATGCCATCGTGATCATGGACTCCGATATGCAGGACAGCCCGACTGCGATCGTGGATTTCGTGGAAACCTGGCAGGCTGGTTATGACGTCGTTTACGCCATTAGAACCAAGCGTAAAGAAAACAGTCTCAAACGCTGGGCATTTCAGACTTTTCATAAAATACTGAATCAGATCTCCCATACGCCCATTCCCCGTGATGCCGGCAATTTTGGTTTAATTGATCGCAAAGTTGCCATTCAAATCGCACAACTCAATGACCGTGACCGGTATTTCCCTGGTCTGCGTTCGTGGGTTGGATATCGACAGACCGGAATCCAGGTTGAGCGAATGGCACGGTACGATGACAACCCCCGTGTTTCTTTCGTACAACTCTGTCGACTGGCCAAGACGGCAATTTTCTCATTCTCATTCCTGCCTCTGACCATCTTCTACCTGATTGCTGCCCTTTCCACTCTGGTATGTCTCGCTCTGATCTCATTTGTGCTGTACCACAAACTGTTCACCGGGTTGGCGATTCCAGGCTGGGCATCAACCACGATTACCGCCTCTTTCTTTGGTGCCCTGAATGCACTGGGAATCGGTATCCTGGGCGAATATGTGACACGCATCTATGACCAGGTTCGGGCACGACCCATGTATATCGTCGGTTCCAAGACGAATTTTACAAACCCGGAAATTGAAGCTCCATTGCTGGCCAGGCAGAAACAATCGGAGCCAGAACCGACACCTGTTTCACGGGATTTGGATCCAGAATACTCCAGACAGCGTTGAGAACAGGCTACTGCGAAGTGTGCTTCGCAATACTGACCGAATCCTGGAAGCGTGAGCTCGGCTTTTCGCCGGACTGCTGATTGCGATCCACTTCATAATTCTGCGTCGTATGCAACAGACGCGGTCGGAAGACGACCATCAGCAGCATCGGCAGATACCAAAGCAGATAGACACTTCCTTGCTGCGGATACCAGAGCAGGGTGGCAATGATGATCGCCGTCGTGTGTGACATTAAATGTCCCAGGTTTTTACGGCGGGGCCAGATCGTCAGACAGGTGATCAAAAGCACAAAAATCACAAATACGGGGATGCGATACGCCGAATCGTACGTGCTCCAGAAGCCCGGCATATGCTGGCCTCCTTCGAACTTCAGCACGGACCAGTTGATCGAACCGATCGTCTGTTGCGTGAAAGAGAACCGATCAACTGATGTCAGAATCAGGCTGCCCAGCAGGACCACAGCCACCAGAGTTCCGGAAAGTACAAATCGCTTGAGCCCGTTTTTCCAGTAGAAACTGGCCCAGAGAGGCAGCAGGAAGACAGGGAAGAACATCGCCCCACAGGCCAGACCCATGAAAATCCCGGACAAAATTGGCTTCTGATACGTTACGAATGCCCAGACCAGCAGTGCCGCTGGCAACACATGGTTGGCTTTACTGACGTCATAAGCGGTACAGGGGAGCAGCAGATAGAGCAGGGCCATCGCGAGCCCCACTTGCGTGTCTGCAAAATGGACCTTCCCCATGATAATCAGTCCCACAACCACAAACGCGTGCGCCAGAATCGCCATGATTCGAGCAGCCAGAGTCGCGTGATCCAGGGTCCCGGTAACGACTGCATTGGAGAAGGGAACCACTGGAGCAGCCAGCAGTCGCGCGGTAGGACCAGCTTCAGCAGGCTGAGCTTTTGAGGCATTACCGGCATCCTGCATACTTAGCAGACTGTCAGCCTGTTTAACTGTTTGGATCGTATCTGGTGCTGGGTTTTCAGTGAACACGCGCACGACAAAAAACGCAAAGATCGAGACACAGAGAAACGCCATTCCGAAGCTGTTTAAATTCTGTTCGCCGCGAGGACGCCGCTGAAAGAGACAGTCGATGCTCATCCGGATTACAAACAGCCCCGTCCCGACAAACAGCCAGAAATTACCAACCACGGGGTAGTCACCCAGGAATAAAAGACCCGGCGAAATTAAGAGGAGCAGAATCAGGTCCAGATTGCGCAGCGAAAAGATCCGGTCAAATCGGAAAAAGACCGCCAGCGTCAGCAACAGGGAAAGATAAAACCATGTTGCTTCACTCACATAATAATCAGGTAAGATGTGATTCATACAAGAATACCGCCAGTGACCTGAAATAAAATCACCAGTCGTCAGGGCTTAAGTTTCGAACAGGTCCCCTTGTTCAGCTTAAACCGATGCACTCCGACTCAGCCAGATCACGTTTGACCCAGACCTGACTGGGGAGCAGATTTGGCTTCATTGTTCACAGAATTTACATTTTAACCAGCCGATAATTCCAATTTTCTCAAGATCGCGGCGATTTTACCCGGAAAAATAACCATATGTCCACATAAACAGCGATCAGATCAGCCGGAATTGATCTGATCGCACTGTTTTGCAACCAGTTCAATTTCTAAATCGAAAGTAAGAACTCAGACAAAAACATCAGATTATTCAGGATTCTCTTTGAATATCTGATTTCTTACAGACATGATAAAGCCAGCAGACAGCCTCCCCAAAGCTGGCTGAGACGACAACTTGTTTCCCCGGAAATCCATGCCTGATCAATGGAGATTTCAGATGAAGAAATACTGGACTTCAAGTTTCCTGTTCCTCTTTCTGATGTTGATCGGAGTATCGTCTCCCACTTTTTCGAAAGAACCTGCTGTTAGCGGGCAAGAGAGTTCATCATTCCTGGAAGCCTGCCTCCCCAAATTGAACACGAAACAGGGTATCTGCGTTGTATTGGGACCGCTCCCGGATCAACAGGTATCTGAGATCAATCGACTCATTGAGCAAACTCAATTTCAGATCTATTTCCAGTCTTCTGATGCAGCGCAACTGGCTGAACTCCGCATGCTGGCAGATCAACGGGGTTTTCTGGGAAGTCGTCTGTTTGCTGATGCGGGTACCAATAATTCAATTGCTCTCGCCAGTAATTTAGCCGATGTCGTACTGGTACCAGGCCCCCTTAAGAATGATCAGACTCGTGCAGAAATTCTCCGGGTCCTGCGTCCTCAGGGAACCGCTTATCATTCTGAGGGAGAACTCACCAAACCGATTCCAACCGGCAACGATGACTGGACGCATCCCTATCATCGTCCCGACAATAATCCTCAGTCAGAAGATCAGAATGCGCGGGCTCCCTACCGCACTCAGTTTCTGGCCGATCCTAAATTTTCCCCCATGCCCGAAGTTTCGGTGGCAGCGGGGGGGAAAGTCTTCAAAGCCTTCGGGCATATCGCACACAAACAGAATCAGAATGCAATCCTGAATACCTTAATGTGTATCAATGCCTTTAACGGCACGATCCTCTGGAAACGTCCTCTGCCTGAGGGATTCATGATTCACCGTAACACGATGATTGGCACTCCCGATGCCCTTTACATGGCCGATGATAAGTCCTGCAAAATTATCGATAGTGAAACCGGTAAGATCAGAGACGAAATCGTGATCGATCAGAAGTTTTCTGATGGACCGGTCTGGAAATGGATGGGAATGCAGGATGGCGTGCTGTATGCACTGGTCGGAAATAAAGAGGTCAAAGTTGATACCCAGAAATCTGCACGGCGTGGACTGGGGCACTGGCCCTGGGACATGTGGAAGGGCCATGATTATTCCGATCCGAAAAATGCATTCGGCTTCGGCAGAACTTTCGTGGCAATCGATATCAGCAACAAACAGATCCTCTGGCACTTCAAAGACCAGGACTATATCGACAGTCGGGGCGTCTGTATGAAAAACGGACGCATTTTCTACTACTGCCCAGATAAATTCCTGGCATGCCTGGAGACGAAAAAGGGCAAACAACTGTGGAAAAACAACGATCCCAAGCTTCTGGCTTCTATCGGATCCAACCAGCGTGCTCAACACTATGTAACAGGATACGCTACCACCACCTATCTGAAATGCAGCGATGACTACCTGTTTTTTGCTGGTCCACAACGGCTGCATCTGGTATCCGCCTCTGCGGCCGATGGCTACCTGATGTGGGAAAAAGAGCATGGAAATCTGCAACTGGTGCTCAGAAAGGATGGCATCTATGCAGCCGGCCCCAAAGAGACAGGCATGAAGCTGGACTACGCAACGGGTGATGTCCTCGCGGCACTCCCCACCCGCCGTGCCTGTACCCGGGCGACCGGCAGCGTCGACAGCATCTTTTTCCGCACCAGAGGCGGTACTGTGCGACTGGAAACGGCCACCGATTCAGCACAACATATCGCTCCGATGCGGCCTCCCTGTCAGGATGGCGTGATTGTCTCGAACGGACTACTGTACTGGGGCCCCTGGATGTGTGGTTGCGAACTTTCGCTGTATGGTCACATCAGTCTGGGCCCGGAAGAGAATTCGTCTACTCCCGCCGCACAAACGCCCCCGCGCCTAACCCGATACACGGATCAGTTGGAAACAGTTGAGCCACTTTCAGCGAATGAACAGGACTGGACCGCTTTTCGTGGTGATGCCTGGCAATCTTCCAGTACCGACGTCGTAATCCCTCTTAAAACAAAACAGGCCTGGACCACGAAAGTTGTCAGTAATGCTCTCCCTACAGCCCCGGTTGTGGCAGGGGACCTGATTTTTGTCGGAGACCGCAATGGGGCAATCTCTGCTTTCGACCTGGAGGGGAAACCGGTCTGGAAACGCTATACCGGCGGAGCGATCTACTATCCTCCCACAATCGCACAGGACCGCCTGTTTGTGGGCTCAGCTGATGGACGCGTCTATGCGTATGCGGCCAGAACAGGCGAACCGCTCTGGTCATTTCGCGTGGCTCCCGCAGTCCGCTGGATCCCGGTATACGGTAAGCTGATCTCGACTTGGCCCGTTTCCGGAGGAGTCGTCGTCCACGGTAACACCTTGTACGCAGCAGCGGGGATCGCCCACTTTGACGGCACACACCTGGTTGCCCTGGATCCTGTTTCAGGAGAACTCAAGCAGGAAAATAATACCTCGGGAGTTCTGTCCCCCACAGTCAACAGTGGCATTAGCCTGCAGGGAAGCCTGTATGTAGCTGACGATGAACTCCGTTTCCTGGCCGGAGGCGTGTATGAGGTTGCCCGTTATGACCTCAATACTCTTAAGTGCCTCAACACGCCGCGTTCCGAGGTCACCTCTCAATACCGTACCGCCTTTTATCCCTACTATCCTGAATATGGCAAATACCTGTCGATCGAACATACTCTCGCCGACCGCAGGGAACTCGTGCATGATGCCAGTTACGAAGGCAGCGTATTCACCAACCTGACGCTCAAGGAAGCGTTGCCTCCCGGAGCTCCTAAAGAGAAAAAAGAGGTTGCCCGCTGGCTGAGTATGCGGGCACGCAGAACCGGACAGGCAATCAAACGCAAAAACCTTTGGGAAGATCAGCATCAGCGGCGTTTCACCAGTTTCATTGTGTCTCCCCAGACACTGCTGACAGCCGGACACCCCGACCAACAACCAGAGAAGCCGTTCCTCACCGCCATCGACATCGGAAAGGGCACCGATCACTGGTCACATCCTCTACCAGCACTAGCAGTGAAAGGGGGGACCGCCATCGATTCCCATGGCCGCATTTTCGTCACACTGGAGAATGGCCAGCTCTGCTGTTTCACGCCGGAATAAGCCAGCTCATAAAGTCTTGTATTGACTTTCAGTGCAGGAGAAAATCCGTTAGGGTAAGGCTGTCGAACGATCTGAATTAACCCGTAAAAGTGAATCCCCATGGCAGCCACGATCCAGCTTTTTCTACCGCAGCAATACTCAGCAACAATTCCAGTGCCCCCGGAAGGATCCGCACTCAAAGTTGGAGCCTTTCCTCAGAATCAGACTTGTGATCTGTCAGCGGCAGACATCACCGGACTCTGTGAGCAGACAGCAGCTGATTTTGTGGGATTTCTGGATTTTCCTATTTCAGTCTCCGGCTTGCCGGATCCACTTGTATCGGGGCAACTGGAAACTCCTCAAAACAGTCTGAGCGTGTGCCCTTTCAACGAAGCGACGCTCTTTAGTCAGGCGTGGGACACACTGACACCCACTGCTGCAGCCCTGGCCTTGAATCCCCTGGAACATGCATTGGTCCTCTTCAGAAATGCGGACTTACAGAACCTGCAGAATCTGACCGCCAACAGCCATCTGCTCTGGCAGGCATTCATTCAACTGATTCAGGCTGAAGCGAACTGCCAGATACTTGATGCCGTGATCGACGTCGACGACTATCATGGATTCCCCCGACATTTACCGGAGCTGGCTCCTCACGAACCTGGCTCGGAATGCGAGTGGCTTTTTTCACTCCTGCAGGCATATCAGCCAGAGAAGGATCTGCCCAATTTCAGCTCCCGCCCGGATGCGAAAGCCGTGAAAGCTGGCCTGCTTTGCATCCATGATTACCTCGAGGAAAGCCATCAATATTCGCAGTCGGTGCAACATGACGGCAGACATCGTGCAGGTGACTACTGGCATCACATCATGCACCGCCGTGAGCCCGACTATTCAAACGCCAAATACTGGAGCAGGGCAGTCGGCCATCACCCGCTGCTCAATGAACTCCCGGACGTCATCGCCCCTTTATTTGCACAGTTTGAGGACAGCCAAGTTCTAGATTGGCAGACCCCACTGGTGTCCAGTGGCAGATGGTCGCTGAACGAGTTCGTCGACTGCTGTGCAGAGTCAGCAGCCTCAGGGAATGCCTCCCTGGATACCTTTGCCAGGCAAAGTCAGTGGATCGAAATGCAGCTTTTACTCCAACGGACATCCCTTGATGCGACAACAGGTTAAGAACAGGGGATAATTTCCGCTATACGGAGGATCTCCGGAGTCGGTTACGACCCGCAGGATTCTTATTTTTAAATACGGAATAGAAATTCAGCAGAAATGAGCCCTTAAATTCTGTTGACAGCCGCGTTTGGGCGGTTATGATTTAATTACTTACCGCTCAATCCTCCTGCGACTCTCCTGCGGGCAAACCGAGTGGATATCCATCACTGGGATTTCCTTCGAGATATCGTTTCGCAGGGCCATCATGCGGGAATTAGATTTCCTCCTGATCTCTCCCTGCCGCCGGCAGAGCATACCCGATTGGAACATCCCGACTATGCTGGTGTTCATTTTCGGTGAAGCTTCCATCTGATACCATTTCACTGAAAGAACCGGATTACAGAGATTCACGGAATCGTCTACCTCGACCGATTCATAGAAGTTAACGGGACCGTTAGTATGTTTGGCTTTCCTGGCTGGATTGAAGTCGTCATTATTCTCGGAATTGTTCTCCTGCTGTTTGGCAAACGTCTGCCCGGCGTGATGAATTCCCTCGGTAGAAGCATTGTCGAATTCAAAAAAGGAGCGAAGGAAGGGGAGGAATCCGATGACGATTCCTCAAAGTTCTCTTCGCAGGATTCCTCCAAAGACAGCTAGTCAGGCTGACGAACCGCGACTGCGCGAATCAGAGGTTGAATTCAGTTTCCAATCGCCACAAGGTGCACAGTGCTTTCCAATTTGCGGAACACCTTCATCACCTTCATGATAATTGAGAGGTTAAAACATGTTCCAGACCATCACACACATCAATGCCGTCCCCGCCTTTCTGGGTATGCCTGGCGGTTATGAAATGATCATTGTCGGCATTATTGCCCTGCTGCTGTTTGGCAAACGATTGCCAGAAGTCGCCCGCAGCCTGGGTAAGGGGATTGTCGAATTCAAAAAGGGAGTGAGTGGTATCGAGGACGAAGTCAATCAGGCTTCTTACTCACATTCTCAGCCTGAAACACCACGCCCCAAACCGGAAGAACGTTCGGAAGAATTCACTGCTCCGAAATTCGAAGTTCCCAGTTCCGAACCCAAAGAAGAAAAATCAGAGCAGGCTTAGTAAGAAGGCTTTCTGCTCAGAACTTCCACATCCACGATCCGACCTGACGGTTTCGTCAGGTCGACTACGATCGGCTGAGGTGTCACTTGTTGAGAGATGTTGCCGGCGGCATCTCTCGCAACAACCTGCAGATAAAATTTGGAAGGATTCCCGGGGCGAACCGACCAGGTAAACCGCCCCTGGTCTTCCTGCCACTCCACAATCGGCTCCCAGGGACCACCTGGCTGGGTCGAGTAATTGATGGCGATTGGCTTTTCTGCAGGGTTAGGCTCGCTGATATTCCAGGAAATCGTGACTTTATTCGCTTCCCCTCCCACTCCCTGAACCACTGGGTCCAGTTGAATCACCGGTGCCTGACGATCCACCACAACGACCACATCAGGCTTTTCGCCTGACCTGGGCAGGGCATCGGCCAACCCCGCACCACTGCGAACCCGCAGGGTAAATCCGTAAATTCCATCGTTGGGAACTTCGACCTGGAAGGGACTCTGTTTATCGGGGTCTTCACCGTATTTATACCATTTTTGGCCATTGTCTTCTGTAATATAAAGCTCGACAGCTCCCACTCCCGAAGGTCCAACCTCGTCGACCTGGAAACCGATCTGGAACTGAGTCCCGTTCAATACCTGTTTCCGATCAGCCGACCAGTTTTGAGCAGGCATCGGATACCGGTTTTTCGCATATGCAGGCCGTTTTTCGGGATCGTCGGCAACGTACTGTCCTTTGACCGAATCCTGGACGGGAGCCCCCGCTGGTGGAGCGGGATCAAATTGTCCCTCTCGGGGAAAGACCCCGGGCATCTGACGATTCGCCAGCGGAGTAGATGGTTCAAGCGCACCAGGCTGTTCCGGCTGACCGGGTTGCTTCAGACTGGAATAAGGAGCCGGTGAACCCGGATCGTTCTGTGTTAGACTCTGATCGGGAAGAGCCCCTTGCGCGATCGGTTGATTGAAATCTGGCAGATCCTGCTTCGGCTTGGGTAATGTGCGGCTGGCTGCCGCCACGACACGAATCTGTTTCTGACTGCTCCCCACGTTGTTCGCCCGGTCTTTGATCATACCTCGTACTGAAACAACGCCCCCCTGGGAAATTGACCAGGTCGTCTGACCTCGGCTGTTAGGGGCAACAATCACACGTTGCCAGTCCTGGCTCCCATTCTGGGCATATTCCAGGACCAGTTTAGTGGGGTCCAGATATTTGTCCTCAGCGTTCCAGATCAGCTGAACTTTTCCCGGAGAAACCTGTTTCAGATCCAGATCGAGCTGGGGAGGGGTGGTATCGATGACCACACGCAGACCAGGTTCGAAAACGCGCCCTGAGGGGTGCAGTTGATTATTGGCATCAAGTGTCCGGACCGAGAACCAGTATTCGCCATCCTGGGTCGCCGTGAAAGGAAATTTCCGCGTCGAAGGAGATACCGATTGCTGATGATTCCAGCTGACTCCGCGATCGGTCGAGACATAGAGGCGGATCTCCCGGGCCCCCAGACGATCAATTTCCGCCTGATCGTAGTGATAAGGAATCCGGAACTGCGTTTTACTGGTAAAGACAGGCGATGCCGTAGCTGCAGAAACAGAAGTTGCAGCGCCACTCCAGATACAGCAACTGATTACCAGTAGTGAAAATAGTCTCATGCCAATGCACCTCCATGGCTGGATGACAATAGAATCAGGCCATCCTGCCCTGGAGCCCCTCCTGCGATTATGGTAACTGATCCAACAGCCATGACGTACGGGGATACTAGTGATGGATCGAACTCTGGCATGACAAGCAGCCTGAAATGGGCCGTACGCTCGCCTGGCGTCGCTTGAACCGTCAATTCAGAATCGACGGACCACTAGTAGACCGAATGCCGACTATCGGAAAATATCGTCCATTCGGATCTTACGACTTGAGACGATCTTTCGGGTTGAAACAGTCGTATCAGTACTGTTTCAACCCGTCAGACTTAAATGGTCAGACTGGCCAGTTATTTATAAAGCCTTGTTGAATCAGGCTTTGCGAAGCTCGGCAATTTTGGCCATGTATTCAGCGGTCAACTTCTGGATCCCTTCCAGATCGCCATCAGCGACCATCTGTTTCGTCACTAGCGAACTACCCAGACCGACGGCACAGGCACCTGCTTTCATATAGGCAGGCAGCGTTTCCAGATCGACTCCGCCGGTAGGCATGAGCGGGATCTGGGGCAGGGGACCGTGCAGGGCTTTGAGATATTCGGGACCACCTACAAAAGCCGGGAAGACCTTAATAATGTCCGACCCAGATTCCCAGGCAGTCAGCACCTCGGTGGGTGTAAACGCGCCCGTCATGATCAGTTTATCATAACGGTTACAGAGCTCGATCACGTCTGGATTCACAGTCGGAGTCACAATAAATTCCGCCCCGGCCAGAATCGCAGCCCGCGCTGATTCCGGGTCGAGAACGGTCCCGGCCCCCAAGAGGATCTTGTCGCCGATCTCCCGTTTCACCTGAGCCAGAATATCCAGAACATTGGGGACGGTAAATGTGACTTCAATCACATCCAGGCCCCCGGCATAGATGGCTTTGGAAACATCGACCAGTAATTCACTGGAGGGAGCGCGAATAATCGCCACTGCACCACGATCCATAACCTGTGAGAAATCCGCGTGACGACTCATCTGCTGTTACCTCTGTTTCTCTGATATCTTGATCAAGCTGATAGGAATAGAATTCGTTTATTACGACTGAAAAGAGAACTGTTCGGCAAATTCCAGGATCCACAAGTCCATGAGGTCCTGAAAAGACTGAATGTCAGCCTCTGCAATAAACTGATAATGCGAGCGGTTAAAGGTCTCTTTATTGCGAATGGTTGCTTTAGCAACCAGTTCAATAATATGTGTCTCTGTAAACGGCCTGACAATCATTTCCAGCCGACTGTACAGTGTCTGTGCCTTGCCACGTGACAGATTGACATCATCGCGGGTAATGCGGGA
Organism: Gimesia benthica; assembly: GCF_009720525.1. NCBI lineage: Bacteria > Pseudomonadati > Planctomycetota > Planctomycetia > Planctomycetales > Planctomycetaceae > Gimesia > Gimesia benthica. Next base: position 536,627 of record NZ_CP043930.1, read on the forward strand.
TCCCCAGCCCTCTTCACCCATGACTGTATTAAACTGAAAACCGGGGAAGTGATCGGCCAGTTTCTTCAGACAGTTATCAATGTGATCAGTCAGTTCGAGTCGGTACTTCAGATGAAGATTACGAAACTCCTCCTCGGACATCTTCTTACCGACTTCCTGCCGGGTTTCTTCATCTTTGGCCGCACGCCCCTTATTGATCGCGTGCTTAAGACGCTTTTCAAAGTCCATTCGTAATCCCTGAAATTCAAAACCGGTCGTTATTAAGTCATAAATCAAAATTCGCTGCCGAGCAGGCAGACCTCTATTATACGTAGTTACTGGCAGAACAGATCATAAAAGTGATGAGTCTGGTATGCAATGCAAGGCACACCCGTGAGCAGCAGATCTCTGGTGATTCGTTACCTCCCAAATAATGATTCTCGTTCAACTTAAGGTAATATCGACAATGTAAGTCTTACCAGAACCCCAGGTACTGTGAGTGCTCTCTCTGTTCGGTTGTACCCAATCCCTGCTGTGGCCCGGGTTCCCTTACAGGCGTCTGGAAAAACCCGATCACCCCTGTATTTAAAGCGGTTTATTCCAAAACGCCACAATTATGCGATTCACCACAGAACACCTGTTTTGATTTCCCACCGTATTTTGCTCGACTTTGGCGCATGATATGCAACTTCATTTAAACCACAGCCACGGCACTCAGACTCAACAGGGCTTGCCTGAATTATGGTTCTTTCCAATAATGAAGAAAAGCTCAGCAGCGTTCAGATGGACGTCACGTCCAAAGGACTCGCTCGAGGTGACTGTCGCAGGTTTAAACTAGGAAAGGCAGAACGAGATTTCCTTCTGCTGATTTTAAAGTGACTCAGAATTATTTATTACAGGGAAATCAGGCGGCTAAGCAGAAGCTGTTTAAGGAACTCTTTGACGGACACGCCGTTGAGTGGGGTCTGGCAGTTTTACTAATCATTTTTTTGATTTGGGTAATAGTATGGATCGTAGGACGTTTTAGGGAAAATGAAGATCGTCATGTCGATGCGCGTGAATTACTGCTCCAGTTCGCAGAAATGCAACGAGAAGGTGACCTTACCGACGACGAATTCCGATCCATCAAAAAACGGCTTGTTGATTCATCCGATAACAATCCGGAACGAGAGAAGAAAGACGAGTTGTCCGATTCTCCAGATGTGAGTGACCAACAACTTCCCGGTTGAAGGTCAGCTGTGCTTCATCGAGTTCCTGTTTGGAAACGACTGTATCACCCGATTGATTGCCTCTGATAATTATTTCTGATTCTAAATGAGGAACTCATTTCACAAGTTATACCTATCGAGTGATTTGCAGGGAGGCAGAATCAAAACTCACTGGACGTTGAACGCCATAATATTAGTTGACACCGTTGAAGGGAAGCTATGCCCACCGGACGAGATATCACCTCTGGAAAACGTAATTCTTCTGGTAAGAAAAATGCGAACTGCTCTTTCTGTAGAAAAAGTTATCGCGAAGTCGGCCCTCTGGTAGAGGGGCCCGATAATGCCTATATCTGTGGAGAATGTATAGAAGTCTGCCAGTCGATTCTGGAACAGGAGCATCGTCGTCGTGGAACGACTAAAAAACTGTTCAAGAATGTTCCAACTCCCCGGGAAATTGTCACACACCTGAATGACTACGTCATCGGCCAGGAACGTGCCAAGAAAGTCATGGCGGTTGCTGTCCACAACCACTATAAGCGACTGATGCACGCCGAGGAAGCCAGTTCAGATCTAGAACTGGATAAATCAAACATCCTGTTGATCGGCCCCACTGGTTCCGGTAAGACCCTGCTCGCCAAGAGTCTGGCTCGCTATCTGCAGGTACCTTTCGCCATCGGTGATGCGACAACCCTCACAGAAGCCGGTTACGTCGGTGAAGACGTTGAAAACCTGCTCCTCAAACTGCTGCATGCTGCTGATTTCGATGTAGAAGCTGCCCAGCGAGGAATTCTGTTCATCGACGAGATCGATAAGATCGGCAAAACCAGCCAGAACGTTTCGATCACACGCGACGTTTCTGGAGAAGGGGTACAGCAGGCACTGCTTAAGATGCTGGAAGGCACCGTTGCCAACGTGCCTCCTCAGGGTGGTCGCAAGCATCCCGAGCAACAGTACATCCAGCTTGATACCAGCAACATTCTGTTTATCTGCGGTGGTACTTTTGTGGGACTCGAAGACATTGTCGGTAAGCGACTCGGTCGCAAGACTATCGGCTTCGGACAATCCCATCAGAAGAAAGACCAGGAAAAGTCCAAGAACGACCTGCTGGCTCAGGCCTCAGTCGATGATGTACTTGAATTTGGCCTGATTCCTGAACTGCTCGGACGACTCCCCGTTCTCTCCACACTCAGTCAGTTGGAAGAAAACGATCTGGTTCGCGTCCTGCAGGAACCAAAGAATTCTCTGGTTCGCCAGTTTCAGAAGTTCTTCGAAATGGAAAACGCCGAACTGGAATTCACAGATGCAGCCCTGCACGAAATTGCCTGTATTGCCCAGAAAAAGAACACCGGAGCTCGTGGTTTACGTAGCGTGATCGAACAGGCCATGTTCGACATCATGTACGAACTGCCCGAGCAGGAAGCCGGCAAGAAATACGTGGTCACTCCGGAAATCATCCGGGGCACTGAACATCTTTTCCCCAAAGATGACTCAGCAGCCGCATAGACTTGCCCCTGGGCAGAATCTATAATGAACTTGAAATGAACAATTTCCCGCCGGAGCAGCCCTCCGGCGGGTTTTCTTATGTGTGGTCAATCGTTATGAAAATTCGTCTGAGCCTTCAAAATGGTTCTAAAAAACTGAAGTCGATGACACTCACGAAAACGACTTTGGTAGGCCGATCAGCCGACTGCGACTTAAAGCTCAAGTCCGATCTGGTAAGCCGTCATCACTGCAGGATTGTGCTGACTGAGTCAGTAGCGCTGGTACATGACCTGGGTAGTTCCAACGGCACCTTCATCGATGGGAACAGGGTAACTCCCAAACGGGATACCAAGCTGCTGCCGGGCTGTGTGCTTTCCATTGCTGATGTCAGCTTTCGTATCGATTACGACCCACAGGCCTTTGTGGACGTAGGCTCCACAATCAACCTCAAAAGCGTGGGGAACTACTGCCGGAGCTTCCTTTTGCCTCCGCTTCAGACGATGTAATTCCCGTCGCAGTGGATCTGCCGGAGAACCAGGATAAATCATCCGGGAAAAAGTCCAGCGAAACGGTCACCATCGACGAATACAATCCAGATGCGGAAACTTCAGAAAATAAAAAGACAATTCAATTTCCAGAAATTGAATTAACGGATAAGATGAGGCAGAGTTAAATCTTCTTTGTCACCAGAGCAGGATCCGCAGATGTCAGACAACGATGTACAAGACCTCCTGAAGTTAAGCAAGCAGCTCCTCGACGCCATTGATCACAAAGACTGGAACACCTACACCAGTCTCTGCGATGAAGAGCTGACCTGTTTCGAACCAGAAGCCCGGGGGCATCTCGTAACCGGGATGGATTTTCATCGCTTCTACTTCGATATGAACCCGACAGGTCGCCCGCGGCAGTCTACTATCAGTTCCCCCATGGTTTCCATCATGGGAGAAGTTGCTCTGGTCACCTACATTCGCGTGGTACAGTCGATTGACGAGCATGGCCACGATCACAGTACTGCCTGCGAAGAATCCCGCATCTGGCAGAAACAGGACGGAGAATGGCAGCACGTCCATTTTCATCGTTCCACCATCTGAAATACCAACCGCGCCAGGCCTGCCCAGTCTAATCATGTTCGCTCAGGCCTGAACAACCATGATTGAGTTAGTATGACCAGCGAAACAGAACCCCGATCCCAAATCGTGATTCTCTGCGCCGATCTGATGTTTCAAAGTCAGATCACCGGTGCCGCCCGTCTCAATGGTTTCTCTTTTACCTGCGTCCTGAGTCTGGCTCAGGCGTTGGGAGAGCTGACAAACGAGCTCCCTCAACTGCTGATCATTGATTTAAATCAGCCGGAAATTGACTGGGAACTACTGACCAGGACGATGCAGCAATTTCCACAATTGACCAGCATCGCTTATGGACCGCACGTTGATACAGAAACACTTCAGCAGGCCAGGGATGCAGGCTGTGACCAGGTTCTACCACGTAGCCAGTTCTCCGCGAATCTCCCGCGATTACTGCAGACAGCACTCTCGACAGACGATTAGCTCAGACCAAACTTTTTCAGCAGGCCCTGGTAGGCTTTTTCGCCATCTTCCAGAGCGACGACGGCGCTGATCCGGGTTTCACTGGTGTTGATCATCTGAATGTTGATCTCCGCTTCCGCCAGGGCGCTGAACATTGACTGCCCGACTCCCGTATGGCTGCGAAGTCCAATCCCAACTACTGACAACTTGGCAATCTCTGCCTCATGGCTCAGTTCGGCGTCTCCCCACTCCGAGAGCAGCGGCTCGACCAGTTTCAGGCTTTTCTCCAGCGAAGTGCGCGGCACGGTGAACGAAAGATGTGCCTGTTCCTCTTCGCCCATGTTTTGCACAATCATGTCCACGGAAACACCGCCTTCTGCGACGACGGAAAACAGACGTGAGCAAATGCCCGGATTGTCCGGCAGATTTCTGACAGTAACTCGGGACTGACTCTGATCCAATAGAACTTCGCTGACCACGATGTCTTCCATATGAGAGAGTTGATCGACGATCTCCTGCTCCAGTTCTGCTGTTTTCTGCTGAGACTCATCAGGCTGTCCCTCTCCGGCCTGAATCTGATTCGACGCAAAATCGTAGCTGGTCAAACGGTCCAACTCAAAACCGTTGTGGATCACGCGGACTGCTTCATCGCATTGATCCCGGTCGACGAGTACCGTCACCTTGATTTCGCTGGTAGTAATCATACCCACATTGATATCAGCGTCTGCCAGGATTGAGAACATCCGACTGGCAACACCGTAATTGTTCCGCATGCCACTGCCGACGATGGAAACCTTGGACAGATTGGTTCCATGCTGAATCTTACCGGCGCCGATATCTTCAATTGCCTCGCCAGCTGCGGTCAACGTCTCGGCAAGGTCTGACTGAGGCACGGTAAAGGACACCCGTGCCAGGCCCCCCGTCCCCACATCCTGAACGATCATATCCAGGGTAATTTTACGTTCTGCCATCCGGGCAAAAATACTGCTCATGATGCCTGGCTCGTCCGGAATATCGGTCAGGCTCACCCGAACCTCATCCCTCACAAAGGCCACACCGGTCACTACCGGAGCCGCATCCAGCGCCTGTGCCGCGATCAAGGTGCCTTCACCATCCGAAAAAGAGGGACGCACCTTCAGGGGAACTCTGTATTTTTTGGCAAATTCAATAGAACGCGAATGCATCACGCCCGCTCCCAGGCTGGCCAGCTCCAGCATTTCATCGTAAGAGATGCTGGCCATCTGATGGGCCTCGGGAACCACACGGGGATCGGTGGTGAAGACCCCTTCCACGTCGGTATAAATCTCGCACATGTCGGCTTCGAGAACAGCTGCCAGCGCGGTCGCCGTTGTATCACTTCCCCCACGTCCCAGGGTGGTAATATTCCAGTCTTTGTCCCGCCCCTGAAAGCCGGCAGCAATGACGATCTTGCCTTCATTCAAAGCCGCTTTCATCCGCTCAGTCGAGATTGAGATGATACGAGCTTTCGTATGCGAGGAATCAGTCACTACGCCGATCTGAGAACCCGTCAGACTGATCGCCTCGACGCCCAGTTTATGAATCGCCATCGCCATCAATGCCACTGATTCCTGCTCGCCGGTAGAGAGCAACATGTCCATTTCGCGGGGAGTCGGACGATCGGTGATTTCAGCAGCCAGGCCGACCAGTTCATCCGTTTTTTTGCCGCGGGCGCTGACAACCATCACGACCTGGTGCCCCGCCTGATGCATGGCGGTCGCGCGACGGGCAGCAGCCTGAATCTTACTGGTATCAGCGACACTCGTTCCACCGAACTTCTGGACTATGAGCGACACGTCTCGTCTCCAATTTCTAAACTTCTGATGCTAAAGAACTTGAGTAGGGTAATCTCGACTGGCAGAACAAAACGGCTCCATTCCTGCTGCCCAAGTGCTAGAAAGGTAACAAATCCCCTGTGATTCGTGAATCAACAGGCTGGGGGGATTCCGTAAAACCTGGAAAAGCACGGAAAACTGACAGGTTCTACCAGTTCAGCCACCACAGTCCCCGGAAATCAGTAGCTGGAACCCCAGGCAATGGCATATTGTACACCACCTCAATGGGCTATAAGAGCCATGATTTCATCCGCCACCTTCCGGGAAGCCTCGGGCAGGGCCAGCTTCTGCATGGCCACAGACAATGAATTCCGTTTCGTAGAATCATGCAATAATTCGACCACAGCAGTCTGTAGATTGCGCGCGGTCACTTCGGCATCAGCCATCTGCTCTACCAGTACCGCAGCTCCTTCTGCCTCATAGAATTGAGCATTAATCAGTTGATGATCACCGATCGAATTTGGGTAGGGAATCAATAGCGTCGGACACCCCGTACAGGCCAGCTCTGCCAGAGTCGTAGCTCCCGCCCGCGAAATCACCAGATCGGCCTTTGAATACCATTCCGCCAGATCATCAATAAAGGGTTCAACGGTTACGCGCAATTCGGAATCGTGTTCCTGAAGATTCTGATATTCCTGCACCGCATACTTCCAGTCTGTCTCACCTGTCTGATGCACGACATGCAGTCTGCGAGGCAGGGCATCTCGCCCTCGTTCTAACAAAGCGAGTACCGCCTGATTCACCGCTCGTGCCCCCTGGCTGCCACCTAGAACCAGCAACAATATCTCTGATGGTTCACTCTTTTGGTTGGTCTCAAAATGCGTCATCTGCTCACGCACTGGATTACCAGTAAAAGCAATCAAAGGCTTTCCAGAGCGAGGCTTGGGAAGACGGGTTTCGGCAAACGAAGTACAGATAACATTGGCGCGAGAGAACAGAAACCGGTTGGCTCGACCGGGAATGATGTTCTGCTCTAACAATACAATCGGAATATTAAGCCAGCTGGCAGCCAGAATCACAGGCACACTGGCAAACCCGCCCAGTCCAATCACCGCAACCGGTCGTTCCGCACGCAAAATCCGCCGCGCCTGCAGACAGGCACGTCCGTTATTCCAGAAGAATCTCCACGGAGCGCTTTTCAACTCATTACTGGGAGAAGAAGCCAGTCCGAGATGCTGATACCCCGAACGTTCTATAATCTGCTGCTCGACCGGTCGATTGGAACCAATAAATGTAATCGAAAAGTCGTCCATTAAGGCGAGTTGTTCTGACACCGCAATTCCGGGAAGCAGATGACCGCCAGTGCCACCGCCGGCAAAAATAAGAGATCGTTTCTTAAGACGGGATTCGGTCATCATTGTGGACGCTACTGGACAAGGATTTCAAACTGAGATCAGACAGCTCAGCATAGAACATGTCATAGGAAAATCCCAGTCACTCTTTTTCCAGCTCTTCATCCTCATACTCTTCATCCTCGTACTCTTCATCCTCGCACTCTTCATCCTCGCACTCTTCATCCTCGCACTCTTCATCCTCGCACTCTTCATCCTCGCACTCTTCATCCTCGCACTCTTCATCCTCGCACTCTTCATCCTCGCACTCTTCATCCTCGCACTCTTCATCCTCGAATGCTTCATCCTCGAATGCTTCATCCTCGAATGCTTCGTCAATTGGAAGATAGGACACTGACTGATCAATGGCAGGTTCAGGATCACCTGACTGATCCAGGGCAGGATCGATCTGCAGACTTTCATCTGTTCCCGCGCGTGTTAAGCTGACAATAATCCCCAATGAAAGTAGACTGACCATCAGGTTCGTTCCGCCATAACTAATCAGAGGGTGCGAAATCCCCTTGGGTGGAACCATAGCTGTGACGACGGCCACATTGATAATTGCCTGCAACACCAGCTGCAGCAAAAGTGTAAAACCCGCAACATAGGCAAAAGACTTCTGATTCTGGGAACGCAGAATATTGAACCCGGCCAGGAACAGCCCGATCCAGAGACCTGCAATTCCCAAGGTACCAATCAACCCCAGCTCTTCACCGGCAACAGAAAAGACAAAGTCAGTATTCGCTTCGGGAAGAAAGCTGAGCTTTTGCGCTCCTTTGCCCAGACCGGAACCACTGATTCCGCCAGCCCCCAAAGCCATGAGAGACTGTTTCAGCTGGTATGGCGCCGATTGCCAGTCAGTCCAGGTATCTACAAAACCGGTGATACGTTTCAACTGATAAGGCCGCAATGCCACCAGCATTCCGACCGCAGGAATCGCACATAATAGACCTAACATAAAATTACGAAGAGGCCAGCCACCGAGGAACAGAGACAACGCCACGCCCCCCACAAGAAACAGCGAGGTTCCCAGGTCAGGCTGCTTCAGCACCAGTGGAATCACGAGGAGCAGGGGAACCAGCAGCGGAATTGTGCCTTTCCACCAATGGTTTAAAAACGCCCGACGCTGGACCATCAATCGCACAGTCAGCAATGGCAAAGCGATCTTTGCCAGCTCGGAGGGCTGCAATGAAACAGGCCCTAATCTCAGCCAGCGCTGAGCACCATTCACCCGCGTCCCGACTCCCGGAATAAGTACCAGCACCAGCAATGCTACGGTTCCCCAGAAGAGCAGGGGCGCACGCTCGTACCAGAATCGGGCTGGCAGCATGGAAGCAATTGAGGAAACTACAACCGCCAGAGCTAGAAAGGTCAGGTGTCGGGACAGGTAAACCTGCTCAAACTCGGTAGGCCAGGACGTAATACTGGCACTATGTACCATTAACACCCCGATCCCCAGCAGCGCGCAAGCCATCGAGATGAACAGGCTGCGATCATGATCAGGCTGAGTTTGCGGCAGGAGTGAGGTAGGTTTCATATTCCGATCTCGAAAATGACACAGAGTGACATCTCTGAAATCGTCTATTTTTCGGGCACCTCACCAAAGGTAACCCCATAACCAGACCCTGATTCAGAAACATTGCCGCCCGACATGAATCAGCTGACAAAACCGTGATAACAGGCCATGGAATCGCTGCCCCCACTTCGCAGACCGCTAGAATCGACAGAACAGCCAGTGCTTTTCAAACTTACCTGAACCGAACTGATTCGACGGCAGATCAGGTTGCAATTTTCAGACTGGCAACAGCAATAATCGCCAGCAAGGCGGAACAGATCCAGAAGCGAACCACAATCTTCATTTCATGTTCGCCCTTGAACAGGAAATGATTGTGCAGAGGACTACAGGCCAGAATGCGGTTTCCGGTTCGCTTATACCAGAACACCTGCAGCATCACACTCAGTGTCTCGACAACAAAAACGCCGCCGGCAATCACCAGTAAAGCCTCCTGTCGAATGACCAGCGCCGCAAACCCGAGTAGCGCTCCCAGAGGCAGGGAACCGGTATCTCCCATGAAAACCTGGGCTGGATAACAGTTGAACCAGAGAAATCCAAGCACCGCCCCCACGGCTGCTCCCAGCAGAATGCTGAGTTCACCCGCCCCGGGAATGTAGGGGATTTGTAGATATTCTGCCATCACCTTGTGTCCCGCCAGGTACGTCAGGCCGGCGAAAGCAGATCCGGCAAACACCATACACCCACTGGCCAGTCCATCCAGCCCATCAGTCAGGTTGACAGCATTGGAACTCCCCGTCATGACCAGCATCGCCCAGGGAACGAACAGAATTCCGAGGGGAAACACCAGACGAGTGACCGGCATGATCAGATCCAGGCCCGCTGGAACCGTTGAATGACTGTAACACAGAGCAGCCCCAATCAATGCAGAAAAGATTAATTGCACAATCAGTTTTTGCCGCGGCTTCAGACCATTCTGTTTGGTACTCAGCTTCACCCAGTCATCATAAGCCCCCAGCAGCCCAAATCCCGTTGCCGTCAACAGACCGAGTTGCACGTAGCCACTGGAAAGATCCGCCCAGAGCAGACCGGAGATCAAGATTGCTCCCACGATAAAAATGCCCCCCATTGTCGGGGTTGCATTCTTGGAAGCATGAATTTCATTGAGCTTTTCCGAGGCGCTGTCGATTCGTTCCCGGAAACGTTTTTCCAGCCAGCGAATCGCAAACGGGCCGAGTAGAATCGCGATCAGAAATGAAGACAGGCTGGCCAGCGCAATGCGTGCAGTCAGAAACACACGCGAATCGCCCGTGGAGAGCACTTCCAGTTTTTCCAGCAGGGGAGAAAAATGATTCAACAGCCAAATGATCATGCAGTGTTTTTCTCGCCCGGATTCAGGGGCTCATTCATTTTTTTACCAGGTCCTGTAAAGAGACCGGGCGCCGAGACCCCAATCTCGACGCCCGGAAATGATTTCACCATGATACAGCATTGGAGTGATCGACCCAATTAATCACAAATTCCGGTGCTGATTTGTCCGCCGAAGCGAACGCGCTCTGGATTCCCGCAAACCCTAAGCACATGGCAAAATCATTGAGTTAGACACATGAAATATTCTTTTCTCCCGAAGTGGACCGCTCTGAAACCTGCTGCTTGAGATATTCCAACAGCCGCTCCATCCGCATACCACGGGAACCTTTGACTAAAACGACATCTCCCGGCTCCAGACCGGAAAACACATCCGCTTGAATCTCTTCAACATCTGTCCCTTGCACGATACATCCAGCAGGGAACTGTTCTTCGAGTGCTCCTGCCACAACGGATGCCGCCTGGGCACCACAGACATACAATCGATCGATTGTGGAACAGGCGATCTTTTTTCCAATTTCGCGATGATAACCGGGCGAGTCTGGCCCCAACTCCAGCATGTCACCCATTACCAGAATCCGCTTTCCGTGAGTTGGCCAGTCGCTCAACAACTCACAAGCCGCTCGCATCGAAACCGGACTGGAATTGTATGCGTCATCCACCACGGTCCAGTCTCCAACCAGTTCGACATGACAGCGACCGCGAACTGGTTCATACTCCCGCAGGCTGTCTGATAATTCCTGATTTGACAGTCCCAGCACTTTACCAACGGCAATCGCGATCAGAGCAGGGTAGACAAAATGACTGCCCATGACTGGGATAACAAAATTTGTTCCATCGACCTTGAAGGTCAGGCCATTTTCTTCCTGACGAACCGCCACAGCTCGCAAATCATTGCCTTCTCCCAAACCAATCCGGAACGAGGGAGCAGGGCTGCGAGAGACCAGAAAGTCCGCATAGGCATCGTCACCATTGACAATTGCCAGTCCCGAAACAGGAAGTTGCTCAAACAGTTCTGCCTTTGCTTCAGCCGTTCGCTGGAGTGTTCCAAAATGTTCCAGATGCGAAGGCCCGATTCCAGTAATGACACCGATCTCAGGACTCACCACTTCTGCCAGACTGCGAATCTCGCCCGTCTGCGAAGCCCCCAGTTCCAGTACCGCGAACTGATGCACAGACTCAAGCTGAGCAATGCTCAGGGGGACACCAAACTCATTGTTATAGTTAGCAGGACTCTGTACCCCTTCCAGATAAGGAGCCAGGGCCGTGTAAATCATATTGCGGGTGGTTGTCTTGCCAACACTTCCCGTAACTCCGATGACAGTTGCTGACTGCTGCCGGCGATACCAGTGAGCAAACCGCGTGAGTGCCTGATTCACATCATCCACCAACAAGAGTTGTGCCGAGTTGCTTTCAGAGACGAGCTGCTGTTTCACAACACAGGCACTTGCCCCCCGTTCCAATGCCTGCTTTACAAACTCGTGACCATCAAGGCGCTGTCCCTGAATTGCAAAGAACAGATCCCCTGGTTGGACCGTGCGTGAATCAATTGAAATCCCGCTGACACCAGCTGTACCGGCAGCGGGATCGAAGTTATTCGATCTGCTGAGAAGCACCTTACTAAGTGTTGCGAGAGATAGATGATTCATAACTGTCTGGCCCGTAGTTCCTTTGAATTGTGAATAATAGAATCTGTTAAGCGGAAACTTTCTGAGAGTCCGAAATTTTCTGCTCCGCGAAATACTGTTCTACAACCAGTCGATCGCGGAAGGGAACTTTCCTGTCACGTAAAATCTGTTCGCATTCGTGACCTTTACCGGCAATCAGCACCAGATCTCCTGCTCCGGCTTCTGACAAAGCATATTCGATCGCTGCCTTCCGATCTTCGATCAGTTCCGGCGTCACTCCCTGAGACTGACAGCCGGCAGCAATCGCTTTCATGATCTGAAACGGATCCTCGCTCCGCGGATTATCGCTGGTGATGATCACCCGATCCGCTTCACTGCCCGCGATCCCCAGCAGTCCACGTTTCGAACTGTCGCGATCCCCGCCGGCCCCAAATACACAGAATAAACGCCGATTGCAGACCTGTCGGGCAGAGAGAATCGCATGTCGCAATGCGTCATCAGTATGGGCATAATCAATCAGCACGCTACAGGACTGGCCACAATTCACCTGTTCCATTCGACCGGGAACATTTTCCAGCGCCTGAATTCCGGTCACGATTTCCTGGAGGCTCAGACCAAGCCCCAGGCAGACAGCTGTTGCCGCCAGGCAATTCGAAACATTATGTCTGCCAATGAGAGTCGTACTGACTGACACAGTGTCTGCCTCGAATACAATTTCAAATTCTGTACCAGCCGCTGATTCCTGTATCCCAGTCGCCTGCAGATCTGCTTCCGACTCAAGTCCGTAAGTCAGCAGCTTTTGATCCGACTGCTTTCCGTCTGCCATCGAACGACAAACGGGATCATCGAAATTCAGCACCAGCGTCCCTTCAGGCTTGAGATGCTGAATGATTCGTGCTTTACAGGCTGCATAATTTTTCAAATTTTGATGATAGTCAAAATGATCCTGTGTGACATTCGTCACCGCCGCGACAGCCAGCTGTGTTCCCGCAAGCCGGCTCTGGTCGAGGGCATGGCTGGAGACTTCCATTACTGCATGTGTGACTTCATTCTTGACCATTGCAGATAATAACTGCGACAACTCTAACGCATCGGGCGTCGTCAGCGAAGAAGGCCGAGACTTATTTCCATCATGGTACTCGACCGTGCCTGAGAGACCGGTTTTGTGACCGGCACTCTGTAAAATCGACCGGACCAGCCAACTGACCGTTGTCTTTCCATTGGTTCCGGTAATCCCTACCGCCTCCAACTGCCTTGAAGGTCGGTCTGCCAGTTCCATACACAGAATCGCGTATGCCTTACGAACGTCAGCCACAATGCATTGAGGAACTTCCAGCCCCGTCAACGGACGACCGGTCAGTACCGCCTTGGCACCGTTTTTGATTGCCTCGGGGATATACTTTTCAGCAGACTCCCTGGTCCCGGCAATCACCACAAACAGGTCTCCCGGCTGACAGCGTCGACTGTCGGACTGCAGGGAAGTCACGCAAATGTCGGCACAATCCACAAAGCTCGCGGAAGGAAATTGCGATCTTAAACTGATGGCAATCGTTCCCGGCGACAAGCTTAACGATGAAGATGACATGGATGTGAGGTATGAACCATGCATTTCAATGAAACCAATGTCTGAAAGGGGGTGGCTAGGGAATGCTTTGATCTAAAAGGCTGGTGGCAAATAATAACAGCCGGAACTGGCTGGGAGATGTGCTTGGAAGTGATTGATTTTTGATTGCGTCTTTGAAGTGGGAGCATTCTCCCGATTCTTCAAATCTGGTCAAGGCGGGTTATGCAAAAAAATGCCGCAGCCCAAACCGCTTGTAATTTTTACACAGACAACTGCTAATTCATCCAAACTGCTCCCTATCCACAGAACCAAAAGCAATGGGAGGCAGGGCTCCTTTCGGCTGAAATTCTGCCCCCAGAATCCACCTTAACCTGCAGCTTACACCGTCAGGTTCTTAACCCCCGCTACCCCAAAAATTAAAATTAGTATTTTTACCTATTTCATAGATAATGATATGGATTGTCTCGAAACCGGAAGGTATGCTGAGAAATTATCAGGCCCTATCCAATACATGTCCTAAATGCCTGATATCAAAAAACCTGAAGTTATAGGTCATTTTCAAACTGCAAATTCTTGCCAGCAATCTGAACCACACTGTGGTGCGTGATTTGCTGAATATAAAACAGAAGAAAGCTCTCTTTATGGAGAATGTATTCTTACTCTGATTTTCCCTGGATCCCATAATTCATTTCGCTGTGCCTAAGGAGAAAGAGGATGAAACTGAACTCGCGCCTCAAAAAAGGTTTTACTCTGATTGAGTTACTCGTCGTCATTGCGATTATTGCCATCTTAATTGCACTGTTATTGCCGGCAGTCCAGCAGGCAAGAGAGGCAGCCCGTCGATCGACGTGCAAAAACAACCTCAAACAGATAGGCCTGGCGTTCCACAATTACCATGATGCACACAGCTGTTTCCCCTTTTCCTGGTTTGTAGATGCCGCCAACCCTGCAAATCCGAAAGCCAGTGTTTACAACATCATGCTTCTCCCCTACATGGATCAGGCACCACTCTACAACCAGTGGAATTCATCGTATCCTGCTTTCGATCAGTTGGCCGCCATTCCTGCTGTGCAACAAAACCTGCAGGTCATCAAGAACCCACTTCCAGTCTTCATGTGTCCTTCCACACCAGAGGCCACAACCCACACCTACGACTTAACACCTGCCGGATTTCCACTTACCTACACCGCTGCTCGAACTGACTATTGCCCGGCTTTAGGGGTTCGCGGCACTTATTCTTCAATCGCCTACACCGGCCACCCGGCAGCTAACAGTCGATCCGGAATGCTGACCAATGTAGGAGTTGACCCCAGCAATCCTTCAGGGGGAAGCAATACGATTACCAGAATTCGTGATGTAATTGACGGAACCTCTAATACAATCCTGCTCGGCGAACGGGTGGGAGGCACAAATATCTATACTGGCACAACCATTCACTCGGCGTTCACATCCGCCTATGGCTCAACTAATGGTGGCGGATGGGGAGACCTCCTGAATGGTGAGCACTGGTACTCAGGTTCTCTCAGAGATGGTACACCCGATGGCCCCTGTGCCATCAACTGCACTAATATCAGAAGTGCAGGCTTTCTGAGCTTCCACGTTGGAGGGGCTCACTTTCTGCTGGGCGATGGCGCCGTCCGTTTCATCAGCCAGAATGTTGATGCCTACACTCTGGCATCTCTCACCACTCGTGCGGGGGGAGAAGTCCTCGGCGAATTCTAAACCTATCTTGCCCAAGCAACAGCAGGCTCAGCGTCAGATGCTACGTCTGGCGCTGACAGGTTTAGCCATTCCACATCAGCCACAACCGAGAAAGCTCCATGAAACGAATCAATGCCATTCCCCTGATTTTATTGTCGCTTGTATTCACAGGCTGCAACCATGTAGAGGAACCTTACACAAAAAAAACCTATCCCGTAAAAGGGAAAATCACCGTTGATGGCAAAGCCCCCGGGTCCCCGATTCAAATCAATTGCGTCAATAAGGGTGAAGTTGATACGGAACACCCTACGCTATCAAGAGGCTCAAGCGATAACGATGGCGTCTTTGAACTTTCAACTTATACAACCGGTGATGGTCTTCCTCCCGGCGAATACGCTCTGACTTTTGTCTGGAAGAAATTCGATTTGGTGAACCGTGGCTATAGCGGACCGGACAAGTTGAAAAAACGTTATGATTCACCACAGAAGTCAAAAATAGAATTTTCTGTTAAAGAGGGCGATGAAGTTGATCTGGGTGTCATCGAACTGACCACCAAATAAACCTTCCCGCAATCATCTACAAAACGGTCGCACCAGAATGACTCAACCAGGCGGCCCTAAATAGTTGCACGCCACTCCTGCTCATATACCGGAAGTAAAACATGTTGCAAAGAACCTGTATTCTCCTGTTATTTTTCAGCTTCAATTCGGTACTCCCTGCAGCGGAAAATGTAAACCTCCGCACCAGACCGGTAGACGCGAAAGAGGTTCCCGAGGCTTTCTTTAACTACATCCAGAAAGAAGAGCCTGAATACAAATGGGAAATCCATGACTCACTGTCCCACGACGGCGTGACAGCCTACCCTGTAGAGCTGACTTCACAAACGTGGCAGGGACACACCTGGAAGCACTGGCTCTACATCTTTGAGCCCGATCAGGTTCGGATTAACAACAAGGTTCTGCTGTTCGTCACAGGGGGCAGCAACGGCTCGCGCCCCAACGAAAAAAGACTCAAACCCGCCTTCCTGCTTGCCAAAACCACGGGAGCCCGCATCGCCTTACTGACACAGGTCCCCAATCAGCCCTTGTTTGATGGCAAAAAAGAGGATGATCTGATCACCGAAACCTGGCTGCAATACCTGAAAACGGGAGACGAAAACTGGCCGTTGCTGTTTCCCATGGCCAAAAGTGCCGTCAAAGCCATGGACGCCATTCAGGAAATTGCGCGCGAGCATCGAAGTATTGAGATTGACGGCTTCGTCATTACCGGGGCATCCAAGCGCGGCTGGACCAGCTGGCTCACACCCGTTGTCGACAAACGGATCATCGCCACCGCACCAATCGTGATCGACACCCTGAATTTCCGCAAACAGATGAAACATCAGATTGCCACCTGGGGAAAATACAGCGTCCAGATCATTGACTACACCAGCAAAGGCCTGATCGTTGAAGGGGTCGAATCCCCTCGGGAAAAACACCTGCGACTGATGATGGACCCTTACACCTACCGCCATCAACTCACACTCCCCAAACTCCTCGTCAATGGCACCAATGATCCTTATTGGGTCGTCGACGCCATGAAGTTTTACTGGTCAGATCTGGTAGGTCCGAAGTACATCCTGCAGGTCCCCAACGCAGGACATGACCTGGGGAATGGAGTCGAATACGCCCTGCAAACCATTGCAGCATTCTTCATCCATGCAGCAACGGGCCAGGAACTGCCGAACATAAGCTGGGACAACAGCAATGATTACGAACTAAAGCTGACTTGTGAGAGCAAACCGACTCGGGTCCGCATCTGGAGTGCTTACTCTGACGATAAGGATTTCCGTGACGCCCAATGGACGTCACAAGACGTTGCCTCGGAAGACAATAGCTACCTGGCTAAAATAAACAAACCAGAGAAGGGCCATGTCGCCTACTACATGGAAGCCATCTACCACATCAATGATATCCCTTATTCACTCTGTACCATTACTACCTCGAAGTAACTCAGGCTGGATTCGAGAGGGGGAGGTCCTTTTTCAAATTCTTAGAAAGAAGGTTTACTTTTCATCTATCAGTTTCTTCAGTGAATGTTAAGATTGAGTCAGAGGATAGACCCAAATCCAGTATGTTGATGGAACGATTTCAACTGGTGGTGAAAGGAACAACCACATGAAAAGTAACCCCCCCCCCGCACAGCCCAACCGCTTCCCGCAAACACAGCTTCACGTATTGCTCCCCGTAATTTCGAAGCGCCACACGCACTCGAATGTGAGATCAAGCACGCGCTGGCCATCGACTCCGATGTCTGCCTGAACTCTCTGGTCGTGCGTCGCACCAAAAATGGTGTCTGCCTGGAAGGTGTGCTCGAGTTCGATGACGAATGCCCGGATCTCAGCAAACGAATTCAGGCACTGACCGGCGTAGAAGAAGTCATCAACCACATGGTGATGAAACGCCGCATGCCTATCCCCCCCAAAGGCTGATAAACCCCTGCTGCACAGAGGATTCAGAACGTCAGGTCAGAGCACTACCTGCGCAAAACGTTTCCTGCACGTCTCCGATTTCACGAAAAAATGCTGAAATTCCTCTGTGCGCCGTTTTCAAGTTCTGATAAGTTTCGCGAATCAACCTCGCTGTTTTCGGCGTCGTCAGCTTTGATTCACGTCTTCAATCATGACCATGATTATCGGCGCCCGGACAAGCCTTTACCGTCATTATTTTCGATCCAGCTGCTGCCTGATTCAGGATGAAGCAGGGCACCAGTTGCAGGAACTTATTGAAGCACTTATCAGTAGCAGGAAGGCCACTATGAGTCTCAATCAACCCCCCAATCAGGACTTAATGGTTCAAATTCGCTGGCTTATCCGCAGAGATATGCCAGAGGTTCTCCGTATCGAAGAAGAAAGCTTTGAGTACACCTGGTCTGAAGAGTACTTTCTCAGCTGCCTCCGCCAGCGGAACTGCATCGGAATGGTAGCCGAACACAACCATCAGATCGTTGGATTCATGATTTACGAACTGCATAAATCTATGATCCAGGTACTGAATTTCGCTGTTGCCCCGGAATTTCGGCAGCAGGGAATCGGTCGCCAGATGGTACAGCGGGTGATCGACAAGCTCTCGCAGCAACGACGCCGGGAAATTGTTCTGGAAGTCCGTGAAACCAATCTTTCGGCCCAGCTGTTCTTCCGAAAAATGGATTTCCGCGCTGTCTCAGTGCTGCGGAATTATTTCGAAGACGCCGGGGAGGATGCTTATGTCCTCCAGTATCGCCTGCAGCGGACCGAACAGGAGTTTGCTCCTGGCCTATCTCCCAAGAACCGGATCACGAACTACCTGGACGCCTCCGACGCTGCCTGAAACTGACAGCACATGACTGAACTCTCGCACGGCGAAGCAACACAGAGTCCTGAGACGCCTGCGATTCAGCTGCGCGGAGTCCGTGTCCATAATCTCAAAAACATCGACCTGGATCTGCCTCTGCAGCAACTGGTGACAGTTTGTGGCGTCAGTGGTTCAGGCAAAACCAGCCTTGCCTTTGACACCCTCTATGCGGAAGGGCAAAGACGCTACCTCGAAACCCTCTCGCCGGCAGCACGTCAGTTCATTCATCAGTTGCCCAAGCCGGACGCTGACCGGATTACCCGGATCCCCCCTACGGTCGCTCTCAAACAGAACGCCGGACGACGCGCTGCTACAGGTAAAACACTGGAACCGAACGTCGGCATTGAATCCGGGATTCAGAATTACTTCCGCCTGCTGTTCAGCACCCTGGGAGAGGTTATCTGCTCAAACTGCCAGATCCCCGTCAAACCACAATCCCCAGAATCGGTCCTCACTTTCATACACAGCCTGCCTGAACAGACACGTTTCCAGATCTGCTTTCCTTTGGGATCTGTTTCTGATCGACCGACCGACAAACTGCTGGCCGAACTGATTCAGCAGGGCCTGACGCGCGCGATCATTGATCACCACTCCTGCAAGCTCGACGAATTGGGCACCAACAGCTCGATCACGAATAACTGCCTGATCGTACTCGATCGCCTCAGCACTCGTAAAGCAGATGATCAGCGTATCCTTGAAAGCCTGGAGCTGGCATTTACCGAATCTGCTGGTACAGCAACATTACTGGTAGAGCAGCTACCAGCAAGCCAACCGAAGGACACACCATTCATTGTTGATGAACAGGAATGGTACCGCTGTGATTTCTTCTCCAGCCTCACCTGCACGCGATGCCAGGAGAGCTACCTGAAGCCTGAGCCACAGCTCTTTAATTTCTTCAGCCAGATGGGTGCCTGCCCAGTCTGTCGGGGTACAGGTACTGCTCCTCAGTCAGGCGAACTCTCCTGTCGTTCATGCCAGGGAAGTCGCCTTAACTCCGCGGCTCGTGCCGTCCGGATAGCAGATTTGAACATTGATGAGTTGGGGGCACAAGCGATACCACAGATCAATTCCTGGCTGAGTCACCTCGATTCAACACCCGCGGCAACTTCGCTGGTCAGGGAGATCACTAATCGACTGCAGACATTGGAAGACCTGGGCATCGGCTACCTGTCCCTCAATCGCCGTCGTTCCACGCTTTCCAGCGGAGAGCAGCAACGAATCGCACTCACTGCCGTTCTCAGCTCGAACCTCGTCAACACACTTTATATTCTGGACGAACCCTCTTCGGGCCTGCATCCAACTGACAGCCAGCGTGTGATTTCGATACTGCAGCAGTTACGAGACCTCAATAACAGCCTGGTTGTCGTGGAACATGACCCGGAATTCATTCGTGCCTCAAACCACATTATCGAACTCGGCCCCGGTGCCGGTAGAGTTGGGGGAGAACTCGTTTTCCAGGGTTCAATTCTCGAAATGCAAGATGCGACTGACTCGCCAACCAGCCGTTTTCTCAACTCAACTCATTCCAATGACTTTGGATCCCTATCCGGAAAACAAGCGAGTGGATCGATCACCCTCACAGGCTGCACCACAAACAATCTGCAGAACATTTCAGTTACTTTTCCGCTGGGGCAACTCTGTATCGTTACCGGTATCAGTGGAAGCGGTAAAAGCAGCCTGGTGGAACAGACCCTGTTCCCCAGCCTCACCAGCGCACTAGCTGAAGAGCCCATATCAGCCCTGGAAGCAGGTTATGAGTCAATCTCCGGAACAGATCAGATCGACGAGGTTATTCTGCTGGATCAATCACTGATCGGCCAGACTCCCCGCAGCATCCCCGCGACCTACCTGAATCTGTTTGATGAAATCCGCAGCATCTTTGCCCAGACCGCTGACGCGAGACTGCGAAACCTGACAGCCAAAGACTTCAGCTTCAACAGTAAAAATGGGGGACGTTGTCCTGAATGCAAAGGAACCGGCTTCATCGAAATCGACCTGCAGTTCCTGGCAGATCTGACCATGGAGTGCCAGTCCTGCCACGGAGAACGCTATCAACGCGAACTTCTGGAGATAAAATATCGCAAACTGAGCATCGCAGATGTTCTGAAAATGACCGTCGATGAGGCATTCCCCTTTTTCCGGGGACAAGCGTCACTGCAGAAAAAACTAAAGCAACTCAAAGATGTGGGACTGGGTTATATCCCCCTGGGTCAGCCACTCCCATCCCTTTCTGGTGGAGAATGTCAGCGACTCAAACTGGCAGCTTACCTCACGACCAGCAGTCGTAAACGCACACTGTTCCTGATGAATGAACCAAGCCGAGGCCTCCATCCCCTGGACATACAATACCTGCTCAATTGCTTTGAATACCTGCTCACGGCGGGACACTCCCTGATTTTGATCGAACACAACCTGCAACTCATTCGGATTGCCGATCATATCATTGACCTGGGACCAGCCGCAGGAGAGCAGGGGGGCCAGATCGTAGTCACCGGCACACCCACCGAAGTGGCACAGCACCCCGACTCCCTCACGGGTGCAGCACTCCAGAAGCTGAACTCTGGTTTTTAGCAATCACACTGAATCAACGTCTGCGGCGTTGACGCTTCCCTTTTTTACCGCCCCTGCCGGATGATTTTCCTGACGCTGACTTGGTTGCTTTGCCTCCCGACTTTTTCAGATCGTCAATTCGGTCTCGCAGGAGTGCCGCCCGCTCGAACTCCAGTTTCTCCGCTGCTTCAAGCATTTCACTTTCCAGTTCATTGAGAAACTCCTGGGTAATGTATTCTGACTCGTCCGAAAAGCCGACTGACTCCCGCACAAACTGACGCGCCTCGATTTCGTCTTCAATCCCCCGCTTAATCGCTTTGCGAATCGTTTCCGGAGTGATGTTGTGCTCGCGGTTATACTCTTCCTGAATCGCGCGGCGGCGTTCCGTTTCCTCAATCGCACTCTGCATACTGGGAGTCACTCGATCTGCATAGAGAATCACCTCAGCATTCACATGTCGTGCCGAACGCCCGATTGTCTGAATCAGACTTGTTTCACTTCGCAGAAAACCTTCCTTATCTGCATCCAGAATGGCGACCAGTGACACTTCCGGAATATCCAGTCCTTCGCGCAACAGGTTAATCCCCACAACCACATCATACTTCTGCTCGCGGAGCCCCCGCAGAATTTCAACCCGCTCAAAGGCATCAAGTTCAGAATGCAGCCATGCGCAGCGAATGCCTTCTTCCTGAAAATAAGACGACAGATCCTCCGCCAGCCGCTTGGTCAGGGTCGTTACCAGCACACGCTCATTTACCTCCACCCGCTTGAGAATTTCTTCCTTCAGATGAGGCACCTGACCGCGAGCCGGGACAATGCGTATCGCAGGATCAATCAACCCCGTGGGTCGAATGACCTGTTCAACAACTTCCCCCTCAACGCGTTCCAGCTCCCAGTCGCCTGGTGTCGCGGAAACGAAAACAGTCTGCTTACGGCGTTCGTTCCATTCTTCGAAGGTGAGAGGCCGGTTATCGAGAGCCATTGGCAACCGGAATCCATGATCGACCAGGTTTGTCTTACGCGAACGATCCCCGGCAAACATGGCTCGAATCTGAGAGACTGTTACGTGCGATTCATCTACGAACAACAGGAAATCATCAGGAAAGAAGTCCAGCAGTGTATCCGGTGGGGAACCTGGTTTTCTGCCCGCCAGAGCACGGCTGTAATTCTCGATACCCGGGCAAAAGCCAACCTCCTCCAGCAGTTCCATATCGTAGCGGGTCCGGGCACTGAGCCGCTGAGATTCCAGCAACTTCCCTTCGCTCTGTAACACCTGCAGCCGCTCATCCAATTCTGTCTGAATCTCTTTGATCGCTGATTCAATCCGTTCCTGCGGAAGAACAAAGTGCTTGGCAGGGTAAATGTAGGCCTCGTTGACCGTTCGTAATACCTCGCCCGTCAAAGGATCAATGATCGCCAGGTTTTCGATTTCGTCTCCCCAGAACTCGATCCGATAGGCGAACTCTTCATATGCTGGCCAGCATTCAACTACGTCTCCACGTACGCGAAACCGGGCTCGCGCCAGTTCAACGTTGTTGCGATCATACTGAATATCTACCAGTCTGCGGAGCATATCATCCCGGTCAATCTCCTCTCCCACACGCAGGGGAATCATCATCTCCAGGTAGTCTTTGGGTGACCCTAAACCATAGATACAACTCACGCTGGCAACCACGATCACGTCC
Source organism: Gimesia benthica (assembly GCF_009720525.1). Taxonomy (NCBI): domain Bacteria; kingdom Pseudomonadati; phylum Planctomycetota; class Planctomycetia; order Planctomycetales; family Planctomycetaceae; genus Gimesia; species Gimesia benthica. The sequence goes on from NZ_CP043930.1 coordinate 559,386, forward strand.
CGCCGACTGACGAGTGCACTGGTCGCAAGAAGCCGGAGTCGATCAATCTCATCATTGATCGAAGCGTCTTTCTCAATATAAATATCGCGCTGCGGGATATAGGCTTCCGGCTGATAGTAGTCGTAATAACTTACGAAATAAGTGACCGCATTATTCGGAAAGAACTCTTTGAATTCAGAATACAATTGCGCTGCCAGAGTTTTATTGTGTGAAAGTATCAGAGCAGGACGTCCCAGTTCTGCGATCACATTGGCCATTGTGAACGTTTTACCAGATCCGGTCACCCCCAGCAGAACCTGGTCAGACTTGCCTTCTTTGATGCCTTTCACCAGTCCATCGATGGCACGGGGCTGATCCCCCGAAGGTTGAAAGTCACTCTGTAACTGAAACACGGACATGGTTGCTCTACTCTCTGCGTCTGGTCAGCGCACCGGTTCACCTCTGACCGGAACGGGGAAATGCATCTCTTCTATGTCAGATATTGTAGAGCATCCTGGTGTCGCGAATAAAGGGAGCCACTGATTCCCGGCAGAGAACTAATAATCCCAGCCCGGACACCTAAAAAATGACTATGCTTCCGGATGGAGTGAGTCCGGATCGGTGTCGTCACTTAGACCCACCTCTGGTTGATCGCTCACAGCAGATTCGTCCTCAGGAGCAGCATCCGAAGCGACTTGATCAGGCTCAGTCTCGCCCGACTCGGGAAGTGCCTCTACTTCTACCTGAGCTGTCTGCACCATCTCGGGATCATTTGTTTCGACACTGGCAACTTCCTCTTCCGCATGCTCAGGTACCGACGCGTCAGTAGTCTCCGCTATCGGAGCGCAGTCTGAGTCTTGCGTTTCGGGCAGGGGAGCCATAATCCAGATTTCGCCGTAATCTTCCGGCTGATCTGCCCGGAAATGATGATGACGAAGCAGTTCCAATATCGCCAGAAAGATCCCGGTGATCCGACTGCGCAGTTTTTCGCCTTCAAAGAATGCACTGAAGGCGAGTTTCCCTTCCTGACGCACGCGGGCTCCGATTCGCTCTACATATGTGGAGATTGGCGTGTCGTCATAAGTGATGCTCGACTCCTCTTCGACTTCTTTGCGTTTCACTACGCGGGCCAGCGCACTGACCAGGTCCCAAAGTTCGACCTCCTTGATGAGATCCTCTGCAGGATCCTTACCCGATTTGGGCCGTTCATCTGATAGTCGGGGATAACGCTCCTGCCATTCAGCAGCGTGTTCTTCCAGAGCGTTCGCTGCATCTTTGAACTTCTTGTATTCCAGCAACTGCTGAATCAGATCGCTGCGGGGATCGTCAATCACTTCCGCAATTTCTTCTTCTTCCGCCCGGGGAAGTACCATCCGGCTTTTGATTTCCGCCAGGGTACTCGCCATCACCAGAAAGTCACCCACCAGATCCAGATCAATCAGTTCCAGCACGTCTAGAAACTCATTGAAGGATGACGTAATCGTAGCCACAGGCAGGTCCAGAATGTCGAGCTCATTCCGACGGATCAGGTACAACAGCAGGTCCAATGGACCACTGTATATCTGCAACTCGACCTTATATTGGGCAGTCGTCATAAGTTTGGTTCGGGCTCTGTCACGTAATATCGTCAGGGCAACATTACGATAACCTGTTCTCTGTCAGCGGGTTAGAATACTTATTTCAATTCAGGCGGTGGGCTATTTTTCGTCAGACTTCGCGCACACCAGCCTGCTATGATCGTTATCGTCAGATTAACCGTCACAAATTGAAACTTTCCCCAGCTTCGGAGGGGAAAAGAAAAATCGGCAAGTCCTGATGACTTGCCGATTTTGATTCATCGTTTTCCGATGACACAAAGCTGAAGCACCTTAAGTTCCTCTCAGCGATTTCATCCTGAACAATCGATGGAGAAGTGCCTCCGTGATCCATTTTGGAATCACGCTGCTTTGCGGACAGGCATTTGCAGAATTTGTGGTTCTGGCTCTTCGCAGGCAGCCAGGAAGTTTTCGAAGACCTGCATATCCAGAGCGGAAGCAGAATGATTCTGCGGGTGCCACTGCACACCGACACAGAACCAGTCCTCATCAGGTACTTCGATTGCTTCAACAACACCATCCGGTGCTGTTGCAGAAACCACAAACATTTTGGAAACATATTTCACAGCCATGTGATGCTGGCTGTTCACCCGAATTTCTCCGGGACCATACATTTTATCAACACGGGTACCAGGTACGATATCAATGATATGTCGCAGGTTCGCTTCAACACCATCACGGTGATACATGGCACCAGGAACATCTTCTGTCACATGCTGGTGCAGTGTTCCACCACTGATGACATTCATCAGCTGCATACCAGATCCGATGGCCAACAACGGCATTTTCATTTCCATGGCCATGGTGCAGACGCGACGATCAAAGTCTTCACGACGCAGGGGCATGGCGCGGGAAGCAGGGTGCTTTTCGAATCCCAGGCGAATCGGATCCAGGTCCAGAGCACAACCCGAAAGTACCAGACCGTCCAGCTGTTCGAGCATTTGTTTTAAGTCATCGTCATCGGCCAGCGGGGGAACCATGACGGGAATTCCGCCGGCATCGGTCACTGAGTCATAGTAGCCAGTGTAGAACCAGCTCAGTGCCTGTGTCTGTTTTTGCTCGGGGCGAAAGTCTCCGGTAATTCCGATCAGAGGTTTTTTTGACATCGAATCCATCCTTCACTTCAAATGCACTTCCTGTGCGGTCAAAACGGGTTGGGGAGGTAACGGGATATCCCCAAAAACCGGGGACCGGAGAAAGCAGAGCGATACGCTAACGAAGTGCGTTCGAGCGGATGAAATATCCCCCCTGTCGAACGAATAGAAAATAGAATCCATTCTCTTCTAGCGGTCCGTTCCTTCGGTCCGTGTCGGACTGATGTGAATCAGTCCGTTTGAATGTCGTCTGTGAGTCAGTTCGAATCATTCAAGTGGGGGGATCTTAGTACCCCGTCTGAAGGCTGTCCAGCGAATCGATCATTTTGAGCGATTATTTTTTCAAGTTGCAGATCAGACACCATATCTTGTGCCTTGGGTGTTTCGCACACCTGAATTTGCATCACAAATCGGCTTTTTTCAGAGAATTCTTTTGAAACTGGGGTTTTCCCTGCGACAGACTGGCAGGCTTAAGCCGTCTCTAAAGCTTCATTCTGTTGATTTGACTCGGTCGACAACGCCGGCAGGGCGGACGCACCAATGGCTGCCAGCAACAGGCAGGGAATAATCGCATAAAAGGCCAGATGGGGAGCTCCCAACGAAACGAAATGACTCGTAATTTTTGCCTGAATCATTCCGCCACCTCCCCAGGCCATGCCCATGGTAATTGCTGAAGCAACACCACCACCTTTGGGAAACAGTTGATGAGAATAAGAAACCATCGCTGGACTCGTCCCCCACAACACCAGCCCGCTGGGAACCAGCAGGAGCGTCATCAACCACGTGGGACAGCCTTCCCAGCCCAACACCAGCATCAGCGGAATTCCCAGCAGCGGACAGGCAATCATAAACGCTTTTTCGTGACCGGATTTGAACCGGAACGCCATCAGTAACATGCCGACACTGGCAGAAAACAGAAAAACGGATTGCACTAACCCAATTTGAAAAGCAGAAACATTCTGATCTTTAAGAATGAAAGAAATCAGTTTGTCCATCGCCATGTTTGGAACCAGCCTCAATGAACAGACCATAAACAGGAACAGTGCCAGAGGGATTTTTCCTTCCAGCATATGATAGAGCGATTGAGGTTTCTGAGTTTTATCGCGTTCGAACAGTTTTGCTGGTGGTTTTCCAACGTAGTGTAGAATCAGGATCAAACCGGCATACAAAGGAGCCAGGATCCAGACACTTTTCAAGCCCCAGGTTGTAACAATGGCACCACAGGCAATCGGTCCCAGCGCCAGTCCCATTGCGCCACCAAACATGAATAGCGACAAACTCCGTGTCCTGCGTTCGGGGATCAGAGCTCCCGCGACCACAGCGGCCTCGGGATGAAAGGAACCGATGCCCACGCCCCCAGTAACAATGCCACACACAATACCGCCACATTGGGAGCAGGTCCGACCAGAGGCATCATGATCGCCCCCAACACAGGACCAATCCATAAAATTGAGGGAATTGGATATCGATCGCGAATATAGCCGAAAACGGGTTGCGCCAGCGATGAAGCCAGTGCATGAATCGTCAAAACCAGAAACAATGCGTTTTCCGAAAGCGAGTGTACCCGTTCCAGTTCCCCCCAAAGGGGACCGACCACAATGGCTGAGGCATCAACGATGATGTGCGTGAGCGTGAGACAGATCAGACAGCGATAAGCGTAGGGCATTTTGAAACAGAATTTCGAGGCAGGGGATCAAACAGGAGGACAGCTGATATTCTACTGATGTGCCCCGTGAATTGGAAATCGGCTGCCCTGGAGCAGTCTGAGTTTTGATATGTTTTCGGCACGTGATATACAGGGATGATGCATTGTGATTTTAAGAAAAACAGGCTATACCAGCAGAAGTTCAGTGACTCAACCTTCGATTCAGGAAAGATGGATACTTGGAAACAGCGGCAGAATGGTCCTTTGACTCAACCAGTGAAGCAGATACCCGGCGTCTAGGGGCACTGTTGGCCGCTCAACTGGTTCCAGGCACGGTCATTGCCCTGAATGGGAATTTGGGTGCCGGTAAAACTCGACTCGTCCAGGCGATTTCCGCGGCACTGGGAGTCGATCCTTCTGAAGTAAACAGCCCCACCTTTGTACTGGTGCAAGAGTACGAAGGTCAACTTCCGCTCTACCACTTCGACACCTATCGTCTCAAAGATACAGACGAATTCCTGGAACTGGGAGCAGACGAATTATTGTATGCAGAGGGAGTATGCCTGATTGAATGGGCGGAAAAAGTTTCAGAAGTGCTGCCCCGTGATGTCTTGCAGATCACGATCACACACGCCTCAGAAACCGCTCGTCGCTTCGAATTCAGCGGACTGGGTCCTCGTTCAGCCAAAATCATCGCCGCTCTCAAAACCATAGGCTGAAACCATAACACCATAATGCCGCATCGGCAGGGAGGCCAGACATGATAAATCCAGCTGAGGAGAAACTGCTTGTTACAGGTGCGACCGGACTGGTAGGCAGCCAGGTGATCCAGCGGGCGCTAGAACTCGGTCAACCAGTCACCGCTCTGGTCCGCTCTGTAGAGCAGGCGTCATTCCTGCAAGAGCAGGGGGCAGAACTGATTGAAGGCGACCTGACCCGTCCCGAAACTCTTCAAGGCAAGCTCTCGGGCGTTACCCAGGTCGTACATACCGCCGCCAAAGTGGGAGACTGGGGTAAGGTCGAAGAATACCGTCAGACCAACGTTACCGGTTTAATGAACCTGATCGCAGCTCTCCAGGAACAATGTAAGCTACAGCGATTTATCCATATCAGCTCCCTGGGCGTTTATGCAGCCCGTGATCATCATGGCACTGATGAAACCGAGCCCCCTCATGCATCCGGCATTGATGGTTACACTTTGAGCAAAATCGAAGCAGAGCAACTGCTCCAGCAACAGTCGATTCCATATACCATTTTGCGTCCCGGATTCATTTATGGCCCCCGCGACCGGACCGTTCTGCCCCGAATTCTGGAGCGACTCCAGTCTGGTCAGTTTGCATATCTCGGCTCTCCTGAGAAACTGATGAATAACACCTATGTGAAACACCTGGTGGATGCTATCTTTCTCGCATTGAATCAGGAACAGGCCGTCGGTCAGATATACAATATCACCGACGTTACCCTGGTCAGCAAACGGGAGTTCATCTCAACGATCGCAGAACAGGCCGGATACAAGTCACCAGAAAAAGTAGTCCCACTGTCGGTAGCCCGGCACCTCGCGAAACTGCTTGAGCGACTCTGGCGTCTGCTGGGAAAGAAACAGGCCCCCATCCTCTCTCAGGCACGTATCAAGTTTCTGGGATTGAATCTGGACTATAGCACGCTCAAAGCGCAGCATGAGCTGGGCTATGCACCACAGACGACCTATCAAGAAGCCATGTCAGAGACTATTGACTGGTTTCGAGAACATCAGAAATTGCCAGGGTAACTCTTACTTGTGAATTCCCTGTGAAAATACCTGTTTTTATAGATCTCCAGAGAATGGGTATTTGACCCGACTCTCTCTTCAAGCTTAGAATAGCCACATGGAAAGTGAACTGACGTCTGCACCCGATCTGCCAGAGACAGAAACAAATCTCCCCCAGCGGAGTCGGCGGCGGTATATCATCAGCTATCTGATTCAACTGGCTATTTTCCTGACGATATACATCCTTTCCATCGGTCCATTGTTCTGGCAATGGTTTGCTTCGTACCACTCAATGAGCTCCCCATTCTTCGCCGCATTCTATATGCCACTCTTACTGGCCTGTGACCTCTGTCCGCCCCTCGCAGATGGCGTAAACTGGTACATCAATCTCTGGATCTAAGCCACCTGACGATTCAGGTCAGTCAAGCTTGCAGCAGCTTTCAGGATCTGGTCGCCTGAAAAGAGACGCCCTGAATTCCCAGGCTTTTAACATCAAAGCTCGTCCATATCAAAAACCCAAACCTCAGTAGCGTAAGGTAGATTGACAAACCCAATATTCCAAATACACTCATTAACTGGAGCACTGTCGTGGAATTCTCCCCAGTGTCCTGCCTTAGATATCTCTCACTGCGCAAGCCAATAACTGCCTGGACGGCAGCCATCATATGGGAGCACGGAAACTCATGAGCGACACACGTCCTTTTGCTCACCTGCATTGTCACACTCATTTCAGCATGCTGGATGGCGCCAGCCGCATTCCGGAAATGGTCAGCAAGATCAAAGAAGCAGGCATGAACTCGCTGGCAATCACCGACCACGGCAACCTGTACGGAGCGATGGACTTTTATAGCCATTGCCGGAGTCAGGAAGTCAATCCGATCCTGGGTCTGGAAGCGTATATTGCCCCCCGCAGCCGTTTCGAAAAGGGGGCTTCGCGGATGAAAGAGGCCAGTTTTCACCTGACCTTGCTGGCCCAGAATCGTCAGGGGTTCGAAAACCTGATCAAACTCTCATCCATGTCTTACCTTGAAGGCTTTTATTATAAGCCGCGAATCGACAAGGAGATCCTGGAAGCCCACAGCGACGGACTGATCCTGCTGACAGGCTGTGCCGCAGGCGAACTGTCGCACCATATTCTGGGAGAAGACTGGGAAGAGGCTGAAAAGCTATGCGCCTGGTATGAAAAAGTATTCGGCGATCGCGTGTATATGGAGATCCAGAATGCCGGTCTGGAGATTCAGCGGCAGTGTATGGAAGGCACAGTCGAACTGGCCAACAAAATGGGCCTGCCACTGGTTGCCACCAACGATGCGCATTATGTCGAACAGGAAGATGCTGTTGCCCAGGACGTACTGCTCTGCGTAAGTACGCGTGCGGTCGTAAGTGATGAAAAACGGATGAAAATGACAGGAGACCAGTTCTTCGTCCGTACTCAGGAAGAAATGTATAACGCGTTCCCCGGCTTTGAGGATGCGGTTGCCCGCACACAGGAGGTTGCCGAGCGGGTCGACATTCAGATGTCGGACAAAAAATTCTACCCGGTATTCCAGCCACCGGATGGCATGACAGACACTCAGTATCTGCGCAAACTCTGTGAAGAACGCCTGCCCCTCAAGTACGGTGATGAATTGAGCCAGGCGCACTGGGATCGTCTTAACAAGGAACTGGGCGTCATCGAGCAGATGGGTTACTCCAGTTACTTCCTGATCGTGTGGGACTTTGTCGTCTTTGCTGAAAGTGAGAAGATCCCCTGTACGGCCCGTGGTTCGGCTTGTGGAGCCATTGTAGCTTTCCTTCTGGGAATGTCGCAGGTCTGCCCCCTGAAGTACGATCTCCTGTTCGAACGATTTCTCGACCCCAGCCGTACCGAACCGCCCGATATCGATATCGACTTCTGTCGTGACCGCCGTCAGTTGGTGATCGACTACACCAAAAAGAAATACGGCGAACGCAGCGTGGCCCAGATCGGAACGTTCGGTACACTCAAGGCCAAAGCCGCCATCCGTGATGTCGGCCGTGCGCTGGGCGTCCCCCTCGCGCGCGTCAACGAAATTGCCAAGATGGTTCCCGATTCACTGGGGATCAAGATCAAAGATGCCATCAAGGAAAGTCCCGATCTGCAAGCCGCCTACGACCAGGATATGGAAGTAAAACAGCTGCTTGATCTCGCTATGCAGTTGGAAGGTCTCTGCCGCAGTGCAGGGACCCACGCTGCGGGAGTGGTGGTCGCCGACTTGCCACTTTCTGAAGTCGTCCCCCTGCAGACAATCACCGGCAAAACGGACATTATCACCCAGTGGGATGGTCCTACCGTGGAATCGGTGGGGCTGCTCAAGATGGACTTCCTCGGTCTGCGAAACCTCACTATTCTGGACAAAGCCGTTCAGAACGTTAAGAAGCATTGTGGGATTGAAATCAATCCGCACCAGCTTCCTCTGGACGATGAAGAAACGTTTGCCCTGCTGCAACGCGGAGAAACAAAGGGCATTTTCCAGTTGGAAAGTGGAGGAATGCGTGACCTGCTGACCAAGATGAAGCCGGACAAGTTCCAGGACATCATCGCTACGTCGGCCCTGTATCGCCCGGGTCCTCTGGAAGGGGGGATGGTGATGCAGTACGTCGATGTGAAACACAACCGGATTCCGATCCCTAAAGTTCATCCGATCGTGGATGAAATTCTGGAAGAAACCTATGGCGTGATGGTTTACCAGGAACAGGTGATGCGGATTCTGAACCGCGTCGGAGGGATTGAGCTTTCTGCCGCGTATCGTTGTATTAAAGCGATCAGCAAGAAGAAGCTCAAAATCATCGCAGAGTTCAAAGACCAGTACATCGCAGGTGCCAAAGAACGGGACATGGATGAAAAACTGGCAATCGAACTCTTCGACATGATCGAAAAATTTGCCGGTTACGGTTTCAATAAATCGCACTCCACAGCTTATGGGGGGTAGCCTATGCAACTGCGTACCTTAAAGCGCATTATCCCAAAGAATTCATGGCCGCCTTGCTTTCCTGTGGGATGGAGAGCCATGAGCGAATCAACGAGCATGTCGATGACTGCCGCAGAATGAAAATTGAAGTTCTGCCACCGGACATCAACCGGTCCGATGTGGAATTCAGTGTCGATGGCGAAAAGATTCGTTTCGGCATGGGCGCCATCAAGGGGGTCGGGGAGCAGGCCCTCGAAGAAGTAGTGAAAGAACGGGAAGAAAACGGTCAATACAGCAGCCTGTATAACCTGTGCGAACGTGTCGACCCCAAATCGTTAAACCGCAGCACCTTGGAAACACTAATCAAAGCTGGTGCCTTGAACAGCCTGGGCGGCAATCAGGCACAATTAATGCTGACTGTAGAAAGAGCAGTGCAGTCGGCTCTCAAGATTCACAAGGACCGCGCACGCGGGCAGAAAAGCCTGTTCGGCGATGAGCCTGCCAGTGATGAATCCGATTCTGCAGATGAGGCACTGCTACCAGAAGCCGAAGACTGGTCGAGGGCACAGAAACTCGCCGCTGAAAAGGAAGTATTTGGTTTTTACCTGACTTCACATCCCCTGGCTGAAATGGGTGATGCCTTGACCAAGTACGCGCAGAATAGAACGAATGAACTCGCAGAAATGGAAGACCGGGACGAAGTCATTCTAGCCGGCATGGTCTCCTCCATCAAAAATGCTGCCACCAAGAAACCCAGTAAGAACGGTCACACCCGGTACGTAAACTTTGACTTTGAAGATCCGCACGGCCTGGTACGCTGCATTATGTGGCCCGAACAGTTCGCTCGCTTCGGGGAAAAGGTCAAGATGGAAGCCATGGTGATCATCAAGGGTAAGATAGACAAACGGGGCAGGGAGCCCAACGTAATAGTGGACCAGTTACTGACTCTCAACGACGCCCGCAAACAGTTTACCGACCGGTTGGCGATTAACTTCAAACGAGGAGTCCACACGCGACAGGATATGGTCAATGTACATGATGTGCTGACGCAGTTTCCAGGACAAACCGAGGTTATTCTGGTCGTCGATTCCGTGGACCAGGAAAAGCCGGATACGAGCTTGAGGTACGTCTTGAACCCGCCCGGTAATCTTCGCGTGTCCTGCAGCGAGGAGTTCGAAAACCGCCTGAAAGCCACGATTGGTGAAAGTCATATCCACTTTCACACTCCTGTCGTGAAGAAAAAAGCGATTGGCGGAAGTATCGGTCGCTAAGCCCGTTGCAGCGACAAACCGTTTAAAAGTGCTGTTTTCGACTGATTTTTAAGAAATCCGGGGCTCCAGACGAACCGAAAATAAGATATAGTTGCGCTACCGATACGGTAAATTTGCACATTCAGGAAGAAAAAATGGTTAAAAAAACATCGGGAATACTTTTGCTGGCGCTGACAGGACTCTCAGCACCGTTCTGGTTTTCTGCAACCAGGGCAAACCAGCAGACAGGAGAATCCCGTCAGCCACTGCAAACCCGTCAGGCCGTTCTGCAGCAGATTCCACCTCGTGTAAAACCAGAGTGTGAGAGAGCGAATTCCCCTCAAAAGCCTGTATCTCAGGCTCAAGAATCGGACGTCATTACTGGCGAGATGATTTCACAGTTGACTCCCGAAGAGATTCTGACCCGGCTCGTTGGACGTTGGGAGCAGACCAAAAGCACCAGCCGACAGATCCTTACCATCGAAGAGAACGGCAAGGCGACGATGATCGTCGAACCTCAGGGACTCTGGACTGCTGTCCTGGGAGACCGGGTCACGATCAATATTGAGTGGAGCCTCAATCAGGGGAAACTGACACTGCGAACCATTGGCGGAAGTCCAGAGAGTAAAGTAGATTACATCAAACAACTCTGGGGAGAAGAATTTGTCCGGGAAATTCACAGCATTGAGAACAAAATGTTCACACTGCGGGATGACTCCGGCGAAGTGAATCAAAAATGGATCCGCACTTCCTACTGATCAAAACTTCCGTTTATCCCGTCAGTTACGCTTCCATGCCACTCCGAAACTTGTACTCTCATCTATTTCGCCTATCATAGAGGCACATGGCTTCTGCCTCTGATCTTGCGAATTCAGGCAGGACGCTCAAGATTCACCTTCTGTTGCATTTTCTCTATACAGAAATCCACACACCGTAATTCAGGCGGGTGAAGAAGCGTAATTAAGAGGCTGGCACTTCAGCCAGTGATACCAACGTTGTTTACTACTGAAAGATCTTTTTTAATGAGCACTCAGGTTCCCGCATCTTCTTCTCGCTGGCAGTCGCTGGCGGACCAGGTTTTATCCGGTTATCAGCTGACCCGTGAAGAGGGTCTGGAAATCTTAAATTCATCTGACGATGAGCTTCTGGAACTGCTGGCAGCCACCTATCGGGTACGGCAAAAATACTTTGGGAAACAGGTTCAACTCTATTACCTCAAAAACGCCAAGAGCGGACTTTGTCCAGAAGACTGCGGTTACTGCTCACAAGCCCGCGGATCCAAGGCAGACATTCCTAAGTACCGTATGCTGAATGAAGAGAAGCTGCTCGAGGGCGCCAAGGCCGCCGATGAAGCTAAAGCAGGTACTTACTGTATCGTCGCCAGTGGACGTGGCCCCACCGACAAAGAAGTGGAGCACGTTGCCAGTGTGGTAGAGAAAATCAAATCAGAATACGACCTTCGCATCTGCTGCTGCCTGGGACTGCTTAATGAAGAGCAGGCACAGCGTCTTTCGCAGGCCGGCGTGAACCGGATCAATCACAACCTGAACACCAGCCGCGAATACTACGACAAGATCTGCTCCACCCATACGTATCAAGATCGCCTGAATACTCTGAAAGTGGCCAGGGAAGCCGGAATGGAACTCTGCAGCGGACTGATTGTCGGCATGGGAGAAACACTGGAAGACATAGTCGATGCCACTTTTGAGCTGCGTACCCTGGAAACCAAATCGATCCCGGTCAACTTCCTGAATTCCATCGAAGGTACTTCACTGGAAGCAGTAGATGAGCTCGACCCCCGTCACTGCCTCAAGGCACTCTGCCTGTTCCGCATGGTTCATCCCTCAACGGAAATCCGAATTGCAGGCGGACGCGAAGTAAACCTGCGTTCGATGCAGGCCATGGGGCTCTATGCTGCGAATTCCATGTTCGTCAGCGACTACCTCACAACCAAAGGGCAGGCCGCAGAAGCAGATTATGAAATGATTTCTGATCTCGGATTCGAAGTCATTGTATCGGGCCACGAAATGGATGCATCCACTGAAGCCCCCGAACTGGCAGGACAAACCGAGTCCTGCTGAGCCCGCTATATTATCACCCCAGGAGGGTTTTGTGAATTTCACAAAGCCCTTATCTGGATTGAGGTTGTAAGAATAACGCTCCCAACGTATGATTCCGCCTTCGGATTGAGCGCACGGCGTACAGGCCTGCTCAATCTGCGGGAATGGAATCCATTATCTTAGAGTCAGGGAGCACCTGAAATGAATTCAGGCAGACTGCGTGCCAGCGATCTTTCCAACAGCTCGGCAGCCGAAAACGAAACCACCCCCACCTTCAAGATTTTTCCGAGTACGGAAGCAGCCCCCTTTGATCACCCCGATCAATTGTTGAAGGGCATCGCCCGCTCACGCGATTATCTGCTCTCCCTGCAGGATCCCGACGGCTACTGGTGCGGCGAACTGGAAGGAGACTCAATTCTCGAATCAGAGTACATTCTGCTCCTCGCATTCCTCGGTAAACAGCACAGCGAAGAAGCGATCCAGTGTGCCAATTACCTGCTGGATATCCAGATGCCCGAGGGGGGCTGGAACATGTACCCCGAAGGCCCCATTGAAATCAGTGCTGCAGTAAAAGCCTATTTTGCCCTGAAACTGACGGGCCATTCGCCCGACGCTGAGTACATGCAACGGGCTCGTAAAGCGATTCTGTCAGCAGGCGGGGTCGAAGCCGTCAACAGCTTCACACGGTTTTACCTGGCACTTCTGGGAGTGATCCCCTATTCGAAATGCCCCGCTGTCCCTCCCGAACTGATGCTGATTCCACGCTGGATGCCATTCAACATTTTTGAAATGTCGGCCTGGTCCCGAACCATTCTGGTTCCTCTCAGTATTCTCTGGGAATATCGCCCCTCGGTCACACTTCCGGAAGAGCAGGGGATCAACGAACTGTTTACAGGTTCCCCAGAGAACTACCCTCGAAACGTCCCGAAATCAGAGGCACTCGATTCCCTCAAGAAAAAAACCTGGTTCGACTGGCACCGCTTCTTTCAAGTCGTCGACCAGGGCTTCAAACTGGTCGAAAACCTGGGGATCAAGCCTTTTCGTAAACGGGCAGTCAATAAAGCCTATCAATGGATGCAGGAGCGATTCGATCACAGCGATGGACTCGGAGCCATTTTTCCTCCAATCATCTGGACCGTGATCGCTTTAAAATGTCTTGGAGAGGATGAAAGCAGTCCTGATATCCAGCGTGCCTTGAAAGAACTCAAAAAACTACAGATCAAAGACGGCGACCGCATCCGCCTGCAGCCCTGTAAATCCCCCGTCTGGGATACCGCCATCAGCACGATCGCACTTCGGGAAGCAGGCGTCTCCAATCGTCATCCGGCCATCCGTCAGAGCGTAAAATGGCTGCTCTCCCAGGAAGCCAGAATTCCGGGCGACTGGGTTAATTCAAGCAAATCCCAGACTCCCGGCGGCTGGTACTTTGAATTCAACAACGAGTTTTACCCCGATGTCGATGACACAACGATGGTCATCATGGCCCTGCGTCGTTGTCTGCCCAAAAACCTCAAACAGGATCAATGGCTGACCGACTTCCTGGTCAATCCTGAATGGAATCCCTACGAAGAAGACCTGGATACAGAAGCGATTGTCGCAGGCAGAAGTGAGTCGCGCGAACAGGCCTTTGCCGACCTGGAACTGTTACAACCAATGATTGGCGCCATCCGCAGGGGCGTGCACTGGGTCCTGGGAATGCAGAACAAAGATGGCGGATGGGGCGCATTTGACCGGGACAATGACCGGGAATTATTCACACAGGTTCCCTTTGCCGATCACAATGCGATGGTGGACCCGAGTACCGCCGATTTAACGGCCCGGGTCCTGGAAGCATTCGCCGATGTCCAGCTCCCCATCAACCACCCCGCTACGCAACGCGCGATTCAGTACGTCTGGAGCGAGCAGGAAGACGATCACTGCTGGTACGGACGCTGGGGAATCAACTACCTCTATGGTACCTGGCAATCGATTGTCGGTCTGGTTGAGATTGGAATCCCCGCGGACGACCCTCGAATTGTCCGCGCAGTGGGCTGGTTGAAGTCAAAACAGCAACCCAGTGGTGGCTGGGGCGAGACAGCTGACAGCTACGCTGATCCCTCTTTACGCGGACAGGGAGAGGCTACGCCTTCTCAGACCGCCTGGGCTCTAATGGGCTTGATGGCAGCGGGAGAAATTGACTCAGCTGCAGTTCGCCGAGGTATTCACTACCTGCTGGAAACCCAGAAGAATGACGGTAACTGGGACGAAGAACCATTTACCGGAACAGGCTTCCCCAAGGTCTTCTATCTCAAATACCACCTGTACCGCACCTATTTTCCGCTAATGGCATTGGCCCGATTTGAACGCCTGCGTCGTTGAAAAAATTGCATGCCAATATTTCCAGAAATATAGGGTCCACCCCTATGCACAGAATTCCACGTTCGTCAAAAAAACAAATTTCCTGATAAATTTCAGCAAAATAAACACCTGAAAAACAGGGACTTGAGGCAAAAGTATACACACTTGTCTCCTGCCGAAAAAATATTTTAATTTTTTCTTAAACTAAGAACAAGCAGTGCTTGTTTCCTCTTCATCGCAGGTATATTTTTCTACTGCGATTGCTATCCATCCAGACTGTGAAGTCTACCAATTTGCTCGCAGATGGATTGGCAGTTCGACTGCACAGGCAGTTCAAGCAGGCGCCCTCTAAACCCAACCCTAAGACAAACTGGAGTTAAGATGAAGAGTCGTAAAGGAACCTCAAAGCGTGGGTTCACATTGATTGAGTTACTTGTCGTGATTGCCATCATCGCAATCCTGATTGCACTGCTTCTGCCAGCTGTACAGCAGGCCCGTGAAGCAGCTCGTCGTTCTACCTGCAAGAACAACCTGAAGCAGATCGGCATCGCTATTCACAACTACGCCGATACTCACACTGTTTTCCCTCTCGGTTATGTCAACCAGACCAGCAGCTCAACTGACTTTACCTGGGCATGGTCTACCTTCCTGCTCCCATTTGTCGATCAGGCACCACTCTACAATACACTCAACCCGAATGGTGGCCTACTGCTTCCCGCAGCAAACACCACCTACAACGGTCAGCCCGCTTTACAAACAGCAATTCCTGTTTACCGCTGCCCATCGTCTGTCGTACCTGTGATCAACAACCAGCGAACTGACAGCGTTCCCAGCGGTTACGGCTCTCTCAGCTATCCAGCCGTTTCTGGTCACGTAGCTGCTCTGACCGGTACCCCTGTTACTACCTATCAGGATAAGGGGACCTTCTACCCCCGTAGTAGCGTCCGATTCCGTGATTTCACTGACGGAACATCCAACACAATTCTGGTTGGCGAACGTGCCTTCCAGTTCACTGGAACTGTCACTCAGCAGCCATACGCTGCCATCTGGGCCGGCGGACGTACCAACAACATCGGTACCAGCGGAATCATCACCAGCCTGAAAGAAGACAGCCTGGGCGTAGTTTCTGATGCAACTCGTATCAACCTGAAATCAGGTCCTGCTCATCGTGGATTCAGCAGCCAGCACGTAGGTGGTTGCCACTTCCTGCTGGGTGATGGTACTGTTCGCTTCATCAGCGAAAACATCAACTCTTCTGACTACAATTCATCCAATGGCCCAGCAGCCATGGGAACTTATCAGAAACTGGCGATCATCAATGATGGGCAGGTTCTGGGCGAATTCTAATCGCGATAGTATCAGTCACCGTTGAGGTTTCCTCAACAGCACTGTTCATAAACAGGCAGGCTCTCAACCCGAATCAGGGAAGCGAGACCTGCCTGTTTTTTTATGGTTTCTCCAGTGCAACACTGAACAGGAATTGCAGGAAATTCCCTCCCCAAAAAATTTTCTTGTTGCACAACTGGGAAAAATCAGATATCGTTTTCTTCTGGCTCTCCTGCTCATGAATGACACCTGACGATTACTGCGATAGTCCACGAGTGATATACTTCCATGTTCGGGAGAGGAACTGTTTCTGTTCCTGGGCATAAGTATTACGTTTCAATAGTCGCGAGTCGCTCCGCGAATTGAACTTTCCCAGGGAAGGGGCGCTTATGCAACGAGTGCATCGTTTCCGAGTCTGGCCTGACGTTTCGTTATCGCTGCTGGTTCAGCTTCGCTCACTGACTCTTCGCACTCGCCCTCTCTCTACTCTCTGCTTCTTACTCTGGTCCCTGACAATCGCGACTGAATTATCAGCGTCGGAACAGGAAGACTGTGAGCAACTTCTCCTGACCGGCCAGTATCAGTCTTGCATTCAAACATCTGCCCTCGCCATTGAAAAAAAGGCGTACGGCTCCGAATGGCCGCTGGTCAAAGCACAGGCTGAGCTTGCCGTCGGGCAATACGCTGAAGCCCAGCAGACGATTGACGCTGGCCTGAAACGCTACTCATGGAGCCTGCCTTTACGATATCTCGCCTGGCAAATCTACCACCTGAATAATGAGCATGAAGCTGCAGACGCGTTTCTGAACAGCATTCATGAACTCGCCAGCCGTTCTGCCTGGCGCTACACCGATGCTGACAGTCTGGTGGCGCTGGGACAGGCATCCCTGCAACGGGGAATGGATCCTGGTCAGGTACTCGAAACTTTTTTTGATCGTGCCATCCAGGAATATCCCGACCAGCGAGCTGCCTGGCTTGCCAGTGGGAATCTCGCTTTAGCAAAGCACGATTATGCTCTGGCCAACGAAACTTTCACAGCGGGACTGAAACAGGTCCCCAAGGATCCAGATCTCCTCTTCGGACTTTCACAGGCATTAGCACGTTCCGACTCTCAACGCGCTGCCGTGCTCGCCGCCGAAGTTCTGGAAATCAATCCCCGCCACATTCCAGCACGAATGATGCAGGTTGGCCGGCTGATCGATTCGGAACAGTATGAGGCGGCCAAAACGGAACTGAATCAGATCCTTTCGATCAATCCTCATCTGGCGTCTGCCTGGGCCAGCCTGGCTGCGATCGCCCATTTTGAAAATCGTCCTTCCGATGAAACCGCCTATTACTGGCAGGCCTTAAGTCATCACGATCAAAACCCGCATGTGGACTTCCTGATCGGCAAAACACTCTCGGAACATTATCGATTTTCAGAGGGTGCCACCTACCAGAAACAGGCTCTGGAAAAAGAAGAAAAATATCTGCCGGCCCGGATTCAACTCGCACAGGACCAGTTAAGACTGGGACAGGAAATTAGTGGCTGGGAGCATGCCCAACAGGCACACGACCAGGACGGTTACGATACGACTATATTTAATCTGCTGGAGTTGAAAGACCAGTTGGCCCAATTTAGAACTCTTGAAGATGATTCCTTCATCATTCGCATGGAAGCCAGGGAAGCAGCGATTTACGGTGAGCAGGTCAAAGCTCTACTCTATGAAGCCAAACAGTCGCTCTGCCAGAAATATGGACTCAAACTCAACCAGAAAATCACCGTCGAAATCTTTCCCAATCCGGATGATTTTGCCGTGCGTACGTTTGGTATGCCGGCAATTTCAGGTTATCTGGGAGTCTGTTTCGGCAAAGTTATTACCGCCAACAGTCCCGCTTCGCAGGCCAATCACCCTGCTAACTGGCAGTCTGTGCTCTGGCATGAGTTCTGCCATGTCGTCACCCTGGAACTCACCCACAATAAAATGCCCCGCTGGATCAGCGAGGGTATCTCAGTGTATGAAGAACGTCAGAAGAATGCGTACTGGGGCGAGACCATGACTCCCCAGTATCGCGAAATGATCCTGCAGGGAGAAACCACGCCCATCAGTCAGCTGAGTAGCGCATTCATGAACCCCAAAAGTAGTCTGCATATTCAGTTTGCATATTACCAGTCATCCATGGTCGTGGAATACCTGGTCAGGAACTTCGGTCTGGAAACCGTACGTGAGATTCTGGGTGACCTGCAGGCGGGCATCCCCATCAATGTTGCTATCGAACGTCGCACAAAGATACTGGGAGAACTGGAAGAAGAGTACGCAGTCTGGCTGAAACAGCAGGCACTCGATTTCGCTCCCCGAGCAGACTGGTCCGAACAGGACCTGCGACCGCTACTCAATGACGATACCAAACGCTTCGATGACTGGATTCGGGAACATCCTGACCATTTCCGAGGTCTGATGGCCTATGCAACGATTCTTTCAGAAGAAAACCGCATAGTTGAACTCGAAACCATCCTTAAAAAACTGGTGGAAATCTATCCTGAATATACCGGAGCAGATAACGCTGCCCAACAACTGGCTCAACTCTACCAGAATCAGAAACGTTTCGCAGAGGAACAACAGATTCTGGAAGAGCATGCCCGTATCAATCCTGACGCATTGGGAGTCTATCAGAGATTGATTGAGCTTTATCAGCAGCAGGAAGACTGGTCTGCCGTTTATCAGACTGCCCGTCTGGCCCATGCAGTGAATCCTCTGAATCAGAATTCACAACTCTCACTTGCCATCGCCTGCACCAGACTGGACCGGCGGCAGGAAGCTATCCAGGCCTACCGGGCGATTCTGGCATTAGATCCCCATAATAAAGCTGAAATACACTACCAGATAGCCCGTCTGCTGAAATCAGAGAACCAGCAGCAGGCAAAACGACACACGCTGATCGCGCTAGAACAGGCTCCCCGTTTTCGGGCTGCCCACCTTTTACTCCTGGAATTGACAACAGATAACACCACCCCACGCTCGCAACGGAACTGACATGTAAATACAGAGGCTCGGGAGGAGCCTGCCATGAACAAAACCCTGATTTCACTGGCAGCCGCAGGCATCATACTGATCGTCGCCACGATCTGTATTGGACAGTACCGCTCCCGCAGCCCCATGGACCGGAATGGTGTTCCGGAATGGAAAGTTGATCCCGAGTTCCAGCACGACGTCTTCACATTCGTCCGCATCCGCTACAACTCACACCGGGGCTGGCGCCGCTGGGCTACCGATTATCCAGACAGTGATCTGAACTTCTCCTACCGTCTACAGCAATTAACTTCGCTGAAGGTCGATCCCGAAGGTCGAATCCTCGAACTGACGGACGAGGAGCTTTTCAATTACCCGTTTATCTATCTAATCGAGCCCGGCTCCCTTGAATTTACGGAAGAAGAAGTCACCGCCCTGCGACGTTACCTGACCAACGGTGGCTTCATGATGGTGGATGATTTCTGGGGAGAAGCCGAGTGGGACAATTTTGCCTGGGAAATGAAACGTGTTTTTCCGGACCGCGAACTGGTCGACATCCCTCTTGAGCATCCCATATTCCATTGTGTGTATGACCTCAAAGAAAAACCGCAAGTCCCCAGTATTGGCGTCGCCCAGTGGGGACGCTCTGAAGGAATTACCTGGGAACGGGAAGATGCCCGGGAAGTGCATTATCGCGGCCTGTTCGACGATAGCGGCCGATTGATGGCGGTTGTCTGTCACAATACCGATCTGGGTGATGGCTGGGAACGGGAAGGGGAGGACAAATGGTACTTCCGTGAGTTCTCTGAAAAGAAAGCTTATCCCCTGGGGATTAACATTGTGTTTTATGCCATGACCCACTGAATACAGCGTCTCTGCTTTGACAGTTTTTTTATCAGGAGTCGAAACGTGAATTTGAAACTTGTCTCCCCCGATGTCAGCGACACTGACGAGCGCATCTTTGAAATGCTGCAGAACAGTCGACAGCAGATTGACCGCGAAATTTCTAAGGCAGTCATTGGGCAAAAAGAAATTATCGACCAGCTCCTGATTGCACTGTTTGCCGGCGGACATTGCCTGATTACAGGTGCTCCGGGCCTGGCGAAAACGCTACTGGTAAATTCCCTGGCCCAGGTCTTCAAACTGAAATCTCAGCGTATTCAGTTTACTCCCGACCTGATGCCCGCCGACATAACGGGGACGGAAATTCTGGCAGGTGATACATCTGAATCACGGGCAATGAAGTTCGTCAAAGGCCCCGTCTTCACCAATATTCTGCTCGCAGATGAAATCAACCGTACGCCTCCCAAAACACAGGCTGCACTACTCGAAGCGATGCAGGAAAAACAGGTCACCGTCACGGGGATCAGATACGAACTGGAAAAGCCCTTTTTCGTGCTGGCAACTCAGAACCCGATCGAAATGGAAGGCACATACCCTTTACCAGAAGCACAATTGGACCGCTTCATGTTTAATCTGGTCATCGATTACCTCTCTGAAGATGATGAGGTCGCCGTTGTGACCCAGACGACAGCCCGCAATTCTGAACCGATCGAACCACTGTTTACCGGAAATGATATCCAGCAGTTCCATGGTTTTGTGCGTGAAGTACCTGTTGCCGAAGAGATTGTCCGTTACGCGGTTCAACTTTGTGCCGCTTCCCGGCCACACCAGGAGAATACTCCGGAATTTATCAATGAGTGGGTCAACTGGGGTGCCGGATTACGTGCAGCCCAGAGTCTGATTCTGGGCGCCAAAGCCCGGGCCGTTCTGCGGGGCCGAGTTCATGTCACCCAGGAAGATATTGAGGCCCTGCTGGCACCAGTCCTGCGTCACCGAGTTTTAATCAACTATCGCGCAGAAGCCGAGGGGGTCACCGTGGAACAGGTTGTGCAGAAATTGATAGAGACTATTCCCGCCCCCGTCAAAGGATGAATTGAAGCTGCATGAACACAAATACCACAGCCCGCCGTAATCAGAGACTGATGTCTCAACGCATTGACCCTGCCTGTCTGATGCGGATCAAATCTCTCGAATTACGTGCAAAAACCGTTGTTGAAGGAACCTGGAAAGGACTGCATCGCAGCCCCTACCACGGGTTCTCCGTTGAATTCACCGAATACCGCGAATATACGCCCGGAGATGACCCGCGCCATATCGACTGGAAACTGGCAGCTCGCTCCAACGAACACTACATTAAACGATTTGAGGAAGAGACCAACCTCTGCTGCCATATGTTGCTCGACCTCAGCACCTCGATGCAGTTTCAGAGCCTGGGCTATACCAAAGCCGAATACGCCAAAACCCTGGTTGCAACATTTGCCTATTTTCTGGCCCAGCAGCGCGATGCCACCGGACTGATCATTTTTGACGAGCAGGTAGAAACGGTCATCCCCGCTCGCTTTACGCGAGGCCAGCTCAGACGAATCCTGATCGAACTGGAACGTCCCCCGCAAGGTTCACACACCAATCTGATCTCTCCATTGAAACATGCAGTAGAAACCATCAATAAACGAGGGCTCGTAGTCCTGATATCTGATCTGATGAGCCCCCTGGATGAGTTAAATACCCACCTCGCCTATCTTCGCGCACAAGGACACGAAGTCGCATTATTCCAGATTCTGGACCCAGCAGAAATTCACCTTAATTTCCAAGAAACGGCCATCTTTGAAGACCTGGAAACTGGCGAGCGTATCGCCCTCAACCCCAAGACAGCCCGGGAAAATTATCAGCAACAGTTACAGGAACATCAGGCGGCGATTCAGTCGTTCTGCCGCAAACAGGGAGTTCATTACCATCAGTTAACCACAGATATGCCCCTTGAGCTGGGGCTTTCTGAATTCCTTACCGATCGCGCTGCTTGACAGTGCGATCTAATTAGAGGACCTGAGTTGAGTTTTTTAACCCCACTTTATTTATTTGGTATCATCGCCGTCGGACTGCCGATCCTACTGCACCTGGTCCGTCATCAGCCTAAGAACGTCTTCTATTTCAGCTCTCTCCGCTTTCTGGAACACAAGCCCCCCCAGACTAATCGCAAAAATAAAATCGAGCACTGGCTGTTACTCTCATTACGCGCTTTGGCCGTGATTCTCCTCGTCGCCGCATTCGCCCGCCCTTTTTTCAAGAACCAGGATCTGAAGCTCTCCTCAACACAGCCCCAGAGCCAGACCATTCTTCTGATTGACACCAGCGCCAGTATGCAGCGGGATTCCCTCTGGGAAAAAGCATTAACCCAGGCAAATGAGATCATCAAAGAGACGCCTCCGAATCAAATCGCAGTTTATACGTTTGACACACAACTCACAGCAGTCAAACCGTTACGACAGTCTCAAGAAACACGTTCAGCAAGCTCGCTCGAAAGAAACCAGAATCTATTAGGGGAATTGACTCCCGGCTGGAAAGCAACTGACCTGGGAACGGCCCTGACGGAACTGGCGGCACTCCTTCAGGAACAGGCAGTCTCTGATCCAACCGGGAGCATCCTGCGTCACACAAAAATTGAACTGATTACGGATTTCCAGGCAGGATCACGGACCGAAGCGCTCTCCGAGTTTTCCTGGCCCGAGGAGTTAAGTGTGCGGTTGCACCAGCTAGAAGCTGACAACTTAGATAACGCCGGCCTGCAGTTACTCACACTCGATGATGAGTCTCAACCGACAATTCGAATTGTGAATGCAGCTGACTCTCAGCAGGAAAAATTCACAATCGCCTATGAATTACAGCCAGGTAAACTCGAAAAGAGTCAGCAGGTCTATGTTCCTCGAGGCCAGTCTCGAGTTGTCCGCATGGCCTCCTGGCAACAGCCAGCCCCCGTTCCCAGAATTGTGCTCAGTGGCGATCTACAGAATTTTGATAACCACATTTATCTTCAGCCCGCGGCCCGGCCCAATCTGACAATCGTGCATTACGGGACTCCAGCCGAAAACTCGATTGAGTCTGCGAATTACTTTGCCCGACGGGCCTTTCCCAGTACCAGCCAGCGAGATATTGATTTTCAGACGATCGGCCCTGATACACCACCACTGCTGCTCACCGCAACAGAGATCCATCTGATGCTGATCAGTCGCCAACTGGCACCAGATGAAACAGAACAGGTCCAACGTTATCTGGAGCAGGGGGGAGTAGTCCTTCTCACGCTGCACGATGATCAGTCCACTGATTCGCTGAATCAGCTGGTGACGCAAAACACAGACACTACAGCACTGATAGAAACAGTCTCCCCCGAAATCAACGGTTATGCACTACTCACCGATATCAATTTCGAGCATCCCCTGTTTCAGATCTTTCAGGCTCCGGAATTCTCAGACTTCACCCGACTGAAATTCTGGAATTATCGCGGGCTCAAACTGCCGGAACAGATTCCACATCGGGTACTGGCCCGCTTCGATCATCATGCTCCCGCGATATTGGAAATATTACGAAATAAAGGAAAACTGCTCGTAATGAGCTTTGGATGGACGCCTCAGGAAAGCCAGTTCGCGTTATCAACAAAATTCGTCCCGATGTTAAATGCAATCCTGACTCTGAATGACAGGGCACAGAATACACCGGCACAGTTCACGATCGGCCAGAAAGTCAAGCTGCCCGTAGATCAACAGACGCGTCTAATCAGTACGCCTGATCGCTCCCAGATCAAACTTGCCTCCGATCAGCAGGATTTCACAGAAACTATTCTGCCCGGACTGTATCAGATTGAAAGTGATACCCAACTGCCCCCGACCAGGCAGTTTGCAGTAAATTTGGAAATTAGCGAAAGCCAGACTGAGCCTCTCGCACGAGAGAAGCTGGAAGCACTTGGAGTCCACTTTATGGACTCCGGTCCAGAATCACAGGAGCATACTTCTCCCGCCGAACTTCAGCGTCAGGCACAGTTGCGAGAACTGGAACAGAAACAGCAGATTTGGCGCTGGTTGATCATAGTGGCTCTTGCGTTACTGGGCCTGGAAACTGTGCTGGCCAGATGGTTGACCGGCAAATCTTCTGCGACAGGAAAGGCGTAAACATGGGCCTGCCCGATCTACTAAAACAGCTGAATCAGGTCATCTTTCGTCAGCAGATCAGTCTGAATCTTAAGCGACTGACGCTACTCTGGCTGGTTGCAGGCTGCCTGACCCTGCTGACGGTACTCCTGCTTCCCCCCGTAGCAGCTCCTGCCCAACAGTACTTGCTATTGGGAGTTTTACTGGGAGTCCCAACCTGTATCGCTGTCGGCTTGCTAGCCCATCGCTCGCGAAACCGCTACTCTCCAGCCAGTCGTCACGCAGTGGCAAAACTGATCGAAGAAACTTATCCTGATCTCGACACCAGTCTGCTCGCAACACTGGAGCTGGAAAAGCAAAACTGGAATGAGTCGCCCACATTTCTACAGAAGCGTCTGCTGGCCCAGGTCATATCACACGGTACAAACCATGACTGGAGGCAGGCTATTTCCAACCGCAGGCTGATTTTGCAGAGCACCACACACTTAACCTGCTTTACTGTCTGGTTGCTCTGCTGCCTGAGTTGCTGGACTCTGCTCCAGGCCGCTCCCACTCCTCAAAAAACCTCCATCGCTCTCATCAACCAGGCCCAACAGGAATTCAAAGTTAAAATTCAACCTGGTTCTACCGAGGTAGAAAAAGGGCATCCTTTGCTGATCACCGCACGTTTCTCGGGAAAAGTCCCGGAGACTGCAACTCTGCATTTCACAACTCCCAGCGGGACCACCACAGAACTTCCGCTGACCAAACAGCTGGACGACCCGATTTTTGCGGTTCGAATTCCTGCTGTAACAGAGGATTTGAGCTATCAAGTGCACTCAGCAGACTGGAAGTCAGATGTTTCACAGGTAAAAGTCTATGTCCTGCCCGAGCTGGTTCAACTTGACAGCACAATCACACCGCCAGACTATACAGGTCAACCAGCGCAGCGGAATGAAGACAGTCTCACACTGAGTGCGATTGTTGGTTCTAAAATTCAATTCCACGCCCGCTTTAATAAGCCAGTGAAAACAGCTGAACTTAGAAACGATAACGGCAATGCGTTACCGATGGTGATCGATTCAAATGGGTTATCGGGCCGTCTGACATTGCAGGCAGAACAGGACCAGACCTGGAACCTGCATCTGAACGACAGCGATGGTCGTTCAAACCGCACTCCACCATTTATCGATTTGGCTGTGATACCCAATCTTCCACCTGAAATCAAAATCACATTTCCAGCTCGTGACACCCGTGTCTCCCCACTCGAAGAGGCACTGGTCCAAGGCACCGTAGTTGACGACTTCGGCCTGCAACAGGTAGGTCTGGTTTACTCGATTCCTGGCCAGGAACCTCAGACTGTAGTACTCCGTCAAAGCGATAAAGCAGCAGTCGATTTCACAGCTGAGCACACTCTCTCTCTGGAACGTCTGCACGTGCAGCCCGACACCCTGATTTCCTATTACCTGTTTGCTGAGGATCTCGAAGCAGAGGGTCGCACGCGCAAAGTACTCAGCGACATGTATTTCATGGAAGTCCGTCACTTTGAAGAGATATTCCGGGAAGGACGATCTCCCGGAGGTGCCTCACAGGCAGGAAAAAGTGGCGGCAATGCACAACAGGCCGAGAAGCTGGCAGAACAACAAAAACAGATAATTAATGCAACCTGGAAAGTCATCCGCCGCGAGATCAAGCCAACCGTCTCTGAACAGTTTTCCCCAGATCTCGAGACGCTCTCGCAAGCACAACAGTCGCTGGTAGCAGAATTGCGCAAGCTTTCCGAAAAAATCAAATCCCAAAAGTCGAAAGCATTGATTGACTCCATCTCGCAAAGCATGCAGGAGGCCGCAACCCACTTGGACTCTGCCAGGGAGGCGCAGTCCGTATCGACACTTTCAACGGCTCTGGCTGCAGAACAGACCAGTTATCAGATGCTGCTGAAACTGCGTGCCCGGGAACATGAAGTCTCCAAGAGTAAAAACGGCGGAGGTAGCAAGGGGGGAGGCAGCAGCCGTTCGCAGACTCAACTGCAGCAGTTGGAACTGACCAATAAAAAACAGCGTTATGAAACAGAAAATCAGGCTTCTCAGCCCGTTGCTGCTCAACCAGATCGGGAATCTCTACAAATTCTGAATCGTCTGCGGGAACTGGCTGAGCGTCAGAAAGATCTGAATGAACAGCTCAAGGAGTTGGCCAATAAACAGCGGTTTGCCAAAACAGACGCAGAACGGGAAGAGATCGAACGACAGCTCAAACGCCTGCGGGAACGACAACGCGAACTGTTGCGTCAGGCAGATGAAGTGGCCCAGCGGATGGATCAGGCGAAACAACCCGATTCAATGAAATCTCGTCGAGAACTGGAACAGACCCGCCAGCATCTTCAACAAAGTGCTCAGTCATTAAAAGAGGGACAGGTCTCCCGGGCACTGAACTCAGGCACCCGGGCACAGCAGAAACTGAATCAGCTTAAAAATGACTTCCGCAAAAAAACAGCCAACCAGTTCGCCGATGCCATGCGTTTGCTGAACCAGCAGGCAGAACAGCTTGATCAGAAGCAGCAGGCTATCAATCAGGCGATTAATGACCGGGAACGGAAACCGGAACCGGGAGCACGGCGTTCCCTGCGAAGCCATCGGGGCAATTCAGAACTGGCAGATCAGTTGCAACAACAGGAAGACCGCCTCAAAGAAATCATGGAACAGATGAAGCAGGTTGTACAGGAATCGGAACAGGCAGAGCCGCTGCTCTCACGACATCTGTATGACGCAATTCGCAAAACGAGACCCTTTCGCCCCGAAGAAGCATTGAAAGATGCGGCCAATTTCCTGAAAGAGGGAAATGGTAATCAGGCTCGTGAAGCAGAAGAACGTGCTTCACGCGGCATCGAGACCATGAAACAGGGAATTCAGGTCGCCGCTGAGAGCGTACTTGGCAACGATCTGGAATCATTAAAACGCGCTCGCCAGGCACTCAAATCGCTCTCTTCTGAAATACAACAGGAACAGCAACTGGCAAGCAATTCTCCCCAACAAAAACCACCAGGCACTGGTTCGGGAAAACCTGGTTCCCCATCTCCACAACAAGCAGGTCAACGTCCCAATCCAGCAGGTTCTCAGGGGCAAGGTAAACCGGGTGAGAGTAGACAAGACCAGAACAGCCTGGCACAGAATCAGCCGATGCCTGGAAAATCAGGTCAAAATCCGTCCTCAGCCGAACAGTCAAAGTCTGGCCAGCCTCAATCTGGACAACCACAGCAGGGACAATCAGGACAAAGTCAACCTGGAAAAAGCCAGTCCAATTCATCAGGACAGCCTGCCAGTCAGGGCCAGGGCAAGGGCCAGGGGCAAGGGCAAGTACAGCTGACCTCGGCCCAGGCAGGCAAAGGAAACGGTTCTCAAGCCAACTCCCCCAACTCTTCTCAAAATTCAGCCGGCCCCAAATCTCTTAAGGGACAACGGGGACAGTCTCAGGGAGGACCTGGTGGTGGCCAAGGAGGCCCCGGCAGCCCAACCCCTGGACCTTTGACGGGAAACCAGTTCCGCGAATGGTCAGACCGGATGCGGGACGTGGAAGAAATGGTGGGGGATCCCGAACTACGTAGTCGAGTCGCTCAAATTCGTGAACGCGCACAGAGTATGCGTGCAGAGTTTAAACGTCACTCCAAAGCACCAGAGGGAGACTTGATCAATGCACAAATCCTGGAACCGCTGGCTGAAATTCAAACAATTCTGTCAAACGAGATCAGTAAACGAGGTGCGCAAACATCGCTGGCACCGATTGACCGTGACCCGGTACCAGAAAAGTACTCAGACCTGGTCCGACGCTATTATGAAGAACTAGGGAACGGAAAATGATCAGTCTGGCAGAAATTCAGTTTGGTGCTCCGGGCTGGAGCCTTTTTGTACCAGTAGCCATCATCACAGGACTGGGGCTGTTGGTCTACGCGTACCGTTCGCTGACAGTTCAACGTGCCCTGTCAGGGGGGGCTGCCGGGTTAAAACTACTGGCGATCGCAATCCTGGCTATCACCCTGACGGAGCCCCTCTGGAGTGGCACACGTATGGCCCCTGGCACGAATCTTTTCGCCGTCCTGGTCGATGACTCCCAAAGCCTCGCCATTCAGGATCCGAAAACGGGCAAACCCCGTAGCGAACAGTTGAAACAGTTACTAGCGTCAGCCAATAAACAGCAACCAGAAGCTCAAGCCCGCTGGCTGATCGATCTGGAACAGAATTTTTCCGTACGCAAGTACTCGCTCGACTCCCATGCTCATGTCCGCTCTGATCTGACACAGCTGAAATTTGAGGGAACGTCTTCGAATCTGGTAACCAGCCTCAATGAACTCAATCAGCGATACCAGAAACTGCCCCTCGCGGGAATTCTGGTGCTGACGGATGGTATTTCAGCCAGTGATACCAGCCAGTTGAAATCCAGCGTCCCCATCTATCCGGTTCCCATCGGTCATGTAGATCGGTCAACCGATCTGGCAATTACTAATACTTCAGTCAGTTATTCTCCTTTCGAGGATGCTCCGATACGCATCCTGGCCGATCTTTCAGCCACGCAATGCCAGCAGAAACAGCTTACCGCCCAACTAATAGATCCGGCTGGAAAAGTCGTTGAAACTATCACGCGCGAAGTCAGTCTGCCCGAGCAGCAGTTCCAGATTCGCTTCCAGGTCAAACCAGAAGAGACCGGCGTTGCCTTCTATCGGATTAAAACCAGTGTCAATATTCCAGAGGGGGGCGAACTGACGCTCGCTAATAACCAGCGCACACTGAAGGTCGACAGGGGACGGAAAGCACACCGCGTTCTTTATGTCTCAGGGCGTCCAAACTGGGAATTTAAATTCCTGCGGCGTGCGATTCATGAAGATGAGCATATTCAGCTGGTAGGACTGATTCGCATTGCCCAAAAAGAAACAAAGTTTGATTTTCGCAGTCGAGACGGAGAAGAGGGCAACGCCCTGTACCGTGGCTTTGATGAGAAAAACGAGAAGGATCTGGAACGCTATGATCAACCGGTGTTTGTCCGGATTAACACACAAACGCCGAATGAACTGAAGGATGGTTTCCCCAAAACCGAAGCCGAGCTGTTTCAGTATGAAACCGTAATCATTGATGACCTTGAAGCAGCCTTTTTTACTCACGATCAGATCGAACTGCTGACCCGCTTTGTTTCAGAACGGGGCGGGGGGCTGGTAATGCTCGGAGGCCAGGAGTCATTTCAACAGGGGGGCTATGACAAAACCGACTTTAAGCGAATGCTGCCAGTTTACTTTTCTCACGCTCCCAACCCACAGATATCCAGCGATGTCCAGTTTCAACTGACACGAGATGGCTGGCTGCAACCCTGGTTGCGTCACCATAAACAGGAACAGGACGAACAGAAACGACTGGCAGAAATGCCTGCGTTCAAAACCATTAACCGGGTAGACACCACCAAACCGGGCGCAATCCTGGCTGCCGAAGCAAAAAGCACATCACGCTCCTCTACCCCCGCAATCGCTTCGCAACGTTATGGACTGGGCCGCGTCACAGCTGTAATGATTGGGGATTTGTGGCGCTGGCGACTCCAGGAAGATACTCCAGATCCACAACTCTATAAAGCCTGGCGTCAGCTTTTGCGCTGGATGACTACCGACGTTCTGGAACCAGTCTCGCTGCAGGTTGTAGAATCTGAAGATGCCTCATCGGGTACAAAAATTAAGATTCTGGTCCGCGATCCCGAATTTCAGAAACGCAGTGATTACCTGGTCGCTTTAAAAATCACAACTCCCGACAAAGAAACGCTTGAGCTTACAGCTGAACCGCTCGCCGATCAGCCTGGAGAATACCAGACATTATATCTGCCACAACAATCAGGAGGTTTTACTGCCACCGCCACAGTCACTGCTCCCGATGGTAAAACTCAAACTGTCACCAGCGGCTGGGTACATGCTCCCGAGATCAGAGAGTTTCGCTCGGCCCAACCCGATCTGGCATTACTTGAGCAGTTGGCAAATGATTCTCAAGGTGAGGTCGTTCCCGCTGCCAAATTGCGACAATTTGTCAATTCGCTGGATCAACGCAAGTTACCGGTGATGGAAGAGGCTGTCACGCCACTCTGGCATCATCCGGGGGTGTTGCTGCTTGTCCTGGGATGTCTTTTGGGAGAATGGTCTCTCAGACGCTGGAAAGGATTACCCTGATGCGAAATTTCAGAATGACCATTATTCTGGCGGCGTGCTCTCTGATCTGTGGGAATCCGCTAGTGCACCTTGCTGCCGCAGAATCACCTGACAGACCAGAACGTTTTATCCTCGTGCTCGGGGCTGAAGGAACAGACGAATATGCCATTCAATTCGCTGACTGGGCTGAGAACTGGAAACAACTTGCGGTTGGAAAACAGGCCGAGTTGACTGTGATTGGAGAAAGCCTCGATGCCCGCAATTCTGATCGAACTTTGATCGAACAGGAACTCCTGCGTTCCCCGGAATCCTACAGTGCAACCTGGTTGATCCTGATCGGGCATGGTACGTTTGATGGGAAATCAGCTCGCTTCAATCTCCGCGGCCCCGACCTGACTGCAGAACAACTGCAAGTCTGTTGTGATCAGATTACACATCCTCTCGCAGTGTTGAACTGTTTTTCGGCCAGTGGTCCTTTCCTGCAGGCACTGTCAGGAAAGAATCGTGTGGTGATCTCTGCTACCAAAAATGGATTTGAGTTCTACTTTTCCCATTTCGGTAAGTTTTTGTCCGCAGCGGCTTCCGAACCAGAATCCGATCTGGATCATGACGGGCAGGTCTCGCTCCTGGAAGCTTATCTGGCCGCTTGTCGTCAGACAGAAGCACATTACCTGGAGCAGGGCCAACTGGCCACTGAGCATGCATTGCTGGACGATAACGGCGATCAGCGGGGCTCAAGAGCTGATCAATTTAAGGGGTTGGATCATCTCGCCGAGACAGGAGCAACGGCCAGCCTGCCAGACGGTCATCGAGCCCAGCAGTTCGCCGTTTGTGCATTGCGACCAGTTTCACAGATCACTGGAACTCAAAAGCAACGCCGTGATGCTCTGGAAATTAATATCTTGGAACTCAAACAGCGGAAGACAGAATTTGAAACCGAAGACGATTACTATCAACAGTTGGAACCGTTAATGATTCAACTGGCTGAGATCTATCGGCAAGCGGAGCGGGGTAACACTCCCACCATTCATGACCCGCTGGTGGTCCCTGTCAAAGCAGAACAGACCGGCGAATAACCGGTCTGCTTGCATAGTAGATTCAATTTTGACAGGGTAAGCAAATTACTCGCCACTGATTTCCTTGGCCAGTTTTTTGAGAGCTTCACTCTCAATCTGACGAACTCGCTCTCGCGTCAGTCCCAGTGCCTGACCAATCTCTTTGAGGGTCTTCGGTTCCTCACCATCGAGCCCAAACCGCATCCGCAGGATGTTGGCTTCTCTATCTGGAATTTCCTTCAACAGCCTGAAAACATGTTTGAGGTTGTCATTTTCAACCAGTTCATCATCGGGCCCTTTGAGACGGTCATCGGGAATCATTTCTCCCAGCGACCAGCCGGCGTCCTGTTGTTCTGACTGCGGCGAGGAATTGTAAAGCTGAATTGCTTTCTTGACGATTTTCAGTTTCTTGGGAGGAAGATCCAGTTCACGTGCAACTTCCTCAGTCGTCGGAGTTCGGTCCAGCGTATCCTGAAGCTGGGCAGTTGCCCGCCGCCACTTGGTCAACAGTTCAACCATGTAAGCAGGAATACGGATCGTTTTCGCAGAATTGACCAGAGCCCGTTTGATAGACTGCTTGATCCAATAACTGGCATAGGTACTGAAACGGGTCCCCATATCCGGGTCGAAGCCTTCGACTGCCCGCAGGAGCCCCAGGTTGCCCTCTTCGATCAGGTCCTGGAGTGGCAGGCCTTTGCCGGAATAAGCACGAGCAATATTCACCACCAGTCGCAGATTCGCACGAACCATCCGGTCGCGTGCCTCTTTATCACCATGTTCAATGCGATTCGACAGCTCTCGCTCTTCTTCGGCAGAGAGCAGGGCGGTTTCATTGATCTCTTTAAGATATGTTTCTAATGGATTCTGTACGGCTGAAGAGGAACGCCGTCGAGCAGTTTTCTGCATGGAAAACCTGTTATCTGTTTCTGGTGACAAATGGAAAGGCCGTTCGTTATCCATGGCTTTCCATTCGATTTGCAACCGTTCGCGGGAACTCGTTTCCTCTCGACACGATAATTCAATCACAGTCAGTCGGTTAGATATACCAACACCCTGTAGAGTTTTTATCGGCAGGCAACATCGCTTTTCTGAAACAGGAGTCGAAAAGCGGCCCGGGAAAACACGGTTCTACGGAAGCTGTAACGGTTATATCAACTGGGGTAGATTAGCGAGCTAAAACACAGCTATTACAGTACTTTTTCACAAACAGCCCACACTGACATTGCATCCAGCAACTTTGATCCATGTGCGTCAACAGTCGAGAAACAGACACGACTTAAGTATCTGGTAGAACATCGAATTCGCTCTAGACGTAAAAAAAGCGG
The DNA here is from genome assembly GCF_009720525.1 of Gimesia benthica. Taxonomy (NCBI): domain Bacteria; kingdom Pseudomonadati; phylum Planctomycetota; class Planctomycetia; order Planctomycetales; family Planctomycetaceae; genus Gimesia; species Gimesia benthica. The sequence continues at coordinate 591,849 of NZ_CP043930.1, forward strand.
CGATCGTTTCTGATCGCCGCTCTATATGCAACTGACAGTCAGTGACTGAAAGTTTTATGCAAGTTTACTCTTCGCTGGAATCTTCTTCTTTGGAAGCTTCCGCACTCTCTGAAGGCATAGTGAACAGTGGAGCATCTCCACCAGTTCCACCCATGAGTTCCTTACGAGGAGAGGAAGTAACTTCGCTGCTTTCACCAGCAGCAGCTTCTTCTTCAATCGGTTCTTCGAGTTTACGACTCAGGCCGATTTTACGATCGTCTGTGTCGACACGCAGGATTTTTACATCCAGGGTTTCGCCGACTTTGACGATGTCTTCCGGATTTTCAACCTTGTGGTCTGCCAGCTCAGAGATATGGAGCAGGCCTTCCAGTTCGTCTTCCAGCTCAACAAAGACACCGAAATTGGTGATCTTGGTAACCACACCCTGCACGATTGCACCTGGCTGGTATTTCTGAGGAATGTCGGTTTCCCAGGGATCCGAAGAAAGCTGCTTCAGGCCCAGGGCAATCCGCTTGCGTTCTTCGTCAACAGAAATTACCAGACACTCGATTTCATCGCCTTTCTTCATTACTTCACTGGCGTGTGAAATCTTACGGGTCCAGGACATGTCGCTCACGTGCAACAGCCCGTCGACACCTTCTTCCAGCTCGATGAATGCACCGTAGTTGGTAAGGTTGCGAACAGTCCCTTTGACCTTGGCACCTTCGGGGTACTTCTTGGTGACTTCGTCCCAGGGATTGGACTGAGTCTGCTTCATACCCAGAGAGATTTCCTGCTTGTCTTTGTTGACGCCCAGAACCACAACTTCGACTTCGTCACCGATATTGACCAGTTCACTGGGGTGGTTGATGCGTTTGGTCCAGGACATTTCACTGATGTGAACCAGACCTTCAATCCCGTCTTCCAGTTTCACAAAGGCACCGTAAGACATGACATTGACAACCGTGCCAGTAACCTTGGTTCCCACGGGGTATTTGGATTCGACCAGTTCCCAGGGGCTTGGTGATTTCTGCTTGAGGCCCAGAGCGATCTTTTCTTTGTCGCGATCGACGCTCAGGATCATGACTTCGATTTCGTCATCAATCTTAACGATCTCAGTCGGATGATTGATACGGCCCCAGCTCATGTCAGTGATGTGCAGCAGACCATCGATACCACCCAGGTCGACGAAGGCACCAAAGTCGGCGATGTTCTTGACAACCCCTTTGACGATCTGACCTTCTTCGATTTTGCTGAGCAGGTCCTGTTTGAGCTTTTCGCGTTTTTCTTCGATGAGCTTACGACGTGAAACCACAATATTACGACGGGCTTCGTCGATTTTGAGGATAACACACTCAATTGTGCGACCAATGTAGTTGGCGATATCAGAGGGACGACGAATATCGACCTGGCTGGCTGGCAAGAAGACGTTCACGCCGATATTGATCAGCAAACCACCTTTGATTTTGCGAACCACGGTACCAGAAACCACATCGCCTTCGGCGTGGGTTGCGATGACCTTTTCCCATTCGCGAATCCGGTCTGCTTTGCGTTTGGAGAGCATGGTCAGGCCGAACTCATCTTCGACCTCTTCGAGCAGGACCTGTACTTTATCACCGGCCTTAGGAGGTTCTTCCTCTTCGGACCATTCGTCGATATGTACGACACCTTCACTCTTGAATCCGATGTCAACGAGAACCTCTTCACCGTCGACACTCAAGACCACCCCGTCGATGATCTGATTCACATCATAGGCAATGGACACGGATGCGTAGACATCATCCAGCACCCAGTCATTCTCCTCACCTTCTTCACCCGCTTCAACTTCGGGCATGACCTCGGCGAATGCAGCATCAAGGTCTTCGTCAGAAATACCAAACTCTCGAATTAAGTTACGATCAACCATACTAAAAAAAATCCAACTACACTTTTGATTTCGAAATTCGTATCACGACTGGAAGTCATGGTTTTCTGATGTCAGCGGAAACAGAGCAAGGTTCTATTTCACAAGCTTAAAAGCGTCTCTTTATTGACATCATCGCATCATATTTGACAGATGCGGGCCTCTACAGGGCTGTCAACTTGCCTTCAAACCGGAACCGACAATCTAAAAAAAAAGCGAAGAGATCAGAGAATCTCCCGCAACGTTCCAGTGAATACCAACTTCTCCAAAACCATCAGTCTGACTTCATGGTCAATGCCCAACGCATTAATCAAGGCACAAAGCAGATCAGTCTGGCAAATATATCAGAAGGTTTTCATTTAATTCCAGCCATATAGGAGGCAGAAAGTGATGAAATCGCTGATTTCTTCGATTTTTCACCAAAATTGAGCCGGAATTCAATTTCACCCTGATTTAATGTCAGGAAAACCGGGGATGTGGCGACTCGTGTACCACAGACGGACTCTGTTGACTTAGTTTCGTGATTTTCTGGCGGATGGCATCAACCGAATCTGAATTATTCAAAATAGAGATTTTGAATACTGTCTCATAACTTTCACCGGGCTGTAATGCCTTGAGCCGCCCCTGTTCCCGTTCGGTTGCACGGAAATTAGGGTAATTGATGCCAGGTTCCAGGCCAGTCACGTAGCCAGCGGCTTCGGGTTGAGTATTTTTCCAGAGTGTAAAACAGGGTAGCTTCGACTGCACAAATTCCACCAGAAACCCTATTTCGCCCTCCCTTCCAGAAAGTAGGGCAGGGGTAAGCCCCTGTTCGTCGGCGACGGGTTGAAAATAGTAGGCTTGCTCGGCATAACCAAGAGTCGGCCCCAGATAGGTTTGATATTCCGTAACACCTTCTGCAGCCCGAGGATCGCGTGGAGCCATTTCTTCAAAGGGAATCGCGAACTGAGCTCCCGCTTCCAGAAAGGGTGCCCCCACATTGATGTGATAAAGCAGTTCGGATTCTGCTTCACTGGCACCGACATTGATAACCCGGTCTCTTATTGTAAATGATTCAGAGCCCAATTGAGTTTCCAGGGTCGATTCCAGCTGTAACTGGCTGCCAAACAGCATGCCTTCTGTCATGCGCCCTGTGATTCGTATCCAACCCCTGTCTGTGGGATCCAGTTCGACTGAAACATAATGAGCAGGAGTATTCGCGATGCGACCATGCAGAGTCAGTTCCGACTCAAGCGGGTTGCCGCCAGCATCTGTTCCAGGAGGCCCCATGGAAATCAGGCCACATCGACAGATCAATTCATTGAATCCACTCAGCCAGCCCAGGCCTCCTCGTTCAGAGAGGTTAACCAATGCAGGATTAACGGGAGCTTTGACAGGGGAATTCCACCCGAGAGGTAGCTCATCGAACATCCCGTTCCAGACTCCCATTCCCCTGGTAGGGATGATATTGAGCTTTAAACGCCCGTTATTGACTTCAATCAGGTCCACTCCCTCAGATGGACCTCCGTGCAATGGTCGTTTGTCGACAGACCATTCTGATTGCTTTGAAAACTCAGGGTGACTCTCTGAATTCAGAAGAACCTTCTCGATCCAGGTTTGAGAACTCACGTCAGTGAACAAAATCTGAGTTGGTTTCATCGGGGCGCCTCAATGCTTTGGGATCAGAAAATCGATATTTTCGTCATTACCATCGAAATAATGAATATCAGCCTGACGGTATGGATAATGTAAACCGCTCCATTTCACATATCCACCAGTGAATGCGAAAACGAAACAGAAACTACTCTTGCAGATGCTATTTACGACTTATAATACAGAATAGAACCGATTAATCTCAAACCGACAACCCTTTTACGACTAAAAGTTGATCATGGAACCATCGTCTATCGCACGTTTTCCACAGTCTGATGAGCACGGCTATCCTTACACGACCGAATGGTACGACTCACTGAAATCGTCCCTGGGTGAGGCGGGCTGCCGTCAGCTAGGCTTCTATCCGATCCCACAAGATTTTCTACTGTCGGTCGTGATCCCGATTTTCAATGAACAAAAGACGGTAGAGAACCTGATCAGCCAGGTTAAAGCAGTACCCATTCGCAAGGAACTGGTACTCGTCGATGATGGCAGTACGGATGGTACTCGAGATATTCTCAAACGTCTCGAAGAGCAATCGCAGTCGGAGCAGGATGCGTATAACGAAATCCGCGTCATTTTCCACGAGGTCAATCAGGGGAAAGGGGCAGCCGTCCGCACTGGTTTCCTGGAAGCGCAGGGAGATGTAATGCTGATCCAGGATGCTGACCTGGAATACGATCCCTCTGAGTACCCCCGTTTGCTACAGCCTATCATCGAAGGTCGTGCCGATGTCGTGTATGGCAGCCGGTTTCTGGGAGATCAGCCGCATCGCGTTCTCTACTATTGGCACTACCTGGGAAACAGGTTTTTGACAACCCTCTCAAACTGTTTCACCAACCTCAACCTGACCGATATGGAGACCTGCTATAAGCTGTTCAAAAAGGATGTGATCAAGGAAATCGCTCCTGGACTCTGTCAGAACCGATTTGGTATCGAGCCGGAACTGACAGCCAAAGTGGCCCGACGTCGCTGTCGTATTTTCGAGATGTCGATCAGCTATGATGGACGCACTTATGATCAGGGGAAAAAAATCGGCTGGAAAGACGGCGTCAAAGCACTCTGGTGTATCGTCCGCTACGGTCTGAAGGATTAGTGACCAGCCCCAATCTGCAATAAGCTGGCTCAGCGGCTGCACTTATTTTCACAACGGCTTGCCCGTTCCTTTCTAAAATCAGGTCTGCCACCATTGCCTGCGGGGCGGATTTTCCCATAGAATCAGCAAATAATATTTAATCTGGCAATGATACACATGTCTCCCCGCTCTTCGCAGGAAGAATTACCTGGTCGAACACGGATGTCTAACCAGAAGACAATGACACACCAGGATGATCCCAGCCATCAGCAACCAGTAAGAAGATCTTAAGCAACGAACGGAACAGCATATGGCCTCTCCGCAGGAGAATCCCCAACGAACTCCTCCTCCCGGCAAAGATCCCCAAAAGCCATCCAGCAAAGAAACTCAAGGTGCCCCATCAACCGGCCCCTGGCTGATTATCCTGCTGATTCTGGTCATTGGCAGTCTGATGATGATGAAATCTTCTCCGGAGAATACCGGTTCGAAGGTCGATTACAGCTTTTTCATCGATGAACTCAAAAGAGGCAACGTGGATTCCGTCGAGTTCCACGGAGATATACTGACCGGTAAATGGAAAGTCCGTCCGAAAAATCCGGGTGATAAAGAAAAGAAGGGAGAAAAGCTTGCGGAAGAGTTTAATACCGTGCTCCCCTCTCACCCGGTTGAAGATCGTGACCTGGTTCCCGAGCTGATCAAACAGAATGTAACCTTCAAAGCCGAGAGCACCAGTGTCGGCATCGGTACGTATATTTTACCCTGGCTGATTGGTCCCTTGCTGATCATCGGCTTCTTCTGGTTTATGCTCCGACGGTCGGCCGATCCCATGGGATCGGGAATGCTTGGTAATTTCACCAAGAGCCCGGCCAAACGATTCCGACCTTCCGAAGAACAGACCACCTTCGACGACGTCGCAGCGATGGAACAGGCGAAGGCGGAACTGCAGGAAGTGGTTGAATTCCTGAAAACTCCGGCCAAATTTCAGCGTCTCGGTGCTCAGATCCCCAAAGGGGTGCTTTTGATGGGCTCGCCAGGGACCGGAAAAACTCTGCTGGCTCGCGCCACCGCAGGGGAAGCCGGTGTTCCCTTTTATTCGATTAACGGTTCGGAATTTATCCAGATGTTTGTTGGCGTCGGTGCCAGCCGGGTGCGTGACCTGTTCCGCAACGCCAAGGAAAATGCCCCCTGTATCATCTTCGTCGATGAAATCGATGCCGTTGGTCGAATTCGTGGTGCCGGACTGGGCGGGGGACATGATGAACGCGAACAGACCCTCAACCAGATGCTCAGTGAAATGGATGGTTTTCAACAGAATGAAGCCGTCATTGTAATCGCGGCAACCAACCGTCCCGATGTTCTGGACCCGGCATTGCTGCGTCCCGGGCGATTCGACCGGCATATCACAGTTGACCGTCCTACGAAAGAGGGCCGGGCCGCGATTCTGAAAGTACATTCGCGGAAAATCCCCCTCTCGGATGATGTCGATCTGGAAAAGATCGCTGCAGGAACAATTGGCTTTTCGGGAGCTGATTTGAAGAACCTGGTAAATGAAGCTGCCCTGTCCGCGACACGGCTCAATAAAGATCAGGTTGACAAAGAAGATTTTGACAATGCACGGGATCGTGTTTTAATGGGACCACCTCGCGAAGAGATTCTCAGTGAAAAAGAGCGGGAAATGACCGCTTACCACGAAGCAGGCCACGCGTTATTAGCCTGGTTGCTTCCGGAGATCGATCCAGTGCATAAAGTGACCGTCATTCCTCGCGGCAGAGCGTTGGGCGTGACACAACTGCTGCCTGATGAAGAGCGTTATAACATGGGTGAGAAACAACTCCACTCGCAGTTAGCCTTCATGTTGGGTGGTCGTGCTGCAGAAGGGCTGGTGTTTGGTGAGCATACAGCCGGAGCAGCTGACGACATCAAGCGTGCCACACAGATCACACGTAAAATGGTCGGACAGTGGGGCATGAGTGGTGTAATTGGACCTGTGGCGTTTCGCCACTCAGACGAAAACCCGTTCCTGGGTAAAGAGATGAAATCTCAAGGCGAGTGCAGTGAAGAAACCGCACACGTCATTGACCAGGAAATGCAGCGGTTCTTAAACGCTGCTGAAGAACGGGCAGTGAAAATTTTAACAGAAAACAGGGAGAAACTTGACCTGCTGGCAAAAGCACTCGTAGAACAAGAGGCCATTGACAGTAATGACATCAAGCGTCTGATCGGAGTTTCGGTTCGGGAACAAGCGAACCTGGATAACGCGAAGCAGGCTGGTACTGATACAGAAAATGAACAGCCACCAGAATAATGCTCCGGCACAGGATGCCTCAGCGCAGAGCGAGATTTCTCCTGCCTCAGCAGGAATTTACAGGAAATGAATCAGAAGAAGAAAAAGAAAAAAAAGACCACAACCGCCAGTTTTGATCAGTTAGGACTCAATGACAAAATATTAAAAAACCTGAGCAAAGCAGGTTATGAAAAACCAAGCCCCATTCAGGCTGAGTTGATTCCGATCGCTGTCACCGGCAAAGACTGTATCGGCCAGGCACGTACGGGAACCGGTAAAACTGCGGCGTTCTCGTTGCCTGTTCTGCAGCAGATTGACCTCAGACGCCCAGGAATCCAAGCCCTGATCCTTGCTCCGACCCGCGAGTTGAGCGAACAGGTCGCTGTGGAAATCCGTAAACTCTGTCCTTCGAAGTCACTCAGTCTGGCCGTCCTTGTGGGAGGCAAGCCTGTTCGCCCCCAGGAAAACCAGTTAAAGAAAGGTGCCCAGATCGCCGTTGGTACCCCTGGACGAGTCATCGACCATATCAACCGTGGTAATCTGAAGCTAAACACCCTTCGCTTTGCAGTTCTGGATGAAGCAGACCGGATGCTGGACATCGGCTTCCGACCAGACATTGAGAAGATTCTCCGCAAGTGTCCCAAAGAACGTCAGACTTTGTTGCTCTCAGCAACACTGCCACCGCCTGTCGAGCGGTTGGCACAACGCTATATGAATGAGCCCGTGATGATCGATCTGTCCGAAAACAAAGTCAGCGTCGATGCCATCGATCAGTATTACATCACTGTCGATCCAGATCGAAAAATCAAACTACTCTCACGACTCTTGTTCCAGGAACGCCCGAAACAGACCATCGTCTTCACCAGAACAAAACGGGGAGCCGACAAGCTGGATCGGATCTTCTCGAAAAAACTGAAGGACGTTGCCGCCATTCACGGGGACCTGCCTCAACCCAAACGGGACCGGGTACTGAAAAAATTCCGTGAAGGAAAAATCCGTCTGCTGATCGCCACTGATGTGATGGGACGAGGGATTGATGTCAGTGGGATTTCACACATCATCAATTTTGATATTCCTGAATTCAGTGATGACTATGTGCACCGTATTGGACGAGTTGGAAGACTCTCATCAGATCTGAAGGGGGCCGCATTCACCTTCGTCGCCCCCGATGAAGGTGATCAGTTAACCAATATTGAGAACCGGATTAACCACATGATTCAGGAATTCCGGGTGGATAAATTTGAAGCCTACCGCCCCAAAAAACCACGCAAGGAACTGG